>NZ_RKIA01000003.1:0-609550 GCF_003751685.1 Curtobacterium sp. PhB78
GCAAGGTTGCAGCGAACCTGCTGAACCGGGACTTCACCTCGACAGCGCCGAACCAGAAATGGGTCACGGACGTGACGGAGTTCCGGGTCGGTGAGCACAAGCTCTACCTGTCACCAGTGATGGACCTCTTCGACCGGCAGATCATCGCCTATCGAACCGGAACGTCCCCGACCCTGGAACTCACCCACGGCTCGCTCCGCGACGCACTCCACACCGCACTCGGGGCGGCACCGCTGGTGCACTCGGACCAGGGCATCCACTACCAGCACCGGTCCTGGCGGTCACTGCTGGCAGCTGCCGGCGCGTCCCAGTCGATGTCACGAAAGGGCAACTGCCACGACAACGCGATCATCGAGAACTTCTTCGGCCATCTGAAAGCCGAGATGTTCCACCCAACCCATTTCGACAGCATCACCACGCTCGACACCGCGATCCACGACTACATCACCTGGTGGAACACCGACCGCTCCCAAGCACGACTCGAGGGCATGAGCCCGGTTCAATACCGAGCTCACGCCCTCGCGGCCTAATCTGACTTCACGGTCCAACAAACCGGGACCAGTTCAGATCCGGTACCGCGCCTCCCGTCGACGGGTGCTCGCGTCGCCCGCCTCGGTCGCGTCGCGTCGGCCCGGTTCGCTTCAGCCCCGGGCTCGTCAGTCCTGGTCGTCGACGGTGTACTCGTCGACCGGTGCCGGCTCACCGTCGGCGAGCGCGTCGACGATCCTGGTCAGCGACTCCGCGAGGACGGCGTTGTCGGCGTCGGACAGGTGGTCGAGGACCCCGACCACGGCCTCGTGGAAGCGGGCGTACGAGGCATCGATCTTCTCGGCGGCGAGGTCGGTGGGTTCGAGGACCTGCGCACGACGGTCGGTGGGGTGCGCGGTGCGGACGAGGAGTTCCTTGTCGACGAGCGCGTCCACGAGCTTCGTGACCGAGGCGTTCGACACGGTGAGCATGACGGCGAGGTCCTTGGGGCCCATGGTGCGGCCGTCGCGGTGGGCCTGGAGCATGTACCGGATCGCCAGGGACTCGTTCTTGCTCAGCCCGCTCTCGATGCGTGCGGACTCGATCTGCTGCTCTTCGGCGTGCTGGAGGCGCAGCAGGGCGTCGACGGCGGTCTTCGCTGCCTCGGATCGGGGCTCGTGGGCGTAGAGGTGGACGTGCTCTCGACGGACGACGGTCAACGGCATGTGATCATGCGCTCCTTGCTACGCGGCGGGGACGGTGAAGAAGTCGGCGTACGCCGGCTCGGCGCGACCGGCGAGGAGCGACGGGTCCTCGATGCGGCGCTCGACGTAGGCATCGATGACGGCCGGGTCGGTCAGACCGATGCGGGTGTGGCTGCCGCCGATCCGTGCCGCCCGAGGCATCCCGGAGTACGTGCTGTGCATGTCTGATCCCGCCCTTCTGCGGCCGTTCGTCCCCTGCGGACGCTCGAACTCTTTCACGACGTGAACGTTTTCCGCAACGAACGATTCGCAGACTGTACGTTTCGCGCGCCGAACCGTTCGCTTCGCACATCAGCGCGCGGCGGGGGCCTGCGGTCGAAGACCCTCCGATACGCTGCACATCAGATGCCACTTTCGCCGGGGAGTGCATCCGGGCAAAGTTGAAGCCCACCACCGCAGCAACGGTGGTGGGCTTCGATCAGCTCTCCGAGTGGAAAGCCAGGGAAACAAGTCTTCCCGAGCTGAGCGCTCGGGAGCAAGTGTACGCGGGCACGCTCGCGTACGCATCCCTGGCTCTCCGCTCTTTCGTGTCGGCCGGCTGACACCGAGAGGAGGACTCGATGTCGAAGGACAACGAGTCCGACCGCAGGCGTCAGGTTCCGTGGTTGGGGATCGCGAGCTTGCTCGTGACCGTGGCGCGGTTCTTGTACGACCTGGGGCGGAAGGGCTAGGTGCTCGAGGCATCCCGCGGCGGTTCCATCGTCGCGGGATGCCTTCCGGAGCCGTCAGACCATCGCTGCGGCCATCACCGCCACCGCGATCCCCATGGCGAGCGTCTCGACGACGGGGAGCGCGCGGGTCCGACGCCGGATGCCGTCCCGCACCATGTGGGCGGTGAGCAGCAGGTAGCCGGTGGTCAGGCCGCCGAGGACGACCTGCCACGTGACCGCGACCGCACCGCCGTGTCCGTGCATGCCGACACTCGCCATGCCGGTCATGCCGGGGTCGTGCGCCATGCCGACGCCCAGCGCGCCCATCACCAGCAGACCGAGCGCCGCGTGCAGTCGCCCGAACCGACCGTGCGCCGACGCGACCCGGACCGACGGAGCCGACCCGGGCCTCCCGTCCGAACCGGACGCACCGGACGCACCGGACGCACCGGACGCACCGGACGCACCGGACGCACCGGACGCACTCTGCACCCGGTGCACCGCGGCGACCACGACGGCCAGCAGCGCGAGCACCACGAACCAGAGCACCCCGGGCAGCACGCGCGGACCGAAGGCCCCGTCCACCATCGCGGCCACCATCACCACTGCCGCCACCACGTCGACCGCACGGCCGGGGCGCCACGCCCCGACCGTGCAGCAGGCCCCGGCGGACGCCGGCACGATCGCGGCGAGCCCGAGCAGGTCGGTCACGTCAGTGTCCGTGCCCGTGGTCGTGCTGGTGCTCGGCTGCGTCGTGTGCGGCCCCGACGGCGCCGGAGACGTGGTGCGAGCAGTGCGACCCGGCGGACGCCCCGATGGCCGCCGGCACGTTCAGCGCCGGGTTCCGCGGGAAGAACCCGTACGGCTTGAGCGTGAACTTGGCGTAGTCGACCGGCATGACGGGCCAGTCCTCGGGCCGCGGGAAGTGCGTCGGGCCGAAGGTGTGCCAGAGCACGATGTCCTCGCCGTCGAGCGGTCGGTCCCCCTCGACGTACCGGGCTACCCCGTCGCCGCCGGGGTTCTGGTGCACGAAGTCGCCGGCGGCGAAGCGCTCCGCCGGGTCGTACTGCGTGACGTACAGGTGCTTGCGGGCGAACTCGGCACGGGCGGCGACGGAGGACGAGTCGTCGGCGAGCAGCACCGGGGCGTCCTGCGGGTACAGCACGTAGCCGGTGGGGCGGTCGAGGTGGTTGCGCTCCTCGGTGTTCGAGACGAACCACGTGCGCGCCTTGGACGCGTCGGCGAGACGACCCGACGACGACTCCGACGCGATCCGGGTCACCGACTTCGTGAACGCGTTGCCGTGCTCGTTGCCCGGTCCGACCGGCACCCGCACGGCGTCGACCTCGTCCACGGCGTTCGACAGCCCGTCGACCATCATGTCGAGTCGCGCCGAGAACAGGTGCTGGTGGTACGGGGCACCGAGGCCGGGGGCGACCTCGGAGGCGTAGGGGTAGTCGTCGCCGGACTCCGAGCGCCCCGGGTACGAGCTGGTGAAGAGCACGCCGGTGAGCTTCGCCTCGCACTCGATCGTGCCGTCCAGGTAGAGGTACCAGTAGAAGCCGTAGTCGTAGTTGCCGACGGTGGTGAAGAACGAGATCACCAGGCGGCGGGACCGACGGACCTCCTGCGAGCCGGTGTAGATGTCGCCGTGCTTCCAGAGCGTGCCGAAGTCCTCCTCGTGCATGCAGATGCCGTTGCGGATGGTCTGCGGGTTGCCGAGCTCGTCGGCCAGGACGGCGTCGAAGTACTGGATCTCGCCGACGCAGTCGCAGCCGAGCTCGAGCGAGTTCGCGAACCGACCGAACAGGTACTCGCCGGTGTCGAAGTAGTTCTGCCAGAACCGCACCGGAGACGGGTCGCCGTACGGCACGAGCATCTCGTCGATCGACGCCCGGTACACGATCGGGCGCAGCCGCTCGCCGTCCTGCCACGAGAGCTGGCGGAGCACGAGTCCCTCGCGGGCGTCGAAGCCGACCTGGAACCGCCAGTTCGCCCACTCGACGAACTCGCCGTCGACGCGGAACGACGGCCCCTCGGGCTGGGTGATGACGATCGGCTTGAGGTCGAGCGGTTCGCCCTGCATCGCCGGGTCGTCGAAGTTCCCCGAGGTGGTCGGCACGGGCATGTCCGCCACGTCCACGATCCGCGTGACGGCCCGGTTCGCCGCGTCGACGTACGCCGACAGGCCGTCGACGGGGTGCGCCCACACGTGGTCGGCCGGGTGGTCCTGCTTGAAGGCGAGCACGCGCAGGATGCGCCGACCGACCTCTTCCGGGTAGTCGTAGTACCCGGCGGACAGCGGCACGCACTTGACCTCGTCGGCGGACAGTCCGCGCTTCGCCAGGGCGGCGACCCAGCGCTCGTCCGCGTTCGCGATCTCGCCGACGGCGTCGAACTCCTCGATCAGGACGGGCAGCTGGCCACGGGACCCGTCCAGCACGTCGGTCCGCAGCACCGCGCCGGTGCTGATCGACACGACGCGGTCGGTGGAGCGACCGGTCGCCATGTCGAGCAGCATCACCCGCGCCGTGCGGTCCGGCAGGGGGCCGTCGCCGGCCTGCCACGCCAGGACCTCCTGCTTGTGCGGCTCCTCGAGGCCGACGTAGGCGAAGCGGGTGGTGTCGGTCCAGTCCGGCTGCGCCGTGACGAGGTCGCGGACGGCGGTGAACTCGTCGGGCGTCAGGCTGCCGAGCGGGTGCGCGGTGGTGGTTGCGTCGGTGGTCACGGTGGTCGGGTCGGTGATCGTCATGTGCGTGGTGCTCCTTGCGCGTTGCGTCGTGCGTGGGGTCAGGTCGGTTCGGCCGGGAGGCGCGTGGTGCGCCCGGCGGGTCAGCTCTCGGTGGCGAGACGGTCGAGCATCAGCTCGTAGCGGCTCCGACTGCGGCGTCGCAGCACCACCGCCTGCACCACGCCGATGACGGGGACGACCACGACCAGGCCGGTGAGCACGATGCTCACGACGCCGAAGACGCTCGCGCCCGAGGCGTCGACGTCGCCGACGAGCGTCGGGAAGTTCACCCAGATCAGGACGGCAGCGGCGACGAGCCCGAGGAACCCGAGGACGGGCGCGACGATGGTGTTCCAGACCCGCCGGTCCCCGGGGTTGCGGCGGAAGTACACGATGACGGCGAGGCTCGTCGCGGCCATCAGGATCGCGACGCCCAGGGTGGCGACGCCGGCGAACCAGCTGAACACCTGCAGCACCGGGTCGAGGCCGAGCACCGCGAACAGCACCATCAGCACGGCGGCGGTGACGGTCTGCACCAGGCTCGAGGTGTGCGGCGACGCGTGCTTCCGGTGCACGTCGCCGAGCCGGCCGGGCAGCAGCGACGCGTTCGCCATCGAGTGCTGGTACCGGGTGATCACGTTGTGGAACGACAGGACGCAGGCGAACATGCTCGTCAGCAGCAGCACGTTGAGCACGGCTTCCCCGGCGCTGCCGATGTACTGCGCGGCGGTGGTGAGGATGAGCGACCCCGGGTCCTTCGCGACCTCGGCGAGGATGCCGTCCGGGCCCCACGCCATCACGAGACCCCACGACGCGAGTGTGTAGAAGACACCGATGCCGATCACGGCCGTGTACGTCGCACGGGGGATGGTCCGCTCCGGGTCCTTCGCCTCGTCGCGGAAGATCGCGGTGGCCTCGAACCCGATGAACGCGGCGATGGCGAACATCAGCCCGACGCCGGGCGACCCGGACATGATCTGGGTCGGCTCGAACGGTGCGAGGGACAGGCCGTCGGCCCCGCCGCGGAACACGATCGCGGCGACCAGGACGAGCACGATGCCGACCTCGCCGACGAGCATCACGCCGAGCACCTTGCTCGACAGGTCGATGTGCCGGTAGCCGAGCATCCCGACCAGGGCGACGACGACCAGGGACCAGACGTACCAGGGGATGTCCGGTCCGCCGAGACCCGTGACGGTGACGCCGAGCAGGTACCCGATGTACCCGTGCACGCTGACCTGGATGGTCGTGTACGTCAGGAGCGCCAGCGTGGCGGCTCCCGCGCCGGCCGGACGACCGAGCCCGTGCCCGACGAACGTGAAGAACGCGCCGGGCCGCGGCACGTGCCGGGTCATCGCCGCCAGGCCCACCGAGAAGAGCAGCAGCACGACGGCCGACGCGGCGTACAGCGACGGGAACCCGACGCCGTTGCCGAGCAGCATGCCGAGCGGGGCGGCGCCGCCGACGACGGTGAGCGGTGCGGCGGCCGCGACGACCATGAACACGATCGCGGTGACGCCGAGCGAGCCGCGCATGGTCCGCTGCGGCGCGGGTGCGGCTCCGAGTGACGCGGGGTCCTTCGTGATGCTGGACATCGTGGCCTTCCAGTTCGGGTGGGTGGGGATCGCTGGTGGTGGTGCTGGGTGTGACCACGGTCCCGCGCCGCCGTTGCGGTGCCGTTCCACCGGCGTGAAGCCCTGTCGCCGCCGAATGGGACGTGCTCGTCGGAGGCGTCTCATTTGCGTGAGACGGGGCCGAAACACCACCGAGACACGGGCGCAACGGCGCAGCCCTACGGTTGCCGCATGACCGCGCTCGACCGAGCCATCGCCGACCCGCCACGGGTGCCCGGCGTCGGCACGCGCTCCCCCGTCGACGGGTTGTCGCGGCGGAGCATCGGCCCGGTCGACGTCCTCGCCCAGTCGGTGTCGGCCGTGGCACCGTCCGCCGCCGCGACGACGATCCCGGTCCTCGTCGCGACGGTCGCCGGCCAGGGGGCCACGTGGTCGCTCCTGGCAGCGATGGCGCTGTCGTTCCTGGTCGGGCGGACGGTGAACCAGTTCGTCCGACGCGTCGCCGGCACCGGGTCGCTCTACACCTACGTCTCGCTCGGGCTCGGCCCGGTCGCCGGGGTCGTCGCGGGCGCAGCCCTGCTGCTCGGGTACGGCTTCATCGCGATGTTCTCGCTCACCGGCAGCGGCTACTACCTCGACTACCTGCTGTCCCGCTTCGTGCCGGCCGCCGGCGACGACGCCCTGGTCACGATCGTCGTGGTGCTGGTGATGGGCGCGGCCGTCTTCGCGGTGATCGCGCTCGGGGTCCGGTTGTCGACCCGGCTGACGTTGCTCGTCGAGTCGCTGTCGGTGGCGGTCATCGTGGTCCTGATCGTCGCGCTGGTCGCGCGCCTGCACCCGGCCGACGCCTCCGCCGTCGCCCTCGGGCCGACGCAGCCGGCATCGTTCGCGGTCGGCACCGCCCTCGCCGTGACCGCGTTCGTCGGGTTCGAGAGCGCGTCGGTGCTCGGTGTGGAGGCCCGGCGCCCGTTCCAGGCGATCCCCCGAGCGATCTCGTGGACCGTCCTGGTCGCCGGCGTCCTCTACGTGGTCAGCGCTGCGGCCCAGCAGATGGGGTTCGCCGCCGTGGGCGCCGACCTCGCGTCGAGCGCCTCGCCCGTGAACGAGCTGGCGAACGCCTTCGGCATGCAGTGGATCGGGTGGGCACTCGACCTCGGGATCGCGGCGTCGTTCGCGGCGTGCGCGATCGCCTCGACCACGGCGCTCGTGCGGGTCCTGTTCGCGATGGGCCGCGAGGGGGTCCTGCCCCGGGTGCTCGGTCGGGCGTCGCCGCGCTTCCGGACCCCGTTCGTGGCCGGCGCGGTCGCGTGCGGCGTGCTCACGGTGCTGCCGGTCCTGGGCCTGGCGAGCGGGATCCCGACGTGGACGCTGATGGAGGCCGAGCTCGTCGTCGCCGCCCTCGGGTACATCGCCGCGTACGCCCTGACGTGCTTCGCGGCCCCCGTGTTCCTGCGGCGCATCGGCGAGCTGACGGCGGGGGTCGCGGTGGTCGCCGTCACGACCGGGGTCCTGCTGACCGCCGTACTGCTCACCTACCTCGGGGTCGAGGCCGCGTCGTCCCGTTGGCCGGCCGTCGCCCTCGCCGTCGGGACGGTCGCCGCGGTGGTGGTCGCGTTCCTGGTGGCCACGCGTCGGCGACCCTGGCGGCGGGGTCGGAGCCGCGCCGTGTACGACGTGCCGGTCGAGGCGGACCTGCTGGGGGCCTCCCGTCCGTCCGCCGGAACCGGCCACCAGGCGGAGGTGCGGTGAGCGAACCCGGACTCCGCGCGCGGCAGCCGAAGGCGATCCAGAACGCCCTCGCGGTGCTGGAGGCCGCCGCGCACGCGGGACCGGGTGTCACCGCCCAGCAGATCTCGGACGCCCTCGGGATGCCGCGGGCCACCACCTACCGGCTCATCACGCTGCTCGTCGAGGACGAGTACCTCGTCCGGTTGCCGGACCTGCGCGGTTTCGCCCTCGGCCACAAGGTCGCCGACCTGGCCGGGGTGTCGCCCGCGCCGACGCTCGCTCCGCTGCCCCGGGCCGTGCGGTCGGTGCTCGCCGACGTCCGCTCCGCCGTCCGGGCGGGCGTGCACCTGGCGCGCTACGACGCCGCCGGAGTGCGCGACATCGACGTCGACCCGGACTTCCCGTTGCTCGACGAAGCCGCGCTGCGGGCCACACCCGGGTCGAGTGCGATGGGGCGGTTGCACGCCGAAGGGGGCCTCGGACCGGTCCACCAGGTCGGCGCGTTCACGGCGGGGTTCGGGTGCCTGGCGCTGCCCGTCCGCGGGGAGCGCGGAGAACTCGTGGCGGGGCTGACCCTGTCGGCGCCGGCGGCCCGGGTGTCGTCGCCGGGGGACGCACTGGTGCACCTGCGCCGGGCGGTGACGCGGCTCGAGCCGCTGCTCGGGTGAGGAAGGACCTCGCTCAGGACGCAGCGCAGTCGGCGACGAACGCCATCAGCGGGGTCGCATCGTCCCGCGTGAAGAGGACGTCCAACGCCTGGTTGAACTCGAACTGGCGCACGAACGGGATGCTCACCGCGTCGTACCCCTCCGACATGAGCAGACCCGTCATCATCAGGCGAGCCGTGCGCTTGTTGCCGTCGAAGTAGAACTGCGAGCGCGTCGCCGCCGCGAAGTAGGCGAGCGCACGTTCCCGGGGGTCCTCCAGCGCTCCGACGAACGCACAGATCGATGCGAACCGCTCTTCGAGCTCGTCCTGCGGCACACCGTCGACCACGCCGCCTGACGCCAACCGAACGGCTCCACCGCCACCGACGTCGCCCTCCCCGCGGAAGGCCCCGGACTCGATGGCCTCGTGCACCGCGACGCGGCCGTGCAGGTCGTCCGAGACGACCTTCGACAGCACGAATCCCTGTGACGCGACGAGCGCATCGAGATGCGTGTAGCCGTCGACGAGCGCGAACACCTGGCGCTCGTCCTCGATGGGGTGCCCGCCGACGGTGACACCGTCCAGGAGCGTCCGGACCTCGGGCAGGGTGAAGGTGTTCCCCTCGAGCGCTGCGGCGTTCCACACAAGATCGGGGAGCACGGCGCTGAAGCGGTGGCGCGCACGCGAGGACGACGACCGTCCGATGCGACCGAGGTCGATCCGGGCTGCGTCCCACGACACCCCGGTCGCGGCGAGGGCCTCGTCCGGTGCCGTCCGGACCGATCCGGCGCGCTCCTCGGGTGGGACGGGCGTCGGCCGCGCCGGCCGCTTGACGTACGAGCCAGGGCGGAGGTCCCACGGCTGCTGCGGACTCACCGGCCACCCCGCGCGTACTGCGCCACTGCGCTCCGGGCGGACTCCCCGAGGCCGGCGGCGTCGATGAGGCCCTGGAGTGGGTCGACGAGGTGGACCGCCTCGATCTCGGTCGCGCCGATGAACACGGACGGGTGCGCGGGCACGACGGCGACGTCCACGGCCTCACCTCGTCCGCGGCGGAACGTGTCACCGAGGAGCTGGGCGAACGCGCGGGGATCCTCGGTCCAGACGATCGTCGGCGCGACCATGCCGTCACCGATGCCGAGCGCGTCGAGCGCCGCCCAGCCGGACAGCGCCCACGGCGCGTTCGACGCACGCCCGGCGGACACGAGGCGATCGATGTCCCACGCGTCGGCGGTGAGCAGGACGGTTCCGTCCCGGTTGAGCGGACCGGCCGCAACTCCGGCCTCCGCGATCACGGCAGCAGCGTCCGCGTGCTCCGCAGTCCCGACGAACCGCTCGAGACGTGCGACCCACTCGGACGCGGGGTCGGCCCAGTCGGCCAGGCGGTCATCGCCGAGCCGTGACCGCGCCGCCACCGCTGCGAGGGGATCGCTGAGGACGGAGAGGGTGACGTCGAGGTCGAAGCCCGCCGCGATGGCGAGCTCGCGGAGGTCGTCGACCCGCGGCGACGCGCCACCGAGCATGCGGTAGACCGTCGGCCGGCTCACTCCGGAACGGGCAGCGATCCGGGTCGCACCGAAGCCAGCGGTGCCGCGGAGTTCGGGGATGACCTGGTCGATCTGCACCCCCCGATCGTATCAAGGATGAGACAGTTGCGGTGAGTCGTCTCGAATTCGAGAACACGCGCACTGCGCCCCATGACCTCGGCCCGGTGATCGGCATAGCGTGGGCGCGTGGACCTCGAACTCAAGAACCGTGTCGCACTCGTCGTCGGAGGCAAGGGGTACATCGGTGCCGCCGTCGCCGACCGCCTCCGGGCCGAGGGGGCGACCGTCGTCGTCGCGTCCCGCAGCGCCGACGACTCCGACGACAGCGTGTCGATCGACACCGCCTCGCAGGACTCCGTGGACGCGGGCATCGCCACCGTCCTCGAGCGGCACGGGCGCATCGACGTGCTGGTCGTGACCGCTGCCCCGAGCGCGAGCACCCTCGACCCGGCCCGGAAGTCCGACCCGGAGCAGGTCCTCGACGCGATCGACGGCAAGGCGCTCGGGTTCCTCCGCGTCGCGAACGCCGTGCTCCCCGCCCAGCGCGAGGCCGGGTTCGGCCGCGTGGTCGTCGTGAGCGGGCAGAACGCCTACTTCTCCGGCAACATCACGGCGTCACTCCGGAACACGGCGGTGAGCGTCATCGCGAAGAACCTGGCCGACGACGTGGCGGGCACCGGGGTCACGGTGAACGTCGTCAACCCCGGGACCGTGACGGACACCCCGTCCGCCGAGGTCCGCCCCGGAGGCCCCGGCGACTCGACACCGCAGCAGATCGCCGACCTCATCGCGTTCCTGTCGTCGCCGCTCAACGCGGTGTCCGGCGAGTCCGTCTCGATCGCGCACCGCCAGCGGGGTTCCGTCGTGGTCTGATCCCCGAGTACCGGGTGGTCGCATCTCGCTTCACCCGCAGGGACGAAGCGCTTCGCTCCTGCGCCCGATGCCCCGGCGACTCCGGACCGCGAGTCTGGTGACATGGAGTCCTCGACGAAACACACGATCGCCACGCTGCTGCTCTGCGCCGCGATCGTCGCCACCACCGTCATCGCCCTCGCCGCCATGACCCCGGGCGCGTGACGTCGGTGCACGCCGCCCGGCGCGGGCGGCATGCGATGATCGAGCCGTGACGGACCGGCGCACGTTCATCCGGCCGCTCGCCACCCGTTCGATCGTCGTCGACGTGGCGTGGGCGGTCCTGGCGGCGTTGGTCTTCCTGCTGCCGATCGAGGTCGAGCTCGAGCACGCGAGCTTCTTCGCGGTGCTCGCCGCCGCCGGCGCGATCGCCCTGCGTCGGGTCTCCCCGTCGGCGGCGATGCTGATGGTGGTCGTCCTCGGGATCATCCAGGTGGGCGGCGGCGAGCGCCCGTCGCTCGTCGACCTCGCCATCTTCGTCGTCATCGGCACCGCGGCCGTGGTCGGCACCCGGACCGAGGTCATCCTCTCCGGGGTGCTCGCGCTCGTCGCGGGTGTCGGCGCGACGTTCTACCTCGCCGTCACCGGCTTCCGGTACCTGGTGCTGCTCAACGGCCCCCGCGACCAGGCGTTCCTCGCGATGGCCGCACCGGTCGCCGCGCTCCTCGGGGTGTGGGCGGGCGGGGTCGCCGTCCGGGCCTTCCGGTCGCGCGACCGCGAATCCGTCCGTCGAGCCGACGCCGAAGCTGCCGCGTCGCGCGCCGAGGCCGTCGCCACCGAGGCCGAGGCCACCGCCACCCGCGCCATCGACGTCGCGGAGTCCGAGCGCATCCGCGCGGACATCGCCCGTGACGTGCACGACGTCGTCGGCCACTCGCTCGCGGTGATCATCGCGCAGGCCGACTCGGTGCCGTTCCTGGCCGACGAGGCCCGCATCCGCGAGGTCAGTGCCACCATCGCCAGCACCGCCCGCAGCTCGCTGGTCGAGGTCCGGCAGGTCCTCGGGCACATCGACGGCTCCGGGGAGACGACCGACCCCGGCTCGCTCGAGGAGATCGTGCAGGGCATCCGCGAGGCCGGTGTCGACGTCGACCGTACGGTGCGTGGCGTCCCGGTCCCGCTCCGGCCGGACACCGGTACGGCGGCCCGACGCGTGCTGCAGGAGATGCTGACCAACGCACTCCGGCACGGCGCACCGGGTCTGCCCGTCGTGGTCCGTGAGACCTGGCGGAGCGCCGACGTCGTGCTCGAGGTCGAGAACGTCGTCGGCGACGGCACGACCGGGGGCTCCGGCCGGGGGATCGACGGCATGCACACCCGCCTCACCGCACTCGGCGGGTCGTTCGACGCCGCCGCGCTGGACGACGTGTTCGCCGCACGCGCCCGCATCCCGTTCGACGTCCAAGGGGGACCCGTCCGATGACCGAACCGATCAGGATCCTGCTCACCGACGACCAGGCGCTGTTCCGCGCCGGTCTGCGCGTGGTGCTCGACGCCCAGGACGACATGCACGTGGTGGGCGAGGCCTCCGACGGCGCCGAGGCCCTCGACCGCATCCGGGAGCTCCGGCCCGACGTGATGCTGCTCGACATGCGGATGGCCGGCATGGACGGTGTCGAGACCGTCCGTCAGCTGTTCTCCGGTGCCGTCGAGGGGCCGCTCCCCCGCGTCGTGGTACTCACCACGTTCGGCCTCGACCCCGCCGCCGCGACCGCGATCCGGCTCGGCGCGAGCGGCTTCCTGCTCAAGGACGCCACGCCGACGTTCCTGTTCGCCGCGGTCCGGGCGGTGCACGAGGGCAGCTCCGTCATCGCACCGAACGACCTCGCGCAGTTGTTCGGGGCCGACGTCGCCAGGGCACCGGCTCCGCAGCCGTCCGAGTTCCAGGCGCTGACCGAGCGGGAGCGGGTGGTGTTCGGCTGGGCGTCGCGCGGGCTCTCGAACGCCGAGATCGCGACGAAGGAGTACGTCACCGAGTCGACCGTGAAGACGCAGATCTCGAGCATCCTCGGCAAGCTCTCGCTGCGGGACCGCGTGCAGCTCGTGGTCTACGCGCACGACCACGGGCTGGCGGGCACCCGCGACGGGTCCTAGCCCGCTGCGACCTCGTCGAGGATCGCCTCGACCGCAGCCGGGTCGTGCGCGAACCGACCGAGGAACAACCCGCCGATCCGCCCCTGCCCACGGGTGAGCAGACCGGGCCCGGCGCTGCCCCCGTACAGCACGGTGCTCCCGCGCAGCTCGGGTCGCGTGGCGAGGTGCTGCTCGATCCCCGCGAGCACCGCCACGATGTGGTCGTCCGGCGCCGGTGCGGGCGCACCGATCGCCCACACCGGCTCGTAGGCGACGGTCAGCGCCCCGGCCAGTCCGTCAGCGATGGCCGTCGAGACACCACGGTCGAGCTGCGCGGTCACCTCCGCCACGGCTTCCGCCAACCGGGAGGCCCGGGTCGTCTCCCCGACACAGAGGAGCGGACGCAGGTGGTTGCGGAAGGCCGCGTGCACCTTGGCCGTGACGGTCGCGTCGTCCTCGTGGAACAGGGAGCGTCGTTCGGCGTGCCCGATCTCGACCAGGTCGACCCCGATCTCCCGCAGTTCGGCGCCGGAGACCTCGCCGGTGAACGCTCCTTCGTCGGCCCACGACAGGTCCTGCGCGGCGAGGAGCACCCCCGACCCGGAGAGCACGTCGCGCACGGGTACGAGCGCCGGGAACGTCGGCGCCACGAACAGCGTCGCCGCTCCCGACCGCGTCGCGGGGTGCCGCCGCGCGATCTCCGCGACGGCCGCGGCCCACTCCAGGGTCCGGGCGTGCGAGAAGTACGTCTTCAGCGACACCCCGATGGTGATCACGGTGCGAGGGTCTCCACGATGAGCGCGAACGACACCGCTCCGGGATCCGGTGTGCCGACGGCCTGCTCGGCGTGGGTGCGTGCGCGGCCCATCTTCGGCACGAGCGACGCGGTGGCGTCGGCGGCCTCGCGGGCGGCGCTGACGGCGTCCGTCCAGGCGTCCGCGAGCGACGCTCCCGCGTCGATCCGGGCGCGGAGCACCTCGTCGAACGGCACGAGCGCGTCGACCATGGTCTTGTCGCCGACGGTCGCACCGAACGCGAGGACGGCCTCGGTGGCGGCGTGCACCGCGCTCTGGACCGTGGCGGCCGACGGACGCTCGTCGTCCCCGAGGACGCGACCCAGTGCCTCCAGGGCGGCTCCCCAGATCGCACCGGACGTGCCGCCGGCCTTGTCGGACCAGGCGTCTGCGGCGATCCACAGGACGGAACCGACACCTGCGCCGGCGGTTACGGCTCCCGTGGCTGCGGCGTCTGCGGCGTGCGCGCCGCGCTGCATGCCGATGCCGTGGTCGCCGTCACCCGCGACGGCGTCGATGCGTCCGAGCTCGTCGGCGTGCTCGTCGAGGAGCGCGCGGACGGCGGCGAAGCCGGCCGCAGCCTGCTCGCCGACCGCGCGCGAGCCGTCGCTCGCAGCGCCGATGGCGACTCCTTCGGCATCCGCTTCGACGGTGGAGGGGTCGACGCGTTCCTGCGGGACGGCGCCGCCCTTGCGGTACGCGGGGGTGTCGGCGGGCGCTGCCCAGAGTTCCTCGAGTTCGTCGTCGAGCCAGAACAGGGTGAGCGAGACGCCGGCCATGTCGAAGCTCGTGACGAGTTCGCCGACCTCGGGCTCGACGATGACGACCCCCGCGTCGGCGAGCCGCTGCTGCACCGAGCGGTAGACGACGAAGAGCTCCTCGTACTTGACGCTGCCCAGCCCGTTCAGGATCGGGACGACGCGCGCGCCGTCGGGGGTCACGCTCGCCGGCAGCTCGTCGAGCAGTCGGGTCACCAGCAGCGACGCCAGCTCAGACGCCGTCGGCACGTCGGTCTCGTCGATGCCCCGCTCGCCGTGGATGCCCATGCCGATGGCCATCCGTCCCTCGGGCACCGTGAACAGGGGTTCGTCGGCGCCGGGCAGCGAGCAGCCGGAGAACGCCACGCCGAACGACCGCGTGCGGTCGTTGGCGCGCTCGGCGACGGCCGTGACCTCGTCGAGGCTGCGGCCCTGCTCGGCGGCGGCGCCGGCGACCTTGAAGACGCAGAGGTCGCCCGCGATGCCACGCCGCTCCTGCGGGCGGTCCGCGGGCGCACTCACCACGTCGTCGGTGACGCGAACGGTCCGGACCGGGATGCCGTCGGCCTCGAGCGTGCGGGCCGCGGCGTCGAAGTTCAGGACGTCACCGGCGTAGTTGCCGTAGCTCAGCAGCACGCCACCGCCGTGCTCGGCGGCCCGCGCGACGCCGGCGACCTGCTGGGCGCTGGGACTGGCGAACAGGTTGCCCATCGCGGCACCTGCTGCCAGGCCCGGCCCGACCAGCCCGCCGAACGCGGGGTAGTGGCCCGAGCCGCCACCGATCACGACGGCGACCGTGCCGTCGGGGCTCGTGGTGGCGCGGGCGACGCCGCCGTGCACCTTCCGCACCCATCGTTCGTTCGCGGCGACGAAACCGTCGGTCGCCTCGTCGGCGAAGTCGGCCGGGTCGTTGAACAGTCTGGTCACGCGTTCGTCTCCTTCGACGTCGTGGTGCGGACATGCGAGGTGTCGAGGAGATCATCCGCCTTCGACCCCCGGAAGAACTTCGTGCAGAAGATCATCACGGCCGCGACGAACGCCAGGACCCCGAGCGAGACGATCCCGAACGCACCGCTGTCGGTCGGCACCACCTCGTTGATCGCCGTGCGCATGATCGGGGCGACGAACCCGCCGAGGTTGCCGAGCGAGTTGATCAGGCCGATGCCCGCCGCAGCGGCTGCCCCGGTGAGGAACGCCGTCGGGTACGCCCAGGTGATCGGGCCGACGGCCAGGAAGCTCGCGACCGCCAGCGTGATGAACACGATCCCCAGGATCGGCTGCCCGTTCGCACCGGCCCACGCCGACCCGAGGATCGACAGCCCGGTCGTGATGTAGAACATGGTGCCCCAGCGACGACGGCGACCGACGGAGTCCGCCTTCGAGCCGACCAGGTAGCAGGCGACGAGTCCGACGAGCCACGGGATCGCGGTCACGAGGCCGACCTGCCACCCGACGTCCTGCCCGAGCAGCGAGGAGACCTGCTGCGGCAGGTAGAACGTCGTGCCGTACACGGCGACCTGCAGGCAGAAGTAGATGATCGTGAAGTACCAGACCCGGCCGCTCGCCATGGCCTTCCAGATGCCGGTCGGGCCGTCCGCGCTGCGGGCGGTGTCCTCGCGCGCCATCGCCGCGGTGAGGGACTTCTTCTCGCCCGGTTCGAGCCACTTCGCCTGCTGCGGACTGTTCGTCAGGAACACCAGGGCCGCGATGCCGGCGAGCACCGCGAGGATCCCCTCGCCGAAGAACATGACCTGCCAGCCGTGGAACGGGGTCGCCTGGTCGCCGAAGCTCAGGAGACCGCCGGACAACGGGGCGCCGATCATCTGCGAGAACGGCTGCGCCAGGTAGAAGATCGCGAACATCCGCACGCGCACCTTGTTCGGGAACCACTCCGACAGGTACATGATCACGCCCGGGAACAGCCCCGCCTCGGTCACACCGAGGACGAAGCGCAGGACGATGAACATCGTGTCGTTCGTCGTGAAGGCGAACAGCGCGGCGACGATGCCCCACGTGACCGCGATGCGAGCGAGCCAGAACCGGGCACCGAAGCGCTTGAGCAGCAGGTTCGACGGGATCTCGAAGATCGCGTAGCCGATGAAGAAGATGCCGGCGCCGAGCGCGAAGGCCGCGTCGGAGATGCCGCGGTCGACGCTCAGGGCCTCTTCGGCGAACCCGACGTTGGTGCGGTCGAGGAACGCGACGAAGTACAGGATGACGAGCATCGGCATGAGGTGCTTCGTCGCCTTGCCGATGGCGGACTTGAGGCCGGGGTCGTTCGTCGACCCGAGCGCGGGGGCAGGGGGAAGTGACACGGGTTCGCTCCTTTGCGAGCACGGTGCGGTTTCGGGGCGTCCGGCGGTCGGTTCGGTCGTCCGGACGGGAGGCACGGATCGCGTCGCGCGGACGGCGCGCGATCCGTGGCCGGTCGGCTCTAGTGCATGTACAGGCCGCCGTCGACGTTCAGCGTCTGGCCGGTGACGAACCCAGCGTCCTCGCTGATCAGGTACGCGATCGCCGCGGCGATGTCCCGCGGCGTACCGATGCGCGGCAGCACGCCGTCCGCTGCCATCTCGGTCTTGCGCTCCTCGGTCAGGGTGCCGCCCATGATGTCGGTGTCGATCGGGCCGGGAGCGATCGCGTTGACGGTGACGCCGCGCGGGCCGAGCTCGCGGGCCAGGCCACGGGTCAGGCCGATCACGCCGGCCTTCGCCACCGTGTACGGGGTCTTGCTGAAGGTGCCGCCACCGCGCTGGGCCGAGACCGACGACAGGTTCACGATGCGGCCGTAGCCGTGCTGCACCATCGACTCCGCTGCCCGCAGGCTGGCGAAGTGCACGCCGTCGAGGTTGATCGACAGCACGCGGTGCCACTCCCCCTCGGGCAGGTCGAGGTAGGCGTGCGCGGACGAGACGCCGGCCAGGTTGACGAGGGCGACGACGGGATCGAGTTCGGCCTCGATCGTGTCGAACGCTGCCCGGACCGCGGTCTCGTCGGCGACGTTCGCGCCGACGCCGACCGCACGGACGCCGTGCCGCTCGCGGATCTCGGTGGCGACATGTTCGCTGGCCGTCTGGTCGAGGTCGATGATGCCGATGTCCCAGCCGGCCTCGGCCAGGTGGTGGGCGGTGGCACGACCGATGCCCCGCGGTGATGCCGCTCCGGTGAGGACGGCGGTGCGGGGCTGGTTCTGCGTGTTCGTGTTCGTGTTCATGCTCGTCCCCCTCAGCGGATCGGGGCCGGGCCGAGGTCGTCGAGCAGCTTCTGCATCGCGACGTAGGCCTTGTTGCGGTAGGCGACGAGCTCCGGCGTGCGGTCGGCCGGCACCTCGAGGTACCCGGCGCCGGACTTCGTGCCGAGCTCGCCCGCGTCGACGTGCTGCTGCAGCGACGGCGGGGTGGCGAAGCGCTCGGGCCAGCGGGTCTGCAGCGACTCGAAGCAGAACGCGTAGACGTCGAGGCCGGCCATGTCGGCGATCGCGAACGGGCCGAAGAACGGCAGGCGGAACCCGAACGTGGTCCGCACGATGGTGTCGATGTCGTCGGGGGTGGCGATGCCCTCGTCGGCGATCTTCGTGGCCTCCTCGAACAGCGCGTACTGCAGGCGGTTCAGCACGAACCCGGTCGAGTCCTTCACCCGCGCCGACTGCTTGCCGGTCGCGGCGACGACGGTCTCGCCGACCGCGATCGCGTGCTCGTTCGTGGTCGGGTGCGGGATGAGCTCGACGCCGGGGATGAACGGCGCCGGGTTCGAGAAGTGCACGCCGAGGAACCGCTCCGGGCCGACGACCGCCTCGGCCAGCGACTCGATCAGGATCGTCGAGGTGTTCGAGCCGATGATCGCGTCGGGGCGGGCGGCTTCGCTGATGCGGCGGAGGGTCGCGTGCTTGATCTCGATCTTCTCGGGGACGGCCTCCTCGATGAAGTCGGCCTCCGCGACTGCTTCCTCGATGGAGGCGGCTGCGCTGAGGTGGGCGTCGACGCGTGCCACGGCGTCCGCGGGGAACAGGCCGTCCGCGACGAACTGCTCGGTCTCTGCGATGAGCCGGGCTCGGTTGGACGCGGCGATCTCGGCCGAGACGTCGGCGATCCGGACGGTGTGGCCAGCGAGGGCGAGGACCTGGGCGATCCCGCCGCCCATGTAGCCGGATCCGACGACGGCGATGTCGAGGGTGCTCATCGGGTTGCTCCTTCGGTGCTGGTTGCTGCAGTCGGGGTCGCCGTCGCGTCGAGCTTCGTCGTCGCGAGGACGGATCGGATGTACTGCTGGTTCGTTGCGCAGACGCCGAGGCTGTCCCCGCCGTACTGCTCGGTCATGACGATCCCGCGGAACCCGTCGGCGACAGCGTCGCGCAGGACCTGGCGGTAGTTGATGAGGCCCGTCTCCATGGTGCTCGGCGCGCTCGTCGCCCAGCTGCCGTCGCCGGCCTCGTCACGCGTGTAGTTCTTCACGTGCAGGTAGTTCGTGTGCGGCATGGTCTTCGCGAAGAGCTCCCGCCAGTCCTCGATCGGCCGGTGGAGGCGGATGAGGTTGGCGACGTCCGCGTTCAGGCCGACGTTGTCGAGCCCGATGTCCTCGACCAGTCGCACGGCGCTGTCGGCGGTGCCGAGGTAGGTGTCCTCGTACAGCTCGAGGGCCATCGGCAGTCCGACGGAGGCAGCGTGCTCACCGAGCTCCCGCAGGCGCTTGACCGCCGCGTTCCAGACCTCGGGGTCGTCCGGGTCCTTCGGGCCCTGCGCGGTCCAGAACCACAGCGCGCGCTTCTGGGCCTCGTTGAACGGCTGGTGCAGGCCCGTCGAGAACACCTGCATGCCCCACTCGGCCGCCGCGTCGATGGTGCGGTGGGCGTAGGCGAGGTTGTCCTCCTCGTGCCCGGGCTGGATGACGCTCTTGCGCTGCAGGTGCACCGAGGGGATCCCGATGCCGTGCGCCTTCGCGACGGCGAACAGCTCGTCGCGGCGGGAGCGCTCGAGGTCCGCGGGGCGGATGTGGCTGTCGGCGAGTTCGGCGAGCGAGAACCCGGCGGCTGCGATCTGTGCGAACACGTCGTCCCACACCTCGGCCGGGGCATCGTGGAACGCGGTGCCGTCTCGAGTGACCTGGGCGAAGCCGTGCAGACAGGCGGCGATCGGCCAGGTGTCCGACGTCCAGGTGGTGGGGTCCCAATCCTGTTCGACCCAGTCCTGCGGTGTGCTCACGGAATGCTCCTTCGCATGTCGGGGTTCGGCGGTGAACCTCTTTCCTATAGGAAAGATACTCGCACCTCGACAGAGCGCAACCCCTGCGGGATCAGCTCGTGTGCGAAGCGTCCTCGCGCGACCGGAGCCGGACGGCGTCGATGTGGTGCCGCATCGCCGCGACCGCTTCAGCCGGCCCGACCGCGAGGGCATCGACCACCGCTCGGTGCTCGTGCACGGCGCGGTCGGTGTCGTCCCCGCCACCCTCGACGATCTGCCGCATACGGTGCACCCGCGTCGTGATGATCTCGGACATCTCCTCGAGGAACGGGTTCCGCGTGGCATCGAAGATCAGCTGGTGGAACTGCCAGTCGCTGCGGAAGAAGCGGGCCATGAGTTCCTCCGAAGCCTCAGCCGCACCGACCGCCGCGACCTCGTCGGCCACCGCAGCCTGCTCGTCGAGCGCCGTGCCGAGCCGCTCCCGCAGGGCGTCGACGTCACCGCGCGCAGCGAGCTCGACGGCACCGCTCTCCACGATGAGCCGGGCGTCGAACAGCGCCTCGAGTTGGTCGCCAGCCAGGGGTGGGGAGACCCGGTACCCCTTGTTCGCCTCTCGGGTGACGAGGCCGGTGCGTTCGAGCTGCACGAGGGCTTCGCGCACCGGGGTCGGGGAGACGCCGAGGGTGCGGGCGAGCCCGTCGATCGACAGTCGCATGCCGGGTTCGACGTCGTGGCCCATCAGGACCTCGAGCACCCGGTCGTAGACGCGGTCACGCAGGCCGAGCTGCGTGATGCGCTCCGTCCCGAAGCCGGGCATGGTCGTGGACATGGGTCGATCCTAGAGAATCCACGAATTCGACAGCTCGGCCCTGATCAGTTGACGGCAGAATCGGAGAGCATCCCCGTCAGGTCGTCCTCCGAGGGCAGTGCCGCACGAAGCGTCGATGGAAGGAGGTCGTACCGAGCGACGCCGACCGGGGCTCCGTGCCCGCTGAGGGCGTACCGCACGACCGGGTCGTTCTTGTCAGCCACGAGCAGGAGCCCAACGGTGCCCGAGTGCTGTTGGCGCCGGAGCCGGTCGTCGACCGGGGACACGTAGAACGACAGCTGGCCGAGGTGTTCGGGGTTGAACTTGCCGCCCGACGAACGAAGACCCAGTGCCGAGCTCCCGGAGCGTGTCGATGATGCGGTCGACGAGCCGCTCCTCGAGCTGTCGCTCCGTTGCACCTGCGTCGAGCGCCAAGAAGTCGAGCACGTACGGATCGCGCGTGATCTGCTGCGCCAGATCGGAGTCAGCCTCGTCGAGGACACGGTCGAAGTTGGTCAGTGCTGAGGTGAATCGCTCGTGGGCGTTCGTCGCGACGTGGTGCTCGAGGACGTTCCGGGACCAACCGTGCTCGAGCGCTTGCGCCGCGTACCAGTCACGGCGCTCTCGGCCGTCGAGGCGACCGAGCAACACCGTGATGTGACCCCACGGAAGTTGTGCAACAGGCTGTTGCACGACATCCGGACCAGGCCACGCTGCCGCGAAACTGCGCATGTAGAACACGTTCCGCCGTGAGAAGCCCTTCATCTCAGGAAAGGCGGTCCGGAGATCACGCGCCAACTGGTCCACGAGCCCACTCCCCCACCCTGCGGTTTGCTGGCGGTCGAGAATCATTGCGCCGATCTGCCAGTAGAGGCGGACCAGCTCTGTGTTGACACGGCGCTGCGCCGTGAACCTGGCGGATTGGACGCGCTTCTTCAGCGCATCGAGCGTTGCCGCGTAATTCTCGGGCAGGGCAGGTTGGGTCATCGCGAACGACCGTAGCCAGTGCGCGCGGTCAGCGGGCCCGTCCAGCTGATCCTGTGGACAGATCGACGACGCCGTCGCGTCCGCTCAGTACAGCACCGCGATCCCCCGCAGATCGCCGAGCCCGAGCGTCCGCTGCGCTGTGTCGCACACCGTGGACGACGGCTTCATCACGAGCCCCGACTTCTGCGCCGTGTGCCCGAGCCCGTACGAGTGCCCCCACTCGTGCGTCGCGATGCCGCGCAGGTCGAACCGGTTGCCCGAGCAGGTGCTGGTCGATGCCCACCGGTGGCTCGTCGAGTACCGCTGGTCGGTCTCGAATGCGACCCCGCCCGTGAAGGACCAGATGCACGTCAGCGCCAGGGTCTTCGACGGCAGCTTGCCCCACCCGACGACGCTCGTCCGGTTCGAGGTCCCGCAGCCACCATCGGCGGTGACCGCAGGCTTCTGCGTCGCGGTGCCGAGGTACTCCTGGGCCGCCGTCGACTGGACCGTCTCACCGCACGCCGTGATCGTGCCGGTCCAGGCCTCGGCACCGCGCTGGATCGCTGCGACGTTCGACACCTTCGACCCCGTCGGGT
Organism: Curtobacterium sp. PhB78; assembly: GCF_003751685.1. Taxonomy (NCBI): domain Bacteria; kingdom Bacillati; phylum Actinomycetota; class Actinomycetes; order Micrococcales; family Microbacteriaceae; genus Curtobacterium; species Curtobacterium sp. PhB78. The sequence continues at coordinate 22,198 of NZ_RKIA01000003.1, forward strand.
TGTACCGCCACTGGACGGTGGACTCCCAGTGCGCGCCGGTCAGCACGTACGCCTTGCTCCCGCAGCTCGCGGACGTCGTGGCGCCGCTGTGCGAGACGGTGCCACGGATCGTCGCTCCGAGCGTGCGGCGCTGCTGGGCTGCGCGTTCCTGCCGGACGGCGGTGGGCGATCCGGCCCACACCTCGTCGACCTGCACGGCGATGCCCGCGGCACCACGGTTCGCGATCACCACGTCACCGGGGTCGGTGTCCCCTTCGGCGACCGGGGCAGCGGTGAGCGTGACGCCGGCTGCGGGTACCGCGAAGGTCCGGCCGTCCTCGAGTGCGACCGCGCCGGAGCTGACGCGACACCCGGACGCCAGGTCGTGGATCGAGATGCTGCTCCCCTGGCAGCTTGGCGCTCCCGCGATTCCCGGTGCGGCGACGACCGCCGTCAGGGCGAGCCCGAGTGCGACCGCGGCTGCGGCCTTCGACGACGTGCGCACAGCGCCTCCTTGATCACGCCGCACCCGCACCCCGGTGGCGGACGGCTGCATCAGTGTCCGAGGGTGCGGAAGGGTCGACAAGCCCCCAGAACGGCCGCGGTGCGCAGAGCGGACCGGGTAACGTGCCGCCATGCACTGGGGCGACACCGGACTCGACGACCACCAGATGGCGTTCGTGCTCCGCACGCTCCCCGACGCGGTCTTCGTGGCGGACGACTCGTGGGGTCTGCTCGACACGAGGGTCCTGCACGTCGTCGACGGCGACGACAGCTACACCGTGAAGGCCTCGGGCCAGGACAACACCCACTTTCCCCGCGAACTCGACGCGCACCGGACCGTGACCGACGACCTGTGCGCCGCCGGGGACACCGGTGCCCTCGTGGCCGCGGACGAACAGCACCGGGTCCTGGTCCTCGAGCGCGTCCCCGGTCACCTCGCCCTCGGGACCCCGGACGAGCACGCCCCCGACGTCCACCGGCAGGCCGGCGCAGTCCTCCGGCGTCTGCACGACCACGGCACCCGGCACGACCCGACGTTCCTGCTGCACGAACAGGCGAAGGCCCTCCGCGCGCTCGATGCCCCGCACCGGATCTCGGCAGACGTCGTCGCCCGGACCCGCGCGGCACTCGAGATGCTCCCCACCGACCACCCGGACGAGCCCCTGGTCCCGACCCACGGCGACTTCCACCCGCGCAACTGGATCGTCGACGACGAAGGCGACGGCCACGGCCACGGCCACGGCAGGCTCCGCGTCATCGACTTCGGCCGCTTCGGCTGGCGCCCGGCCGCCTTCGACCTCACCCGCCTCGCGGTGCTGCACTGGCAGGACGATCCGGCCCTCGAAGCGGCGTTCTTCGACGGCTACGGCGACGATCCGCGCGAGTCGGACGCTTGGCGCTGGCTGCAACTCCGCGAGGCCGTCGGCACCGCGACCTGGGCCTACGCCGTCGGTGACGAGGGCTTCGAGGCCCAGGGCCACGACATGCTCCGGCGCGCCCTCACCGCCTTCTGACGGTCAGGAACGAGCCCAGCTCACGGCACCCGCACGAACCGCGGCGCCCCGCGATCCCGCAGCCGGAACCCGAGGTGCTGGTACAACCCGATCGCCCCGGTGTTCCCGGCAGCCGCGTGCATCAGGGGTGTCTCCCCACGCTCGCGGATGCCGTGCGCGACGGCGAGCACCAGCCGCCGCCCGAACCCCTGCCCCCGGTACGCCTCGTCCGTGCACACCGCGCTGATCTCGGTCCACCCCGGCGGGTGCAACCGCTCCCCCGCCATCGCGACGAGTCGCCCGTCGCGCCGGATGCCCAGGTACGTGCCGAGCTCGATGGTGCGCGGCAGGAACGGCCCCGGCTTCGTCCGCTCCACCAGGGCGGTCATCTCCGGCACGTCGTCGGCTGTCAGCACGATGGCTTCGTCGTCGGGCGCCCCCTCGATCGCCTCGCCGGTGAGCTGCACGCCCCCGGCGCCCTCGACGAGCTCCCACCCCGACGGCAGGACGGCAGCCGCACCGACGCCGAGCATCCCGCCCGACCCGAGCAGCGCCCGGACGTCCTCCCAGTCCTGCGCAGTGGGTTGCGCGGGGATCCCTGTCCACACCGACACGTCGGTCTGGTACCGGACGATCTCGCCACGCCGCTCGGCGAACCGTGCGTGGTGGCTGTTCAGCGCGGCCATGGCGGGCGCGTCGAGCATCCGCGTCGGGGTGCCGTCGGCGGCGATCGTCAGGTCGAGGGTCCGGAGCGCTTCGCCGCGGGCATCACCAGCACGGAACCCGAGGTCCTCGATCCGCCGACGGTCGCCGTCCGCCCATCCGGCGGTGTCCGCGACGACCCCGGAGGCGTAGTGGTTCGTGGCGCGTTGGACGACCTGCTCGACGTCCGCTGCCGAGGTCACGAGGACCTCTCCCGGTCGGGGCAGCGCGGTCGAGGTCGGCGCAGTCGTCGTCATCCCACCATTCTCTGCCCGCGGCGAGCGCCGCCGGCGCATCGTTGCACCCGGTGACACCGTGGTGCGGCTCGCACGGTGCGAGGGGGCTCACGGGCCGTGCGAGGTTCCGTGCTCGGTGCGAGCGCACGTGCACCGCACGGAGTATGGAACCTCGCACCAGACCGAGCGCCCCGCCTCACCCCAGCCGCGACGCCACGAACTCCACCATCCGCACCACCAGAAGCGCCCGCGACGACGCCCGTCGGTACTCGTGCCCTTCACCCGCGAGCTCCAGGTACTCGACGTCGTGCGCCCGCTCCCGCAGCGCCGCGACCACCTGGTGCGCCTCGCCGATGGGGACGTTCGTGTCGAGCTCACCGTGCACGACGAGCAACGGCGCCGTGACGTCGTCGATCGCCCGCATCGGCGACAGGGCCGCGAGCAGCGCTTCGTCGTCGACGGGGTGCCCGTACTTCGTCGCGGCGGCAGAGGCGATCCACGGTTCGGTGTCCCGGTAGAACGTGGCGAAGTCGCTCATCCCGCACACGGCGACCCCGGCCGCGAACACGTCGGGCGTGAACGCCAACGACGCGAGGGTCGCGTACCCGCCGTAGGAGCGGCCCTCGACGGCCACCCGGGAGCGGTCGGCGTACCCGTTCGACACCAGGAACCGTGCGCAGTCCACGACGTCGGCGAGTGCGTTCCAGCGCAGGGCCAGGTCGTCTGCGTGCACGAACTCGTGTCCGTACCCGGACGAACCGCGGATGTTCGGGGCGAGGACGGTCACGCCCGCTGCGGCGAGCGCCTGGTGCTGCGGTGAGAACGTGGGTCGCTCCTGCGACTCCGGTCCGCCGTGCAGGTGGACGAGCGCTGCGCGCGGGCCGGGAGGAACGTCCCGCGTCACGTCATCGGCATCCGCCACCGCCGCGGCCGGCTCCACCGCCCGGTACAGCCAGGCGGTCAGCTCCAGTCCGTCACGGGCGGTGAACCGCTCGAGCGTCGGCTCGACCAGCTGCAGGTCCGGCAGCGCGGGGACGTCGGAGACCCGGCTCCAGGTGAGCGCGTTCGTGTCGAGCCGCCAGAGTTCTCGCGGTCGGGTCGGTCCCTCGACGGCGAGCAGCACGCTCCGGCCGTCACGGCTGAGCACCGGGTCGGTGACGACGTACCCGGGCAGGTCGGGCACCGCGGTGCGCGAGGCGTCGTGGGTGTTGATGAGGTCGAGTTCGCTGCGCCCGTCGACGTTCCAGACGAGCAGCAGCGTGCGGCCGGCGTCGTCGGCGTCGAGGTACTCGAGTTCGGCGTCGGCGCGCTCGATGATCCGTCGGGGAGTGCCGCGCCAGCCGTGTGGTCCGACCGGCTGCGCGACGAGTCCGCGGCGGGGCAGTCCGGCCTCGGTGGCGACGTAGGCGACGAGGGGGCTGGTCTCGCTTGCGGGCGAGGGCCGCAGGAACGCGATCTCGGCGGACCCGTCGGGGTCGTCGGCGAACAGGGCGTGGCTCTCGTCGGTCAGCCGGTCGACGACGACCACGAACTCCTGCCCACGCTGCCCGTCACTGAGCACGACGAGGCGTTCCTCCACCGACAGGTCGAGGATGTGGATGAGTTCGCCGACGGCCAGGTCGTCGCGGTCGCCGGACACCGGGTCGACCAGGTACGAGCGGGCCGGCTGGTCGGCTTCGGTCGAGGGCAGCGTGATGACGACCCGGTGCCCGCTGCGGCTCCACGGGCCGAGTTCCGCGTGCTGGTACCGCGAACCGGCGATCTGTGCGGCGTCGGTGCCGTCCGGCCGGACCACCCAGACCTGCTGCTTCACGCCACCGTCGGTCGCGATCGCCACGGCGAGCCACTCCCCGTCGGACGACCACGACACCCGGGTCACGGGGTCGTCGGACAGCGCGATCCGGACCGGTTCCGGCAGTTCGCCGTCGACGACGACGTCCTGCACGAACACCTCGGGCGTGCCGTGCCGGTCGGACACGAACGCCACGCGCCGGGCGTTCCGGGTCATCGTGGGGCCCCACGACCCCCAGGCGGCGGCGAGCCGCTCACCCAGGTCGGCCGCGGCCCTGGTGGTGACCGAGGGACGGACGTCGGCCGACGACGCGACGCTCGCCGCGCCTCCCGGCCGCATCACCGCACCCCCTGCTGCTGCAGCCACATCTCGATCAGGCCGAGCTGCCAGAGCGCGTTCGCGCCGATCTCGGTCCGCGTGCTGTTCGGGTCCTGGAGCATCCGCTCGACCGTACCCGGGTCGAACAGGCCGCGCTCACGTGCCTCCGGCGCGTGCAGTGCCGCGCGCACCCGCTCCAGGTACGGGCCCTCGAGCTGCCGGATCGCGGGCACCGGGAACGACCCCTTGCTGCGGTCGATGACACTGTCGGGGACGATGCCGCGCGACGCCCGCTTCATGACGCCCTTGCCGCCGTCCGACAGCTTGAGCGCGGGCGGGATCGCACCGGCGAGCTCGACGAACTCGTGGTCCAGGAACGGCACGCGGGCCTCGAGGCCCCACGCCATCGTCATGTTGTCGACGCGCTTGACCGGGTCGTCGACGAGCATCGTCATCGTGTCGCTGCGGAGCGCAGCATCCACGCTCGTCTCCGCGCCCGGAACCGCGAACGCAGCGTCCACGAACGCCGACGGGGTGTCGTCGTCGCTCTTCCAGCGCCCCCCGAGCAGCCCCTGCAGCGCGGGCCAGCGACGGTCCATGAACACGGAGCGGTAGGCCTCCGCCGCCTGGTCACGGGGGACGTCGGCGAGCGGCGGGTACCAGTCGTAGCCGGCGAGCACCTCGTCGGCACCCTGGCCGGACTGCACGACCTTGACGTGCTGCGAGACCTCCTGCGACAGCAGGTAGAACGCGACGCAGTCGTGGCTGACCATCGGCTCACTCATGGCGGCGACCGCACCGTCGATGCCGTCGAGCAGGCGCGTCGAGGGGATGTGGATGCGGTGGTGGTCGGTGCCGAAGTGCTTCGCGACCTGGTCCGAGTACTCGAACTCGTCGCCGGACTCACCGCCAGCGGCCTCGAAGCCGATGCTGAACGTGGCGAGGTCCTGCTGCCCGGCCTCGGCGAGCAGTCCGACGACCAGGGACGAGTCGATGCCGCCGGACAGCAGCACGCCGACGGGGACGTCGGCCACCATGCGGCGCTCGACCGCGGTGCGGAGCGACCCGATGAACGCCTGCTCCCAGTCCTGGTCGGTCCAGTCGGCCCTGGCGGGGTCGCGTTCGAACCGCGGCTCCCAGTACACGGTGTCGCGGGACGTACCGTCGCGCTCGATCACCCGGACGGTGGCGGGCGGGAGCTTGCCGACACCGGACAGGATCGTGCGGGGTGCCGGCACGATCGAGTGGAAGCTCATGTAGGACGCGAAGGCGACGGGGTCGATGGACGTGTCGATGCCGCCACCGGCCAGCACCGCAGGCAGGGAGCTTGCGAACCGCAGCCCGCCTGGTACCTGTGCCACGTACAACGGCTTGATGCCGAGCCGGTCCCGCGCGAGGACGAGTCGGCCGCTGGCGTGCTCCCAGATCGCGATGGCGAACATGCCGATCAGGTGCTCGACGAAGGCCGTGCCCCACTCGGCGTAGGCGACGGCGATGACCTCGGTGTCCGACGTCGAGAAGAACTCGTGCCCCCTGCCGCGCAGCTCGTCACGCAGCTGCGCGTAGTTGTAGACCATGCCGTTGTACGCGATCGTCAGTCCGGCCCGGGGCAGCACCATCGGCTGCGCGCCGGCGGTGGACAGGTCGACGATCGACAGCCGTCGGTGCCCGAGCGCGATCGGCCCGCGTGCCCACAGCCCGTCACCGTCGGGGCCGCGGTGCACCATGCACCCGGTCATCCGCGCCACCGCCCCGACGTCCGGGGCCGTGCCGTCGAACCGGATCTCGCCCGCGAGTCCACACATCAGCGCTCTCCCTCGACCGCCGCCTTCGCGGCGGATCCCACGATCCACGTGTCCTTGGCCCCGCCGCCGCGCGACGAGTTCACGACCATGCTGCCCTCGGGCGCGACCCGGGTCAGCGCGACGTCGGCGAGGTGCGCGTCGTCCGCGCCGGTGCCGGTCAGGTAGACGAACGCGCGCAGGTCGACGTGCCGTGGGTCGAGGCCCGCGGGTCCGATGGTCGGGTGCGACGACAGCTGCACCACTTCCTGCCCGACCCAACCAGCAGGGTCCGCGGCGATCTCACGCCGTCGCTCGGCGACCTCCGGGGCACTCGCGCTCGGCCCGATCAGGACCCCGCGTCCGCCTTCGCCGTCGACCGGCTTCGTCACGAGTTCGCCGACCCGGTCGAGCACGGACAGCCGCTCGCCCTCGATGCTCGTGCGGTACGTCGGCACCGACTCGAGCAGCGGCTTCTCGTCCAGGTAGTACCAGATCAGGTCCGGCACGTTGACGTACATCGCCTTGTCGTCGACCAAGGCGTTGCCCGGGGCGTTCGACAGGTGGACGTGTCCGGCCTCGGCGACGTCGAGGATGCGGGCGCCCAGCTCCGGCGCGTGGTCCGCGGTCAGGGCCCGCACGTCGCGGTCGATCCGCAGGTACAGCCCGTCGAGCACGTCGCCGGTCGTCGCGTCGACCACGCGTCCGTCACGGACGTCCAGGTCAGACCCGGCCAGGAGGCGCAGCCCGGCTCCGTCGGCCAGCCTGCGGTGCTCGAACCACGCGCCGGCGGCGGGGCCGTCGCTGACGAGTGCGAGCACCGGGTCCGGGTTGCCGGTCACCGCGGTCGCGTTCGCGCGGAGGGTCTCACGCAGGCGGTCGGTCACGCCGTGCGGGTCCCGCAACAGCGCCGGACGGGGCGCGTCGGGCACGACGGCGTCCATGAGCTCGCGGAGTGCGATGCCGTACGCCACCCCGGAGGGCGAGCGCACGTTGTCCTCGAGCACCCGCCAGCCACCGAACTCGTTCCGGACCAGGTCGAAGCCGAGCACGGGCGCGCGCACCGCGTGACCGGGCAGGCGCGAAGCGTCGGGGTCCCAGCCGTTCGCGCCGACGAACTGGTGCTCGTCCATCACCCCGTCGGCCACGATCCGCCGCTCGCCGTACACGTCGCGCAGGAACAGCTCGATCGCCCGTGCGCGCTGCCCGAGGCCGCGCTCCAGCTGCGACCACTCGTACGCGCTGATCGTCCGCGGCACCAGGTCGCACCCGAACGCCTGCACGCCGCCGTCCACGACGAAGCCGACCTCGTGCTCGCGGGCCCAGGCGTCGCGTGCGGCGCAGTGCTCGTTCGTCGTGTCGGCGTCCCAGGCGGTGAAGTACGTCGCCAGGTCGCGGAACGCCGGACGGGGGCGGGCACCGGGGCCGACCGCTTCGTCGCCGGCGCGCACGCGGTACCCGGGGACCGCGACCGCCGGGTCCTCGTCACGTCCGGACGGCGTGCCGGCGGTGTCCTCGACCACCAGGGCGACGACGTCGTCGAGCTCCCCGCGCTCGGCGTACGCGGTGCGCTGTCGATCGGTGGAGTTGCCGCGGGCCAGGGTCGCCTCGAGCAGGTCCGTGACGGTGCCCCAGTCGCCGAGCTCCTCGAGTTCCGGGCGCAGGCGGGACACCAGTTGCCGGACGGCGACCTCGGCGGGCAGGCGGTCCGGGTGCTGCCCGAGGCCGAGCAGTTCGCCGCTCAGCCCCGTGCGCGCCGCCTGCCACATCGCCGCACGGTGCAGGGGTTCGCTGCGTGGGTGCCACTCGGCGCCGGACTCGACGGCGACCTCGGCCTTCCGCACCGCGGCCCGGAACAGGCCGGCGATCAGGACCGCGTCGTCGACGATCGGGGTGGCGTCGCAGACCCGGAGCTCGAGCGTCGGAGCGTGCGACGACGGCCGCACGTCGAAGTACGCCATCTTCTTGTCGGCGATCACCCCCGACGCGATCAGGTCGTCGAGCACCTTGTCGTACTCCGCCGCGTTCGACACCCGCCCGAAGCTGCCGGCCGACGGCCACCGCTGCCAGATGATGCTGCGGAACGACGAGTACCCGGTGTCCTGCCCGTTCCAGAACGGACTCGACGCGCTCAGGGCCAGTAGCACCGGCAGCACCGGCGCGACCCGTTGGGCGATCTGCACCGCCAGGTCGCGGTCGCTCACACCGACGTGCACCTGCAGGCCGCAGATGAGCTGCTCGTCGACGAGCATCCGGTACTGCTCCTGCATCCGGCCGTAGCGCCCGCCGCTGGTCAGTTCGAAGTCGGCGTACTCGGACCGCGGCGCCGTCCCGACCGACGCGATGGTGACCCCCGCCGGTGCGATCGCGGCGCTGAGCTCCCGGCGCAGGTCGACGATCACCCGCCGCAGGTCGTCGAGGGTGCGCACCACGGGGGTGTTCGTCTCGATGGTCGTGCGCTGCAGTTCCGCGCCGAAGCGGTCGGCGGGCAGCTTGGGCAGAAGGCGCGGGGCCTTCGCGGAAAGTCGGCCGGACTCGAGGTCGATGAGGTGCAGCTCTTCCTCGGCGCCGAGCGTCAGCTCTGCACTCATGGCTGGAACCTACGCGCGGCGGCTGTGGCGCGCGCCGCGGCACACCGCCCGACGCATGCTCGTAACATATGTCATATATTGGATCGATGACTGCACTCATCGAGTCCACGGCGCTGACGCGTCGGTTCCCCAGTTCCGCAGGCCGTGACGTGACCGTCCTCGACGACGTCACCTTGACCATAGGCCGCGGCGAACTCGTCACGATCGTCGGGCCCAGCGGCTCCGGCAAGTCGACGCTCCTCCAGTGCCTGTCCGGACTGGACGCCCCGACCGCCGGCACCGTGCGCATCGACGGCACCGACCTCGGCACCCTTCGCGGCGATGCCCTCGCGGCGTTCCGCCGAGACCACCTCGGGTTCGTGTTCCAGTCGTACAACCTCATCCCGGCGCTGACGGCGTTCGAGAACGTGGCGCTGCCTCTCCGGCTGTCGACCGGATCCGTCGATCGCGCCGTCGTCCGGAACGCCCTCGACGCGGTGGGACTGACGGCGGTCGCCCGGCACCGTCCCGGACAGCTCTCCGGTGGACAGCAACAGCGCGTCGCGATCGCCCGCACCATCGTCACGGCACCGGACGTCGTGTTCGCCGACGAGCCGACCGGCGCCCTCGACTCCGAGTCCGGTGCCCGTGTGCTCGAACTCCTGCGGGCAGCTGCCGTCGGGCGACGCTCCGTGGTGATGGTCACGCACGACCTCGAGGCCGCGGCGCTCGGCGACCGAGTGCTCGTGCTGCGCGATGGTCGACTGCACCGCGAGCTCGTGGCGCCGTCCGTGACCGACGTCCTCGCGGCGGTGTCCCGGTGATCACGCGACTCGTCCTGGCCGAGGTCCTCCGGGCCTGGCGACTCTGGACCTCGACGTTCGTCGTCATGGTCCTCGCAGCCGTCGTCGCGCTCGTCTGCGCGGGCGACGTCTCGACCGCTGCGGGGATCGCCGACCGGGCGGACGCCGACGCCCTCCGCAACCACGCGCTGGTGTTCGGCGCCATGAACGCCATCGTCGTCATCGGGGCGCTCAACGTCCTCGTGACGTTCTCGATCCGGATCCAGCGCCGGAACCACGCGCTCTGGCAGTTCGGTGGCATCGGCCCGGCGCTGATCCGACGCGTGGTCTTCGCGCAGGCCGCGACGGTGTCACTGGCCGCGTTCGCCGTGGCCCTCGCGGTGATGCCCCTCACGCTGCAGTCCCTGATGGCCTTCCTCTCCGCCCCGATGCGGAGCACGGGCAGCCCGGCCCTGGAACCCCGACTCGGCGTGCCCGAGGGGCTCATCGCCTTCGCAGCCTTCGAGCTCACGGTGCTGCTGAGTGCGATCGGTGCCGCGCGGGCCGCCTCGAGCACTCCGGCGCTGTTCGCCGTCCGTGAGCCCGAGCTCGAACCACCGCGACCGAGCGTCGGCCGCAAGGTGATCGTGTGGGTGTCCGGCGGGGTCGCCATTGCGCTGTACGCCCTCAACCTCATGGGCGAGCGCGGGATCTCGATGGTCTTCCTCGTGCCGGTCATGGTCTGCGTGATCGCCGTGGCACCGTGGCTCTGCCGAGTGCTGGTCTCCGGGTGGACCGCGGCACTGCCAGGGTCACCCGCCGCGTGGTTCCTCGCGCGCGAGTCACTGCGGTTCCACCTCACGCGCAGCCACTCCGCGATCGCCTTGCTCGCCGTGGCGATGCTGCTCGGGTCGCTCACCGGCTTGGCGGGCGTGTGGGACTCCCCCGCGTACTACCTCGGCGGCCTCGCGATCTTCGGCGGGCCGGTGCTCATCGTCCTCTTCACCGGCGCTGCCACCGTCGTGATGACCACGCTCAGCCGACGACGCGACGTGGCCCTGCTCGTCGTGACCGGCGGCACGTTCCGGACGGCGCTCGTCGCGGCGGTCCTCGAGGCCGTCGCCGTCGTGGTCACGGCTCTCCTCATCGCGCTTCCGTTGGCGTTGGCGAGTGGGCCCGCCGCACTGACGACCTGGACGGACCCGCTCCGGCCACTGCCGTTCGTGGTCGCGATCGGGCTCGTCATCATGGTCGTCGCGACGGTCTCGCCAGTGCTGCAGGCCCGGCGTCGAGCGCTCGGCCCGCAGCTCGTGGACACGGCGGTCTGAGCCACTTCCCGCGACTGAAATACCACATAGGGTGGGAGCGGGTCGCACACCGCCGGGTGTTGGCCCGGGCAAAGTCGAAGCCCACCACCGCTGCAACGGTGATGGGCTTCGAGTTGCTCTCCGAGTGGAAAGCCGGGACGGGCAAGAGCCGTTCCCGAGTCTGATCGCTCGGGTCCAGTGTAATCGAGCTCCGGCCCGACCGCACGCCCGTCCCGGTCTACCGCTCCTCGTGTCCGCCGGCGCTGACACCGGAGGTGGTCTCGATGTCCAACGACACCGATCCCAAGCCCAGGCGTCAGGTGTTCTGGCTGGGGGTCGCGGGCTTGCTCGTGAACCTCACCAGACTCCTGGTCGACCTGGTCCGGAAGGAGTGAGACAAGGACGCCCCGCATCGGTTCCGACCGGTGCGGGGCGTTCTGACGCGTCCGCACCGTGCGCACCTCGTCGCCTCGTGCGAGGTTGCACACTCCGTGCGCCGCTACAAGCACGCACCAAGTGGTCAACCTCGCACCAGCCCGCGAAAGCCGCACCGTGCTGTGGACGCACACCACCCGCCGGACGGGAGGCACGGCGCCAGCCCGCCTCGCGCCTCCCGTCCGCACCTCTTCACTCCGTGCGAGGTTCCACGCACCGTGCCCGGTTACAAGCGCGCACCAAGCGGTCAACCCCGCACCAGTCCGCGGAAGCCGCACCGTGCTGTGGACGCACACCACCCGCCGGACGGGAGGCACCACGCCAGCCCGCCACGCGCCTCCCGCCCGCACCGTGCGCACCTCGCCACCCCGTGCGAGGTTCCGTGCTCGGTGCGAGGCGCGCGGGCTCGCACGGAGTACGGAACCTCGCACCAGCCGACGCACCGCGCACCGTGCGGGCCGTGCGGGCCGTGCGGGCCGTGCGGGCCGTGCGGGCCGGCGCCTACCCGCGCGTCCGGGCCAGGCGCCGGTTCAGCGCACCGTTCAGCAGCGCCACGAGCAGCCCCACGGCGAACACGAGCGTCCCGAAGCACAGCACCTGCGGCGGCATCCCGGCCTTCGCGGCGCCGTACACGAACAGCGGGAACGTCACCGCGGGCCCGGCGACGAACGAGGTGATGACGTAGTCGTCGATCGACATCGCGAGCGCCAGCAGCCCGGCCGCGAGCATGCCCGGCGCGAGCAACGGCAGCGTCACGAGCCGGAAGGCCTGGAACGGCGTCGCACCGAGGTCGCTCGCGGCCTCTTCGAGCACCCGCGACGTGCCGGAGATCCGAGCGCGGAGCACCACCACGACGTACGCGACGTCGAACGCCACGTGGGTGATGAGCACGGTCAGGAACCCGGTGCCGAGGCCCACCGACAAGAAGAACGACAGCGACGCCGAGCCGACAACGATCGAGGGCGCCGCGATGTCCGCGAAGACGACGGCGTTCACGGCACCGCGGCCGGGGAACCGGTACCGCTCGAGCGCCAGGGCCAGCGGCAGCCCGATCGCGACCGAGATGATCGCGGCCAGGAACGCGACGACGACCGAGGTGACGAACGCGGCTCCGAGCCCGGACACGTTGACCAGGTTCGCGTACCAGTACGTCGTGAAGCCGTTCCACGCGAACGACAGCCGGTTCGTCGGGGCGTCGTTGAACGAGTACACGATCATGTAGACGATCGGGACGAGTGTGATCGCGATGGTGACCCAGTAGACGATCGCGAGCCAGGGCCCGCGACGGTTCACGCCGTGGCGGTGGACGACGGGCGACGAGGTGGTCGCGGTGGACGGACGAGACGGTGCGACGGCGGTCATACGAGGTCCTCGAGGTCGTCGGTGCCGGAGACGCGGGCGTAGATGAACAGGATGATGCCGAGCACGACCATGAGCACGGTCGACAGTGCCGCGGCGACGTTGTACTGCTGGTTGCCGGAGTACGCGTCCTGGATCGCCTGGCCGATCGTGTACGTGTTCGTGCCGCCGAGCAGCGCCGAGTTCACCGGGTCGCCGACGCTGTCGATGAACACGAGCAGGACGCCGGCGAAGATGCCCGAGCGGGACAGCGGCAGGGTGGTGTGCCAGAACGCCCGGAACTTGCCGGCGTACAGGTCGTTGGCGGCCTCGCCGAGTCGCGGGTCGATGCGTTCGAGCGCGGCGTAGATCGGCAGCACCATGAACGCCAGGTCGTTGTAGGCGTCGCCGAAGATCACCGCGCCGCCGGTACCGAGGATGTGGAAGTCCTTGCCGGCCAGGCCGATCGCCTGCAGGAAGGTGACGACCGGACCCTGCGACGCGAGCACGAACGCCCACATGTCGGTACGGATGATGAACGACACCAGGAAGCTCACGAACACGAGCATGAGCAGCGGGTTCTTCCACCGCAGTGAGACCCGGAACGCGATGAAGTACGCCACCGGGTACCCGACGATGATGGTCACGACCGTGGCGGCGGCGCCGTACCAGAGGGACCGGAGCAGGAACGTCAGGTAGGGCACCTGCGGGTCGATGAACAGCGAGCCGTAGATCCCCCAGTTCCACGTGAAGGTGTACCCGTCGTCCGGGTTGCCCGACATGAGCGAGACGATGAGCCCCGACACGAGCGGGATGACGAAGAACACGCAGAGGTACGCGGTCCCCACGAGCGCGAGCAGGAAGGGCGTGCTGCGACGGCGCCCCCGACGGACCGGTGCCGGACCAGCACCCGGTGTCGGTGCGGCACCCGGGCCGGCGACCCCGACGGCGGTCACGACTGCACCACCGCGTTGAAGATGCCGTTCCACTCCGAGTACTCGTCGTAGTTCTCGAACACCCGGAACTCGTGCGACCGGTCCAGCACGTCGGAGTCCGGGAACACCAGCGGACTGTCCGCCACCGTCGCGTCGTCGAGCTCGTCACGGACGTAGGCCTCGGCGCTGGGGACCGGGCAGACGTAGTTGACCCAGTCCTCGACGATGCCCGCGATCTTCGGCGTGTAGTAGAAGTCCATCCACTCGAGGGCGGCCACCGGGTTCGCTGCCTGCCGGGGGATCATGAGGTTGTCGTGCCACATCATCTGGCCCTCCTCCGGCGTGACGAACTTCAGGTCCTCGAACCCGGACTGCTGCGCCTGGAAGACGTCGCCGGACCAGGCCTGGGTGATCCAGGTGTCGCCGTTCTCGAGCTTGTTGATGTAGCTCTGGTCGTAGAAGCCGGTCACGCTCGGGCGCAGTTTCCGCAACCACGCCTGCGCTTTCCGCCAGTCCGCCGGGGTCGACGTCTCCGGGGCGATGCCGTTCGCGAGCAGCCCGAGGGAACCGAGCTCGGTGTTGTCGCTCATCAGCCCGACGCGGCCCGCGAACGCCGGGTCGAGCAGGTCCTGGAACGACGTGATCTCGCGGTCGATGTACTTCGGGTTGTAGGCGATCCCGGTGAAGCCGGTCTGCCAGACGACGGAGTGCTTGTTGCCGGGGTCGTACGTCGGGTCCTTCACCGAGTCACCCGCGTTCGCCGCGAAGTTCGGCAGCCGCGAGTGGTCGAGCTCGCACACGAAGCCGTTCTTGATCATCTGGGTCAGCTCGAACCCGTTGGTCATCACGACCAGGTCGTAGCCGGTGGCACCCTGCGCCCGCAGGATCGGCGAGACGGTCGCGTAGAACGTCGCGTTGTCCTGGATCACCGCCTGGTAGTCGACGCTGATGCCGGTGGCCTTCTGGAACAGCGCGAGCGACTCGGACTTGCCGTGGTCGGAGTCGATGTAGAGCGGCCAGTTCGCGAAGTTCAGCTGCTTCGTCGCCTTGGCGTCCTTCCAGAACGCGGTCCAGTCGACGGCGTTCTCGGCGCCGGAGGCGGCTGAGCCCTTGATGCTGCACCCCGTGAGCAGCGCCGCGAGCGCGGCGGCTCCTCCGCCGGCGAGCAGGCCGCGTCGGCTGACGCGCGCGGACGTCAGTCCGCGCAGCAGGTCCGGGCCGGGTCCCCCGCCGGTCACGCGAGCGATCCTGCCGTGGCGGGTGCGGACTGGAGGCCCGTGGCGGCGTGGGTGGTGACGGTCTGGTCGGACGCGGGGTGCGCCTCCAGGCCGAATCCGTGGTCGACGCCCCACGTGAGCCATACCTCGGTGCCGGTCGCGATCCGCGGTCCGCCCTTCGAGTTCTGCGCGAAGACGGAGACGCGGCCGGCGCCGGGGACGTCCACCAGGTACTGCGTGCTGACCCCGGAGAACGAGACGTCGACCACGCGGCCGGGGCCGAGGATGTTGCGGCCGGCTTCGGGGGTGGGCTCCGAGGTGCGGATCTTGAGCTTCTCGGGGCGGACGCCGACGACGACGCTGCCCGAGGTCCGGACGGCGCGGTCGGCCGGGACGGCGATGGTGCCCGCCGGGGTCGCGACCACGAGCAGCGGGCCGTCGGTGCCGCGGACCTCGCCCTCGAGCAGGTTCGACTGGCCGAGGAAGTTCGCGACGAACGCGGTCCGGGGCAGCTCGTACAGGTCCTGGGGGCTGCCCATCTGCTCGATCCGGCCGCCGTTCATGACGGCGACCGTGTCGGCCATCGTCATCGCTTCTTCCTGGTCGTGGGTGACGTGCAGGAAGGTGAGCCCGACCTCGGCCTGGATCGTCTTGAGTTCGAGCTGCATCTGGTGCCGGAGCTTCAGGTCCAGCGCGCCGAGGGGCTCGTCGAGCAGGAGCAGGGCCGGCCGGTTCACGATCGCGCGGGCCAGGGCGACGCGTTGCTGCATGCCGCCGGACAGGGAAGCGGGGCGCTTGTCGGCCGAGGCGTCGAGCTCGACCAGGTGCAGGGCCTCGCGCGCCTTCGTCATCGGGTCCGGGATCCGTCGCCGCTTCAGGCCGAACGCGACGTTGTCGAGCACGCTCATGTGCGGGAACAGCGCGTAGTTCTGGAACACCGTGTTGACGGGCCGCTGGTACGGCTTCGTGTCGGTGACGTCCTCGCCGCCGATCGTGATGGTGCCGCTCGTGGGCTCCTCGAGCCCGGCGACCAGTCGCAGGGTCGTGGTCTTGCCGCAGCCGGAGGGGCCGAGCAGGGCGAAGAACGAGCCGGCCGGCACCGTCAGGTCCAGCGCGTCGACCGCGGTGTGGCCGGGGAACGACTTGGTGATCTGCTCGAGTCGGAGATCGGCTCCGGATTCGGCGAACGTGCCGGTCATTGCCATGGTGCCTCCTGCTGCTTCGGAAGGATCGGGGTCAGCCGATGTAGGACATGACGTGCTTGATGCGGGTGTAGTCGTCGAACCCGTACTGGGACAGGTCCTTGCCGTAGCCGGAGTGCTTGAAGCCGCCGTGCGGCATCTCGGCGACGATCGGGATGTGGGTGTTGATCCACACGCACCCGAAGTCCAGGTCACGGGCGAAGCGCATCGCCCGCGAGTGGTCGGTCGTCCACACCGAGCTCGCGAGCCCGTACTCGACGTCGTTCGCGGCGCGCAGTGCGTCGTCCTCGGTCGTGAAGCGCTGCACGGTCTGCACGGGGCCGAAGACCTCCTGCTGCACGATGCGGTCGGTCTGGCGCAGGCCGGACACGATCGTGGCCTGGTGGAAGTAGCCGACGTCGCCCTGCCGCCCGCCGCCGAGCTCGATCGTGGCGTGGTCGGGGAGGGTGTCGACGAAGGACCGGACCTGGGCGAGCTGGTTCGCGTTGTTCACCGGGCCGAAGTACGGGGTGGCCGTGTCGGCGCCGGTGGTCGCGGTCGCACGTGCTTCCTCGGCGAGGGCCGCCACGAACTCGTCGTGGATGCCGTCCTGCACGAGCACCCGGGTGGCGGCGGTGCAGTCCTGCCCGGCGTTGAAGAACCCCGCGGCGACGATGCCGGCGACGGCGGACGGGATGTCGGCGTCGTCGAACACGATCACCGGGGCCTTGCCGCCGAGCTCGAGGTGGGTGCGCTTCAGGTCCCCGGCGGCGGCGCGGGCGACCTCCGTGCCGGCGCGGACGGACCCGGTGATGGACACGAGCTGTGGAGTGGGGTGGTCGATCATCGCGGCGCCGGTGGTGCGGTCGCCGACGACGACGTTGAGCACGCCGGGCGGCAGGAACTCGGCGGCGACCTCGGCGAGCAGCAGGGTGGAGAGCGGGGTGGTGTCGCTCGGCTTGAGCACGGTGGTGTTCCCCGCGGCGAGCGCCGGGGCGAACTTCCACACCGCCATGTTGAGCGGGTAGTTCCACGGGGTGACCTGGGCGACGACGCCGATGGGCTCGCGCCGGACGAACGAGGTGTGGTCGGCCATGTACTCGCCGGCGCTGCGGCCCTCGAGGTTGCGGGCGGCTCCGGCGAAGAAGCGGATCTGGTCGACGGACAGCAGGATCTCGTCCTCGACCAGGGTGGCCCGGGGCTTGCCGGTGTCGAGGGACTCGAGGTCGGCGAACTCCGATGCCCGCTGCTCCATGGCGTCCGCGATCCGGAACAGCGCGAGCTGCCGTTCGCCGGGGGTCGTGCGGCGCCAGGTCGCGAAGGCGGTGCTCGCGCTGGTGAAGGCCGCGTCGACGTCGGCGGCCGTGGACACGGGGGACGTGCCGTAGACCTGCTCGGTGGTGGGGTCGACCAGGTCGAACCGGGTGTCCGCGCCCGACTCGACGAACGACCCACCGACGAAGTTGCGCACCTCGTGCGTCGTGGTCACCGTTTCCGTCGTGTCCAGCATGGCGGTGATCCTGACACGGATTCCGGCGGCGCGGAAGACGGATTCGGAGGTTGTGGAGAACCGTAACAACGGAAATCGTCGCGAAACACGGTGTTCACAACGGAATCCCTTGCGCGCTCCGAGCCTCGCTGCCATGCTGTCCGGCATGGCGGCAGCACCACGACGTCCGGGACCGATCGACGACACCTCGAAGCGGATCATCGAACAACTCCAGGCGGACGGCCGCCGTCCGTACGGCGAGATCGGCAAGGCCGTCGGTCTCAGCGAGGCGGCGGTCCGGCAACGAGTCCAGAAGCTCACCGAGACCGGCGTCATGCAGATCGTCGCAGTCACCGACCCGATGCAGCTCGGCTTCCACCGGCAGGCGATGATCGGCATCCGGGTCAGCGGCGACACCCGAACAGTCGCCGATGCCCTCGAACAGCTGCCGGCGGTCGACTACCTCGTCATGACCGCCGGCAGCTTCGACCTGATGGTCGAGGTCGTCTGCGAGGACGACGACGACCTGATCGAACTGCTCAACGGCACGATCCGGGCCATCCCGGGCGTCGCCGGCACCGAGACCTTCGTCTACCTGCAACTCCGCAAACAGCTCTACGACTGGGGAACGCGATGACCATCTCAGACCAGACGACCGGACAGCCCACGCGGCTCCACTCCTACGACCCGTTCGCCCCGGTCGACGACGCCGACCTGCAGCGGAAGTCCCGGGACCATCTGTGGATGCACTTCGCCCGGCACGGTGCGAACCAGGCCGGTGCCGACGTGCCGATCATGGTGCGCGGCGAGGGCCACCACGTCTACGACAGCCACGGCAAGGGCTACATCGACGGGCTCTCCGGCCTGTTCGTCGTCGCCGCCGGCCACGGGCGGAAGCGCCTGGCCGAGATGGCCGCGAAGCAGGCGGAGACGCTGAGCTTCTTCCCGATCTGGTCCTACGCGCACCCGGCGGCCATCGAGCTCGCCGACCGCCTGGCCGAGCACGCCCCCGGTGACCTCAACAAGGTCTTCTACTCGACCGGTGGCGGCGAAGCGGTGGAGACCGCCTTCAAGCTCGCGAAGTACTACTGGAAGCTCCAGGGCAAGCCCATGAAGCACAAGGTCATCTCGCGCGCGGTCGCCTACCACGGCACCCCGCAGGGTGCCCTGGCGATCACCGGCATCCCGGCGATGAAGCAGATGTTCGAGCCCCTGACGCCCGGTGGCTTCCGGGTGCCGAACACGAACTACTACCGCGCCGAGGAGATGGGCTTCCCGGGCGGCACCGAGGAGCAGTTCGGCTTCTGGGCGGCCGAACGCATCCGCGAGATGATCGAGTTCGAGGGCCCCGACACCGTCGCGGCGGTGTTCCTCGAGCCGGTGCAGAACTCCGGCGGCTGCTTCACCCCGCCGCCCGGGTACTTCCAGCGGGTGCGCGAGATCTGTGACGAGTACGACGTCCTGCTCGTCTCCGACGAGGTGATCTGCGCCTTCGGCCGGATCGGCACCATGTTCGCCTGCGACACCTACGACTTCGTGCCGGACATGATCACGTGCGCGAAGGCGATGACCTCGGGCTACTCCCCCATCGGCGCGACCATCATCAGCGACAAGCTCTTCGAGCCGTTCTCCAAGGGCGACACGACCTTCTACCACGGGTACACGTTCGGCGGGCACCCGGTGTCGGCCGCCGTCGCGATGGAGAACCTCGACATCTTCGAGGAAGAGGGCCTGCTCGCGAACGTGCGGCAGAACGCCCCGCTGTTCAAGGCCGAGCTCGACACCCTGAAGGACCTGCCGATCGTCGGTGACGTCCGCGGTGACGGCTACTTCTACGGCATCGAGCTCGTCAAGGACAAGGCCACCAAGACGACCTTCGACGACGACGAGTCCGAGCGGCTGCTGCGCGGGTTCCTGTCGAAGGCGCTGTTCGACGCCGGCCTGTACTGCCGGGCCGACGACCGTGGCGACCCGGTCGTGCAGCTCGCTCCGCCGCTGACCATCGGGCAGCCGGAGTTCCGCGAGATCACCTCGATCCTGCGGAGCGTCCTGTCCGAGGCCTCGTCGAAGATCTGACCGTGAGCGGCTACCGGGGCGTCTCGTTCTGGCTCGACCAGCTCGCGTCCACCGGACGCGACGACCTGGCGCCCCGGCCGCCGCTCGACGGCGACACGACCGCGGACGTCGCGATCGTCGGCGGTGGACTGACGGGTCTCTGGACGGCCTGGTACCTGCACCAGGCCGACCCGGGCCTCCAGATCGTCGTCCTGGAACGCGAGATCGCCGGGTTCGGCGCCTCCGGTCGCAACGGGGGCTGGTGCTCGGCGCTGTTCCCGCGATCCGCCGAGTCCGTCGCGCGCGAGCACGGCCGCGACGCCGCACTCGCGCTGCGCGCAGCGATGCGCGACACCGTTGACGAGGTCGGCCGCGCAGCGGCCGAAGCCGGGGTCGACTGCGACTACGTGAAGGGCGGCACCGTCCTCTACGCGCGCTCCGCCGTGCAGGAACGCGCGGCGCACGACGAGGTCGCCTCGTCGGCCGAGTGGGGCGACGCCATGACCTGGCGCGCGGCACGGCCCGGCGACGCCGCCGGATCGGCGGGGGTCGCGTGGACCCCGGACTGCGCGCGGGTGCAGCCCGCAGCACTGGTGCGTGGCCTGGCGGCTGCCCTGGAGGCCCGGGGCGTCCGGATCGCGGAGCACACGCCCGCCTCGTCGTGGGACCACGGGCGTGTGGTCACGTCGCGGGGGACCGTCACGGCCGGCGCGGTCGTCATCGCGGTCGAGGGGTACGGCGCACAGCTCGAACAGACGAAGCGGCGGATCCTGCCGCTCTACTCGCTCATGATCGCGACCGCTCCGCTGCCCGCGGCGGTGTGGGACCGCATCGGCCTGGAGCACGGGCAGACGTTTTCCGACTACCGGCACCTGCTCGTGTACGGGCAGCGCACGGCGGACGACCGACTGGCGTTCGGCGGACGCGGAGCCCGCTACCACTGGGGGTCCGCGATCACCCCCGGCTACGACCGGGTGCCACGCGTCTTCGAGCACCTGCGGAAGTCCCTGGTGGAGTTGTTCCCCGCCGTCACCGACGCCCCGATCACCCACACGTGGGGCGGCCCGCTCGGGGTGCCGCGCGACTGGTGCGCGTCCGTCACCTGGGACGGGCACGTCGGCACCGCCGGCGGCTACGTCGGTGACGGACTCTCCACGACGAACCTGGCCGGGCGGACGCTCGCCGACCTCGTGCGTGGGGTCGCGTCGCCGCTCACCGCACTGCCGTGGGTGAACCACCGCTCGCCCGACTGGGAGCCCGAGCCGCTCCGGTTCCTCGGGGCGAACGCCGGACTCGTGGCGACCGACCTGGCCGACCGCGAAGAAGCCCTGACCGGACGGCCGAGCCTGGCGGCGCGGCTGATGGCACCCCTGACAGGAGGCCACTGATGGCTGCACTCGATGCCGACGTCGTCGTGGTGGGGGCCGGGGTCGCCGGGCTCGCCGCTGCCCGGGCGCTCGCCCTCGACGGCCAGCGGGTCGTCGTGCTCGAGGCCCGCGACCGGGTCGGCGGCCGCACCTGGACCGACACCGCGCTCGGCGTGCCCGTCGACCTCGGCGCCTCGTGGATCCACGGCGTCGACAACAACCCGCTCTGGGCCCTGGCGCCCCGGTTCGGCATCGAGACCGTCGAGTTCACCGTCGGGAGCTTCCAGTTCGACGGCCGGCCGATCGCGTGGCACGGCCCCTCCGGCGCGCCGCTGTCCGAGGCCTCGGCCTCGGCGTTCGTCGCGGACCTGCACACCGTCGACGCCGCCCTGGACACCGTCGTCGCACACGCTCCACCGCCCTCGACGTACGCGGCCGCCGTCGACACCGTGCTGCGGTCCCTGCAGTGGCAGGGCGACCGGGCCGCGCGGGTCCGCGAGTACATGGCGCACCGCTCCGAGGACCTCTGCGGCGCACCCGTGACCGTCCTCGACGCCCGCGGCCTCGAAGAGGAACACGTCCCCGGCGACGAGGTGGTCTTCCCCGGCGGCTACGCGCAGTACGCCGCCGCCCTGGCCGAGGGGCTCGACGTCCGGCTGTCCGCGGTCGTGCGGTCGGTGACGCAGTCCGCGACGGGTGTCGTGGTCGGACTCGCGGACGGTTCGTCGGTCACGGCGGACGACGTCGTCGTGACCGTCCCGCTCGGGGTGCTGCAGGCCGGCGACGTGACCTTCGACCCACCGCTCGCCGAGACGGTCACCGGTGCGATGGGCCGACTCGGGATGGGCGTCTACGACAAGGTGTTCCTGCGGTTCCCGGAGCGGTTCTGGGGCGAGTCGTGGGTGGTCCGCCAGCAGGGGTCGGCCGGTGTCGACTGGCACTCCTGGTACGACATGTCCCGCGTGACCGGAGCGCCCGTGCTGGCCGCCCTGGTCGGCGGGACCGGGGCCCGGCGCCTCGAGACCCTGCCGGACGCCATGATCGTGGAAGAGGGCATCGGCGGCCTGCGGCGGATGTTCGGCCCGTCGGTCCCCGAACCCGAGGCGTTCCGCATCACCCGGTGGGCCGACGACCCGTTCGCACGCGGCTCCTACTCGTACCTGCACGTCGGGGCGTCACCGGACGACCACGACCTGCTCGGCGCGCCGTCCGGCCGGGTGCAGCTCGCCGGCGAGGCCACGTGGGGCGACGACCCGGCGACCGTGCACGGCGCGCTGCTGTCCGGACTGCGGGCGGCCGGGCGGTTGCTCGGCTCCGAGGTCGAGCCGCTCGTGCTCGCGACGCCCGTCAGGGGCTGATCTGTCAGCCGAGGAGGTCAGTCTCCGGCAGCGGGGGCAGCAACGAGTCGAGCAGCGCGTTCGTCAACGACCCGGCTTCCAGCGCACGGCGTGGGGAGTCGGAGCCGAGCACAGCCTGCTGCACGCTCCACCACTGCAGGGCATCCCACCGCTGCTGCTCTGTCCCGTCGCCACCCTGCAACAGGCGGCGGTTGGCGTTGATGACGACGGGGAAGAGGTCACCAGTCTCGTCGTTGAACTGGAATGCGGGGTACCGGTGCGCCTGCGCGCCCGGCACTGCGAGTACGGCACCCTGCTTCCGGTAGTAGCCGAGCCGGCTCCGCTGCTTCGATTGAGACTCCTTGTGCCAGAGCCGAGCTGCCGCATCGACTGGGTACAGCAAGTCGATCCCTCGCAGAGCTTCTGCCCGCTCGAGTAGGACGCGGTCTCTCGCGTAGTCGGGCTGCCACACTCGTTCGGCTTCCCACCCCTGCGGGAATCCCATTCCACGCAACTTCTCGGCGCTGTCACCGGCGAACGACTCGATCAGGTCACGGAGCCCATCGCGTGTCTCGTTCGAGCCGTCGATGCGCACGAGGAAGTACGCGAGGACGACGAGTGTGCCGTAGACACGGCTCGACGGACGCGAGACCGGCGTCGTCCCGCTGATCTCGTCTGCCTGCTCTCGGAGGTGAGCCAGCTCAGGAGCGCCCTCAGGCACGGCGAGGGGAGCGGTCAGGTTCCGGTTCCACAACCGGGCATGGTGCGCCGCGGTGTTGCGGACCTGTCGCAGGTGCTCGAGCCAGTTGCTCAGGGCAGCTGCGTCCCCGTTGCCGTCGGGGAGGTACAGGTCGAAGTCGATTGCGATCTGTTGTCGGTGCCGCTGGCTCATACCGCCGAACAGCCTGTTGAGCGTGCCGAAGGACATGACCTCCGTTGCCGCCCAAACCGGCAACGGTCTCCCGTAGGTAGCCTCGAAGTGCGGCATGAAAGTCTCGTTCGACAGCTCCTCGGCGCGAGCCTGCTTCCGAAGCCACGACTGGTGGTCGCTTTCAATGTGATCGCAGGCGCTCGTACAGTTCGGCCCGCTGCAACTGCGGTTCCTCGATCGAGTCCAATCTGAGCTCAACGCTGAAGGATCGGTATGGGTGAACGGTCCCGTTCGTCCCAGGAGGTGCCCGATCCGAAATCGGAGAGCGACCTCGACCCGTGACAGCGCGAGGAGAACCGCGGCTCGCAGCGCTTCATCGAACCGATAGCTCGCGATGACGTCGGCCAGACTCGAGCCTGCAACGAAGTCGGACGGGCGCGCCTCATCCTCTGCGCTTGCAGGAACGCGAAAGGGATACCAGTACCCGGAGAGTCGGTAGTACCCGATCGACGCCAGGGCGTTGAGCGCGGTCGTCTTGTCTCCGATCTGAAGACCGCGTCGCTCGATGAGCTCCAGCTGGTCCTCGACGGACAGGAACGGCTTCGCGTAGGTGCTCGTCACACCGTCATCGTAAAGAAAACTGGCCGCCTCCCCTTGTCGGGAATGACGGCCAGTCGTGATGCCGCAACGATACCCCGACGGCCCGCCATTGTCACCCCCTCAGGCGACGTCGTGCTGCACCGCGGTGGGAACCCTTCAGTCGAACGCGGGGGTGTCGACCGAGCACGTCACGGGCTCACCCGCGGCCGCGGTCTCCGTGGCGATCTCGCGCTTGCCGTCGAGCAGGATCCGGCAGGTCGCCGTCGCGCCCCGCGCCGGGGTCGCCCGGACCGAGGCGCGCTGCTCGGCGAGGACGATCGACTCGTGCTTCCAGGTACCCGTCTCCTGCGAACCCGTCTTCTGCGTGCCCGTCTCCTGCGTGCCGAGCCGGTGCACCTCCGGGGCGTCGCCGCGCTTCTCGGCACCCTCGACGCGGACGTCGGTCAGTTCCGACCCGGCCGGCCCGTCGACCTGCACCTGGTACGTGACGGCCCAGGCGTCGCCGGTCTGCTGCTGGATGAAGGAGCAGCCGGTCGCGGTGAGGGCCAGGCCCCCGGCGAGGACGGCTGCTGCCACGAGACGGACGGGGCGGTGGATGCGTTCGGTCATGGCTCCAGCCTCGACCGGTGGCGATCCGGTGTCGTCCGCCGCTCGGTGCGCCGTCGTGCACCTCCGGGGCGACCCCGCGTCCGTCGAGCGGTGGACACGACGGACCGACGCGCCGCCGCGGGTCACCTCCGCGCCCGGCCGGTGCGCGACACTCACACCGTGACCCCGACCAGGACCCGCCACCGCCACGAACACCGCGCGCCGGTGGCGATCGCCGTCCTGGTGAACCTCGGGCTCAGCCTGTTCCTGCCGAGCGAGGTGCTGTTCTTCCCGTCGTGGGTGGTCCCGGTCCTCGGCGTCCTGCTGCTGATCCCGCTCGTCGTCTTCAACCCGCGACGACTGACCCGCGAGACGACCTGGTCGCGGTGGGTGTCCTTCTCGTTGGCGATCCTGCTCACCGTCGCGAACCAGCTGACCGTGGTCCGGACGATCGAGGTGCTCCTCGGTGGCCAGGCCGACGGCGGTGCCGTGCTGCTCACCGCCCTGCAGGTGTGGGTGAGCACGATCATCGCGTTCGGGCTCGTGTACTGGGAGCTCGACCGGGGCGGGCCGGTGGCTCGTCGTCGTCCCGAGCTGTGGACGAGTGACGAGGCCGACTTCCAGTTCCCCCAGGAGACCGACCCGAAGACCGCCGCGTGGCGTCCGGTCTACCTCGACTACCTCTACGTCGCGATGACGAACATGGTGGCGTTCAGCCCGACCGACACCATGCCGATGACCGTGCGCGCGAAGATGATCATGGCCTACCAGGCACTCGGCGGGTTCATCCTGCTGGCCCTGGTCATCTCGCGCGCGGTCAACATCATCAGCTGACCAGCGCCTCGGACGCATCCCAGAGCCGTGCGGCGTCCTCGGTCCGTAGCATCGGGGCCCACGGCGCCCGACGTCCGGCCGGGCCCCCGAGCTGCCCGATGCCGCTCGGCCCGGCGAACCCGCCGTCGAGGTCCGGAGCCGTGGCCGCGAGCAGGGCCGGCTCCGCTGCCGTGGCCGGCGTCCCCACGAGCAGCCCACGCGCCGACAGCCACCGGATCACCCGGACCTGCGGGGTGTCGACGCCACGGCCGATCTCGGAGCGGGCGGCGAGCAGGCTCGTCGGGGCGACGCCCGGGTGGCTGACCGCACTCGTAACACCCCACCCGCCGGAGCGACTCCTCCGACCGAGTTCGAGAGCGAAGAGGGCGCACGCGAGCTTCGACTGCGCGTACGCCCGCATGCCGTCGTAGTCCCGCTCGGACTGCAGGTCGTCCCAACGGATCGACGCACGCCGCGCCGCCACGCTCGTCTGCATCACGACCCGGCCCCTCGCTGCGCGGAGCAGGGGCAGCACTCCGCGGACCAGCGCCACGTGGCCGAGGTGGTTCGTGCCGAACTGCAGCTCGAAGCCGTCCTCGGTGGTCCCGCGTTCCGGCGGTGTCATCACGCCGGCGTTCCCCACGAGCACGTCGATCGGCGTGCCGTCGGACCGCAACCGGTCGCCGAGCGCCGCGATCGACGTGAGCGAGGACAGGTCGAGGTCCTCGAGGACGACGGACGCCGCCGGGTGCCGCTCGCTGATCCGAGCCGCCGCCGTCGCCCCCTTGCCGCGGTTCCGCACGGGCATGACGACCTCGGCTCCGGCTCCGGCGAACCGGGCGGCGATCTCCAGACCGATGCCGTCGCTCGCGCCGGTCACCAGGACCCTCCGACCCGTGAGCTCCGGGAGGGGCAGCTGTTCGGTCCGTGCCATGGTTCGCCTCTTTCGTCGTGAACGCCGGGGACGACGCTCAGGACGATGGTCCCCGCCCTCCGCATCCGCAACCACGGCCCGACGATCCGTGGATACGCCGTCGTGTCCGGGAGAGGATGGGGCCGTGATCGACCGAGCATCCCTGGCGGGCTTCCTCCGCGGGCGTCGCGCTGCACTCCAGCCCGAGGACGTCGGCCTCGCGCGCGGGCAACGGCGTCGCACGACCGGACTGCGCCGCGAGGAAGCGGCGCTGCTGAGCAATATGTCCGTCGACTACTACGCGCGATTGGAGCGGGAGCGCGGCCCGCAGCCGTCCGACCAGATGCTCGCGTCCATCGCGCAGCGACTGCGGCTCACGATCGCCGAGCGCGACCACCTCTTCCGCCTCGCCGGACACGAGCCACCAGCGGCCGCCTCCGGAGGGGACCACGTCAGCCCGGGGATGATGCGCATCTTCGACCGGCTGGCCGACAGCCCCGCCGAGATCGTCACCGAGCTGGGCGAGACACTGCAACAGACGCCGCTCGCCGTCGAGCTGACCGGTGATGCGCGCGGCCGCCGGGGCGACGACCGGAGCATCGGCTACCGGTGGTTCGCCGACCCCGGGTCCCGCGACGTGCACCCGATCGAGGACCACGCGTTCCTGTCGCGGATGTACGCCTCGGGGCTCCGGGGCGTCCTCGCACGCCGAGGCCCTGGATCCCGCGCAGCGCGCCTGGCTGAACACCTGCTCGGGACGAGTGCGGAGTTCCGCGACGTCTGGGCACGTCACGAGGTCGGCGTGCGACCCCGTGACGTGAAGCGGTACCGCCACCCGGAGGTCGGCCTGCTCACGCTGCAGTGTCAGGTGCTGAACGACCCCGAGAGTTCCCGGACGCTGTTGGTCCACACCGCGGAGCCCGGCAGCGAGAGCGCGGAGCGGCTCCGGCTGCTGTCCGTGATCGGCGCGACGAGCACGCGGCTCTGAACGCTGGGCCGTCAGGCGCCGTGTGCCTCCTCCGACACCGGCTGCCACTCGCGCCAGGTCGCCAGGCGGGACTCGTAGTCCTGCTCGGCGATGCCGAGCGGCGCCTTGCCGAAGAAGACGCGCAGGGGCGGCTGCTCGGCGTCGACGACCTTCAGGATCGCCGAGCGGGTCGCCTCGGGCTTGCCGGGGTCGGCGGCCGACGGGCGCTTCGACGCGGCCTCGCGGACGTCGGCGTACGCGGCGATCTCGTCGCTCTTCTTCGACGACGGCCCGGACCAGTCGGTCGAGAAGCCGCCCGGCTCGATGAGCGTCACTTGGATGCCGAAGCCGGCGACCTCCTGCGACAGGGACTGCGACAGCCCCTCGAGCGCCCATTTGGACGCGTGGTAGGCGCCGACCGTCGGGAACGCGCTGATCCCGCCGATGCTCGACACCTGGATGACGTGCCCGGAGCCCTGCTCCCGCATGATCGGCAGCGCGGCCTGGGTCACCCAGAGCGCTCCGAACAGGTTCGTCTCGAGCTGGGCGCGGACCTCGTCCTCGGTGAGTTCCTCGACCATGCCGAAGTGGCCGTAGCCGGCGTTGTTCACGACGACGTCGAGCGAGCCGAAGTGCTCCGCCGCGCGCTGCACGGCCGCGAAGTCGGCGGCACGGTCGGTCACGTCGAGCTGCAGTCCGAGGAACGTGTCCGGGTACTGGTCGACGAGTGCTTGCACGTCGTCGGTGTCGCGGGCCGTGCCGGCGACGGAGTCTCCACGTTCGAGGGCGGCTTCCGCCCACTCGCGGCCGAAGCCCTTCGACGCTCCGGTGATGAACCAGGTCTTGCTCATGCTGTCTCCTCCTGAGATCTGACGCGATCAGGCAACGCTCCCCGCTTCCGTGGCACCTGGAGGTCCGGGTGACGGACGCGGCAAGCGGACACCAGCGGACCGCGACTCAGGGTCGAGGTGCCGCGAACTCCAGGTTGACGTCGTCGGGGTCCTGCACGGACAGGATCACCAGGCCGAACGGCGGCAGGTCGGTGACGTCGCCGTGCTCGATGCCGGCGGCGTCCAGCCGCTCGACGGCGGCGTGCAGGTCGTCGACGGACCCGACGCGAAACGACACGTGGTCGAGGCCGACTCGGTCGGGATCGAACCGGTCCTCGGCGGGGGCGACCGGTCGCAGGCCGAGCGTCTGCCCGCAGAACGTGAACGAGCACCCGCCGTAGGTCCGCCACGGGTCGTCGTGGATCGTCGGGTCGTCGATCTGGTCGCTGAAGTCACTGCCGGGCGACATGCCGAACAGCTGCTCGTAGAAGGCCTTGCTCCGGCGGATGTCGGTGACCGTGAGGCGCACGTGCGAGAAGCCGAGCGGCGTGACGATGGGTTCGCTCATCACCCCACCCAACTCTCGAACGTTCCGAGCCCCGGATCCGCCACCGGACGAACAGAAAACCCCCCGGCTGAGCGAGGGGTTCTCGAGGTAAGCACGTCAGTCCAAGCCTGACGCTCGTGACCACAACGGTATGACCTCAGTGCCGCACGGTCAATCCGTCGCCCCCGTCTCGTCAGCCCTGCGCGGCTTGTTCCGGAGTGTGACCGCACACAGCACTTGCGCTCATTGACCATGCGATCAACAATGGCGGGATGGACGTCGTCATCGCTCCCCCGCACCCGTCTCCCCTGCACCAGGACACCGGCACCCCCCGCCGCTCGACCCGCGTCGCCCTCGTGCAGGTGCGTTGGCTCGAAGACCCCGCTGCCCACCGAGCACAACTCGCCGACGGCATCGCCACCGCCGCGGCCAACGGCGCCGCGGCGGTGTTCCTGCCCGAGCTCACCCTGCGCCGCTACCCCGGCGACACTCCGGCCAGTGGTGTCCCGAAGGACCTCGCCGAGTCGCTCGAGGACGGCCCGACGGTCACCTTCACCCGCGCACAGGCGATCGAGCACGGGGTGTTCGTCCACGCCTCGCTGTACGAGCGCCCTGCCGACGACGACCAGCCCGACGACCCCCGCGGCTACAACACCGCCGTCCTCGTCGCCCCCGACGGCACCCTGGTCGGCCGGACCCGCAAGACCCACATCCCGATCAGCGCCGGCTACTACGAGGACACGTACTTCCGCCCGGGCACGGACGACGACGCCTTCCCGGTGTACGAGCCGGCGGGTCTCGGCGCACGCGTCGGACTGCCGACGTGCTGGGACGAGTGGTTCCCCGAGGTGGCCCGGTCCTACGGCCTCGCCGGGTCCGAGGTCCTGGTGTACCCGACGGCGATCGGCTCCGAGCCGACGTTCCCGGACTTCGACACCGCTCCGATCTGGCGGCAGGTCATCGTCGCGAACGGCATCACCGCCGGCCAGTTCATGGTCGTCCCGAACCGCTGGGGCGACGAGGGCGACATCACCTTCTACGGGTCGTCCTTCATCTCGGACCCGTTCGGCCGCGTCCTCGCCGAGGCACCGCGTGACGCCGACGCGGTGCTCGTGGCGGACCTCGACCTCGAAGCCCGGACGGAGTGGCTCCGACTGTTCCCCTTCTACGTGACCCGTCGCCCCGACCTCTACGCGGGGCTCGTCGCCCCGGTCGACGAGGACCGCCACGCGTACGGCGCACGCGATGCGATCGACGCGGCCATCGGGGTGGCGGCGACCGACGCCGGACCGGAGGTGCGCGCATGACGTGGGTGATGCCTCCCGAGACGGCTCCGCAGGAACGCACCTGGATGGCGTTCCCGCGCCCCGGCCTGACGCTCGGTGACGACGCGGCGAGCGCCGAGGCGGCGCGACGGACGTGGGCGACCACCGCCAACACGATCAGCGAGCACCAGCCCGTCACGATCGTCGTGGACCCGGTCGCGCGAGCCGACGCTCGTCGCCTGCTGTCGACCGCGGTCGAGGTGCTCGAAGCGCCCCTCGACGACTTCTGGATGCGCGACATCGGGCCGACGTTCGTCGTCGACGACGTGACCGGCGAGCTCGGCGCCGTGGACTGGGTCTTCAACGGCTGGGGCGCGAACTCCTGGTCGACGTGGACCCGAGACGCCGAGGTCGCCGCCACGGTCGCGGCCTCCGCCGGTGCACGGCGGATCCCGTCGCTGCTCGTGAACGAGGGCGGGGCGATCCACGTCGACGGCACGGGCACGGTCCTGGTGACGGAGACCGTGCAGCTCGATCCGCGACGGAACCCGTACGCCGACCGTGAGCGTGTCGAACTCGAGCTGGCCCGGACGATCGGCGCGACGGACGTGGTCTGGCTGCCCCGCGGCCTGACCCGTGACTACGACGGGTTCGGGACCCGGGGCCACGTCGACATGGTCGCGACGTTCGCGGGCGCGCCGAGCGGCACCAGCGACATCAGCGCCACCACCGCCTCAAGCGCCTCAAGCGCCACCAGCGCGTCCAGCGCCACCACGACGTCCCGCACCGTCCTGCTGCACGCGCAGCCCGACGCCGGCCACCCGGACCACCTGGTGATGCCGCAGATCCGTCGGGCGCTCGAGCAGGCCACGGACGCGACCATCGTCGAACTGCCGGCCCCGTCGACCCTGACCGACGACGACGGCCCGGTCGACTGGAACTACGTCAACCACGTGGTGGTGAACGGCGCCGTGATCGCCTGCGCGTTCGGTGACGCCGTTGCCGACGACCGCGCCCGCGGCATCCTCGCCGACGTGTACCCGGGTCGTCAGGTGCGTTCGATCGACGCTCGTCAGGTCTTCGAGCGCGGCGGCGGGCTGCACTGCATCACGCAGCAACAGCCAGCGGTCTGAGCCATCGCCGCGGTGTACAGCGGCTGCCCGACTCCTGTACACCGCGGCCGGTCCGCCCAGCACTCGCACATCGGTATGTTGCTCCGAACCAGTCCGGGCGACGCTGCCCAGCCCAGCTCCGGCGCTGCCCGTCCCCCGACCCAGCAGGGAAGTCAACGCACATGGCATCACCGACCGCGGTCCCCGCACCGACAGC
Source organism: Curtobacterium sp. PhB78 (assembly GCF_003751685.1). Classification (NCBI taxonomy): domain Bacteria; kingdom Bacillati; phylum Actinomycetota; class Actinomycetes; order Micrococcales; family Microbacteriaceae; genus Curtobacterium; species Curtobacterium sp. PhB78. The sequence goes on from NZ_RKIA01000003.1 coordinate 53,238, forward strand.
TCCGGCACCACCTGCGCGCGGCGGTTCCCTGAAGCGGAGCCTCGGACTCTGGGCGATCGTCGGCCTGGGCCTCGGCTACATGACCCCGACGGTGGTGTTCGACACCTTCGGCATCGTCTCCGGGCAGACCGACGGCGCCGTGCCGAGCGCGTACCTGATCGCGCTGGTCATCATGGCCCTGACGGCGATCAGCTACGGGAAGATGGTCCGGGTCTACCCGGCGGCCGGTTCGGCCTACACGTACGTGCGGGAGTCGATGCACCCGAACCTCGGGTTCATGGTCGGCTGGGCGTCCCTGCTCGACTACCTGCTGCTGCCGATGGTGAACGCCCTGATCATCCGGCTCTACCTGGAGCAGGTGTTCCCGGCACTGCCGTCGTGGGTGACGGTCGTCGTCTACACGGTGTTCGTGACGACGGTGATCTGCCTGTCGATGCGTGGCACGTCGAACCTCAACATGGTGCTGCTCATCGGCGCGATCCTGGCGATGATCGCGTTCGTGGTCTTCACCGTCATCGAACTCGTCCACGGTGCCGGCGCCGGCACGATCGCGAGCACCGAGCCGTTCGTGCACGACGGTGTGACGATGTCCGCCCTGCTCACCGGTGCGACGGTGGTCTGCTTCTCGTTCATCGGCTTCGACGCCGTGACGATGTACACGGAAGAGGCGAAGTCGATCCGGATCATGCCGAAGGCGATCATGCTGACGGTGCTGCTCGGCGGCGCGATCTTCCTGGTGTCCGCGTACTTCGCGCAGCTGCGGTTCCCGACGAACACCCCGTTCGGCGAGTTCACCGACGACCCGCTGCCCCAGATCGGCCTGCTCGTCGGTGGCCCGGTGTTCCAGGCGGTCCTGGTGTCGGCCGGGTTCGTCGCCGCGCTGGCGTCGGGGCTCGCGTCGCACGCGAGCGTCGCCCGCATGCTCATGGTGATGGGTCGGAACAACGTCCTGCCGAAGCGGGTGTTCGGCTACGTCAACCCGCGCACGCACACCCCGGTGTTCAACGTGGTCTTCGTCGGCGCGGTCACGCTGCTCGCGATGAGCTTCTCGCTCGACACCATCTCGTCGTACATCAACTTCGGCGCCCTCGTCGCCTTCACCTTCGTCAACGCGAGCGTCATCGTGCACTTCGCCGTCCGGCAGGGCCGCCGCCACACCGCGGGTGACCGGTGGAAGTACATCGTCCTGCCCGGGCTCGCGATGGTCCTGACGGGTGTGCTCTGGTCGCAGCTCCACGCCGACGCACTGATCGCTGGAGGAGTGTGGGCCGCGATCGGCTTCGCCTACCTGCTCGTCATCACGAAGGGCTTCCGGGTGCTGCCGAAGAGCTTCGACGAGAACCAGCCGGTCACCGGCGTCAACAAGCAGCTGACCGACCAGGCCTGACCCACCACGAGAGGACGCCATGTACGCCGTCACCGACCCCACCACGGGCACGACCCTCGAGACGTTCCCGACCATCACCGACGACGAGCTGCGCGCCGCCGTCACCACCGCCCACCAGACCCACGGCGAGTGGGGCCGCACCAGCACCGTCGCCGACCGCGCGGCCCTGCTCCACCGCGTCGCGGACCTGTACCGGGAGCGCCACGCCGACCTCGCCGCCACGATCGTGCGCGAGATGGCGAAGCCGATCGACCAGGCCGAGGGCGAGGTGGACTTCTGCGCCGACATCTACGACTACTACGCCGACCACGCCGAGGAGTTCCTCGCCGACCAGCCGATCACACTGGCCGACGGCTCCGAGGGCAGCGCCTTCATCCGGAAGTCGTCGATCGGCGTCCTGCTCGGCATCATGCCGTGGAACTTCCCCGCCTACCAGATCGCCCGGTTCGCCGGCCCGAACCTGCTCATCGGCAACACGGTCCTGCTCAAGCACGCACCGCAGTGTCCCGAGTCGGCCCTGGCGATCGAGCGGATCTTCCACGACGCCGGGTTCCCCGAGGGCGCGTACACGAACGTCTTCGCGACGAACGACCAGGCCGCAGACGTCATCGCCGACCCGCGCGTGCAGGGCGTCTCGCTGACCGGGTCCGCCCGCGCCGGTGCCGCCGTCGCCGAGATCGCCGGCCGGAACCTCACGAAGGTCGTGCTCGAGCTCGGTGGGTCGGACCCCTTCATCGTGCTGTCCACCGACGACCTCGACTCGGTCGTCGAGTCGGCGGTCACCACTCGCCTCGAGGGCAACGGACAGGTCTGCAACGCCCCGAAGCGCTTCCTGGTCGTGGACGGCCTGTACGACGACTTCCTGGCGAAGTTCACGACGGCCATGTCGGCGGTTTCGCCGACGGACCCGTCCGTGCCCGGTGCCGAGCTCGGCCCGTTGTCGTCCCCGACCGCCGCGGACCGGCTGCAGGAGCAGCTCGCGTCCGCCGTCGCGCAGGGTGCGACCGTCGTCACCGGTGGTGACCGCCAGGGCAACGCCTTCGTGCCGACGATCCTGACCGACGTCACGCCGGACAACGACGCCTACCGCGAGGAGTTCTTCGGCCCCGTCGCCGCCGTGTACCGGGTCGCCGACGAGGACGCCGCCGTCGCACTCGCCAACGACACCCCGTACGGCCTCGGCTCGTACCTGTTCACGACCGACTCCGACCAGGCACTCCGCGTCGCGGATCGGCTCGAGGCCGGCATGGTCTACGTCAACATCGTCGGCGCGGACAGCCCCGAACTGCCGTTCGGCGGCGTCAAGGCGAGCGGCTTCGGCCGCGAGCTCGGCCCCCTGGGGGCCGACGAGTTCGTCAACAAGAAGCTGATCCGCATCGGCTGACGGACGCTCTCGACTCGGCTCCACGACGGACGGGAGGCCCGTGGCGGATCCGCCACGGGCCTCCCGTCCGTCTGGTGGTGCGGTCTCAGACCGCGATCCGCCCGCCGTCGACCGGCAGAACCGCGCCGTGCACGAACGACGCGGCGTCCGACGCCAGGAAGACGATCGCCTCGGCGATCTCGTTCGCGGTCCCCGGTCGTCCAGCGGGGCCACCGGCGGCGAGCGCGTCGAGGCTCTCGCCCATCGCCGCGGTCCCCTCGGTGCGGGTCGGGCCGGGGCTGACCGCGTTCACACGGACCCCGGCCGGCCCGAACTCGGCGGCCCACGACTTGGTCAGCAGGACGAGCGCGGCCTTGCTCGCCCCGTAGAGGCCCATCCCCGCGGTGCCGAACTCCGCGACCATCGTGGTGACGTTCACGATCGCTCCCTCGCCCCGTTCGGCCATGGCGGGTGCGAGTGCGGCGACGAGGAAGTACGGCGCCTTCACGTTGATGTCGAACACCTCGTCGAAACCGTCCGTGCTGGTCTCCGCAGTCGGTCCGAAGGGGAAGACACCGGCGCTGTTCACCAGCACGTCGACGTGGCCGCCGCCGAGTTCGAGCGCTCGGGCGGCCAGGTCCTTCGCGCTCGTCTCGTCGCGGAGCTCCGCCGCGACGAAGTCGGCGGTCCCGCCTGCGCTGCGGATGCCCTGGACGACGGATTCACCGCGATCGGTGCTGCGGCCGGAGACGATGATGTGCATCCCGCGGGCGGCGAGGAGTTCGGCAGTGGCGCGGCCGATGCCGCTGGTGGCGCCGGTGATGAGGGCGGTCTTGGGCATTGTGGAGATCCTATCTGAACAGATCAGTTCGGTTTGATGCTGGTAACTGTACAGATCGGTGCGGTAAAGTCAACGTCATGTCCGAGCAGCCCGCACCGAGGACCCGTCGCCGTCCCGCGTACGAACGTGCCGTCGCGACGGCGGACCGACTGTTCTACGAACGGGGCATCCGTGCGGTGGGCGTCGACCAGGTCGCAGCCGAGGCCGACATCTCGAAGGCCAGCCTCTACACGCACTTCCGGACCAAGGACGACCTGGTCGTCGGGTACCTGCAGGGGCGGAGTCGTGCCTGGCAGGAGCACGTCTCCGCCGAACTCCCAGGGCGCGCGTCATCCGCCAGAGGGCGGATCGCAGCGGTGTTCGACATGCTCGGCGAGTGGTTCGACGAGCCCGGGTACCGCGGCTGCCCGTTCATCAACGCCGAGGCGGAGTACGGGGACGACCGCCCGACGCACGCGATCACCCTCGAACACCGTGACTGGGTGCGCGGCCTCTTCCGAACGCTGCTCACCGAAGCAGGTGTTGCGGACGTGGACTGGTCAGCGCTCCAGCTGTGCGTCCTCTACGACGGTGCCATGGCGAGCGCCCAGGCCGATCCGTCGCGGCCGTGGGCCGTGGCGGCGCGCTCCGCCGCCGAGCGGCTCGTCGCCCTGGACTGACGGGACCACGGACAGGAGGCCCGGGGCGGTCTCGCCACGGGCCTCCTGTCCGATCTCGGGTCGCCGCTACTGCTGCGGGTCGGCGGGCTCGCCGCCGGAGTCCGTGTCACTGTCCTGCGCGGGGTCCTTCGTCGCGTCGCCCGTGGGTGACCCGTCCGGCAGGTCCTCGGTGTACTGCGCTTCGGCCTCGCTGGGGTCGCTGGATCCGTTCGCCGTCGTGTCGCTCATGGCCGGGACGGTACGCGTCACCGGCTGGGGACGTACGACTGGACACCGCACCCTGTCGACACGAACAGACGGTGCTGCGCCACGACGAGGTTGCCGGTGCCACCGCCTGCGGAGCAGGCGTCGACGATCGAGTTGCGCACGGCTCCGGTCCGCTCGTCGACGGCGAGGATCCCTGTGGGGCTGCCCGAGTCCGCCGTGTGGGCGAGCCACACGATCCCGTTCGCGACGACCGGCGCGGCGCTGGCTTCCGAGGGCGCCTGACCTGATCCGCCGACGAGGGGCAGTGCGCGCGTCCAGAGCACCTTCCCGGACGTCAGGTCGAATGCCCGCAGGGTCGCGGGCACTGCCGGGGTGCCGGACGCGCCGCCCGTGGCGGGGACGGCCGCCGTACCGGTCGTGGTCGCGAACCCGACCCTCCCGTCGAAGGCCCACGAGGTCGCCGACGGCGGCAGGGTCCGGACGATCCGGCCTGTCTTCGCTCCGAACACCGTGGTGACCGTGCCCGGTGTGTACAAGAGCCCCTCGTGGAGCGACGGCATCGACCCGTTGACGTTCGCGGAGTACCCGTAGCCACCGGCCGGGTACCTCGTCGCCCACACCTGCTTCCCCCTCGTGTCGAACGCCTGCACGCCTCCATCGCCGGCCAGGTACAGCCGCCCGCCGGAGATCAGCGTCTGGCCGTGTTCACCGAACCGCATCCCGAGGTCGAACGCCGGCTTCCCGGTAGCGGCCGACAGCACGCTCGATGAGCGGGCGACCAGCCCGGAACCGACGCTCTCGCGTTGGTCCGCCGAGATGCCCTGCTGCGCCGACCAGAGCACCCCGCCGGTCCGCGCCGACAGGGCGTCCACCCGCGATCCCCCGGTGTCGGGGAGGTCGTGCAGCACGAACACCTTGCCGTCGGTGACGGTCGCCGAGAAGGCGAGGTGGTAGCGCTTGCGCCACTGCAACGCTCCGGTCGTGGTCAGGTACGCCGAGACGTAGGAACACTGGTACCCGGTCTCGTCCACGATCGTGAAGGTCTTGGTGACGCTGATGGTCGATGCGGTCATCCCGTTGCTCTGCGGGCAGGTCGGAGGAGCGTTGCGCCAGCTGCGGGCGACGGCGGCCGGGAGCGTCTCGGTGAGTTGAGCGTTCTGGTTCGTGCCGTCGATGCCGGTGCCGATGGCTGTGGTTCCGGTGGACGGGTACGGGAGGTGTGTCGGCACGATGGACGTGCCGTCGGCGGACGCCGTGGCGGGCGCGACGAGGAGACTCACGAGCAGCCCGACGGTGGACAGCGCGATCAGGTAGATGCGACGGTGCATGATCCGCAACGTAGGCCCGGCTGGCACGGCCGGTCCGCCCGTGGACCGCGACGTGCGGGGTCACGCAAGCGATGGTGCGGTCTGGACGCGACGGCGGACGGGAGGCACCGTGCTGGCTCGCACCGCGCCTCCCGTCCCTCGTCGGTGTGGGACTACCGAACCGCCGGTTGCGGGACCACGGCCAGGATCTCTGCCGCGACCTCGCGCCCGATCCGCACCGCACCGTCGACGTGCTGGTACCCCTGCCCGGCCAGGTCGCTCGACGCGAACCGGATCGGACCGACGGCTGCACGCTGGTCGGCGCCGTAGCGGACGAGCCCGCCCAGGTCGAAGCTCGCCGCGTAGGCGCCGCGGGTCCACTCCTCGGTGCCCCAGTCGCTCTCGTAGTACACGACCGGGCGCCGGGCCTCGTCACCGTAGTAGTGGGCGAGTGACGCGAGCACGCGGGCCTTCCGTTCCTCGGCCGACAGCGCGAACAGGTCGTCGGCGTGCTGGTCGGAGACGAACCCGACGAGCGTGCCCTGCTCCGAGCCGTGCTCGGTGTTGTCGTACGCCTCGTGCACGACCTCGTACGGGCTGAACGCGGTGCCGGAGAGCCCGGCGCCGCGCCAGAACGGCCGGTCGTAGACGGCGTGCACCTTGATGACGAAGCCCATCGACAGGTGCTGGTGCAGCTGGTGCTGGCGACGGGGCAGCGGGGGTTCGTACGAGATCCGCGAGTACAGGGGCGGCGGCACGGCGACGAGCGCCTGCCGAGCGTGGACCTCGAGGCCGCCGTCGGTGAACGCGACGACCCCGTCGTCGGTCCAGCGCAGGGTGCGCACCGGCGCGTTCAGGTGCACGGCGTCACCGAGGCGCTCCGCGAGGCGTTCGGACACCTGCTGCATGCCGCCGACGACGCGCTTGTCCAGGATGAAGTCGGCGTCGACCAGGTTCGTGAAGCTCCCGGCAGAGGCAGCCATCAGCAGGGCCTGCAGTGCCGAGAACGCGTGTGCCGGCTTCGTGAGCATGGCGCCCGCGATGAACAGTTCGACGTTGTCGGTGGCGACGCGGTCGTCGCTCAGCGTGTGGAGCCAGGCGCGGAAGGAGACCTCGTCGAGTGCCGCCGCGTGCGGGGACTCCCACGGACGCGCGGGGTCGACCGCTGCGACGTACTCGTCGACGACCGTCACGAGTCGCTCGATCTCGTTCGCCGTCGCCTCGGGCAGCGGGAAGATGTCGCCGGTGTACTCGGTGCGGGTGCCCTCGGCGTCGACGTAGACGCTGGAGCCCTCGCGGTACCGGTCGTACGTGTCGAGTCCGAGTTCGTCGAGGGTCTCGAGCAGTGCGGTCTGGTCGGGCGAGACCCACTGGCCACCGATCTCGAGGGTGACCCCCTCGATGTCGTTCGTCCAGGTGCGGCCCCCCACGCGGTCGCGCGCCTCGAGCACCGTGACGGTCAGTCCCGCGGCGCGCAGGCGGTTCGCGGCGGTCAGGCCGGTGACACCGGCTCCGATGACGACGACGTCGCTCTCGATCATCGTGCTGCTCCTTCGGTGGTGGTGCTCCGGAACGGGTCCGGGGTCAGCGTGTACATGGTCTCGAGGTACTCGGCGATGCCCTCGCCGCCGCCCTCGCGGCCGAGGCCGGACTGCTTCACCCCGCCGAACGGGGCCGACGCGTTCGAGACGACCCCGGTGTTGAGTCCGAGCATGCCGGTCTCGAGCCGCTCCATCAGGCGCTGGCCGCGGGCCGGGTCCTCGGTGAACGCGTAGCCGACCAGACCGTACTCGGTGTCGTTGGCGGCGGCCACGGCCTCGTCCTCGGTCCGGAAGGTCCGGATCGCCAGGACGGGTCCGAAGATCTCGTCGCGGAGCAGGTCGCTGCCGGACTGCACGTCGGTCAGGACCGTGGGCGCGTAGAAGGTGCCGGGGCCGTCGACCGGGTGTCCGCCGGTGCGGAGCGTCGCCCCGCGGTCGAGCGCGTCGGTGACCAGGCGGTGCGCCTTGTCGACGGCGCGGTCGTCGATGAGCGGTCCGATGGCGACGCCGTCCTCGGTGCCGCGTCCGACGCGCATGGCCTCGACACGTTCGGTGACCCGGCGCGTGAACTCGTCGACGACGTCCTCGTGCACCAGGAACCGGTTCGCGGCGGTGCAGGCCTGCCCGGTGTTGCGGAACTTGGCGGCGAGCGCGCCCTCCACGGCCAGGTCGAGGTCGGCGTCGGCGAACACCAGGAACGGGGCGTTGCCGCCGAGCTCCATGCTCGTCCGGAGCACGTTCTGCGCCGCCTGGGCGAGCAGCGTGCGTCCGACCGGCGTCGAGCCCGTGAACGACAGCTTCCGGAGCCGGGGGTCGGCGATCACCGGCGCGGAGACGTCGGCCGCCCGCGTGGTCTGCACCACGTTGACCACCCCGGCGGGCAGACCGACCTCGCGCAGCAGGTCGACGAACAGCAGGGTCGTGAGTGGCGTGAGCTCGGCTGGCTTCACGACGACGGTGCACCCGGCGGCGAGCGCCGGTGCGATCTTCCGGGTCGCCATCGCCAGCGGGAAGTTCCACGGCGTGATGAGGAACGCGGGGCCGACGGGCTTGTGCGAGACGGTGGCACGGCCGGTGCCCTCCGGGTTGGTGCCGTACGAGCCGCCGATCCGGACCGCTTCCTCCGAGAACCAGCGCAGGAACTCCCCGCCGTACGCGACCTCGCCGCGGGCCTCGGCGAGCGGCTTGCCCATCTCGAGCGTCATGAGCAGCGCGAACTCCTCGCGCCGTTCCTGCAGCAGGTCGAACGCGCGACGGAGCAGCTCGGCGCGGTGCCGCGGCGGTGTGCTCGCCCAGCCCGACTTGGCTGCTTCCGCGGCGTCGAGGGCTCGGACACCGTCCTCGGGGGTTGCGTCGGCGATGTCGAGCAGCCTCTCGCCGGTGGCGGGGTCGACGACGGCGAAGGTCCGGCCGTCGGCCGACGGCTGCCATGCGCCGTCGACCAGGAGGCCCGTGGGGACGCGAGCGAGCAGCTCGCGTTCGGCGTCGGTGCGGTCGGCCGCAGGGGCGGTGGTGGTGCCGGTGGTCATGCTGTTGCGAGTCCTTCCAGGACGACGTCGAGTCCCTCGTGGAGCAGGGCGTCGTCGATCGACAGTGGGGGCAGGAACCGGACGACGTTGCCGTACGTGCCGGCGGTCAGCGCGATGACGCCGTGCTCGAACGCGGACCGCACCACCTTCCCGGTCAGTGCGGCGTCCGGTTCTCCGGTGGCGGGATCCACGAGTTCCATCGCGACCATCGCGCCGCGTCCGCGGACGTCACCGATCCGCGGGTCGGTCGTCTGCGCGGCACGGAGTCGTCCGAGCAGCACGTCCCCGATCTCGCGGGCTCGGTCGATCAGCCCGTCGTGCTCGAACGCGTCGATCGCGGCGAGGGCGGCGGCACAGGCGATCGGGTTGCCGCCGTAGGTGCCGCCGAGCCCGCCGACGTGCGCGGAGTCCATGATCTCGGCGCGCCCGGTCACGGCGGACAGGGGCAGACCGCCGGCCATGCCCTTCGCGGTCGTGACGACGTCCGGCACGATCCCCTCGTGCTCGCTCGCGAACATCGACCCGGTGCGTGCGAAGCCGGTCTGCACCTCGTCGGCGATGAGCACGACGCCGTTCGCCGTGGTCCACTCGGACAGGGCGGCGAGGAACCCGGGCGCGGGGACGACGAAGCCGCCCTCCCCCTGGATCGGCTCGATGAGCAGCGCCGCGGTGTTCGCCGCGCCGACCTGCTTCTCGATCTGGCTGATCGCGCGCTTCGCCGCCTCGGGCCCGGAGAGCCCGTCGTGGAACGGGTACGACATCGGCACCCGGTAGACCTCGGGCGCGAACGGGCCGAAGCCGTCCTTGTAGGGCTGGTTCTTCGCGGTGAGCGCCATCGTGAGGTTCGTGCGGCCGTGGTACGCGTGGTCGAACACCACGACGGCCTGCCGACCGGTGTGCTTGCGCGCGATCTTCACGGCGTTCTCGACGGCCTCGGCGCCGGAGTTGAACAGCGCCGTGCGCTTCTCGTGGTCACCGGGGGTCAGCCGGTTGAGTGCCTCGGCGACCGCGACGTACCCGTCGTAGGCGGCGATGGTGAAGCACGTGTGGGTGAAGGCAGCGACCTGCTCGGTGACCGCGGCGACGACGGCGGGGTGCGCGTTGCCGACGCTGGTCACGGCGATCCCGGACCCCAGGTCGACGAACGAGTTGTCGTCCGCGTCCACGACGACCCCGCCACCGGCTGCGACGACGGCGATCGGCACGGCGACCCCGACCCCGGCCGCGACGGCTCCGGCCTTCCGCGCCATGAGCTCGCGTGACCGGGGGCCGGGGACGGCCGTGACGAGCCGTCGTTCCTGGGGCAGCGAGGGGCCGCCGGTGGGCGCACTGATCGAGGGTGCTGCGGTGGAGGACATGCGGCGATGGTAGGAGCCTGCGGTGACCACGGTGGCTGTCCACCGTGTACATCGAGCACCGGTCCGATCGCCCCGGTGGATAAGGTGCTCCCATGCCCGCGACGCTGCGTTCCCTGTTGCACCGTGCCGACCTCCGCCTCCGCCCGCTGACCGACGCGGACACGGGCGCCCTCGACACCCCGCTGTCGTGGCTGCACAGCTCCGACCTCGAGGACCCGACGCCGTTCCTGGCCGACGGGCAGGGACTGCTGACCACGGGCACCCAGTTCGGCGCCGAGGCCGAGGTCCCGGAGGACATCGCCGGCCCCTACGTCCGCCGACTCGTCGAGCGGGGCGTCGTCGCACTCGGGTTCGGCACCGAGGTCGTCCGCGCCGGCACCCCGGACGCCCTCGTCGCCGCCTGTTCGCAGTACGGACTCCCCTTGTTCGAGGTGCCCTACGAGACCTCGTTCATCGCGGTCGCGCAGGCGAACGCCGAAGCGGTCGCCCGTGACGCGAACGCCCGGAACGCCTGGGCCCTCGCCGCACAGCGGGCGATCTCGCTCGCAGCGATGCGCCCGGACGGGCTCGGGGCCACGATCGCCGAGCTCTCCGGGCAGCTCGACGGCTGGGTCGGGCTCTTCGACGTGTCGGGACGGCTCGACCGCGGGCACCCGACGGACGGCGTGCCCGCGCAGGACCTCGAGCTGCTCCGGACCGAGGCGCTGCGCCTGCTGCGCGCGGGACAGCGGGCGAGCCTGCCGGTGACGACCGAGCACCACACCGGGTTCACGCTGCAGACCCTCGGCAGCGGAGGCCACCTGAGCGGCGTGCTCGCGATCGCGAACGGCGGTGCGCTCGACCGCGCCGGTCGTGAGGTGGTGACGTCCGTCATCGCCCTCGCCGGACTCGCGCTGCAGCAGAACCGTGAGCTGGCCCGGGCTCGCGGGCTCCTGCGCACCGGCCTGCTCACCATGCTCTCGGTCGGCGATCCGGAGGTGGTCCAGTCGACGTCGCGCGAGGTGTGGGGCCCCCTGCCCGCCGAACCCGTCCGGATCGCGGCCCTCGACGTCGACGACCACGACCTCGACACCGTCGTCGACCTGCTCGAACTGTGGGTGCAGGACCGGCCCGGACAGCTCTTCTTCGCCGTCGACGACGCCCTCTTCCTGTGCGTGAGCGCCGACGGCACCGCGATCGTCGAGGAACTGGTCGGGCGCTTCGACCTGCGGGCCGGCCTGTCGGACGGTGCCGCGTACCGGTCGTTCGGCCGCGCTCGCACCGAGGCCGTGCAGGCCCTGGACCGTCGGCGCGAAGGACGACCGGGCACCACCGAGTTCGGCGACCTCGCCCGGGAGGGCGTCCTCGCACACCTGGCCCACGTGGACGTCGACGCCGGCGCCGTCGCCCGCGCGTTCCTCGCTCCCCTGCTCGAACACGACCGGTCGGCGGGCACCGAGCTCACCCGCACCGTCCGCGCCTGGCTCGAGCAGAACTGCGAGTACGACCGCGCCGCCCAGGTGCTCGGCATCCACCGCCACACCGCACGCTCCCGGGTCGAGCACGCCGGCCGACTCCTGGACCGCGACCTCTCCGTCTTCGCGACCCGTGCCGACCTGTGGGCGGCGTTCGTCGTCGAAGGCGCGTGACCCGCGGATACGGTGGGACGATGCCGTCGACACCGGCCCGCCGGCGCCTCAGCCCGGCCGAACGCGGATCCCAGATCGCGGCGGCCGCCGTCGACCTGGCGCGCGCCGAGGGCCTCGCGGCGGTGACGCTCCGCGGGGTCGCCGCCGTGATCGGGGTCGCGCCGTCGCTCGTCGCCCACTACCGCCCGAGCATGGAGGACCTGGTCGGCGAGACGTTCCGCACAGTCGCGACAGCCGAGGTCGCCGAGGTCCGCGCGATCGTCGGCGCTGCGCCCGACCCCGTCTCCGGCCTCCGCACCCTGCTCGGCTGCATGGCCGATCCCGCGCGCGACGACGTCGCCACCCTGTGGGCCGACGCGTGGAGCATCGGCCGCACGAACGCGGCGCTGGCGACCGCGGCACGAGACGTCATGGACGACTGGCAGCTCCTCGCGACCACGGTCGTCGTCGACGGGGTGCGCGCGGGCGTGCTGCGGACCGACGACCCGGACGGCGTGGGACGCCTGCTCTTCGCGCTCGTCGACGCCACCAACGGGTACGCCCTGGTCGACTACCTCGACCGCCCGACCCGCGAGGGCCTGGTCCGCACGACGATCGCCCGAGCGGTGGGCCTGGACGGCTCAGCCCTGTCGGGGTGACACCCGCCGCGGTGCCACTGACCGCAGTGCCACCCACTGCAGCAGCATGATCGTCTTGCCGTCGGCGATCCGGCCGTCCTCGACCATCGCGAGGGCCTCGTCGAGTGCCAGCTCGAGCACCTCGATGTCCTCGCCCTCGTCCTCGACCCCGCCGCCCGCCTCGACCCGGTCCGCCGGTGTGTACGCACCGACGTAGAAGTGGACACGTTCGGTGACCGAACCGGGGCTCATGAAGACGTCGCCGACGCGCACCAGCTCACCCAGCCGGATGCCGAGCTCCTCGGCGGCCTCGCGGCGGACGGCGGTCTCGGGGTCGTCCTCGTCGAGCAGCCCCGCCGCCGCCTCGATGAGCATGCCGTCCGGGTGCCCGTTCACGTACGCCGGCCACCGGAACTGCCGCGTGAGCAGGACCGTGCGGCGCTCGGCGTCGTACGGCAGCACGGTGGCGCCGTTCCCGCGGTCGTAGGTCTCCCGCTGCTGCCGGTCCCACCGGCCGTCCCGGCGCCGGACGTCGAGCGTGGTGCGACGGAGCACGTGCCAGCCGTCCGACACGACCTCGACGTCCCGCACGACGACGTCGGGGTTGCGGTCGAGGTCACGGCCGACGGCGTCGAGTCCGGTCCGCCCACGGGCATCGGGGACGTCGACACCGGGACGAGGGGCTGCTGCACGATCATCGGTCACCTGGTCACGCTAGCGGGGCGGCTGCTCGTACGACCTGCCCGCCCGGTACCGTGCAGCCATGACCAGGACACCGTTCACCCGTCGCCCGGACCGACCGCAGGTGGTCACCGTGTCGTTCGTGCTCTGGCTCGTCTGGGTCGCGGTCTGCCTGGTGGCGACCGTCCTGCAGTTCGTGGCGGGCACGGGCGGCAACGCCCTCGGCACGGTCCTGACGGTGCTCGTCGCCATCGTGGTCTGGGGACTCGTCGGGTGGGCGGTCGTCCGCACGGCCGCCGGGTCGCGGGTGGCACGCATCGTGCTGGTCGTCGTCGCCGCGGCCCGTGCGGTGCTCAGCCTCACGAGCGGCGAGCTCGGACTCCTGACGATCGCGCTGTCGGTCGTCGCCGCGGTCCTCCTCTTCCTGCCCAGCGCGCGCCCGTTCTTCGCACCGAGCGGTGCGGGAAGAACCGACCACGGGTTCTCCGGACCCGGCGTGTCGGGGTCGAGCCGTGCCTCCTGGCCGGATCCCGACCACGCGACGGACGCCGATCGGACCTGATCCGCCCACCGGCGACGGCCGCCCCGGTAGGACCTGGGGGAACACGAAAGGCCCCGGATTCCTCCGGGGCCTTTCGCTGTTTCGCCTGGTGCGCGAGGGGGGACTTGAACCCCCACGCCGTTTCCAGCACACGGACCTGAACCGTGCGCGTCTACCAATTCCGCCACTCGCGCCAGCCCCAAAACACTACCACGCACAGACTGCCCCCTGCGCCAACCACTACCATGCAGTGGTTGACGACCGACGACTCTGGAGACACATGGGCCTGCTGGACAACTTCGAGCGAGGGCTGGAGCGCGCCGTGAACGGCGCGTTCGCGAAGACCTTCCGCTCCGGTGTGCAGCCGGTCGAGATCTCCAGCGCCCTGCGCCGCGAGCTCGACACGAAGGCCGCCGTGGTGTCGCGAGAGCGCATCCTGGTGCCGAACGAGTTCACCGTGCGCCTCGCACCGCCGGACTTCACGCGCATGAACGACGTCGGTCGTCCGCTCATCGACGAACTCACGCAGATGGCCCACCAGCACGCCGTCGCGCAGAACTACTCGTTCTCCGGACCGGTCACCATCCGGCTGCAGCAGGACGGCACCCTGTCGACCGGCATCCTGCAGATCGACTCCACCACGGTGCAGCGCGACGTGGCCTGGATCGCCGTGCTCGACATCGGCTCGCAGCGCCACCGCCTGCAGCGCGGGCGCACCGTGATCGGCCGCGGCAGCGACGCCGACATCACCATCGCGGACACCGGGACGAGCCGGAAGCACGTCGAGGTCCTGTGGGACGGCAAGCACGCCCAGGCCACGGATCTGGGCTCGACGAACGGCTCGAAGCTGAACGGACAGCACTTCCAACAGGCGATCGTGGAGCCGGACTCCACCATCGAGATCGGTCGTACCCGTATGGTGTTCCGGGTGATCCCGGAGAACGACGGAGGTGCTCGATGACCACAGGCCTGACCCTGCTCGTCCTGCGCTTCGCGTTCCTCGCGGTGCTCTGGCTGTTCGTCTTCGTGATCGTCTTCGCCCTGCGCAGTGATCTCTTCGGCCAGCGCGTGCGCACGATCCCCACGGATTCCAAGTCGGCTCCCTCCGGCCCGACGACCCCGACGATCCCCGCAGCGGCGGCGCCGGCAGCGGCCTCGGGTGGTGCGTTCACCGACCTCATCGGGCAACCCACGGCGGCGACGCAGTCGCCCTCGCCGGCAGCGGTGCGCCTCGTGATCACCGAGGGTGCGCGTGAGGGCATGGAGATGCCGCTCGGCGGCGGGCCGATCACGATCGGCCGCTCCAGCGAGTCCAACGTCGTGATCCGCGACGACTACACCTCGACCAACCACGCCCGGCTCGACCTGCGCGCCGACGGCTGGCTCCTCACCGACCTCGAGTCCACGAACGGCACCTTCGTCAACGGTCAGAAGGTGAGCGCTCCCCTGATCGTCACGGAGCGCACGCCGATCACGATCGGGACGACGACGTTCGAGCTGCGGCGGTAACCCGGCATGACCGCTCGCACGTTGAGCGCCGCTGTGTCCCACGTGGGCCGCATCCGCGCGAACAACCAGGACTCCGGCTACGCCGGGGCGCACCTGTTCGCGGTCGCGGACGGCATGGGTGGGCACGCCGGCGGCGACGTCGCCTCGGCGATCGCGATCCGGCGCATCAGGGAGGTGGACCGCGAGTTCCCCTCGGCCCACGACGCCGAGTTCGCGCTGCAGTCGGCCCTGATCGCCGCGAACCAGCTCATCACCGAGACGGTCTTCGAGCACCAGGAACTCACCGGCATGGGCACCACGGTGTCCGCGATGATCCGGGTCGGCGAGCAGATCGCGATCGCGCACATCGGTGACTCGCGCATCTACCGCCACCGCGACGGCGAGCTGCAGCAGATCACGTCGGACCACACCTTCGTGCAGCGCCTGGTCGACAGCGGCCGGATCACCCCGGAGGAAGCCGCGGTCCACCCCCGTCGCTCGGTGCTCATGCGGGTGCTCGGCGACGTCGATGCCGCACCCGAGGTCGACACCGCGATCATGGACATCCAGCCGGGCGACCGCTGGCTGCTGTGCTCCGATGGCCTGTCGTCGTACCTGGCCGAAGAGCGCATCCGGCACGCCCTGGCGTCGAACATGGACGCCAACCAGGTCACGCAGCGCCTGGTCAAGGAGACCCTCGACCACGGCGCCCCCGACAACGTCACCGTCGTCGTCATGGACGTCACCGCGGACGAGGTCGACGACGACGACGACGCGGCCACCACCGTCGGGTCCGCGGCTGCTCCCCTGACCTTCGAGGCCTCGACCGGTCGCAAGCCGATCCGCCTCCCCACGATCCTGCTGCACCCGCTCAAGGTCACCACCGCCCCCGAGGACTCGCACTTCGAGCCCGAGTCCGACCAGTTCTTCGCGGAGCTCATCGCCGAGGACCGCCGACGCCGCATCCGACGTCGGGTCTCGTGGACGGTCGCGCTCGTGGTGGCGGTCGCTGCCCTGGTCGGGGCCGTGTTCCTCGGCTGGCGGATCACCCAGGACCACTACTACGTCGGCACCGACCGCGGCACGGTCGCCATCTACAAGGGCGTCCAGCAGTCGATCGGACCACTGGCGCTGTCGGACGTCTACGAGGACACCGACATCACCGTGTCGATGCTGCCGGACTACACCCGCGAGAACGTCCGCTCGACGATCAACGCGCAGTCGCTCGACGACGCGCGGGACATCGTCGACCGACTGCGGAAGGCCGCCGAGACCGGGCAGGACCAAGCCGGTACCGGCGGTGACGGCGGATCCACCTCGTCACCCTCGCCGTCACCGACCCGGTCGTCGACGCCCTCCCCGTCCCCGACCCGGGGCTCGCGATGAGCAACGCCACCGCCCAGTCGTTCACGCAGGCGATCACGATCAAGCTCCGTGAACCCGCACGTGCTCGGAACCTCGAGCTCGTGCTGCTCGTCATCGCCTGCGGCATCTGCGCCGGCGCGATGGTGCTCGTGCAGCTCGGCACCAAGGGGCGACTGTTCGACACCTCGGTGCTGTGGGTCGGCGGGGGCATCCTCGGGCTGGGGCTCGTGATGCACGTCGTGCTGCGGGTCGTCGCCAAGAACGCCGACCCGTTCGTCCTGCCGATCGCACTCGTCCTGAACGGCATCGGCATCGCGGAGATCTACCGCATCGACGTCCACAACGGCCTGACCGGCTGGGACGCCATCGGTGTGAAGCAGATCGTCTGGACGATGCTCGCGATGGTCCTGGCGATCATCACGCTGCTGGTCGTCCGGAACCACCGGTTCCTGCAGCGCTACCGCTACATCTTCATGTTCCTGACGATCGCGCTGCTCCTGCTGCCGATGCTCCCCGGCATCGGCTACGCACCCGGCGGAGCACGGGTCTGGATCCGCGTCGGACCGTTCTCGTTCCAGCCGGGCGAACTCGCGAAGATCACCATGGCGCTCTTCTTCGCCGGGTACCTCGTCACCGCGCGCGACTCGCTGTCGATCGTCGGCAAGAGATTCCTCGGCATGACGTTCCCGCGTGCCCGCGACCTCGGCCCGATCCTGGTGATGTGGGGCGCCGCGATGGCGGTCCTCGTCTTCCAGCGCGACCTCGGCACGGCGCTGCTGTACTTCGGCCTGTTCCTCGTGATGATCTACGTCGCGACCGCGCGCATCAGCTGGGTGGCCATCGGCCTCGTGCTGTTCGTCGGCGGCGCCCTCGTCGCGCAGAGCGTCCTCGAGTACGTGCACGGCCGGTTCGAGCAGTGGCTCGACCCGTTCAACCAAGAGGTCTTCAGCCGCGACACCCAGGCGAGCTACCAGCTGGTGCAGGGACTGTTCGGCTTCGCGAACGGCGGCATCACCGGCACCGGCCTCGGCCAGGGGCGCCCATACATCACGCCCGTCGCCAACGCGGACTACATCATCGCCTCGCTCGGCGAGGAGCTCGGCCTGATCGGCGTCTTCGCGATCCTGGCGCTCTTCATCGTGCTGGCCTCGCGCGGCATCCGCGTCGGGTTCATGGCGCAGGACGACTTCGGCAAGCTGCTCGGCGTCGGCTTCGGCTTCGTGATCGCCCTGCAGGTGTTCGTCGTCGTCGGTGGCATCACCCGCGTGATCCCGGTGACCGGCCTGACCACGCCGTTCATGGCTGCGGGTGGTTCCTCGCTCATCGCCAACTGGATCATCGCCGCGATGCTGCTGCGACTCACCGATTCCATCCCAGCCGAACAACGCGTCCAGCAGGGTGCGATCCCCGCCGCGAGCGGGCGGTCCGCGCGCGCGACCAGGAAGGAGCGTCGTCGATGAACCGACAGCTCCGCGGTGTCTCGACCGTCATCGTGCTCATGTTCGTCGCACTCTTCGTGTCGACGACCTCGATCCAGTTCTTCTCGGCGGACACGCTCCGCGCCGACTCCCGCAACTCCCGCACCATCTTGGACAGTTACTCGACCAAGCGCGGTGCGATCCTCGTCGACGGCAGCCCGATCGCCGAGTCGACCCCCGTGGACGACCAGTACGAGTACCAGCGCAAGTACACGAACGGCGACCTGTACTCGGCGGTCACCGGGTACTTCACGATCGGCCAGGGCAACACCGGCATCGAGAGCGCGGAGAACACCGTGCTCTCCGGCAACTCCGACGCCTCGTTCTTCCAGAACCTCAACTCGATCCTCACCGGCCAGGACGTCCAGGGCGACAACGTCAACCTGACGATCGACCCCGCCGTGCAGCAGGCCGCGTACGACGCCCTCGGCACGAACAGCGGCGCCGTCGTGGCCATTCAGCCGAAGACCGGCAAGATCCTCGCGATGGTCTCGAAGCCGAGCTACGACCCGAACACCCTCACCTCGCACGACACCGCGAAGGTCAAGGAGCAGTACGACGCCCTGCTCGGCGCCTCGTCGTCCCCGCTGCAGAACCGCGCGATCGGCGGCGACCTGTACACGCCCGGGTCCGTCTTCAAGCTCGTCGTGGCATCGGCGGCGCTCGAGGGCGGCAAGTACAACCTCGACTCGACGTTCCCGAACCCGTCGCGCCTACAGCTCCCCGGCACGAGCTCGTACATCAACAACGCCGAGGGTGGCACGTGCGGCGGCGGCGACAAGGTCAAGCTCCGCACGGCCATCCAGTACTCGTGCAACATCCCGTTCGCCGAGCTCGGACAGAAGCTCGGGTACGACGCGATCAAGAGCATGGCCGACAAGTACGGCTTCGGTGACGCCATCGAGGTCCCGATGTCCGCGACCGCCAGCCAGTACCCCGAGGTCGACTCCACCGCGCAGCTCATGCTCAGCGCGTTCGGCCAGGCGAGCGTCCGGGTGTCCCCGCTGCAGATGGCCATGGTGTCGGCCGGCATCGCGAACGGCGGCAAGGTCATGCAGCCCTCGCTCGTCGACTCGATCACCACGAGCGACCTGAAGACGGTCGAGTCCTTCTCCCCGAGGCAGTACAGTGATCCGCTGTCCTCCTCCGAGTCCGCTGACCTCACCGAGGCCATGCAGAGCGTCGTGAACGCCGGGACCGGAACGAATGCCAAGATCGACGGTGTCGACGTCGCAGGGAAGACGGGCACGGCCGAGGGCGGAACAGGCGATCCCTACACCCTCTGGTTCACCGGGTTCGCGCCCGCGAAGGACCCGGAGGTCGCCGTGGCGGTCGTCGTCGGAGACGGCGGCGGGCTCGGCCAGTCGGGAGTCGGCAACACAGTCGCGGCCCCGGTCGCGAAGAAAGTCATGGAGGCGGTGCTGAACAAATGAGACCCACCAGCGGACTCACCTTCGGTGGGCGGTACCAGCTCTCGTCCCGGGTCGCCATCGGCGGCATGGGAGAGGTGTGGCAGGCCACCGACCTCGTCATCGGCCGAACCGTCGCACTCAAGATCCTCAAGGACGAGTACCTCGGCGACCCCGGGTTCCTCGAGCGCTTCCGCGCCGAGGCCCGCCACGCTGCGCTCGTCAACCACGAGGGCATCGCCAACGTCTTCGACTACGGCGAAGAGGACGGCAGCGCCTACCTCGTGATGGAGCTCGTCCCCGGCGAAGCGCTCTCGACCATGATCGAGCGCGAGCACACGCTGCCGGTCGACAAGGTCCTGGACATCGTCGCGCAGACCGCGAACGCCCTGCAGGCCGCGCACGCGGTCGGTCTCGTGCACCGCGACATCAAGCCCGGCAACCTGCTCATCACGCCGGACGGCCGCGTCAAGATCACCGACTTCGGCATCGCACGCATCGCCGACCAGGTCCCGCTCACCGCGACCGGCCAGGTCATGGGCACCGTGCAGTACCTCTCGCCCGAGCAGGCGAGCGGGCACCCGGCGTCGCCGTCGACCGACATCTACTCGCTCGGGATCGTCGCGTACGAAGCCCTGGCGGGTCGTCGTCCCTTCACGGGCGAGTCGCAGGTCGCGATCGCGATGGCGCACATCAACGAGCAGCCGCCGGCGTTGCCCGGGGACATCCCCGAGCCCGTCGCCGCCCTCGTGATCTCGTGCATCGCGAAGAAGCCCGCCGATCGTCCCGCCACCGCCGCCAACCTGGCGCGCGCCGCACAGGCACTCCGTCGCGGTGACGTCGCAGCGGCCACCGTCGCTGTCCCCGCCATCGCGCAGGGCGGCACCGTCGCGTTCAACCCGCCGCAGGGTCAGGGCAACGACGCTGCCACCGCGCTGCTCGGCACCCAGTCCGGTGCGGCCGCCGGTGGACCCGTCGGACCGCGCTCCCCGGCGACGGACGAGCCCGAGGAACCGAAGAAGAAGCGCGCCTGGATCTGGTGGGTCGTCGGCATCGTCGTGGTACTCGCGATCGCCGGTGTCGTCGGAGCGTTCGCGCTGAACGGTGCGGCCGACCCGGACCCGACCCCCTCGAACTCCGCGTCGAGGACCCCGCGTCCGACGACGACACCGTCCGAAACCCCGTCCCAGACGCCGGTCGACACCCGCGTGACGGTGTCGGCAGCCGACTACACGGGCCAGAACGCCGAGCAGGTCGCGAACCAGCTCCGCGGTCGGGGCCTGGTCGCCGAGGTCGTCGCCGGTTCGAACGCGAC
This sequence comes from Curtobacterium sp. PhB78, assembly GCF_003751685.1. Lineage (NCBI taxonomy): Bacteria > Bacillati > Actinomycetota > Actinomycetes > Micrococcales > Microbacteriaceae > Curtobacterium > Curtobacterium sp. PhB78. The sequence goes on from NZ_RKIA01000003.1 coordinate 73,952, forward strand.
GTCCTCCGACCAGGTCGGCACCGTCGAGTCGCTCAGCCCCGAGGGCAGCCTCGAGCAGGGTACGACGGTGACGATCAAGGCGTTCGGCGACGTGCTGACCGCCGAGGCACCCGAGCGTGCGACCGGTGGATCCGTGAGCGACTCCGGCCGCGTCACGTTCAGCTGGCCGTCCTACGACCAGTGCCCCGCCGGGTACTCCGACGTGAGCTACACGTACACGATCGACAACGGCACGGTTCCGTCGAACGGCAGCAGCTCGGGCTCGACCTCCGGCACGGCGGTCACCGTCGCGGCCGCGCAGTCCGGCACGGTGACCCTGTCGTACAAGGTGACGTGCAAGTCGCCGCAGTCCGGCACCGCGGTCGTCTCCGACTCGTCGCCCGGGGCGCAGGTCACCTGGACCGAGCCCACCGACGAAGAGACCACGCCGGTTGACGGCACTGACCCGAGCGAAGGAACGAACCCGAGCCAGGGCGGCCCGCAGGACAACGGCTGAACGACCCCCGGACGGGGACTGTCGACACCGTTCGGTAACGGTTCGGTCGACCCCTCCCTGACCAGCGTCTCACCAGGTGGTGCTGCCGTACACTAGCCCGGACGGACAGACGGAGGAGTACGTGCCAGAAGGTGTGACCGCGGGGATCACCCTCCTCGCCAACCGTTACGAGATCGGTGATGTCATCGGCCGAGGCGGCATGGCAACCGTGCACCTCGGCAACGACACCCGTCTCGGTCGCAAGGTCGCGGTGAAGCTCCTGAAGCCGAGCCTGGCCAACGACCCGGCGTTCCGCACCCGGTTCCGGCAGGAAGCCCAGGCCGCTGCTCGCATGGCGCACCCCACGGTCGTCCGCGTGTACGACGCCGGCGAAGAGACCGTGACCGAGACCTCGGGCGCCGAGGTGCAGGTCCCCTTCATCGTGATGGAGTACGTCGAGGGCCGCCCGCTCTCCGACATCATCGCCGAGGGCGCCGTCGCTCCGGCCGAGGCCGTCCGCATCACCGAGGGCATCCTCACCGCGCTCGAGTACTCCCACCGCGCCGGCGTCGTGCACCGCGACATCAAGCCCGCCAACGTCATGGTCACGCACAGCGGCCAGGTCAAGGTCATGGACTTCGGCATCGCCCGAGCCATCACCGACACCTCCGCCACGGTCGCGCAGACCACGTCGATCCTCGGCACTGCGTCGTACTTCTCGCCGGAGCAGGCCCGTGGCGAGACCGTCGACGCCCGTACGGACATCTACTCCACCGGTGTCGTGCTGTTCGAGCTGCTCACCGGCCGTGCGCCCTTCCTCGGTGACACCCCGGTGGCGGTGGCCTACCAGCACGTCAGCGAGCAGCCCGTCGCCCCGTCGTCGATCACACCAGAGGTGTCCCCGGCACTCGATGCCGTGACCCTGCACGCCCTGGTCAAGGACCGCACGCGCCGCTTCCAGAACGCCGCCGAGTTCCGCTCAGACCTGCAGCAGGCCGCTGCGGGCCGAGTTCCGGCATCCACCAAGAAGATCCAGCAGAACGCGGCGAACGACGCCTCGACGGTGCTGTTCGGGGTCGACCCGCGCACCACGTCGAACCCCGCCGCGGCGTTCCGCGAGCTCGACGACGACACCGCGGAGCACCGCCCGCAGCGCACGCAGAACCGTCCGCCGGTGGCGTGGATCTGGGTCGGCATCCTGCTGACGGTCGCGGTCATCGTCGGGGTCGTGTTCTTCGTCGCGAACCTGCAGCCGGGCAAACCGCCGGTGTCGTCGTCCGTGAGCGTGCCGAACGTCACCGGGTCGACCTTCAGCGCCGCGTCCACCGCGCTCGAGAAGAAGGACCTGACGGCAGTCAAGGTCGAGGAGAACTCCGACTCGGTCGACAAGGGGACGGTCATCCGCACCGACCCGGGCTCCGGCATCAACGTGGGCCGGAAGTCCAGCGTCAACGTGGTCGTCTCCCTCGGCCCCGAGCGGGTCCCGGTCCCCGAGCTGAACGGGCAGTCCCAGGCAGCGGCACAGCAGGCACTGGACGATGCCGGCTTCCGCGTCGGCGCGATCAGTTCCGACTACTCGTCCGAAGTGCCAGAGGGCACCGTGATGAGTTCCGACCCCGAGTCCGGTTCGCTCCACACCAAGGGCATCGTGATCAACCTCACGGTGTCCAACGGCAAGGTGCAGCTGCCGAACGTCACCAACCAGCAGTTCTCCGAGGCGAAGGCGTCGCTCGAGCAGCTCGGCCTCACCGTCACGCCGTCGCCGTCGTACTCGTGCACGGGTGGCCTCGTGACACAGCAGGACACCCCGCAGGGCGATGTCGCCCAGGGCAGTGCCGTCGCCCTGACCTACTGCGCCGCGTCGAGCCAGCCGACCCACGCCCCGTCGTCCGACAACGGGAACGACAAGGGCGACAACGGGGACACCGGTGGAGACAACGGGGACACCGGCGGCGACAACGGCGACGGTCGCTGACCGTCCCGATCAGGAACGACGCCACCGCGGCCGTCGCGCCGACCACACGCACACTCGTGTGGCCTGACGGACCGGTGACGGGCCTCCCGTCGGCACGCTGACGGCCAGGAGGCCCGGCGCACCCCCGCCACGCGTCCGCGGGCCCGTCAGGTCGTCGCGTCCACTGCTCCATGCGCGTCGAGGCACGACGCCGTCGAGTGCGCTCTGACGAGTCAGCCGCGGTGCGTCGCGATGAGCGGGCCGAGGCCGTCGGCGCGCTCGGCGGCCCCGGAGAGACCGGTGGTCTCGAGCCAGTTGCCGACCATCCGGTAGCCACCCTCGGTCAGGACCGACTCGGGGTGGAACTGCACCCCGTACAGCAGGTGGTCGCGGTGCTGGACACCCATGATGACGCCGCCGCCGGTCCGGGCCGTGACGGTGAGTTCGTCGGGCACCGTGCCGTCGACGATCGCGAGGGAGTGGTACCGCGTCGCCGTGAACGGGTGCGGAACGCCCGCGAAGAGCGTGCTGTCGTCGTGGTCGACCTGCGAGGTCTTGCCGTGCATGAGTTCGTCGGCGTGCGTGACCGTGGCGCCGAGGGCTTCTGCGATCGCCTGGTGACCGAGGCAGACCCCGAGCAGCGGGGTGCCGGACGCGATCGCCGCGTGCACCGTGGGGATCGAGACACCGGCGTCGGCCGGGGTCCCCGGGCCGGGCGAGAGCAGGATGCCGTCGTAGTCGGCGATGCGGTCCGCGATCTCCGACTCGGGGAAGGCGTCGTTGCGCACCACGTCCGTCTCGGCTCCGAGCTGCTGGACGTACCCGTTCAGCGTGTAGACGAAGCTGTCGTAGTTGTCGACGACGAGGATCCTGGTCATGGCGGTTCACCGTACTCGTGGGGGATGTGTGCAGCGGTCTGCGGGCCAATCCACACACGTGGTCACGGTAGGATACCGGCCATGGCCAGTGACAAGGACCGCACCAAGCCCGCCCGGAGGACCCGAGCCGACTCGGTCGACACCGCGGGGGACGCCCCGAACCCGGTGTGGTTCAAGCCGGTCATGTTCGGCTTCATGCTCATCGGCCTCGTCTGGGTGATCGTCTTCTACATCTCGAACGCGACCCTGCCGGTGCCGAGCCTCGGCTCGTGGAACATCCTGGTCGGCTTCGGCATCATGTTCATCGGCTTCCTCATGACCACCCGCTGGCGCTGATCCGCAGCTTCGAGACACTCCGACGCCCGTCGCACCACTTGGTGCGGCGGGCGTTGTCGTTCTCCACAGGACTTGCTGCCCCTGGTCCCCAGATCATCGAGGATCCGGGTGGTTCTCCACACTTCTCCACACTCTCCACATCGTCATCCACACCCCGACCCCGGAGTTATCCACAGCTGAGTCCACAATGGGGATAATCACACGCGTGTAACTCACCGGTTTCTCCACACCTGTGGATAACTCTGCGGACGCCTTGTGGACGGTGGACCGGAGGCCCGTGGCGGCTTGGCACCGTGGCTCCCGTCCGCCGTTCGGTCGCGGAAGCCACGAACGTGCGGCTGGCTGCGCCGTCCTGTCTGCGAAAGCGTCAGACGTCGCCGAAAGGTCGGCGGCAGACTGTCGCTTCCGCGGGAGACTGACCGCTCGACGGGATGGGCGCAGGGATGTCTCGGAACGACGAACGCCCCGCCGCTGATGCGACGGGGCGTTCGGTGGACGTGTGTCCGGGTCGGGTCAGCCGATGGTGACCGCGTACCCGACAGCGGTGAGGACGATGCCCACCAACGCGGTGGCGACGAGCAGGCCGATCTGCAGCGGCCGCTGCCGGATGTTCCGGGTCTTGGCGAACACGAAACCCACCAGGAAGCCGCCGATGATGCCACCGACGTGCGCCTGCCACGAGATGTTCGTCCCCGGGAGGAACCCGACGACCAGGTTGAGGCCCATGATCACGAGGAGCTGCACTGCGTTCTGCCCGAGGCTCCGCTGCAGCACGAAGAACGCCGCGAAGAGACCGAAGATCGCACCGGACGCCCCGACCACCCAGGTACCGGGAGCGAGGAACGTGACGAGCATCGAACCGAAGATCCCCGTGATGAAGTACAGCGCGACGAATCGCCAGGCACCGAGCATGTTCTCGAGCATCCGGCCGAAGATCCACAGTGCCCACATGTTGAACACGATGTGGAGGATGCCCGAGTGGACGAAGAGCACGGTCACGACTCGCCACGGTTGCGTGGGCAGCAGCAGCGAGTTGTAGGCGAGCAGGCTGGTGAAGAAGCCACCACTGACCTGGTCCAGCAGCCAGATGGCGACCGTGATCGCCACGATGACGACCGTCGCCTTCTGGTCGAGCATCGCGAAACGCCGTCGCGCGACCGTCAGCCCACTGGGGGCTCCGGACGCGCGACGGTTCGCTGCGAACTGTGCGCGCTGTTCACGCACGCACTCCGGGCAGTGCACCCCGACTGCCGCCGGCGTCTGGCACTCCGGGCAGATCGTCCGCCCACAGCGCTGGCAGAGCACGAAGCTCTGCCGGTCCGGATGCCGGTAGCAGGTGTTGTTCGGGTTGTACGCCTGGTCGGTCACGTGAGGATCAGACGCCTTCGACGTCGATGCTCTGGATGACCACGTCCTCGACGGGCTTGTCACGGCCGTCGGTGGGGACACCCTCGATGGCGTCGACCACGGCACGCGACTCGTCGTCGGCGACCTCACCGAAGATGGTGTGCTTGCCCTGCAGCCACGGCGTCGCCACCGTGGTGATGAAGAACTGCGAGCCGTTGGTGCCACGGCCGCCCTGGATGCCGGCGTTGGCCATGGCGAAGATGTAGGGGTTCTGGAACGTGAGCTCGGGGGAGATCTCGTCGTCGAAGCGGTAGCCCGGGCCGCCGATGCCCTGGCCGAGCGGGTCGCCGCCCTGGATCATGAAGTCCTTGATGATGCGGTGGAAGACGACGCCGTCGTAGAGCTTGTCGGTGGAGACCTTGCCCGTACCCGGGTGGGTCCACTCCTGCTTGCCCGTGGCGAGGTCGACGAAGTTCTTGACGGTCTTCGGTGCGTGGTTGCCGAACAGGTTGACGCGGATGTCGCCCTTGTTGGTGTGGATCGTTGCGACAGCGGTGTGCAGAGACATGTTCCGATTCTCGCATGTACCGGCTGCGTACGGACCGGACCCACAGGTGAGGCTCCGTGACCTGTCAGGGACTCTGGTGGCAGGATGGGGTCACGCCGATCCGATGGAGGTACCAGATGACGACGATCGAGATCCCGCGCAAGCGTCGGAAGCAGATCAAGAAGCTCAAGGGCCAGACCGCCTCGCTCCTCGGAGAGCAGCGCAAGGTCCTCGAGCACGCGAACGCGATCCTGGCGGAAGCCCGGTCGAACGCAGCCGACGCAGCCCGCAAGGACATCGCCCCTCGTGTGCAGAACGCGATCGACAACGGGATCCGTCCCGCGGTCGCGACCGGGGTCCACGCTGCGACGTCCGCAGCACAGAACGCTTCGCACAAGTTCCAGTCCGAGGTCATCCCCGGACTGGTGTCGACCGCTGGCTCCGTGCTGAGTGTGACCGACCTCGCGAAGGACCCCCGGGTCAAGAAGATCGTGAAGAACGCCCAGAAGAAGGGCAAGAAGGCCAAGAAGGCTGCTGTGAAGTACGTGCCGTCACAGCAGAAGAAGGGCATCGGCTTCGGTGGTGTCGCACTCATCATCGTCGGCGTCGTCGCCGTTGCTGGTGCTGCGTACGCCGCGTACCAGACGCTCCGCGCCGACGACGACCTGTGGGTTGCCGACGACGCTGACACGGCGGAGAAGCCTGCCGCCTGACCTCCACGGTTCGTACGAAGGGCCCCGGCACTCCGCCGGGGCCCTTCGTCGTTCCCGGGTGCTGGCTGCGACCAGGCGCCCACTGGCCGGCCGGCCGACGCCGAGGTTCCACGACATGCCGCACGCCACCCGCCGAGGTTCCACGGACGTCCCCAGCCGCGCCCGAGATGCCGAGATTTCGGAACCTCGGCGCCGCGAGACCTCGGTGCACCGGCACCTGCCCGGACCGAGCACGCACGACGACGACGACGAACGCACGATGTCGCACGGAGACGGCCATCGCGGAGCGGCCCGTGCCGAAGGCACGAGACGAGCACGGCGGAACGATCCGGCGGAGGAAGGAACGACCGCAGCAGGGTCATCCCGGAGTGGAGTGGAGCCTGGGAGAATCGAACTCCCGACATCCTGCTTGCAAAGCAGGCGCTCTACCAACTGAGCTAAGGCCCCGGGTGCCACCGAGGTGATCGGCGACGGGATGGAATTGTCGTGTGTTCCGAAGAACTGGTGGGGCTACAAGGACTTGAACCTTGGACCTCTTCGTTATCAGCGAAGCGCTCTAACCGCCTGAGCTATAGCCCCTCAGACCGGATGAAAGCCTACCCCACGGATCTCGCAGAACGAAATCGAGCGGTCGGCTCACCCGGCCCGGGTGTGTCAGTTGTTCGTGAAGCCGACGAGCAAGCCGCCGGTGATGCGAACACTGAGGTTGTAGAGCACGCTCACGATGGCGCCGAGCACGGTGCCGACGACCACGTTGAGGATGCCCACGACGATGGAGAACCCGAGCACCTGACCCAGTGAGAACTGGTCCATGATCGAGTAACTGTTCTGACCGGTGACGTCCTTCAACAAGGCGTCCACCTGCGTGAACACGCCCGTCTGGTTGAGGATGACCCACACCAGCGCCGTGGCGACCACGATCACGATGCTGCCGGCCAGGGCGATGAGGAAGCTGAGCTTCACCATCGACCAGAAGTCGACGTAGACCAGCCGCAGCCGCACTTGGCGGGTGCCGACGGGTCGCTTCGCCTTCTTCTGGAGCTTCTCGGCGACACTACTCATTGCTTGACTGGTCCTCTCCGGCCTCGTCCGCGACGGGCTCGGTGTCGATGGGACCAGTGGAGTCCGGGGCCGCTTCGGAAGGGCTGACCGTCTCCACCGGGCCCGCTGGCTCGATCTCGGCGTCGTCCTGGTCGACCAGGTTCCGCTCGGTGTTCTGGGCCACTGCGATGATCTTGTCGTTCGCCGCGAACCTGGCGAAGACGACACCCATGGTGTCGCGACCCTTGGCAGGGACCTCGGCCACGGCAGACCTTACCACCTTGCCCGATTGCAGCACGACGAGCACTTCGTCGTCCTCACCGACGATGAGAGCACCCACAAGGTCGCCTCGGTCGGTCGCCAACTTGGCCACCTTGATGCCGAGACCACCGCGTCCCTGGATGCGGTACTGGTCGACGGCGGTGCGCTTGGCGTACCCGCCCTCGGTCATCACCCAGACGAAACCGTCGTCCGCCACCACGCGTGCGGCCAGGAGCGAGTCGCCGTCGCGGAAGGACATGCCCTTCACGCCGGAGGTCGACCGACCCATCGGCCGCAGGGTGTCGTTCGTCGCGGTGAAGCGGAGCGACATGCCCTGTCGTGAGACGAGCAGCAGGTCGTCGTGCTCGTCGACGAGCAGCGCCTGTCGGAGCTTGTCGCCGTCGCGCAGGTTGATCGCGATGATGCCACCGGTGCGGTTGGTGTCGTACTCGGTGAGCGCGGTCTTCTTCACCAGCCCGTGCTCGGTCGCGAGGACGAGGTACTGCGCGACCTCGTAGTCCCGGATGTCGAGCACCTGCTGGATCTGCTCGTCCGGCTGCATCGCGAGCAGGTTCGCCACGTGCTGGCCCTTGGCGTCGCGGCCGGCTTCCTGCAGCTCGTACGCCTTGGCGCGGTAGACCCGGCCCTGGTCGGTGAGGAACAGCAGCCAGTGGTGCGTCGTCGTGACGAAGAAGTGCTCGACGATGTCGTCCGCGCGGAGCTGGGCGCCACGGACACCACGGCCACCGCGGTGCTGCGAGCGGTACTGGTCGCTGCGCGTGCGCTTGACGTACCCGCCACGCGTGATGGTGACGACCATCTCCTCTTCGGGGATGAGGTCTTCCATCGACATGTCGCCGTCGTAGCCGAGCATGATCTCGGTGCGGCGGTCGTCGCCGAAGCGGTCGACGATCTCCTCGAGCTCGTCGCGGATGATCGTGCGCTGCCGGGTCTCCGACGCCAGGATGTCCTGGAAGTCGGCGATCTTGCGCTCGAGCTCTTCGGCCTCGTCGTGGATCTTCTGGCGCTCGAGGGCGGCCAGTCGACGGAGCTGGAGTTCGAGGATCGCGCGCGCCTGGATCTCGTCGACGGACAGCAGGTCCATCAGGCCGGAGCGGGCCTCTTCGACGTCGGGCGACCGACGGATGAGCGCGATGACCTCGTCGAGAGCGTCGAGCGCTGCGAGGTAGCCGCGCAGGATGTGCGCGCGCTTCTCGGCCTCGCGCAGGCGGAACTGGGTGCGGCGGACGATGACGTCGACCTGGTGCGCGACCCACGCCGAGATGAACCCGTCGAGCGGCAGGGTCCGCGGGACACCGTCGACGATCGCGAGCATGTTCGCGCCGAAGTTCTCCTGCAGCTGCGTGTGCTTGTACAGGTTGTTCAGCACGACCTTGGCCACGGCGTCGCGCTTGAGCACGATCACCAGGCGCTGGCCGGTGCGACCCGAGGTCTCGTCGCGGATGTCCGCGACGCCGGCGAGCTTGCCGTCCTTGACCAGGTCGGCGATCTTGATCGCGAGGTTGTCCGGGTTGACCTGGTACGGCAGCTCGGTGACGACGAGGCAGGTGCGACCCTGGATCTCCTCGACGTTGACGACGGCGCGCATCGTGATCGAACCACGACCGGTGAGGTAGGCGTCCTGGATGCCCTTGGTGCCCAGGATCTGCGCACCGGTCGGGAAGTCCGGCCCCTTGATGCGCTGCATGAGCGCGGCGAGGAGCTCTTCGCGCGTCGCCTCGGGGTTGTCGAGGGCCCACTTCGCGCCCTCGGCCACCTCGCGCAGGTTGTGCGGCGGGATGTTCGTCGCCATGCCGACCGCGATGCCGACCGAGCCGTTGACGAGCAGGTTCGGGAACCGTGCCGGCAGGATCGCGGGCTCCTGGGTCCGACCGTCGTAGTTGTCCTGGAAGTCGACGGTGTCCTCGTCGATGTCCCGGACCATCTCCATGGCGAGCGGCGCCATCTTGGTCTCGGTGTACCGCGGGGCTGCTGCGCCGTCGTTGCCCGGCGAGCCGAAGTTGCCCTGGCCGAGTGCGAGCGGGTAACGCAGCGACCACGGCTGCACCAGACGGACCAGCGCGTCGTAGATCGCCGAGTCACCGTGCGGGTGGAACTGCCCCATGACGTCACCGACGACGCGGGAGCACTTCGAGAACGCGCGGTCCGGACGGTAGCCGCCGTCGAACATCGCGTAGATCACGCGGCGGTGCACCGGCTTCAGGCCGTCGCGGACCTCGGGCAGCGCGCGGCCGACGATTACCGACATCGCGTAGTCGAGGTAGGAACGCTGCATCTCGAGCTGCAGGTCGACCTGCGAGATGCGGTCACCGGAGACGACGATGTCCCCGCTGTCGCCGTGGACGATCTCGGGCTGCTCGTCGGGGGCGTTCTCGTTGTCGTCAGCCATTGGCTTGCGTTACCTTTCTGACGGCCGGGAGGCCGTGGTGACGTTCGTCGCGGTGGACGCGACCACAAGTGGTCCGGACCAGAGCACGCGGCTGGCACCGCGCCTCCAGGCCAGGGTCGAGATGTCGAGTCTGTTCAGATGTCCAAGAAGCGGACGTCCTTGGCGTTCTGCTGGATGAACTGGCGACGTGCGTCGACGTCTTCACCCATCAGCGTCGAGAAGGTGCTGTCCACCGCGGCGGCGTCCTCGAGCGTGACCTGCAGGAGCGTGCGGGTGTCCGGGTTCATCGTGGTGTCCCAGAGCTCCTTGTAGTCCATCTCGCCGAGGCCCTTGTAGCGCTGGATGCCGTTGTCCTTCGGGATCCGCTTGCCGGCGGCGATGCCCGACTGCATCAGGGCGTCGCGCTCCCGGTCGCTGAACACGTACTCGTGTGCGGCGTTCGACCACTTGAGGCGGTACAGCGGCGGCTGCGCGAGGTACACGTAACCGCGCTCGATGAGCGGCCGCATGTAGCGGAACAGCAGGGTCAGCAGCAGCGTGGTGATGTGCTGGCCGTCGACGTCGGCATCGGCCATCAGCACGATCTTGTGGTACCGGGCCTTGTCCGGGTCGAAGTCCTCACCGATGCCGGCGCCGAACGCCGTGATCATCGACTGGATCTCCTGGTTGGCGAGCGCGCGGTCGAGCCGCGCCTTCTCGACGTTCAGGATCTTGCCGCGCAGGGGCAGGATCGCCTGGGTCATCGGGTTGCGGCCTTGCACGGCGGAACCGCCGGCGGAGTCGCCCTCGACCATGAAGATCTCCGACAGGGTCGGGTCCTTCGACTGGCAGTCCTTCAGCTTGCCGGGCATGCCACCCGACTCGAGCAGCCCCTTGCGACGCGTGGTCTCGCGGGCCTTGCGGGCGGCGAGCCGCGCCTGCGACGCCTGGATCGCCTTGCGGACGACGTCGCGGGCCTGGGTCGGGTTGCTTTCGAACCAGTGCGTGAGCTCGGCGCCGACGACGCGCTGCACGAAGCCCTTCGCCTCGGTGTTGCCGAGCTTCGTCTTCGTCTGGCCCTCGAACTGCGGTTCGCCGAGCTTCACGGAGATGACGGCCGTCAACCCTTCACGGATGTCGTCACCCGTCAGGTTGTCGTCCTTCTCCTTGATGATCTTCGTCTCGCGCGCGTACTTGTTCACCAGGTACGTCAGCGCCGCGCGGAAGCCCTCTTCGTGGGTGCCGCCCTCGTGCGTGTTGATCGTGTTCGCGAAGGTGTGGACGCTCTCCTGGTACGAGGTGTTCCACTGCATCGCGACCTCGAGCGCGATCTTGCGCTCGGTGTCCTCGGACTCGAAGCCGATGACGTCCGGGTGGACGAGGTCGGCCTTCTTCTGCGCGTTGATGTACTCGACGTAGTCGGCGAGACCGCGCTCGTACATGAAGGAGTCGTTCCGCGCCTCTTCCCCTTCTTCCGGGGTGCGCTCGTCGCGCAGGTTGATCCGCAGCCCCTTGTTGAGGAAGGCCATCTGCTGGAACCGGGTGCGCAGGGTCTCGTAGTCGAAGACGACGGTCTCGAAGATCTCGGCGTTCGGCCAGAAGGTGATCGTGGTGCCGTGCTCGTCGGACGGTTCGTCCTTGGTGAGCGGTGCGACCGGGACGCCGTCGGTGTAGCTCTGGCGCCAGACGTGGCCCTGCTGTCGGACCTCGACGTCGAGCTCGGAGCTCAGCGCGTTCACGACGGAGGAACCGACACCGTGCAGACCACCGGACACCGCGTACGCGCCGCCGCCGAACTTGCCGCCGGCGTGCAGGACGGTCAGGACGACCTGGACGGTCGAGACGCCCTCGGCCGCGTGGATGCCGACCGGGATGCCCCGGCCGTTGTCGACCACGCGGACACCGCCGTCTTCACGGATGGTGACGTCGATGGTGTCGCAGTACCCGGCGAGGGCTTCGTCGACGGAGTTGTCGACGATCTCCTGGACCAGGTGGTGCAGACCGCGGGGCCCCGTCGAACCGATGTACATACCGGGACGCTTGCGGACCGCCTCGAGCCCCTCGAGCACCTGAATCTGGTCTGCTCCGTAGGACGGTTCGCTCTGCGGGGTCTCCGCGTCGAGCGGGTTCTGCGGGTCGTCTTCAGATTCTGATGCCATGTCGAGCGTGCTCCTGCCTGCGCGCGGAACGCCCGCGCACTGCACCTCCCAGTCTACCGCAGAGGCCCCTCTTTCGAGGGCTCATCCGGCCCACAGGCGGGCTTTTTTGGCACCACAGGATGATTTCGTCGGCTCAACCGTAGGTGTCGCGAGGACCGCGCCCCTGGACCGTCCTGGGGCCGCGTTTCCAGGTGGGGACGTCCGGCCCCGAAACCCGGATCGACTCGACCCCGGCTTCCGGGTGCCGCTCGGCGATGGTCGTCGTGACGCTGGCACGCATGAGACGGAGCTGGGTCGCCCAGGCCGTCGAGTCACACCGGATGACCAGCGCACCGTCGTCGATGGTGACCGGGGTGGAGTGCTTCGCGAGTTCCTCACCGACGACGCTCGGCCAGTCCACGAACAGCTCAGAGCGGGCCAGGGGTTCGGTCCACCCGAGCTCGTTGGCCAGGGATCCGACCACGTCACCGAGCCCACGGGGTTCGCGGCCGCGGCCGTACGGGACGGTGTCGGCGTCGAACTCGCGGGAGCGACGGCGGCGGGCGTCCACCCCGCGCTTCGACGGGTCGCCGAAGACGGCGCGGAGGTGCCGGTACAGCCGCGACGGCTCGGTCGGCTTCCACGGGCGGGGCATCAGGCGTCGGCTTCCGGCGGGGTCGCGTCGGTGTCGTCGGTCACGATCGTGCCCGCCTCGATCCGCACCGTGTGCGCGGCCAGCTGGGAGGGGACGTCGCCGAACACCGCGGCCGTGATGAGGACCTGCTCGTAGTCGGCCACGGCGTTCCCGAGGCGTTCGCGCCGGGATTCGTCGAGTTCGGCGAACACGTCGTCGAGGATGATGATCGGGTCACCGAGGTTCGACTCCGCCCGCAGGATCGACGCGCTCGCCAGCTGGATCGCGAGCGCGAACGACCAGGACTCCCCGTGACTGGCGTACCCGCGGGCAGGTAACCCGTTGAGCTGGAACAGTACGTCGTCCCGGTGCGGCCCGACCAGGGTCAACCCGCGGTCGAGTTCGTCACGACGACGCCGCTCGAGGGCAGCCGCGAACGCCTCGGCTGCGGCGGTCACGCTCACCGGCTCGTCGGGGGTGCCGAGGACCGGGTCCGTCGCGGCGGCGGCCTCCGGGTCACCGCCACGGATCGAGAGCACACCGGCGATCGAGGCATCGTGGTCCTCGCCCGCGACGGTGGCGTACGCCTCGGCGACGAACGGTGCGAGCCGGCGGGTCAGGTGGTCGCGCGCGGCGACGATCTCGGCACCGAGTCCGACGAGGCGGTCGTCCCAGACGTCGAGCGTCGACAGGGCGTTGGCCTTGGCGCCGGTGGCACGGGCCGACTTGAGCAGGGTGTTCCGCTGGCGGAGTGTGCGGTCGTAGTCGGCCAGCACCCCTTGCATCCGCGGTGCGATCTGGCCGAGCAGCTCGTCGAGCATGCGTCGCCGACCGGCCGGTTCGCCACGGACCAGGGCGAGGTCCTCGGGAGCGAAGAGGACGGAGGTGCAGTAGCGCGGGAGTTCACGCGGCTTGATCGCCGACCGGTTCACCTGCGCACGGTTCGCTCCGGTGCGGTTGATCTGCACCTCGGCGAGGATGCTGCGGTCCTCGTGCGCCAGGCGGGCCCGGACGATCGCGGCGTCGCAGCCCTGACGGACGAGCGCGGCATCCGTCGGGACCCGGTGGGAACCGAGTGTCGACAGGTACCCGATGGCCTCGACCAGGTTGGTCTTGCCCTGCCCGTTCCGGCCGACGAACAGGTTCGGCCCGCGTGCGAGGTCGACGTCCGCCTCCCGGTAGTTCCGGAAGTCGGTGAGTTGGAGATGGTCGACGTGCACGCGGGCCGAGTCCGGGTTTCCCCGGGTGGTCCTAGGACTTCTTGACGGCGTGACCGCCGAACTGGTTGCGGAGCGCCGCGACGGCCTTCATCGTCGGGGACGCGCTGCCCTGACGCGAGACGAAGCGCGCGAAGATCGACGCCGACAGCGCCGGCATCGGAACGGCGAGCTCGATGCCCTCTTCCAGCGTCCAGCGTCCCTCGCCCGAGTCCTCGACGTAGCCCTCGAGCTCGTCGAGCTTCGGGTCTTCGTTCAGGGCCAGGACCATGAGGTCGAGCAGCCAGGAACGGACGACCGTTCCGCGCTGCCACCCGGCGAACACGGCGGGGACGTCGGTGATCAGGTCCTTGGCCTCGAGGAGCTCGTAGCCCTCGCCGTAGGCCTGCATGATCGCGTACTCGATGCCGTTGTGGACCATCTTGGCGTAGTGCCCCGCGCCGATCGGACCGGCGTGCGAGAAGCCCTCTTCGCGCGGGCCCTCGGGGCGCAGTGCGTCGAAGACCGGCATGGCGAACTCGACGTCCTTGACGTCACCGCCGACCATCAGGCCGTAGCCGTTGTCCTTGCCCCACACGCCGCCGGAGACACCGGCGTCCATGTAGCGGATGCCGCGCGCACCGAGCTGCTCGGCGTGCGTGGTGTCGTCGAGCCACTTCGAGTTGCCACCGTCGATGACGAGGTCGCCCTCGTTCAGGACGCCGGCGAGCTCGGTGATGACGTCGTCGGTGATCTTGCCGTGCGGCACCATCACCCAGACGAGTCGCTGACCCTCGGGCAGGGCGCCCGCCAGGTCTGCGAGGCTCGCGACGTCGGAGACGGCGGGGTTCGCGTCGTAACCGGTGACCTCGATCCCTGCGTTGCGGAGACGGGCACGCATGTTGTTGCCCATGCGACCAAGGCCGACAAGACCGATGTGCATGATTTCCTCTTCTGTTTCGTCGTCGCGCTGCGTCCGCGGGTGGTGCGTCAGCGCAGTGTTCCTGTTGCGCCTATCGCAGCAGCAGGTTGGGCTGCAGCAGGTACCGGTATCCATCGGTCGCGGCAGCCTCTTGCGAAGTCTGGCCGGTGATCAGCACCGGGCCCGGCTTGTTGGGGTTCTCCGTCTTGGTGAAGGAGATGCGGACGAACTCGGAGTGCACCGCGTTCAGTCCGTCGAGGAGGAAGGCGGGCTTCAGCGAGACCACCGTTTCCTCTCCGGTCAGCAACGCACTGATCGACTCTGACGCCTGCGCTTGTTCGGATCCGATCGCCTCGAGCGTGAGCCCGTCGACCGTGAAGGAGAACCGGAGCGCTGCTTCGCGCTCCAGGACGAGTGAGACCCGTCGGACGGCTTCGACCAGCTCAGCGGTGTTGATCACCGCGTGGTCGTTGACGTTCTCGGGGAAGAGCCGGCGGACCGGCGGGTAGTTGCCCTTGATCAGCAGCGAGGTGACGGTCTTGTCGTCGGCGTGGAACGCGATGAGCTCACGGTCCGAGTTGCCGCTGATCGAGACCGAGACGGTGGACGCCGACCCGAAGGTGCGACCGACCTCCTGCAGCGTGCGGGCGGGGACGAGGGCGTGCAGCGGGTCCGAGCCGACACGGCCGGAGTCCCACGCGATGGTGCGGACGGCCACGCGGTACCGGTCCGTGGCGATGAGCGACAGGTCGTTGTCACCGACCTCGAGCTGGACACCGGTGATGACGGGGGTGACGTCGTCGCGGCTGGCGGCGACGGCGACCTGCGAAACGGCCTCGGAGAAGGCATCGCCGGGGATGACACCGGTCTGCGGACCGATCTCGGGCAGCGTCGGGTACTCCTCGACCGGCATGGACAGCAGCGTGAAGTGCGCCGATCCGCAGGAGACCGAGATCTTGGAGTCCTCGGTCGTGAAGGTCACCGGGGCGTTCGGCAGTCGGCTCGCGATGTCGTTCAGCAGGCGACCGCTGACCAGGACCGTGCCCGGGTCGTCGATCTGTGCCGAGATGGACGTCTGCGCCGAGACCTCGTAGTCGAACGACGAGAGCGTCAGACGATCGCCGTCGGCGTGGATCAGGACGCCCGACAAGATCGGGAGGGTCGTGCGCTGTGGGAGGAGTTTCACCGCGAAGGAGACGGCTTCGGAGAAGACGTCCCGGTTGACCTCGAACTTCACAGCTGGAACCCCTGTCGATCGGCTTGGACTGTCCGGCCGCCCCATTCTGGCACAGGCGGACGTGGGCCGGATTTCTTGTCATCCCGCCGTCCACAAGGTTGTCCCGCGGAGATGGATCGTTAACCAGGAGTAATGGTGTTAACGCCTGTGCACACTGTGGATAACCCTGTGCATGCCGCTCGGCTGTAGGGAACTACACCGTTGTGACTTGTGGGCGGGCTGTGGGCGACGTCGGGATGAATGAATCTCATCTATCCACTTCCATCCCCAGTTTCCACAGGAGGCCCCCTCGCTGTGAACAACCGGGCGGCGTGTCCTCCACAGTTATCCACAGGCTATCCACACTGTGAGAACTCCGGCCCATGGAACCGTCTCAGATGGTGGATGCGCCCGGAGACGTACCGATCTCAGCGGTAGCGGCGGTCCTGTTTGATGCGGCTCGTGAGCTCGGTGACCTGGTTGTAGATCGACCGCCGCTCCTTCATGAGCTCGGTGATCTTCTTGTTCGCGTACATGACCGTGGTGTGGTCGCGGTTGCCGAACAGCTGCCCGATCTTCGGGAGCGACAGGCTCGTGAGCTCGCGGCACAGGTACATCGCGATCTGTCGCGCGGTGGCGATCGCCTGCGAACGGGATGACCCGTACAGGTCGTCGACGGAGAGCTTGAAGTACTCGGCGGTGTGGTTGATGATGTCCGTCGGCGCGACGACGTTGTCCTCGTCGAGGGTGATCAGGTCCTTGAGGACGGTCTGCACCAGGGCCATGTCGACGGCCGTCCGGTTCAGGCTCGCGAACGCCGTGACGCGGATGAGCGTCCCCTCGAGCTCCCGGATGTTGCTCGACACCTTCGAGGCCATGAACTCGAGGATGTCGTCCGGCACCTGCAGGTGGTCGGACTGCGCCTTCTTGCGGAGGATCGCGATGCGCGTCTCGAGCTCGGGCGCCTGGACGTCCGTGATCAGACCCCACTCGAAGCGCGACCGCATGCGGTCCTCGAAGCCGGTCAGGTGCTTCGGTGCGACGTCGGACGTGATGACGACCTGCTTGTTGTGGTCGTGCAGCGTGTTGAACGTGTGGAAGAACGCCTCCTGCGTGGAGTCCTTCCCCTGCAGGAACTGGATGTCGTCGATCAGCAGGATGTCGATGTCGCGGTAGCGCTGCTGGAACTGGTTCGAGCGGTTGTTCGCGATCGAGTTGATGAAGTCGTTGGTGAACTCCTCGCTCGACACGTACCGGACGCGGATCCCCGGGTAGAGGCTCTCGGCGTAGTGCCCGATGGCGTGGAGCAGGTGGGTCTTGCCCAGCCCGGAGTCGCCGTAGATGAAGAGCGGGTTGTAGGCCTTCGCCGGAGCCTCGGCCACCGCGACCGCTGCGGCGTGGGCGAAGCGGTTCGACGAGCCGATGACGAAGTTGTCGAAGTTGTACTTCGGGTTCAGCCGCGACTCCGGCCGGCCGCTCGTGCCCGGGGAGTCGATCTGGCTCGGGACGAAGGGCGCCTCGATGTACTGGCGGGGTGCAGCGCTCTGCTCCACTGCTTCCTGGACGGGCTCGGCGTACTCCGGCACGTTCGGGTCGACGCGCGGCTCGGACGCCATGTCCGGGTTCACCGTGATGGCGAAGTTCGCGACCGAGTCGTCACCGATGCGGGCGACGGCCTCGGTGATCGGGATGCGGATCCGCTGCTCGAGCATGCCGCGGGTCAGGTCGTTGGGGACCTCGAGGTACAGGGTGCCGGCGAGGACGCCCTTCGGTTCGACCAGGTTGAGGAACCCGTGGAGCTGCGGCGTGATGCGGGGGTCTTCGCTGAGGATTCCGAGTACGGATGACCAGAGGTCCTCGACGGGGTCGGCCGGCATCGTCATGTCGCGCTCGTCTCCAGGTGTGTGTCGTGCGTTCGGTGCCGGACCGGGGTGCGTCCTGCTGGGTCGGACGTGCCGGAGTGCCGCGGGGTGTGGCGCTCAGCGGACCGTGTCGTGCGCCGGCGGTTCGTCGGGGTCTCGGGGGCTTCGTCGACGCCTCGTACCGCGCGTGTTCCCACAGGGTTGTCCACAGTGTTGTCCACGACCGCCCGGATCCGTCGGACAGGAGTACTTCCCTGTCGTACCGGGGCGCGGGGCCGATCGATGACCCCACTGTAAAGGACCGGGCCGGGTGGCACCGAACGGAAGTTGTCCCCAATGTGGAGAATGGACCGCAGCGGTGTCCTCGACGCCTCCGGCACCGAGGCCGGCCCGATCGGCGTTTGACCTGCTCGCTGCTGTCACGTACCGTTAACCAGTTGACTGCGGCCGATTGGTCGCGCCCATCTGCGTCGTTCGACACCGAGCGATGACACATACATACGTGACGGCTCGCCGCGAGCAGCCGTGTGGAGAGATCATGAGCAAGCGCACCTTCCAGCCGAACAACCGTCGCCGCGCCAAGAAGCACGGCTTCCGCCTCCGCATGCGGACGCGTGCCGGCCGCGCCATCCTGTCGGCGCGTCGCGCCAAGGGCCGCACCGAGCTCTCGGCCTGATCAGGCTCACCGCCTGATCCGGTCCTCGGTCTGACCCCGGCATCGCAGTGTTGGCCAGCGCCAACCGCATCGTCCGCGGGGACGACTACCGGAACGTCGTGCGTCGTGGTCGCAAGAGCGCCACGGCGCACGTCGTTGTGTCCGTGGTCCGTCGCTCGACGGACCCTGCCGGACCGTCGCGGTTCGGGTTCATCGTCGCGAAGACGGTGGGCAACGCCGTGACCCGGAACCTGATCAGGCGGCGGCTCAAGGCGATCGCGCACGGCATCCTCGCCGACTCCCCCGTGGGGTACGACGTGGTGGTGCGCGCACTGCCAGCCGCATCGCAGGCCGGATGGCCTACCCTGCTCGAAGACGTCGTGCGCTCCTTCGCGCGCGGGGTGGAGAAGGCAGCATGAACCGCACCCTGTTGACCCGGCTCGCCTGGGTCGTCGCGTTGCTCCCACGCAACGCGTGCGTCGTCGTGCTCCGCGCCTACCGTGCAGTGATCTCCCCGTTGTACGGCAACGTCTGCCGGTACCACCCGTCGTGCTCCCGGTACGCCCTCGAAGCGATCCAGCAGTACGGCGTCGTCCGCGGATCCGCGATGGGCGCCTGGCGCATCGCTCGCTGCAACCCCTGGGCTGCAGGCGGGATCGACGACGTCACGGAACGTCGTCGCCCGTTCGTCGTCAACCGGTTCGGGTTCGTCCTCGCGCCGATCCCGCAGCAGCCGCACCCCGCGGTCGGAACGGCCCGGCCGGTCCTGCTCCCCCAGCGCACTCGAAAGGCGTAGCCGTCCCCATGGACATCATCGGTACGATCCTCTGGCCGCTCAAATGGGTGGTCTCCGCCATCCTCGTCGGCTTCCACTGGATCTTCGAGAGCATCGGCATGGACCCGGGCGCGGGTATCACCTGGGTCCTCTCCATCATCTTCCTGACCTTCGTGGTCCGCGCCGCGCTGATCCCGATCTTCGTGCGGCAGATCAAGTCGCAGCGCCGCATGCTCGAGGTCGCGCCGCAGCTGAAGAAGATCCAGGACAAGTACAAGGGCAAGAAGGACCA
This sequence comes from Curtobacterium sp. PhB78, assembly GCF_003751685.1. Taxonomy (NCBI): domain Bacteria; kingdom Bacillati; phylum Actinomycetota; class Actinomycetes; order Micrococcales; family Microbacteriaceae; genus Curtobacterium; species Curtobacterium sp. PhB78. The sequence goes on from NZ_RKIA01000003.1 coordinate 93,583, forward strand.
GTTCTCGCGTGAGGCCATGAGCCGCGAGACCATGGCCCTGTACAAGGAGACGGGCACCAACCCGCTGAGCTCCTGCCTGCCGCTGCTGCTGCAGATGCCGATCTTCTTCTCGCTGTACTCGGTGCTGCACGAAGCCCAGATCAACAAGACGGGCATCGGCCTGCTGACGAACGACCTCGCGGCGTCGTTCGGCAACGCGGCCCTGTTCGGTGCTCCCCTGCACGAGACGTTCACCAACGCCTCCGGGTGGGAAGTCCGTGCGATCGCCGGCTTCATGATCGTCGTCATGACCGCGTCGCAGTTCATCACGCAGCTGCAGCTCGTCGCCAAGAACATGTCGCCGGAGACCAAGGCCTCGCCGATGTACCGCCAGCAGAAGATGATGCTGTACATCCTCCCGCTGGTCTTCGTGATCTCGGGTCTGAGCTTCCCCCTCGGCGTCATGTTCTACTGGCTCGCCTCGAACGTCTGGACGATGGCGCAGCAGTACTTCGTCATCCGCAGCATGCCGACGCCTGGTTCCGAGGCGGCCCTGGCACGTGAGGCGCGTCTGGCCAAGAAGGCCCAGCGTCGCGGCATCGCCAACCCGGTCCTCGCCGAGGCCGGTGCCGGTGCTGGCGCCGCCGAGATCGAGGCCGTGCGCGTCACCACCCAGCGTTCGCAGCCGGTCGGCAAGCAGCGCTCGAAGAAGAACGGGAAGAAGTAAGTGACCGAGCAGGACACCGCCGCAGCCGTCGACACCACCGAGGTCCCGGACGAGGACGCCCGTGACGAGGCCGACATCGCTGCGGACTACATCGAGGAACTCCTCGACATCTGCGACCTCGACGGGGACATCGAGATCGAGGAGCGCGCCGGTCGCGTCTACCTGTCGGTCACCGACGACGGCGAGGCGCTCCGCGTCCTCTCGAAGCCGGACACGGTCACGGCCCTGCAGGAACTCACCCGCATCGCCGTCCAGGCCGAGACGGGCGAGTTCAGCCGGCTCATCCTCGACGTGGGCGGCTCCCGTGACGCTCGTGCCGACGAGCTGCAGCGACTGGTCGACACCGCCGTCGAGCGCATCGAAGCCGGATCGTCCTCCGCAGCACTCCCCCCGATGTCGTCGTACGAGCGCAAGCTGGTCCACGACCTCGTCGCTGAGAAGGGCTTCCACTCGGAGTCCGAGGGTGAGGGTCGGGACCGCCACACGGTCGTCACCCGATGACGGACGAGTCGGTGTCAGCCGACACCGCTCCCGTGCTTTCGGACGCTGCTCCGGTGCTCGAGGCTGAGCCTGCGGTTGCGTCCGTGCTCTTCGGCGATCAGATCGAGACGGCTCGGTCGTTCACGAACGAGCTGGCTCGCCGAGGCGAGGAGCTGGGCCTGATCGGCCCGCTTGAGTTGCCTCGACTGTGGACGCGACACATCCTCAACTCTGCCTTGCTGGCGCCCCTCCTGGAGGCCCGTGGTCGGGTCGCCGACGTCGGCTCGGGTGCGGGATTGCCTGGTCTCGTGCTCGCGATCGCCCGTCCGGACGTGCACTTCACGCTCATCGAGCCGATGGAGCGCCGCGTGGACTGGCTCACCAGTGAGTCGAGCCGGCTCGGCCTGTCGAACGTGACGGTGGTCCGCGGCCGCGCCGAGGACGTCTCCGACGGCATCGTGGTCGACCAGGTCACTGCGCGTGCCGTCAGTGCGTTGTCGAAGCTCATCCCGATGACGGTTCCACTCGTCCGCTCGGGCGGGCAGCTCATCCTGATGAAGGGTGCGCGAGTCGACGACGAGATCGAGAAGGCTCGCAAGGTCATCCTGCGCCAGCACCTCTCGGACGTCGAGGTCCTCGAGCTCGGGGACGGTGTGGTCGCAGAGACCACGCGGGTCTTCCGGGCTACAGTTGACTGACCCTGCGGCTTGGATCGGGACGACTGATCTCTTGCTGCTCCACGTTTCACGTGAAACATCGAACCGGGGAAGAGGCACTCGTTGAGCTCATCGACCGATTACGACGCGTCGACTCCGCTTGCTCGCGAGATCGCCGACCTGAACCGCCGACGCCGGGCGATCGCGACGCAGCAGTTCCCATTGCCCTCGAAGACGCGGATCATCACCGTGTCGAACCAGAAGGGTGGCGTCGGGAAGACCACGACGACCGTCAACTTGGCTGCTGGCCTCGCGCACGGTGGCGCACGGGTGCTCGTGATCGACCTCGATCCGCAGGGCAATGCGTCGACGGCCTTGGGCGTCGACCACCAGGCTGAGGTCGCGAGCATCTATGACGTCATCGTCGACGAGGCCGCAATGGCCGACACCGTGCAGCAGTCGCCCGAGTCCGACACCCTCTGGTGCGTCCCAGCGACGATCCACCTCGCGGGCGCTGAGATCGAGCTCGTCTCCTTGGTCGCTCGAGAACAACGCCTCCGTACGGCGCTCGATCTGTACCTCCAGTCGCTGGACGAGCCGTACCACTACGTCTTCATCGACTGCCCGCCGTCGCTCGGTCTCCTCACGATCAACGCGTTCGTGGCGGCGCAGGAAGTCCTGATCCCGATCCAGTGCGAGTACTACGCGCTCGAGGGACTCAGCCAGCTGCTGCGCAACATCGAGCTCATCGAGCGGCACCTCAACCCGAACCTCCGGGTCTCGACGATCCTGCTCACCATGTACGACGGTCGGACCAACCTGGCGAACCAGGTGGCGAACGACGTCCGCGAGCACTTCGGTGATCAGGTGTTGAAGGCGATGATCCCCCGGTCCGTCCGGGTGAGTGAAGCGCCGAGTTACGGACAGAGCGTCGTCGCGTACGACGTGAACTCCACCGGGTCGCTCTCCTACTTGGAAGCGGCCGCCGAGATCGCAGCACGAGGAGCGCAAGACTGATGGCACCCAAGCGAACTGGACTCGGCCGCGGCATCGGCGCGCTCATCCCGACTGCGACGGACCAGCAGGACCGCCCAGTGGACGTGTTCTTCCCGACTGGTGGGTCGCCGGCGTCGGCACCCACCGCGGACGAGCTCGTCGCCGTTCCGGGAGCCCGACTCGCGAACCTCAACCCGCTGGACGTGATCCCGAACGGGCAGCAGCCGCGCAAGGAGTTCCGCGAAGAGGAGTTGCAGGAGCTCGTCCACTCCATCCGTGAGATCGGCGTGCTGCAGCCCATCGTGGTCCGTCCAATCCCCGGGGCTGCGGGGACGGAGCCGCAGTATGAGCTGATCATGGGTGAGCGGCGCCTCCGCGCCACCAAGGAACTGGGGCTCACGACCATCCCGGCGATCGTCAAGGAGACGCCGGACGACGCGATGCTCCGGGACGCCCTGCTCGAGAACCTGCACCGGGCGCAGCTCAACCCGCTCGAAGAGGCTTCGGCGTACCAGCAGCTCCTGGCGGACTTCGGGATCACGCAGGAACAGCTCGGCCAGCGGATCGGCCGCTCCCGTCCGCAGATCACCAACACCATCCGTCTGCTGCGGCTCCCCTCCCCCGTGCAGCGTCGGGTCGCTGCCGGCGTGCTGTCGGCCGGTCACGCACGCGCGATCCTTGCTGCCCCGGACGCGGAGGCGATGGAGTACCTCGCTGAGAAGATCGTCAACGAGGACCTGTCGGTGCGCGCTGCCGAAGCGATCGCGCAGCAGTTGGCGACGAAGACCCCTCCGAAGACGACGCCGCAGCCCTCCAAGAACCAGGCGCACTTCAACGATCTTGCTGAGCGCATCGGGGACCGGCTGAACACACGGGTCAAGATCGCCGTCGGTGCCCGGAAGAGCTCCGTGACGATCGACTTCGCGAACGGCGACGACCTCAATCGCATCCTGTCGGAGCTGGGGATCAGCGACGTGTCGTCCTGACGGCTTGTCAATGGCGCTATGCGCCCCGTAGCGGGCCTCGCATGCCTGGTGTGGGTGCCCAGAGCAGCGAGGGGTCGTTCGGCCCGACACGGGGCGCGTAGCCGCTCCGCTGGCTCGAGTTCACGAGCAGCGAACGGGAAGCCCGTACGTTTCACGTGGAACACTGCCAGGCTCGCATCATGAGATCCCGCAATCCCGAGCCGCTCTGGCGTGATGTCGTCGGTCAAGAACTCCGCGCTCGTCGCCGCGTCCGCGGGGACACCCTGCAGGATGTCGCCCGTCGCGCAGGGGTGTCGCCGCAGTACTTGTCGGAGATGGAACGGGGGCGGAAGGAGCCTTCGAGCGAGATGTTGGCAGCAGTGGCCGGCGCGCTCGAGAGCTCCTTGCTGGACTTGACGGCGGCGGCAGCAGAACAGCTCCGCGAGCGAGCACGTTCCGCAGGTACTGGTGGCGAACAAGTGCGGAGCGCGTTCGTCCTCGCTGCGTGAGGCGTCAACGGTCAGCGCCGTCCGTCAGCGTCGAGTGATCACGTGGTCCGCGAGACCGTACTGTCGGGCCTGTTGGGCCGTGAAGACGCGATCGTGATCCGTGTCGGCTCGGAGTTGGTCGACACTCTGGCCGCTGTGCTCGGCGAGCAGGCACTCGATCTCGGCCCGGATCCGAACGACCTCGTCCGCCTGCAGGATGAGCTCGGGAATGGCCCCCTGTCCCTGCGCCGCGGGTTGGTGGAGCACGACCCGAGCATGCGGCAGGGCCGACCGCTTTCCTTCGGCGCCCGCGGCGAGCAGGACGGCTCCGACACCGATTGCCTGCCCAACACAGGTGGTCGCGACGGCGGGGCGGATGAACCGCATGGTGTCGTAGACGGCGAGCATGGCACTCGGATCGCCGCCGTCGCAGTTGACGTAGAGCTGCACGTCCGAGTCCGGGTTGTCCGACTCGAGGAAGAGGAGTTGCGCGATGAGGGCATTGGCGACGCCAGCATCGATCGCGGTCCCGATGTAGATGATCCGCTCGGTGAGGAGGTGCGAGTAGACGTCCAAGACTCGGTCGCCGCGAGCGTCACGCGCGATGACGTTCGGGATCGTGTACGTGCTCATCGGTCTCCCTCCCCTGCGGCAGGCCCGCCGAAGCCTGTCATCGTGGAACGCGGCTGCTGGGGCCGGATCACCGAGAAGTCGTCGACGATCAGGTCGACGAACCCGTAGTCGAGGGCCTCCCGCGCGGAGTACCAGTGGTCGTGCAGCGAGTCCTCGAAGATGCGGTCGACCGTCTGTCCGGTGTCCGCTGCGATGAGTCCGAGCACGGTGTCGCGGGTGTCACGGAGGTGGTCTGCCTGTAGCGCCACGTCCACCGCACTCCCCCCGATCCCTGCGGATCCCTGGTGCATCAGGATCCGGCTGTGCGGCAGCGCTCGTCGCTTGCCAGGGGTACCCGAGGACAGCAGGAACTGCCCCGCACTGCAGGCGATCCCGAATGCGAGCGTGCTGACGCCGTTGGGGATCACCCGCATGAGGTCCCGGAGTGCGAGCATTGCCGGAACTGATCCTCCGGGCGAATGGATCCAGAGCGCGATGTCGTTCCAGGGGTCCGACGTCGCGAGCTGTACCAACTGCGTCATCAAGACCGTGCCGTTGTCATCGTCGAGGGCGCCGTCGAGTACGAGCACGCGTTGGTCGAAGAGGGCACGCCGGTACTCGGTCGTGAAGGCTGCGGGGGGTGGTGAATCGGTCATGCGTCCACCGTGCGCCCACAGATGACCCGAGGCACCCGTTGCTGCTCAGAGCGGATCAGCTCTCAGCAGCGAACCACGAGTGCGACGTTCCACGTGGAACATCGACTCTCACGCACTCCGATGTTCCACGTGGAACGTCGATCTTGCGGATCAGGCGTGGTGGTCGCGGATCGCCTGCTCGGCGAGCTCGGCGTACGTCCACCCGAGATCGAACCCCGATGCGGAGAGAGCCTGCGGCAGCAGGGATGTCTCGGTCAGACCCGGGAGCACGTTGGCTTCGAGGAACCACGGCGTTCCGGCGCCGTCGATGATGAGGTCCACACGGGACAGGTGGCGGAGGCCGAGGGCTGTGTGCGCCGCGACAGCGGCATCAGCTGCAGCGGTCGCGAACTCGTCAGACAGTCGGGCGGGGGTGTAGAACGTCGTCTCCCCCGCGTTGTACCGCGCCTCGAAGCCGTAGATGCCGTTCCGCGGAACGATCTCCACCGCGGAGAGCGCCACCGGCCCGTCGCCCGTGTCGATGATGCCGACCGCGACCTCGGTGCCGCGGATGAGCTGCTCGACCACGACGTCGTCGCAGTACGTGTAAGCCGTGACCATGGCACGCGGCAGGTCGTTGACGTCATCGACGAGGGTCACTCCCTGCGCGCTGCCGCCACGCGCCGGCTTCACGGCGAGCGGGACCGGGTGCTCCCCCGCGATGGCCTCGAGCACCCCGACGGCGCCGAGCTCGCGGAACACGTCGTGGGACAGCGTGACGGAGCGAGGGGTGCGGACGCCCGCCCGCGCGACCAGCGCTGACGCCGTGGGCTTGTCCCATGCCAACCGGGCCGACGTGGAACGTGAGCCGACGAACGGGATGTCCACCGCCTCCAGGATGCCCCGCAGGGCCCCGTCTTCACCGGAGGCGCCGTGCAGAGCCGGCCACACGACGTCCGGGCGGGACTCGGCGAGAGCCGGCAGCAGCAGCGCGTCGGCGTCGCGGAGATCAACCTGCCAGCCGTACCCGGTCAGCGAGTCGGCGACGCGCCGACCGGAGCGCAGGGAGACGTCACGCTCGTGCGAGATCCCTCCGGCGACGACGACGACGTGACGACGAGTGAGCTCAGCCATGGGGATCCTCCGGTGTGGAACGACGGTGCTGGTGGGCCACGCACCGCGGAAAAGTGCTGATCAGGAGATGTTCGGCGGCGGCGCGCTGACCGAGGACGTCTCGCGGACGACGCTGTTCGGCCGAGTCGTCGGACCGAACGTCTCGATCAGCTCGAGCTCGTCGTTGACGACGTTGGCGAGCCGCTTCACGCCGACGCGGATCTGCTCGGGGGTCGGGTAGCAGAACGACAGGCGGATGTGCCCGCCGCCACGACCGTCGGCGTAGAAGGCCGTCCCCGGCGTGTAGGCGACGAGCTCCTTCACGGCGCGCGGCAGCATGCCCTTCGAGTCGAGGGACTCGGGGAGCGTCAGCCAGACGAAGAAGCCACCGTTCGGCTTCGTCCAGGACAGGTCCGGCAGGAACTCCCCCAGGGCGGACAGCATGGCGTCACGGCGCTCCGCGTAGATGCCCCGGAAGGTGTCGACCTGACCCTTCCAGTCCGCGGCGCCGAGGTAGGCGTTCACGACGTACTGCCCGAAGGAGTTCGGGGCGAGGACGGCGGACTCGTTGGCGAGCACGAGCTTCTCGCGGATGGCGTGCGGTGCGAGCGCCCAGCCGACGCGGAAACCGGGTGCGAGGGTCTTCGAGAAGGACCCCAGGTACACGACGCCCTCTTCGTCGATGGAACGGATCGCCTGCGGTGCCGGCTCGTCGAACCAGAGGAGTCCGTAGGGGTTGTCCTCGAGCACCAGGATGTTGTTCGACCGGCAGATGTCGAGCACCTCGATGCGGCGCTCCCGGCTCATGGTGACGCCGGCCGGGTTGTGGAAGTTGGGGATCGTGTAGAGGAACTTGATCCGCTTGCCCTGCGTGCGGAGGTTCGCGATCGCCTCACGTAGTGCCTCGGGCACCAGCCCGAGCTCGTCGGTCGTCACGTGGACGGTCTCGGCCTGGTACGACCGGAACACACCGATCGCGCCGACGTAGGACGGGGACTCGGCGAGGACGACGTCGCCCGGATCGATGAAGAGCCGCGTGACGAGGTCGAGCGCGTGCTGCGAGCCCGTCGTCACGACGACGTCCTCGGCACTGGCACGGATGCCCTCGAGGCTCATGACGTCCACGATGTGCTCACGGAGGGACCGCAGACCCTGTCCGCCGCCGTACTGCAGCGCCATGGCCGCGTGCTCGTTCATGACGCGGTCCAGGGAGCCCGTGACGAGCTCCCTCGGCAGCGCGGAGACGAACGGCATGCCGCCAGCCAGCGAGACCACCTCGGGGCGCGAGGCGACGGCGAACAGGGCTCGGACCTCGGAGGCGCTCAGCCCGGCGGTGCGCTGGGCGTAGGAGTCGTACCAGGGGTCGAGGCTGTTGCCGTTCGTCATACCGTGCTCCGATCAGTGAGACATTCCCGCCACACTACGACATCGACCCCGGAAACCCGGGCTCCGCGGCGGGGGCCGATCCGCAACGGGTGGCATGCGAACGCCCCGCCGGCGCCTGCTGAGCAGGACGAGGACGGGGCGTTCGGTGGTGCTGCCGGTCAGCAGCGCTGCCAGGAAGTGGTCGGGCGAATCGCTCCGTACATTGACCACGTCTGCCCGGGTGAGAGCGTCTTGCAGCTCGACCAAGAGCCGGGCCAGCCGGGGCCAAACACCTTGACTCGTTGTGACGAGCTGAAACAGTTCTTGAGCGAGAACCAGTAGGTGGTGCTGATCGGCGACCAGTTGCTGCCCTTTTTGAAGACGATCTGCTGGGCGCCGCCACAGGGGCCGACAGGCGCCCGAGGCGAAGCTGTTGCTTGCTCACTAGCGGTTGCGCTGGCCGGTGCAGCCAGTGCGCCCCCAAACACAAGTCCTGCCAACGTCACACATACTGCAAAACGATTCATGCTGCCTCTTTCCGCACCCCCGTGGTGCTCATCGACAATCTACTGAACGTTGAAATACCACCAAAGCTTTGCCAAAAGTTGCCACACGAAAACGCCCCCGACACGAGATGTGACGGGGGCGTTCGGTGGTGCGGGTGCGACCTACACGAGGAACTCGGCGAGGTCGGCCTCGAGCGCGGGCTTCGGCTTGGCGCCGATGACGGTCTTGACGACCTCGCCGCCCTTGAAGACCTTCATCGCCGGGATCGACGTGATCTGGTAGTTCATGGCCGACTGGGGGTTGTCGTCCACGTTGAGCTTCACGATCTCGATCTTGCCGGCGTGCTCTTCGGCGATCTGGTCGAGGATCGGCGAGACGGCGCGACACGGGCCGCACCACTCGGCCCAGAAGTCGACGAGGATCGTCTTGTCGGACTTGAGGACCTCGTCCGAGAAGGTGGCGTCGGTGACAGCCTTTGCGTTGGACATGGGTGTCCTTTCGTGAGAAGTCGGTACTGGGTGTGGAACCGCGGACGGGCCCCCGGCATTCCGGGGGCCGTACGGGTCAGGCGGAGATGGTGACCGGCTCGACCGGGGTCTCGCCCGCAGCAGCGTCGGTCAGCGTGTCCTCGAGGTCGGCGAGGTACTTCTCGGCGTCGAGCGCAGCGACCGCACCGGAACCGGCGGCCGTGATGGCCTGGCGGTAGGTGTGGTCGAGCACGTCGCCCGCGACGAAGACCCCGGGGACGCCGACGGCCTTGGACGTGCGGCCCTCGACGGCGATGGTGCCCTCGGGAGCGAGCTCGAGCTGACCGTGCACGAGGTGCACGCGGGGGTCGTTGCCGATCGCGATGAACAGACCGTCGAGGGCGAGTTCGCTCTCGGTGCCGTCCACGGTGTCCTTGAGGGTCACGCCGGTCACTGCGGAGTCACCCTGGATGCCGATGACCTCCTTGTTCCACGCGAACTCGATCTTCGGGTCGTTCTGGGCGCGGTCCTGCATGATCTTCGACGCGCGGAGGGTGTCCTTGCGGTGGATCACGGTCACCTTGTCGGCGAAGCGGGTGAGGAACGTCGCTTCTTCCATCGCGGAGTCGCCACCGCCGACCACGGCGATGTTCTTCTGGCGGAAGAAGAAGCCGTCGCAGGTCGCGCACCACGAGACACCGTGGCCCGAGAGGCGCTCTTCGTCGGCGATGCCGAGGTGGCGGTACGCCGAACCGGTCGCGTAGATGACCGCGAGGGCTTCGTAGGTCTCGCCGGAGCCGACGGTGACCTTCTTCACGTCGCCGGTGAGGTCGACGGAGACGGCGTCGTCGTACAGGACCTCAGCGCCGAACTTCTCGGCCTGCTCCTGCATCTTGATCATGAGGTCGGGACCCTGGATCCCCTCGGGGAAGCCCGGGAAGTTCTCGACCTCGGTCGTCTTGGTGAGTTCCCCGCCCGTCTCGACGCTGGACGCGACGATGAGCGGCTTGAGCTCTGCGCGCGCGGCGTAGATGCCGGCGGTGAACCCGGCCGGACCGGAACCGATGATGATGAGCTGGCGCATGCCTGACTGCCCTTCCGTTGCGTGCTGACCGGGTCAACACATGGTACCGGCGCGGCATTCCGCGACGTCCGGGAAGCGTGCGGTCAGCGACCGAGCTTGCTCTTCACCATGCCGACGGCGTTCTTGATCTCGCCGTTCTTCGCGACGACGAGCGCCCCGAAGTACACGAGGACCATGACGGCGCCGGTCAGGACGATGGTGATGAGTGCACCGGTGCGGTCGGACATCGCGAACCCGGCTGCGGAGAACGCCCCGAAGAAGTTCACGACCAGCAGGCCGACCACGCCGGCGATCAGCGCAGCGATGACGAACTGCACGTGCGAGCGGGTCACGACCGGTCCTTCGATGCTGCCGAGCTTGCGACGCACCAGGACGAGCGCGACGATCGTCTGCGCGGTGCCGGCGAGCGTCGTGCAGGCGGCCACACCGATGCCGATCACGGAGGTCGGGAACGTCGACACCGCGAGGGCACCGATGACGAACAGGACGGACTGGATGCACTGCATCAGGAACGGGGTCCGGTGGTCGTGCATGGCCCAGAACACGCGCTGGATGATGAACAACATGCTGAACAGCACCAGGCCCGGCATGTAGGCGACCAGGACGGCACCGACCTGCAGGGCGCTCTCGAACGTGCCCTCGTAGAGCCGGCCGAACGGCACCGCGACGACGACCAGCGCCACGGACGCGAAGACCGTGAAGAGTCCGACGATGCGCAGGGACAGCGACAGGTTCCGTCGGACTGATGCCAGGTCGCCGCGTGCAGCATCGTGGCTCATCCGGGTGAAGTACGCCGTCGCGATGGAGACCGTGATGATCGAGTGCGGCAGCATGAAGATGAGCCACGCGTTGCCGAGCACCGCGTTGCCGGGTCCGTCGCCCTGACCCTTCCACGCGACCGCGGACTGCACGATGCCGGCGACCTGGGTCACCAGGATCATCGCGAAGAGCCAGCCGGCAGCGGTTCCCGTCGACTTCAGGCCGACGCCGCGCCACCGGAAGTCCGGCCGGAAGGACAGCCCTGCTCGCCGCCAGAACAGCGGGAGGAACGCCGCCTGGGCGAACACACCGAACGAGGCGCTGCCGGCGAGGAGCGCGATCTTCGCCGGGGTCCAATCGTCGAGGGCGCTGCCGCTCGTGCCGTACAGGGCGATGAACACCACGAGCCCGGCGATCGCGATGACGTTGTTGAGCAGCGGTGCCCAGGTGAACGGACCGAACACCTGCTTGGCGTTGAGGACCTCACCGAGCAGCGAGTACATCGCGTAGAACAGGATCTGCGGCAGGCACCAGAACGCGAAGGCGATGGCGAGGTCGGTCGCAGCGGGACTCCGGGTGTCCGAGGACGTCGTGTACAGGCGGACCAGGAGCGGCGCCAGTGCCGTCGCGACGATCGTGATGACGATGAAGACCGACCCGCCGAGCGTCACGATCTTGTTGACGTACGCCTGTCCGCCGTCCGTGCCGTTCTTCATGGCGCGGACGATCTGCGGGATGAGCACGGCCGACAGCAGGCCACCCGCGATGAGCGCGTAGATGTTGTTCGGCAGCTGGTTCGCGACGGCGAACGCGTTCGCCGAGGGGCTCTTGTTCTGCCCGATGGCGTACGCGAGCACGAAGGTCTTCGCGAAGCCGAGGATCCGGCTCACCATCGTCCCCGCTGCGAGCATCGCACTCGCCCGCCCCAGGCTGCGCTCCGCGACCGGTTCCGCGTCGACGTCGGGCTGGGGCTGGGTGGCGCTGATGGTCGGCTCCTCGGGGTCGCGGGCGTCCGCGACGCGGCTGGTACGGGCGTCGGACGGGAGGCCCGGCTCGGCCCCGGCACGGGCGATCGCGTCCTGCAGGCGGTCGCCACCAGGAGCCGCGACAGCGGCCGTGCCGGAGCCGGCCACGGCGAACGCGGTGGGTGCCTCGGCGCGGTGATCCGGGCCTCCCGGTCCGGCGACCGATCCCGTGGACGGAGCAGCCGCGCCGGGCGCACCCGGCTGCACGGCGAGCGGGCGGTTGGGGTCGTCGTCGTCCTCGTCGTCGAGTTCGCCGTTGCGACGACGGATGCGCTTCCGGATGCTGCGGAAGATCCCGAAGCCGAAGATCGCGATCAGGGCGACCGCTGCGGCGGCGGTGATGACCGTCTCCCACTGCGCCTGGACGTTGAGTTCGACGGTGGCCGGCTGCGCGATGGCGACGCCGGTCGGGCTCGACAGGGACATCGTCAGCTCGACCTTGCCGTTCGCGACGGACTGCACGGGGACGGTCGCTCGGGTCGAGGAGTCCGGTTGGATCTCGACGACGATGTCGTTGCGGACGATCCGGAGCGCGGAGTTCGACGGCTGGACGGCCAGGTGCACCGTCACCGGGTAGTCCGAGCTGTTGCGGATGGACACCGGCAGCGAGGACCGGTCGCCGAGCAGGGTCAGGCTGCTCGAGTCGACGATCCCGACCTCGGTGGTCTGCTTCGCCCAGGCTGCGGTGCGGACGTCGACCGCGGCCTGGAGCCCGTCGTCGTCCCCGCGCCACGCGTTCGAGGCGATGGCGAGCAGCCGGAGGCGTGCGGGAGCCGTCAGTGCAGCGGGGGTGTCGAGGATGGTGGCGAACGCGGAGAGCCCCTGTTCGCCCTGTACCAGGCGCTTCAGCTGCGCGATGCGGTCGGCCCCGGTGGATGCACTGTTGAGCGTGAGCGACCCCGCGGTGGCGTCCGACGCGGTGGAGAGGTCAGCCGGTGCCACCCAGGCGGTGCTCTCGAGGGCGTCGAGTGTCTGGCTGAGGCGCGTGGAGTCCGACGGCCAGTCGCGACCGAGGGTGAGCAGGATCGGCCCGGTCGTGCCGCCGTCGCGCGCCGAGGTGGCGAGCGTCGCGGTGAGCTCGGACATCGCCGACGACCAGCTCTGGCGGTCCGGTGCGGTCGCGGCGTCGCGCAGCAGGGACGACATCGACTGGTCCGACACGAGGACGTGGTCGTCGCCGATCTTCTCCGACGCCGAGACCGTGGCGTTCGCGCCGGCGGAGGTGTTCCCGCTCGACACGATGGTGGTGTCCTTGTCGGCCCGCTGCAGTGCCGTGAGGTCGGCCGCGGTCACGGTGCCGTCCGCCGGCCACGCGATGGAGTCCATCGAGTACGGGAAGTCCAGCAGCTGCTCGGTCGTCGGCAGCGTCTCCGTGGTGTCGCCCGAGCCGGCGTCGGTGGTGGCGTCGTCGCTCGGGGACGCGGTGCTGCTCGGGGTCGTCGTCTGCCCGGGCGTCGCGGTCGGGGTCGGTGCGGGGGTCTCAGCGCCGGGGAAGTTCTCGGTCTTCACGGACTGGTCGAGCGAGATCGGGGCGAGGATGCCGTCCGACCCGGCCTGGCGCAGCCCGGTGACGTCGGCGTCGGCGTAGGACAACGCGAAGGTCTCGTTGCGCAGGGACTCGAGGCGCTGGAGCCACGCGGTCGCAGCGGACGGCGCGTTCTCTCCGAGGATCCGGATCGAGGCGATGATGCGGGGGTCGACCGCGACGGCGACGTTGTGGTCCTCGGCGGCGTCGAGCTGCTGGGTGAGGGTGCCGTCCACCGAGGTCGCGGCGGCGAGGACGGCCGCGCTGAGGATGCCGTCCGTGGACTTCGGGACCGTCACCGGCATCGCGACGGAGACGCTGACCGGCACCTGCTCGAAGTCCGGGTACCAGGTGATCGCGGAGCGGGCGACGGCGAAGGTCTCACCGGCCGTGTACTCCGCCGCGATGCGCCGCGCACCGAACGAGGAGTACCCGCCGAGTGCCACGTTGCCCGAGACGATCTCGACCGAGTCGATGGTGACCGATCGGTGCGCCGGGACCTCCGGGATGTCCACGGAGTCCATCGGGGCGCCGAGGTAACCGGTCGTGGTGGTGTCGGCAAGCCAGTCGGCGAGGACGTCCCGCGTGCTCACGGAGCGGAAGATGTCGAACTCCGCGGTACCGGCGGGCAGCGCGGCGTCGGTGTCGTTCGTGACGGTCACCGAGAGGGTGAGGTCCTGGTCGCGCTGGACGATCCCACGGTGCGCGGGGGCGACCGAGATCGTGGCCTTGCCCGCATCGGCAGCAGCCGGATCGGCGAGGTGGGTCTTGGCCGACGACACCGTCGCAGCATCGGCGTGCGGGGCGCTGACGGGCGCGACGACCAGGCCGAGCGCGACGAGGGTCGACGCGGCTGCGGCGAGCGTGGTGCGGAGGATGTGCATACGGAAGCGGGCCACGGGGTCGGTTCGGGCCGAGCACGAGTGTATGAGGCGTGACCATGAACAGGTCCCGTGCGCGCGGGGTTGTGGAGAACTCGGGGCCTCGATCTGGGAGGATGAGCACCGTCATGCAGTCCGTTGCCCAGGCCGTCGAACGACTCGACGCACTCGCCACCACCGAGCCCGTCGACCTCCTCGCTCGGGCCTTCGCCGACGCCGGACACGAGCTGGCCTTGGTCGGCGGACCCGTGCGGGACGCCTTCCTCGGTCGTCCCGTCACCGACCTCGACTTCACGACGAGCGCTCGTCCGGACGACATCCTGCGCATCGTCGAACCGATCGCGAGCGCCACGTGGGACGTCGGCCGCCAGTTCGGCACCATCGCCGCTCTGGTCCGCGGCGAGCAGGTCGAGATCACCACCTACCGCAGCGACGTGTACGACGGCGAGACCCGCAAGCCCGAGGTCGCGTTCGGCGACACCATCGAGGACGACCTGCTCCGCCGCGACTTCACCGTCAACGCGATGGCGCTCCGGCTCCCGGCGCGCGAGCTCGTCGACGTGCACGGCGGCGTCGAGGACCTGCTGGCCGCACGACTCCGCACCCCGCAGGCCGCCGTGGTGTCGTTCCGCGACGACCCGCTCCGGATGATGCGGGCAGCGCGGTTCACCTCGCAGCTCGGGTTCACCGTCGACGACGACGTCCGTGCCGCCATGCAGGACCTCGTCGACTCCATCGACATCGTGTCCGCCGAGCGGGTGCGCGACGAACTCGTCAAGCTGCTCGGCACGGGCGACCCCGTGCCGGGCATCCGCCTGCTCGTGGACACCGGGCTGGCGCAGCGGTTCCTGCCAGAGCTGCCCGAGATGCAGCTCGAGATCGACGAGCACCACCACCACAAGGACGTCTACGAGCACTCTCTGACCGTGCTCGAACAGGCGATCGGCTACGAGGCCGAGCGGCACGCGGGCGACCCCCCGGACACCGTGCTGCGGCTCGCGGCGCTGCTGCACGACATCGGCAAGCCCGCCACCCGCAAGCTCGAGCCGGGCGGCGCCGTCAGCTTCCACCACCACGACCTGGTCGGCTCGAAGCTCGCGAAGAAGCGGCTCCGGGCCCTGCGCTTCGACAACGACACCATCGCCGCGGTCGCACGGTTGATCGAACTGCACCTGCGGTTCTTCGGGTACACCGACGGTGCCTGGACCGACTCGGCCGTCCGGCGCTACGTCCGCGACGCCGGCCCGCAGCTCGAACGGCTGCACGAGCTCACCCGCTCGGACGTCACCACCCGGAACCGTCGCAAGGCCGATCGCCTGGCGTTCGCGTACGACGACCTCGAGGAGCGGATCCGCGTCCTGGCCGACCAAGAGGAGCTGGACTCGATCCGGCCCGACCTGACCGGCGACGACATCATGCGGATCCTCGACATCCCGCCGGGGCGTGCCGTGGGCGAGGCCTACCGCTTCCTCCTCGAGGCGCGGATGGACGACGGGCCGCTCGGCGCCGACGCTGCCGAGGCGCGCCTGCGCGACTGGTGGGCCGCTCGGGACGCGACCGCCTGACGGACGCGACGGTTCTCCACAGACCGGTGGCGCGCCTCCAGGCCGTCGGGTAGTCTGTGCAGGTTGCCCGGCGCGTGTCTGCGCGCTGTGGCACATGCATCAACCCTCCTGCCCCGGGAACTGCCCGGGGCCGCTGAGACCAGAGGAGGTGGGTTCCGCATGCACCAGTACGAACTGATGGCGATCCTCGACCCCGAGATCGATGAGCGCACCGTCGCTCCCAGCCTGGACAAGTTCCTCGCTGTCATCCGCAACGACGGTGGCACCGTCGACAACGTGGACGTCTGGGGCCGTCGCCGGCTCGCTTACGAGATCGCCAAGAAGTCCGAGGGCATCTACGCCGTCGTCGACTTCACGTCCTCGCCCGAGGCCGCCAAGGAGCTCGACCGTCAGCTCGGTCTCTCCGAGGCCGTGCTCCGCACGAAGGTCCTCCGCGCCGAAGAGGGCATCGCGCAGGTCGCTGCCCAGAAGCAGCGCGACGAGGCACGCGCAGCCCGCAAGGCTGCCAACGCCTCCGCAACCGCGACCGCGAGCGCCGAGTAACCCGTGGCCGGCGAAACCGTCATCACGGTGGTGGGCAACCTCACCGCGGACCCCGAGCTGCGGTACACGCAGAACGGGCTCGCAGTGGCGAACTTCACCATCGCCTCCACGCCTCGCACGTTCGACCGTCAGGCGAACGAGTGGAAGGACGGCGACGCGCTGTTCCTCCGCGCGAGTGTGTGGCGGGAGTTCGCCGAGCACGTGGCGGGGTCGCTGACGAAGGGCTCGCGCGTCATCGCGCAGGGTCGTCTGCGTCAGCGTTCCTACCAGGACCGTGAGGGTCAGCAGCGCACGAGCATCGAGCTCGAGGTCGACGAGATCGGCCCGTCGCTCCGGTACGCGACCGCACAGATCACCCGCGCAGCGGGTGGCGGCGGCGGTCGTGGCCAGGTCGGCGGCGGCAACGGCGGCGGTCAGCAGGGCGGCGGCAACGGCGGCTGGAACAACAACGGTGGCGGCAACGCCCCCGCTGGTGGCCAGTCGGACGAGCCGTGGTCCCCGCAGGGTGGCCAGCAGGGCGGCGGCAACGCACAGTCGAACGACGTGTGGAGCACCCCCGGCGGCAACTTCGACGACGAGACCCCGTTCTGATCCTCCTGGTTCCGACGGACACACAACTTTTCTTCTAAGGACAAATCACTATGGCTGGAAAGAGCACCGGCGACCGCCGGAAGCCTCGCGGCAAGGGCGGCAAGAACGCCGCTCCCGCGAAGTCGATCAAGGTCGGCGTCATCGACTACAAGGACGTTGCGACCCTTCGCAAGTTCATCTCGGAGCGTGGGAAGATCCGCGCCCGTCGCATCACCGGCGTCTCCGTCCAGGAGCAGCGCCTCATCGCCCGTGCCGTGAAGAACGCCCGTGAGATGGCGCTCCTCCCCTACGCCGGCTCCGGCCGCTGATCGGAGGTCGACACATGTCGAAGCTCATCCTCACCCACGAGGTCTCCGGCCTCGGTTCCGCTGGTGACGTCGTCGACGTCAAGAACGGCTACGCCCGCAACTACCTCATCCCCCAGGGCTTCGCTGTCGCGTGGTCCAAGGGCGGCGAGAAGCAGGTCGAGTCGATCCGTGCCGCGCGCACCGCGCGTGAGCTCGCCACCATCGAAGAGGCACAGGACCTCAAGATGAAGCTCGAGAACGCGACCATCTCCCTGGCGGTCAAGGCCGGCAAGGACGGTCGTCTGTTCGGCTCCGTCCGTCCGGGCGACGTCGCTGACGCCGTCCAGGCGCAGGGCGTCGGCTCGCTCGACAAGCGCAAGGTCGAGGTCCCCGCGACCATCAAGACCGTCGGTGACCACGAGGCCACCGTGCGTCTGCGCGAGGACATCACTGCCGTGATCTCGCTCAAGGTCGTCGCTGCCAAGTAGCACTGACGTTTCGCTCCACGACGGGCGGGTCTCCTTCGGGAGGCCCGCCCGTCGTTGCGTTGGCGAGGTGTGGGGCGGGGCGCGGGGCGTGCGGGGTTCACTTGGTGAGCAGAAAAGGTCGGGTCCCGATCCCCCACTCGACATCTTCTGCTCACCATCAACGCACGGTCGTCCAGAACGGCCGGGAGGCCCGGCTCGGCTTGCACGGGCGGGCTCGGCTTGGCTGGCTGGTTACCTCTCAGGCACGGCCCGGCTTGCTGGGAACGGCCCGAGAACACTTCCCACAGGTGGGGTGCTTGTCAAGTCGTTTTACACAGCAGAAACGTGTCAAATCAGAACCTTCAAGGCGTACTTGAACCCCACTTTTCCACACATGGTGTGAACCGGAAAACCCCAGGTCAAGTGGTCGAAAGTGTGTTCCCATGGCTCTGTTTCCACAGGCTCGTCCACAGTTCTCCACACAGCATTCCGGCGTGTTCCGCAATCCCTCCACAGAGTTATCCACAGGGCCGTTTGTTGGGGATAACTCTGCGGCCGTAGCTTGGCCCAGCGACTGGGGGATGTCGGTCGCTGGGGGTAGAAAGTCGTTGCAGGTGTCGGACCACGGTGTCCAGCCCTGCGTCGTTCAACAGAGGAGAGAGTGTGTCGATCGCGCATCTTGAGCCCGCACCGCAGGAGTACGCGGAGCGCGGCATGGAACGCACCCCGCCGCACGACCTGTTGGCCGAACAGTCGACCATCGGCGGCATGCTCCTGTCGAAGGACGCCGTCGCCGACGTCATCGAGACCGCTCGTGGCGTGGACTTCTACGTCCCCAAGCACGAGGTCATCTTCGACGCGATCCTCTCGCTCTACTCGCACGGCGAGCCCACCGACGTCATCGCCGTCACCGACGAGCTGACCAAGACCGGTCTGCTGTCCCGCGGTGGTGGCGCCGAGTACCTGCACAGCGTGACGAGCATGGTGCCGACCGCGGCCAACGCGGGGTACTACGCCGGGATCGTCGCCGAGAAGGCCGTCCTCCGTCGCCTCGTCGACGCCGGCACCCGCATCGTGCAGATGGGCTACGCGTCCGAGGGCGAGGTCACCGACCTCGTCAACAGCGCGCAGGCCGAGGTCTACAACGTCGCTGGTGGCGTGCAGACCGAGGACTACGTCCCCCTGACCGACGCCATCTCCGCCGCCCTCGACGAGATCGAGGCCGCCAAGGGCCGTGACGGCCAGATGACCGGCGTGCCGACCGGGTTCGCGCAGCTCGACGGCCTGACGAACGGCTTCCACCCCGGACAGCTGATCATCGTCGCCGCTCGACCCGCCCTCGGTAAGTCGACGCTCGCGCTCGACCTGTGCCGCGCCGCCGCGATCAAGCACGACCAGACCGCCGCGTTCTTCTCGCTCGAGATGGGTCGCGCCGAGATTGCCATGCGTCTGCTGTCCGCCGAGACCAGCGTGCCGCTGCAGAACATGCGCAAGGGCACCGTCGACTCCCGCGACTGGACCACCATCGCGCAGACCCGCGGGCGCATCAACGACGCCCCGTTCTTCATCGACGACTCCCCCAACATGACGCTGGTCGAGATCCGCGCCAAGTGCCGTCGACTCAAGCAGCAGCACAACCTCAAGCTCGTCGTCATCGACTACCTGCAGCTGATGACCTCGGGCAAGAAGGTCGAGAGCCGCCAGCAAGAGGTCTCCGAGTTCTCACGTGCGCTGAAGCTCATGGCGAAGGAGCTCCAGGTCCCCGTCATCGCGCTGTCCCAGCTGAACCGTGGCCCCGAGCAGCGTGCCGACAAGAAGCCGGCGATCTCCGACCTGCGTGAGTCCGGGTCAATCGAGCAGGACGCCGACATGGTCATCCTGCTGCACCGCGAGTCGGCGTACGAGAAGGACAACCCCCGGCAGGGTGAGGCGGACCTGATCGTGGCGAAGCACCGCAACGGTCCGACGGACACCATCACCGTGGCGTTCCACGGGATGTTCTCGCGGTTCGTGGACATGCCGCAGTAGGGCGGGTGCCGCCCGCCAGCTGGCAAGAGTGCCAGCCAGTGCGAGTAAGGACGGTCTGATGTCTCCTCGCAGCTACAAGATCACCCTCGCCGTCCTCGGCGTGGCCAGCCTCTTGCTCGTCCCGTTCCTCGCGCAAGGGATGCTGCCGGCAACCGTCGGCACGGTTGCCCTCGTCGCGGTCGTCGTCTGGGTGCTCTACGGCGTCGTGAACTCCAAGTTCACGCAGCGCTCCAGCCACAAGTAGGCACGTCGCACCACAGAACGACCCTCAGCCGGTTGGCCGAGGGTCGTTCTGCTGTGGACCGGGGTGCTGGGGCGAACCCATCCCACGCTGAGAGTTCACCGCCGACTTGGCCACATGGCCAAGTTCGGCGTTACGGTCGGACCATGACCCTCCAGCAAGAGCACCGCAGCGTCGAGGAACGGCGCGAGCAGCTCGTCGATGCCGCGATCGCCGTCCTGCGCGACGGCGGCATCAGCGCCGTGACCACCCGCGCGGTCACCGCCCGCGCCGGCCTGCCGCACGGCGCCTTCCACTACTGCTTCGCATCGAAGGCGCCGCTCTTCCGCGCCGTGCTCGAACGCCAGCTCCGCACGGCCATGGCGGTCGCGTTCGCACCGCCGGTCACGCGGCTCGACCTGGAGGCCCGGATCACCTCCGGCCTGTCGGCCCACCTCGCGCAGACGCGCGACGACCCAGCGACCGCACTCGCCGTCGTCGAGCTGGTCACCTACTCGCGACGCGACCCCGACCTGCAGGACCTCGCCGCCTGGGAGCAGCACGCGTACCTCGATGCGGTCCGCGAGCAGGTCGACGAGTGGACCGCGGAGGACGGCATCCGCTGGGCAGTGCCGGTCGAGCACGTCGTCCGGCTGCTCATCGCGACGGCCGACGGCATCAGCTCGACGTGGCTCGCCGACCGGGACGACAGAGCCGCACAGGCCACCGTCCGGGTCGCGGCACGGGCGATCGCGGCCCTGGCGGACGGGACCGGCGCATGAGGTGGCTGTTCCTCGGGACCGCGATCGTCGCCGAGGTCACCGGAGCGCTCTCGATGCAGGCCGCTGTGGACCAGCCCGGGTGGTACGCGCTCGTCGTCGTGGGCTACGTCGCCGCGTTCGCGATGCTGATCCTGGTGCTCCGCGCGGGGATGGCGGTCGGGGTCGCCTACGGCATCTGGGGAGCCTCCGGTGTCGCCCTGACCGCGGTGCTCGCGGCCGTGCTGTTCGGGCAGGCACTCACGCTCACCATGGTCGTCGGCATCGTGCTGATCGCTGCCGGCGTGCTGCTGGTCGAGATCGGCTCGCAGCGAGCCCTCGCCGCACGGAAGCGGGGGGCATTCTGATGGCGTGGGTCCTGCTCGCCGTCGCGATCGTCTCCGAGGTCGGTGCCACGATCAGCCTCAAGCTCGCCACCGACGGCAAGAAGCTGTTCTTCGTGCCCGTCGTCCTGGGGTACCTCGTCGCCTTCAGCCTGCTCGCCGTGGCCCTGACGCTCGGCCTGCCGATCGGTGTCGCCTACGGGATCTGGGCCGCGACCGGTGTCGCACTGACGGCGATCCTGGGCCGGGTGCTCTTCCGCGAACCCTTGACGGCGCTCATGCTCGGCGGGATCGCACTGATCATCGCCGGGGTGTTCCTGGTCGAGCTCGGACACTGACCGGGGGCTGCGTCGAAACCGAACCTGCGCCAGAATCGCACCATGACCGACAACCGTGACGACCAGCCGCGTGTGATCGCCGTGAGCCGGGACGACGTCCATCGGTTCAGCAAGCCCGTGGTCGACGAGGTCACCTTGGTCGAGGGCTGGGGCATCGAGGGCGACGCCCACGCCGGGACGACCGTCCAGCACCGGTCTCGAGTCGCGCGTGACCCGTCCCAGCCGAACCTGCGGCAGGTGCACCTGCTCCACGCCGAGGTGTTCGACGAGGTCGCCGACGCCGGGTACCACCTCGAGCCGGGCCAGATGGGCGAGAACGTCACGACCCGCGGTGTCGACCTGCTCGGCTTGCCGACCGGCACCGTGCTGCACCTCGGCGACGAGGCGTGCGTCCGTGTGACGGGCCTGCGGAACCCGTGCCAGCAGATCAACGGGTTCGAACCGGGTCTGTTGCGCGAGGTGCTCGGGCGGGACGAGGACGGTGTGGTGGTGCGGAAGGGCGGCGTGATGAGCGTCGTCGTGACGGGTGGTGTCGTCCGGACGGGTGACCGCATCCGGGTCGAGCTCCCCGCCGGCGAGCAGCAGGCGCTCCAGCCGGTCTGACGAGCCCCTACTCCCCCGCTGCCGCGGCCTGTTGGTACAGACTCGTCGCCAGGTCGTTGAGCACCTCGTGCAGCTCGCCGCCGTGTGCGCCGTCGACCGCCCGGAGCATGGCGGCGTAGCGCTGCCGGTAGTCCGCGACGACGTCGTCGCCACTCGGCAGCAGCCGCAGCAACGACCCACGACGGTCGTTCGGGTTCGGCGCGCGCTCGAGGAGTCCGGCGGTGCTCATCCGGTCGATCATGTTCGTCACCGCGCCCGAGGTCAGGCCGAGGTACCCGGCGACCTCCGTCGGCGTGGAGTACCCGGTGTCGCTGATGAGCACGAGTGCTCGCAGGGCGTTCTCGTGCACCCCGGCTCGGGAACTGAGCTGGTTCACCAGGCTCGCGTTCGCGCGCACGACAGCGGTGAACGCGGCCATCAGGTCGGCGGCGTCGTCATCGGGTGCGGCGGGGGTCACGGGGGGAATCCTTCCATGTCGGGAACCCGGGGGACGGGAGCGTCCCCCGCACTGGGGTAGGTGTGCGAGTGGCTAACTTGGTCAAGCGATGACTATCTTAATGATTGAAGCAAATCCGCCCGAGTGACTTGCCTCCCCCAACCACTGCGAACCACCGAACCGATGAGGTACACCGTGTCCACCAAGCTCCGCACCTCCGCGCTGAAGCGGATCCGTTTCGCCCCCGTGGCGCTCCTCGCCGGCATCTTCGCCGCCGTGCTCCTCTCCCTCTCGCTCACCGGCACCCTGTCCGGGTTCGCGGCGAGCATCACGAACAGCAGCAACACCGCCGCCAGCGGCACGCTGATCATGCAGGAGCAGAACGCCGGCGCGACCGTCACCTGCCTCAGCACCGACGGCGGCTCGGTCTCGACGAACTCCGCGACCTGCTCGACGATCAACAAGTTCGGCGGCAGCACGACGATGACGCCGGGCAACACGGTCAACACGGCGATCTCGATCAAGAACACCGGCACCGCTGCCGCGAGCACCTTCACCCTGACGCCGGGCAGCACGTGCACCCAGTCGAACAACGGCTCCTCGAACGGAACCGCGACCGACCTCTGCGCCAAGATGAACCTCGTCATCACCTCGGGCTCGACCACGGTCTTCAGCGGCACGCTCGCCAGCTTCAAGGGCGCCGCAGCGTCGGCCTTCACGATGCCCGCTGCTCCGGCCGCCGGCGCCTCGACGCCGTTCAACTTCGCGGTGACCCTCGACTCCTCGGCGGGCAACACCTACCAGGGCCTCGCAGCCTCGGTCCCCATGACCTGGACGTTCACGGCCTGATCCCGCTCCGGGCCGGCTCCCCCCAGCCGTCCCGGGACGTCCCGTGACCCCAGACCGGCGACGCTCGACCGACCCCCCTCCGGCCGAGCGTCGCCACCCCCGTTCCACCACGCGCAGTAGCCGCACCCCACCGAGCCGCAGGAGCACGACATGAGCCAGACCGCAGCGATCCCGCTCAGCGGCACGCTCGACCGTCCGGTCCTCCGCGGTCGCGCGGTCACCCGGTCCGAGACCGTCCTCGCCTGGTTGCTCGCCCTGGTCGCCGCACTGCTGCTCACCGCCGCGGTGCTGTTCCTGTCCGCCGGTGGCCGCTGGTTCGTCGTTGAGACGCCCTCGATGGGTGAAGCAGCCCCGGTGGGGACCCTCGTGCTCGACCTGCCGGTCGACGTCACGACCCTGCGCGTCGGCGACGTCGTCTCGTTCGAGACCTCCGCCAACCCCGACGTCGTCTACACGCACCGCATCATCGCGATCGACGCCGACGGCGGCCTGCACACCCGCGGCGACGTGAACGGCGCGGTCGACCCGTGGACGCTGTCGCAGGCCGACGTGATCGGCACCCCGGCGCTCCTGGTCCCGCACCTCGGCTGGCTGTTCCGCGCCGCCCCGATCCTGCTCATCGGCACGCTCCTGATCCTGACCCTGACCAGTGCCTTCACGGACCGGGTGACCCGCACCTGCCTCCGGATCGCCGGCTCCGCCCTGACGGTCTCGTACGCCGCGTTCGTGCTCAAGCCGTTCGTCAACGTGACGACCATCACGAACACCTCGAGCCCCACGGGCGTCGAGGCCACCGTCATCTCGTCGGGCATCTTCCCGGTGCGCGTCGACGCCCACGGCGGCAACACCGTGCACCTGGTCGACGGTGAGGTCGGCCGCGTGGTCATCCACGAACTCACGAAGAACGGGCACTACCAGCTGACCTCGAACATCGACCTCGACCCGCTCGGGTGGGTGGCGCTGATCGCCATGTGCCTGGTGCCGCTCGTGGCCTGCCTGGCCGTCGGCCGCGTCGAGGCGGTGCGTCCCTCGTGATCCTCCGTCGCCTGCGTGACGGCCGCGTCGTCGCCCTCCTGCTCGTGGTCGCCCTGGCTGTCGTCGTCCTGCTGAACCAGTTCGCGCCGACGCGCTCCGCCTACAGCGCCACCGTCCGGAACGACACGAACACCGCCGCGACCGCCCCGTACTTCACCTGCACGGGCGCCGTCGGAGCCGACACCGCGAACGCCCTGTTCGCGTACCGGCTCACCGAGTCGACGAACGCGAAGACCGCCACGGACTGGTCGGGCCGCGGCGTGAACGGCACCTACCAGGGCGCGATGACGGCGGTCACGCCCGACCCGAACGCCTGCCCGCGCGACACCGGCAGTGCCTACGTGCTGAACGGCTCCACGAGCTACGTCTCCACCTCGCGCTCGTACGCCAACCCGACCACCTTCAGCGAGGAGGTCTGGTTCAAGACGACGGTCGCCGGTGGACAGCTCATCGGCTTCGGCAGCAGCCAGACCGGCGGGTCCGGGCAGCACGACCGGAAGCTCTACCTGAACACGAGCGGACAGCTCGTGTTCGGCGCCTACAGCGGCACGACCCAGGTCGTCACGTCTCCGAAGGCCTACACCGACGGCACGTGGCACCACGCCGTGACGACGATGTCGCCGACGAACGGCATGCGCCTGTACGTCGACGGCACGCTGGTCGCGTCGAACGCGGCGTACAAGAACCCGGAGAGCTACACCGGCTGGTTCCGGATCGGCTACGACACCGTCAGCGGATGGCCGGGCTCCCCGGCCAACCCCTACTTCACCGGTTCGATGCGGTACGCGGCCGTCTACGGGACGGAACTCTCCGCCACCCAGGTCGCCGCCCACGCAGCAGCCGGTCGCTGACGCGCCGCAGACCGGACGGGAGGCCCGTTGCGGGCCTGCCACGGGCCTCCCGTCCGCCCGCGGTCGCGCCCACCCCGCCGCGTGAGGTTCCGAGATCTCGGAACCTCACCGGCGCGCAGCGCCCCGATCGGAACCTCGGCGGCACGCGGGCGGGGTGTCGTGGAACCTCGCGCAGCCCGACACCGCCGCGAGCCTTCCGTCAGGAACCGGGGCGGGTGCACCAACCCCCGGATTCGGCCTGCCGAATCCCTCTGATCAGGCCTTTTCGTCCTCGGAACCGTGCCAGGATCGACAGGTCCTGAGACGTCGGCGTCTCCGTCCGACCGTCTCGAAAGGCGCCGCCCCCATGTCGTTCTGGGCCCTCTTCCTCATCGCGCTCGGCGTCTCCGCAGACGCCTTCGCCGTCGCCCTCGGCAAGGGCCTGCACATGAAGCGCTTCGACGTGCGGCACGCGCTCGTCATCGCGCTGACGTTCGGTGCGTTCCAGGCGCTCATGCCCCTGATCGGCTGGCTGCTCGGTTCGGCGTTCGCGCAGTACATCGCCGCCTTCGACCACTGGATCGCGTTCGGGCTGCTCGCGCTGATCGGCGGCAAGATGCTGTGGGAGGCGTTCTCGAAGCACGAGGACACCGAGCAGGACACCGACCGCCTGCCGATCCGTGAGCTCCTGGTCCTGGCGATCGCGACGAGCATCGACGCCCTGGCCGTCGGCGTCACGTTGGCGTTCCTGCCGGTGTCGATCGGCGGCGCGGTGCTGCTCATCGGTGTGACGACGGCGGTGCTGTCCTTCGCCGGCGTGGTCGTCGGGCGCCGTGTCGGAGCCCGGTTCGGCAAGCCGGCCGAGATCGCCGGCGGCGTGGTGCTCATCCTGATCGGCGTGAACATCGTGCTCGAGCACACGGGCGTCATCGGCTGAGGCTGCGGTGTCGCGCCGCACACGCCCCCGCCACCCGGCGCATCATGAACGCATGTCCCGCATCCTCGTCACCGGCTCGACCGACGGCCTCGGGCGGGCGACCGCCGACACCCTGCTCCGCGACGGGCACGAGGTCGTCGTGCACGCCCGGAGCACGGCACGAGCGGACGCGGTCGCCGACCTGCTCGACCGTGGTGCCACGCTCGTCGTCGCCGACCTGTCCGACCGCGACGCCGTGATCGCCGCCGCGCGCGACCTCGACGCCGGCGACCCGATCGACGCGGTCGTGCACAACGCCGGCGTGATCTCCGGCCGTGCGCTGATCCCGGTCAACGTCGTCGCGCCGTACCTGTTCACCGCACTGCTCCACGCGCCGACCCGGCACGTGTACCTGAGCAGTGGGATGCACCGCGGCGGCCGCCCCCGACTGGACGGCGTCGACTGGGACGGCATCGCGGCGACCAACACGTACTCGGACACCAAGCTCTTCGTGACCGCGCTCGCCGCCGAGGTCGCCGAGCGCCGGCCCGGGGTCCTGAGCAACGCCGTCGACCCGGGTTGGGTCCCGACCAAGATGGGCGGCGCGGGGGCGTCGGACGACCTCGAGCTCGGGCACCGCACCCAAGAGGCCCTCGTGACCGACCCCGACGCAACCCTCAGCGGCGGTTACTGGTTCCACGGACAGCGGCAGGAGCCGCACCAGGCGGTCGTTGACCCGCAGTTCCGCCGCCAACTCATCGACGCCCTCGCGACGGCGACGGGCATCACCCTCTGAAGCAGGACAGGAGCACCATGTCGACGGTCAGGGTCCACAACTTCGCGATCTCGCTCGACGGGTACGGCGCCGGAGCCGACCAGTCGGTCGACCGTCCGTTCGGGCACGCCGACGGTCGACTCATGGGGTGGTTCGCCGCCACGGCCACCTTCCGTGCGATGCAGGGTGCGTCCGGCGGGACCACCGATGTCGACGACGAGTTCGCTCGCGCCTGGGGACCGGAGATCGGTGTCGAGATCATGGGGCGGAACAAGTTCGGACCCCAGCGCGGACCGTGGCCCGACGACGGCTGGACCGGGTGGTGGGGCGACGAACCGCCGTTCCACACGCCCGTGTTCGTGCTCACCCACCACCCGCGCGAGCCCCTCGAGATGGCGGGCGGGACGACCTTCCACTTCGTCGACGCGACCCCGGCGGAAGCGCTCGAGCTCGCCCGCCAGGCCGCACCGGGCCGGGACGTCCGGATCGGCGGCGGGGTCGAGACCGTCCGCGAGTTCCTGCAGGCCGACCTCGTCGACCACCTGCACCTGGTCGAGGTGCCGATCGTGCTCGGCCGCGGCGAGCGGCTCTGGGACGGACTCGAGGGGATCGAGGAGCGCTTCGACGTCGAGACGGTCGCGTCGCCGTCGGGGGTCGTGCACCGCACGTTCACGCGCGTGGCGCACTGATCGCACAGACCGGCGGACGAACCTGAGCCGTTGTGTCGGCCGGGGACTACCGTCGACCGCAGGTGACCCAGGCCCCCGGCTGCCGGCACGATCTCTTCGTCCGATGCCGACCGGAAACGCCATGTCCTCCTCGCAGACCGATCTCCCACACCAGCACGACCCGACGAGCTGGACCGCGCTCGAGGTCGGCCGGTGGGAAGCCCGCTCCGGCCGGTCCCACATCGGAACCGTCGTCTTCACGAACCGGTACGAGGTCCGTGGGTGGTCGGGCGAGGTCTTCGGCGACCACACGAGCCTGGAGAGCGCGAAGGCACAGGTCGAGGCGATGGCGCGGTGGAGCCTCGGTGAGCGACCGTGGTCACCCGACGGAGTCGACTGATCAGTCCATCGCGTCGTCGTAGATCCCGATCAGACGGTCCAGGAACGCCTGCACCGTGGCGCGCTCGCTGACGTCCATGTCGGCGACGACGTCCTCGATCCCCTCGATCAGCGGCAGCACCAGGTCGTACGCACGATCGGACGACCGCTCGGCTGCGGTGACCACGAGCTTCCGGCCGTCGCTGGGGTGCCGCTCCCGCGTGACGTGGCCGGCGGACTCGAGTCGGTTGAGCACGAGGGTCATGGCGGCGGTGGAGATCTCCAGTCGCCGCGCGAGCTCGGTCGGGGTGGACCGTCCGTGGGTGATGAGGTGGTCCATCGCCTCGAGTCCGGCCGCGTCGACGTCGAGCGCCCGGGCGAGGTGTCGCTCGAAGCGCTGCTGGCGGACCCCGACCTGTTGGACCCGGGCGCGGATGTCGTCGTCGGGCAGCGGTCTTCCGTCGCGACGGGCGGCTTCGCGGTCGCGTCGATCTTCGCGGTCGCTCCGGGCGTCGTGGTCTCGTCGTCCGTCGGCGGGCGCTGTCGGTTCGTCGTGCGGCACGAGGTCGATGGTAGTCGTGTAGATTGCCAATCTCATTGGTAATCAAGATTCGAGGCAACATGTCGACCGACCGCAAGCGCGTCCTCATCTCCGGTGCGAGCATCGCCGGGCCTGCCCTGGCCTACTGGCTGCACCGGTACGGCTACGACACGACGATCGTCGAGCGCGCGCCGGAACTCCGGACCGGTGGCCAGAACGTCGACGTGCGGGGCGCCGGGCGCGAGGTCTCGCGGCGGATGGGGATCGAGGACGACATCCGTGCCGCCACCACCGGTGAGGTCGGCACGCGGTTCATCGGCCGCTCCGGTTCGGTCATCGCGGAGTTCCCGGCCGGAACCACGGACTCGGGCGGCGCCACCGCGGAGCTCGAGATCCTGCGCGGTGGCCTCGCGCAGCTGCTGGTCGGCCGGACCACCGACACCACCGAGTACCGGTTCGGCGACCGCATCACCGGCATCGCGGACGACGACGGCGGCGCCGGCGACGGTGTGACCGTGCAGTTCGAGCACGCCGCCGACGAGCGGTTCGACCTGGTGGTGGCGGCGGACGGCATCGGGTCGAGCACCCGGCGACTGGTCTTCGGCGACGAGCCCGAGATCCGGTCCCTCGGCCTCGAGACCTCCTACGCGACGATCCCCCGCACCGATGCCGACGACGACTGGTGGCGCTGGTACAACGCACCGGGTGGTCGGTCGGTCACCCTCCGTCCGGACCCACACGGCACGATCCGGGCGACGTTGTCGTTCGTGACCGATCGGACCCGGGAGCGCGCCGGCTCCGAGCGACGGTCGATCGAGGAACAGCGTCGCCGACTGCACGAGGTCTTCGCCGACGCCGGCTGGGAAGCGCGTCGTGTGCTCGCGGGCATCGACAGCGCCGACGACCTGTACTCCGAGTCGATCGGGCAGGTCCGTGCGCCGCGGTGGTCCGAGGGTCGGGTCGCGCTCGTCGGCGACGCCGCGTACTGCGCCTCGCCGGTCAGCGGCATGGGCACGAGCCTGTCGCTCACCGGGGCGTACGTGCTGGCCGGTGAACTCGCCGCACACGTCGACCACCGCGATGCATTCCGCGGTTACGAGCGCATCATGCGGCCGTACGTCGCCCAGGCGCAGCAGCTGCCGCCGGGCGTGCCGCGGGTCGCGAACCCGAAGAGCCGGCTCGGCATCGCCGCGTTCGGTGCTGCGGTCCGGGTCGCCTCCACCCCGTTCATCGGTCGGCTCGGCGACCGGTTCTTCACGCCACCGGCCGACGCGATCGACCTGCCGGACTACTCGCACCTCGGGTAGGCCGCGTTCATCGGATACGGTCTGGTCATGACGACGACGCGCGTGATGCTCGTGTACCGCCTGGCCTTCGCAGTGCTCGTGCTCGTTGCGCAGATCGCACAGTTCGGGGTGTCGATCCGGCTCGACCTCGGGGTCGTGAACTTCTTCTCGTACTTCACGAACCTCGGCAACCTCATCGCGGTGGTGGTGTTCATCGTCGGCGCCGTCCGACTCGCCCGCGGGGTGCCGGACAGCCGGACGTGGGCGCTGGTGCGGTTCTGCTCCGTGGTGAACATGGTGTTCGTCGGGCTGGTGTTCAACACGCTGCTCGCCGGGTTCGACCTCGGCCCGCTCTACCCGTGGGTGAACGTCGTCCTGCACATGCTGATGCCGGTGGCGGTGCTGGTGGACTGGCTGGTGCTCGCTCCCCGGGTGCGCCTGGGCTGGCGAGACGCGTGGATCGCGCTGGTGTTCCCGGTGGTCTACAGCGTCTACTCGTTGATCCGAGGCGCGATCGTCGACTGGTACCCGTACCCGTTCTACGACGCCGACAAGGTCGGTGGCGTGGGCGGGCTGGTCCTGTACCTGCTCGCCCTGATCGTGGCGCTCGCCGTGCTCGCGCTGGTGCTGCTGGGCATCGGGCGCGCCCTGCGGCGCGGATCGGACCGCCAGCCGGCCTGACCAGGCGGGTCGCGGTGGTGCGACGGTCGGCGTGGCGGACGGGAGGCCCGTGGCCAGGCCGCCACGGGCCTCCCGTCCGGGCCGCACCACGCTGGTGCGGTAGGTTCCTGCCCAACGCATTCCGGACGCGAGAGAGGGGACGCGGATGGCCCAGGGACACCGCTCGCCCCCCACGATGAGCGACGTCGCAGCCGTCGCGGGCGTCTCGAAGAAGACCGTCTCGAACGTCCTGTCGGGCTACGAGCACGTCTCGGCCCGCACCCACGACCGGGTGATGGCCGCGGTGGACGAACTCGGCTACGAGCTCAACGTCTCGGCCCGGAACTTCCGCGCCGGCCGGTCGAAGGTCATCGGCCTGGCGGTACCGGAGCTACGGCAGGCGTACTTCGCCGAGCTCGCCGACGCCGTCATCCGCGCCGCCGGTGCCGTGGGCTACACGGTGCTCATCGAGCAGACCGCGAGCGGCGTGCGCGAGGCGGACGCGATCACCCGGATGCGCGAACACTCGATCGACGGCATCATCTACAGCCCGCTGACGGTGCGGTCGAGCGATGCTCCTGCGCTCGAGGTGAAGTTCCCCCTCGTGGTGCTCGGCGAGCCGATCCCGGACAGCCCGGTCACGTTCATCACGATGTCGAACGCGGACGCGCTGCACGACGCGACGGCGCACCTGCTCGACGCGGGCCGTCGTTCGATCGCCTTCATCGGTTCCGAACCGTCGGGGCCGGTACGGACGGCGCAGGAGCGGCTCCGCGGGTACCGCGAGGCGCTCGCCGAGCAGGGCGTGGCGTTCCGACCCGAACTCGTCGTCCCCACGGCGCTCTGGCACCGGGCCGAGGGGGCAGCGGCGGCGCGGGCGCTGCTCGACTCCGGCGTCGAGGTCGACGGGATCGTGTGCTGCAACGACGCCCTGGCGCTCGGGGCGATGAGCGCGTTGCAGCTCGCCGGTCGGACCGTGCCGGACGACGTCGCGGTCGTCGGCTTCGACGACATCGAGGAGTCGGCGTACGCGACGCCCGCGCTGACCACGGTGTCGGCCGACCTGGACCGGGTCGCGGCGACGGCGGTCGGGGTCCTCGTCGAGCAGCTCGAGGAGGACGCGGCCGTCGGTCCGGGCGTGCTGCGCTCGCCGCATGCCCTGGTCGTGCGGGCGTCGTCGGCGCCCGTCGCCGCGGAACGCACGGTCTCCGCCTGAGGTCTTGACCTGCCCGTCGAGCACGGACTACTGTCCAGATTTACACCGGTGTAAATCCGGCATGGACGAGGTCCCGCACACCGAAGTGCGGGACGGATGGCAGGTTTTCGATGAAGAAGCACATCGCGGTCGTCGCGCTCGCAACAGCGGCGGCGATCTCCCTGGCCGGATGCGCCGGCTCCCCCGGATCGTCCGCGAACGCCCACGTCGACCTGACGTTCTGGCACGGGTACACCGAGGCCGACGGCAAGGTCCTGGACGGCATCGTCAAGGACTTCAACGAGTCGCAGGACAAGGTCACGATCACGACCCAGACGAAGACGTGGGCGGTCATCGACGACACGATGCTCCCCGCGCTGACGGCGAAGAAGGGCCCGGACATCGTCGCGATGACCTCGGACCGACTGCCCGTCTACGCCGAGAAGAAGGCCCTCGTCGACCTGAGCGACTTCTACGACGACGACAGCAGCAACACCGGCGAGCTCAAGGAGCAGGCCGTCGCGATGGAGCAGGTCGACGGCAAGGAGTACGGCGTCCCGAGTGGCTTCGTGCCCCTGTCCGTGATCTACAACAAGAAGCTCTTCGCCGAGGCCGGCATCGACGCGTTCCCGACGACGTGGGACGAGTGGGTCGCCGACGCGAAGAAGCTGACGAAGGACGAGAACGGCGACGGCACCCCGGAGCAGTACGGGCTCGTGCTGCCGGACCACCAGACGGTCGGCAACGGCATCTGGCCGAGCCTGTTCGCCGGCAACGGCGGCTCGATCACGAACGACGCCGGCACGAAGTCGACGATCGACTCCGCTGCGAACGTCGAGACGCTCGAGTACTGGGCGAAGGCGATCCGGCAGGACAAGATCTCGCCGACCGGTGTCGACGGCATCGCGGCCGACAAGCTCTTCACCGCCGGCAAGAGCGCCATGGAGATCGGCGGCCCGTGGATGGCCGGCGTCGCGAAGGCATCCGACATCGACTACGGGATCGCCGCGATCCCGGCCGGGCCGAAGGCGCAGGTGGCCTCCGCCATCGGCATCTCGCTCGGCGTGACCGCACAGACCGACGACCCGAAGCAGGCCGCTGCCGAGGACTTCCTGCGGTACTTCAACGAGAAGAACGTTGCGACCAAGTGGGCGCTCGGGTCGGGTTGGCCGTCCCTGCGCACCGACGTGACCGCCGCCGACGTCGACGCGAACCCCACCGTCGCGGCGCTGACCGGTCTGCCCGGCACGACGATCCCGCTCCTCCCGGGCGTCGTGAACAGCGGTGACGTGCTCACCGCCCTCGACACCGCGACGCAGAAGTCGATCGCGGGCGGCGACCCGGAGTCGCTCCTCGGCATCGCCGACACCGACGTGCAGTCAGCCCTGAAGTAGAGGACCACGATGACCACGCAGCAACTCGGCCGACGCCGTCGGTACCGACCCCCGGGACAGCTCGGCGGCCGGACGCCCCTGAACGGGACCTTCCGCCGCCGTGCGACCGTCGTCGGATTCCTCGCACCCGCGATCGTCATCCTCGGGGCGTTCGTCCTGTGGCCGATGCTCTCGGCACTGCGGCTGTCCTTCACGGACGCCAGCGGCTTCGGTGACCCGAGCTGGGTCGGCTTCGCGAACTACGTCCGGGTCTTCACCGACCCGGACGTGGTCCGCTCGATCGGCAACACGGCGCTGTACTCGGTGCTGTTCACCCCGGTCGCGATCGCCGTGGCGCTGGTGCTGGCCCTGGCGCTCAACCACCCGGCGTTGCCGTTCCGCGGCTTCTTCCGCTCGGCGCTGTTCCTGCCGTTCATCGTGTCCCTGGCGGTCGCCGCGTTCGCGTGGTCGTACCTGCTCGACCCGCAGATCGGCCTGCTGAACCACTGGCTCCAGGTGGGCGGCATCCGGCTCGGCAACCTCCTGCAGGACCCGGCCCTGGCGATGCCGACCGTGGTGCTCGTCGCGGTCTGGAAGAACTTCGGCTTCTACATGGTCATCTTCCTGGCGGGGCTGCAGGAGATCCCGACCAGCCTGTACGAGGCGGCGCAGCTGGACGGCGCGAACGGCCGCCAGCGGTTCGTGAACGTGACGTTCCCGATGCTCAGCAACACCATGGCGTTCGTCGTCATCGTCGCGCTCATCGCCGCACTGCAGGCGTTCGACCAGATCTACGTCCTGACCGGCGGCGGGCCGTACCGGTCCACCGAGACGATCGTCATGCAGATCTACCAGTCCGGGTTCAAGGACCTCGACCTCGGCTTCGCGTCCGCGCTGGCGTACGTGCTGCTCATCGCGACCCTGCTGCTGAGCCTCGTGCAGTTCCTGTTCTTCGGCAAGCGCGGAGAGGACACCGCATCATGACCGCACTCCCCCGTCCGGCCACCGCGGTCCGGCGCAGGACCGTGGCCCGTCGCCCACCCTCGATGCGCTGGCTCGGCTTCGCCGCGGTGCTCATCGTCACCCTCGCGGTGCTGCTCCCCGTGCTCGTCATCGTGTTCACGGCGTTCAAGCCGGCGAGCGAGGTGAACGCCTACCCGCCGACGCTGTTCCCGCACACGTGGACGCTCGACAACTTCCGGGCGATCTTCACGCAGCTGCCGTTCGGCCGGCTCATCCTGAACAGCTTCGCCTTCGCCGGCGGGGTGACGGTGTTCGCGCTGGCGTTCGACGCGCTCGCCGCCTACGCGCTGGCCCGGCTCGACTTCCGGGGCAGCAAGGTCCTGCTCATCGTGATCATCGCCAGCCTGATGATCCCGTTCCAGGCCACCCTGATCCCGATCTACCAGCTCGTGTCCGACCTCGGGTGGGTGAACACCTTCGCCGGCCTCATCGCGCCGCGGGCGGCGGACGCTTTCGGCATCTTCTTCCTCCGGCAGTTCTTCGTGTCGCTCCCCCGCGACCTCGACAACGCGGCGCGCATCGACGGTGCGTCCGAGTGGCGGATCTTCCGGAGCGTCATCCTGCCGAACGCCGTACCGGCACTGCTCACCCTCGGCATCTTCACCTTCGTCAACAACTGGAACGACCTGCTCTGGCCGCTGGTGTTCACCACCGACCAGGACATGGGGACCATCACCTCGGGGCTGACCCTGCTGACCGGACCCGGCGGCATCATCCCGCAGGGCGTGATGATGGCCGGCGCCCTGATCGCCGTGCTGCCCCTCGCCGTCATGTTCCTGCTCGTGCAACGCCGCTTCATCGAGAGCGTCGCCAGCACCGGGCTCAAGTGACGACGACCCCGCGCGGTCCCCTCGGGGACGCGCCCACCACGAAACGAGACACCATGCACTGGTCCGACGACGGACGGCTGCACTTCGCTCTGGGCATCGAGGACACCTTCGTCCCGCAGGCCCGTCCGGGCGAGCGCCCCATCGACGAGTACGAACTCACCGACCACTACCGGCAGTACGCCGCCGATCTCGGCCTGGCGGTCGACGTCGGCGCCGAGCTGCTCCGCTGGGGCGTGCCCTGGTACCGGGTCGCCCCGGAGCCCGGTGTGTGGGACTGGTCGTGGGTCGACGATGTCATGCAGCGCTTCCGTGAGACCGGCCTGCGGCCCGTCATCGACCTGCTGCACTACGGCACACCGCTCTGGCTCGACGGTCAGTTCGCGAACCCCGACTACCCGGCGCACGTCACGGAGTACGCCGCCCGGTTCGCCGCCCGGTACGGCGACGTCGCGACCGACTACACGCCCGTCAACGAGCCCGTCATCCACGCCCTGTTCTCGGGAGAGTACGGGTACTGGCCCCCGTACCTGACCGGTGCCGAGGGCTCTGCCCGGATCGCATCGGCGCTGGCGAAGGGGTTCGTCTCCACCCAGCACGCGATCGCCCGTGAACTCGGTGACGCCGCCACCTTCGTGCACGTCGATGCCGGCATCCGGTACGTCGGCGACGTCGATGCCCCCGAGCACCGCGACACCGTGGCGCGGCTCCGAGCCCAGACGTTCCTGGTCGAGGACCTCGTGACCGGCGGCGTCGACGACCACCATCCGCTCGTCGGACGGCTGCGCTCCGGCGGGGTCACCGACGCTGACCTGGACTGGTTCCGCCAGCACGCGGTCCGGCCGGACGTGATGGGCGTCAACTACTACCCCCTGCACTCCACCGAGGTCTTCGAGGCCGGCGTCCACCACGGCGGCGGCTTCGCCGACCCGCGTCCGTACCGGGACACGGGGGCCGAGGGGCTCCGCGACGTGCTGACGACGTACGCCGAGCGGTACGGCGCCCCGGTCATGCTGACCGAGACGTGCGTCACCGGGTCCGTCGACGAACGCATCGGCTGGCTCGACGCCTCCGTGGCCGCCGTGCACGAGCTCCGTGCCGAGGGCGTCCCAGTGGTCGGGTACACCTGGTGGCCGCTGTTCGACATGTACGAGTGGACCTGGCGGCACACGGACGCACCCCGCCAGGAGCACCTGCTCACGATGGGCCTCTTCAACCTCGTCGAAGACGGCGACGGCGGGCTCGACCGCCGTCGCAACCCGGTCGCCGACGCCTTCGCCGCGCATGCGCGGCAGGAACGAGCCGTGGCAGCGGCCCTTGCGGCGACCACCTGACAGACGGGAGGCGCGGGTCGGGTCGGTCCCGTGCCTCCCGTCCGCCCCGCACCACGTCTCAGGCCGCGAGCGCTCCGTCTGCCGGCTCGCGCAGCGCCGGGCAGCGCTCGGCAGTCGGGTGCTCGCTGATGGCGATGACCTCGTCGAGCCGGCCACGCGCGGCCTCGAGCTCTGCCATCTGCGCCGTGATCCGGTCGCGCTCGGCGACGAGCAGCGCGAACGACTCCGGCGTCGCGTGCCCGCTGTCCACGCACGGCAACAGCTGCACGATGGTGCGGCTCGGCAGACCGGCGGCGAACAGCTGCTGCACGAGCTGGACGCGCTCGACCGCCGGGGTGTCGTAGACGCGCTGCCCGCTGGTGGTCCGCGACGCGGTGAGCAGTCCCTGCTCTTCGTAGTACCGCAGCGAGCGCACGCTGGCACCCGTCTCCGCGGCGAGGTCGCCGATCCGCATGCGGTCTCCGATCCGGGGCTTGCCCCTGACATGGATGTGAGGTCTTAGCGTAACCGAGCCGCTGCGGGAGAGACCCGCGCGGCAGGAGGAGACACCATGGACATCGCTGGATCGGTCGCACTCGTCACCGGCTCGAACCGGGGCATCGGACGCCGCTTCGCCCTGCAGCTGCTGGAGCGCGGCGCCACCAAGGTCTACGCGACCGCACGCCGACCCGAGCTCGTGGACATCGAGGGCGTCGTGGCGCTGCCGCTCGACATCACCGACCCGGCGTCGGTCGAGGCGGCGGCCGCAGCCGCCGGCGACGTCACCCTGCTCGTGAACAACGCGGGCATCTCGACGACGGGCTCGCTGCTCACCGACGACCTGACGGACGCACGCCGCGAGATGGACACGCACTACTGGGGGAACCTCGCGATGATCCGGGCGTTCGCGCCGGTGATCGAGCGGAACGGCGGCGGCGGCATCGTGAACGTCCTGTCCGCACTGTCCTGGTTCGTCTACCCGGGATCCGGCGCGTACGCGGCGGCGAAGGCCGCCGAGTGGAACCTGACGAACGCCGTCCGGTTGGAGCTCGCCGGTAAGGGGATCAGCGTCCAGGGGCTGCACCTCGGGGCGGCGGACACGGACATGATGGACGGCTACGAGGGGCCGAAGGTCGACCCGGCCGACGTGGCGCGGGCCGCGCTGGACGGCGTCGAGCGGGGCGCGGCCGAGGTCGTCGTCGACGAGTGGAGCAGTGCGGTGAAGGCGTCGCTGTCGCAGGACCCGTCGGCGTTCTACGCGCAGTTCGCCTGAGCGGGGTGGCGCCGGGGCGTGGTGGAGCCCCGGCGTCGGGCCGCGGCTGGGAGTGCTCACATCCGCGGGTCCCACACTGACGCCACGGTGTCGCCGTACCGAGTCCGAGATCCTCTCGAGCTCCCGCGGGGATCCGCCAAGGGAGTCATCATGACGGACCAGTCCGAGGCGGCCTCGACGCCGCTCTCGCTCACGAGTGTGGTGGCCTCCGGCCTGCCCACCGAGCTCGGCAAGCCCACGGCGGCGAAGTACTACGACGTCCCGGCGGTGTTCAACCGCCGACCCGACGCAGCCGAGATGGCCGGCCTGCGCGGTGCCGACGGACACGCGCAGCTCGTGACGGCCGGCTACCCCGACGTCACGCTCGACGTGCAGGACCGGCGTCTCGTCATCGGCAACACGAACCTCGGACAGCTCGAACGCGGTCTCGCCACGGTGGTCGCGACGATCGTCGACGTCGTGAGCCGGGCGTCGTTGTTCGACAAGGAGCAGGTCCGTGACGCAGCGCGCACCGAGTTCGACGACCGCACGGCCCGGGCCCGCGAGGTCACGCGGGCGGCGGAGCGGATCCACTTCGTGCCGGAGCCGTCGCGCGTCAGCGCGGGCTGACCGTGTCCGCGCGGGTCGACGTGCCCGGCGGGCGACGCCAGCGGGGCACTGCGCTAGCGTTGCACAACGCGGGGGCCGGATCAGCCCCGCGTTCACGGACCCGGACGGTTTCCTCGCGATGAACGACTTCACGACGGCAGTCTCCGCACTGCAGGCCGCACCCGACGGCGCCGACATGTGCCCGCCGTTCCTGACGACGCTGCCCGTCACCGGGGTCGGCATCTCCACCCTCGGCAACCCGCTCGGGTCGGCGACGGTGTGCGCGAGCGACGCGCGCGCCGCGCGGATCGACGAGATCCAGTTCGACCTCGGCGAGGGCCCGTGCTGGCAGGCGTTGACGACCCGCCGCCCGGTCCTGGAGTCCGACCTGTCCGGCACGACGAACACCGACTGGCCGCTCGCGCTCGAGGAACTCCTGCGCGCCGGGGTCGGGGCGGTGTTCTCGTTCCCGATGCGCATCGGGACGATCCCCGTCGGCGCCGTCGACCTGTCCGTGGACAGCGAGCGCACCCTGACCGTGGGGCAGATCCGCGGCGCCGTGGAGCTCGCCGAGGTCGCAGCCCGTCGGGTGCTCCGTGGTGCGTTGCTCGCCGCGGCCGCCGACGGCCGTGCCGACATGGGCACCAGCCGCTACTCCCGACGAGAGGTGCACCAGGCGACCGGCATGGTCGCAGCACAGCTCGGGGTGGACGTCACCGACGCCCTCCTCGTGCTGCAGGCGCACGCCTTCGCCACCGAACGCACCGTCCGCGACGTCTCGAACGACGTCATCGCTCGCCGCATCGACCTCGCCCGGCCGTACGGTTCCGAGAACTGAGGAGCACGCACCATGGCACCGACCCGCGAGCGCCGGCTCATCGACACCTTCGTCACGCTGACCGACACCCTCGTCGACGAGTACGACGTCGTCGACCTGCTGCAGAACCTGGTCGACAGTGTCGTCGACATCTTCGACGCCTCGGCGGCCGGCATCCTGCTGGCCAACCAGCACCAGGAACTCGAGGTCGTGGCGTCGACCAGTGAGCGGTCCAGCTTCGTCGGACTCCTGCAGCTCGACGCTGGCGAAGGGCCGTGCGTGGAGTGCTTCGCGACCGGTCGTCCGGTGTCGGTGAGCGACCAGGCGGAGATGCAACGCCGGTGGCCGACGTTCGCGGCCGCGTCCGCCGAGTCGGGGTACGCGTCGGTGCACGCGATCCCGATGCGGTTGCGGGACACCACGCTCGGGTCGCTGAACCTGTTCCGCGAGACCGAGGGGGCGCTGAACGGAGATGACGCCCTGGCAGCACAGGCCCTGACCGACGTCGCGACCATCAGCATCCTGCAGCAGCGGACCCTGCAGCACGCGGCGCTGACGCAGGCGCAGTTGCAGCGAGCCCTCGACACCCGGGTCGTGATCGAGCAGGCCAAGGGGTTCGTGGCGTACACGCACTCGGTCGACACCGAGGCGGCGTTCGAACTGCTGCGGCAGTACGCGCGGTCGAACCAGGAGCGCCTCGCCGACGTCGCCCGGGCCATCGTCGAACGCCGCCTGGTCCTCCCCGCCTGATCCCGTGTGTCCCCGGTCCGGGCCGGCGTACGATCACGAGCAAGTCGTAGCCCCGGACCCCGGTTGCAGGCGCAGCACTGGATCCAGGAGGAAAGCATGGGCGACGAACTGGTCGTACCGACGGGCTACCGGAAGACCGAACGGCGGTCGGCTCGTACCGACACCACCTCGACGTACACCGCGCTGCTCGCGCAGGTCCGCACCGCCGGGCTGCTCGGTCGCCGCACGGGCTGGTACTGGGGCCTCATCGCAGTGCTCGCTGCGCTGCTCGGCATCACCGGCGGGGCGTTCGCTGTGCTCGGCGGCTCCTGGTACCAGTTGATCGTCGCCGGGGTGCTGGGCGCACTGTTCACGCAGTTCGCGTTCCTGTCGCACGAGGCCGCCCACCGACAGGTCTTCGCGTCGCACCACTGGAACGACCGAGCAGCCCGGTACGCCGGCACGTTCCTGACCGGCATCAGCTACGCGTGGTGGATGAACAAGCACACCCGGCACCACGCCAACCCGAACACCGTCGGCAAGGACCCCGACATCTCGTTCGACGCGATCTCGTTCCGACCCGAGGACGCTGCCAGCCGGACCGGGTTCCTGCGTGTGCTCGTCCGCGTGCAGGGGTACGCGTTCTTCCCGATGCTCCTGGTCGAGGGCGTGAACCTGCACTGGCAGTCGATCCGCACGTACACGAGCCGTGGCCCGGTGAAGCGGCGGTGGGCCGAGGGATCGGTCTTCGTCGGCCGGTTCGTGCTCTACCTGGGTGTCGTGTTCTGGTTCCTGCCGGTCGGCTTGGCCTTCGCGTTCCTCGGTGTGCAGCTCGCCGTGTTCGGGTTCCTCATGGGGATCGCGTTCGCGCCGAACCACAAGGGCATGCCCGTCATCGAACCCGGCCGCCGCGTGGACTTCTTCTCGCGCCAGGTCCTGACCTCGCGCGACATCGGTGGCGGCGCCTGGGTCGAGTACTTCATGGGCGGCCTGAACCACCAGGTCGAGCACCACCTGTTCCCGAGCATGGCCCGGCCGAACCTGCGGGCCGCCCGGGACATGGTCCGGAAGTACTGCGCGGACCAGGGCGTGCCGTACACCGAGACAACGCTGGTGCACTCCTACGTCATCGTGGTCCGCTACCTCAACGAGGTCGGTCTGGCGGCTCGCGACCCGTTCGCGTGTCCGATGGTCGAGCGGCTGCGCTGACCGACCGCGACGGCTGGGCGCTTCCTGTCCTGTTGGCGCAGCCCTGGACCTGACGGGGCTCATCGGCGAGCATGGACCCGATCAGGGACGGCGGGCACAGGGGCCCACCGCGGGAAGGGCAACCATGCGTCCTGTCAGGAACACGCTCACCACCGGGGCGGTCATCGCACTCGTCGTCGGCCTCACCGCGACGGCGGCACCCGCGCAGGCGGCGACGCCGGGGGCATCGACGCCGGCCGCCGGAACCCGCTGCGCCACGGGGACGCTCTCGGTGCAGACGCTCCGGTCGGGGTGCACGGTCTCGTCGGGCACGGTCGCGCTGCCCGACGGCCGCACCTTCGCCGTGCCGGCGCCCGGTGAGAGCGTGATGGCGAGCAGCTCCGCGGCGCCGGGTGCTCCGGAGCTGGCGGAGGTCGTCATCGCGAACACCGGCACCGGCGGTGTCGCGGTCCGCATCGACGAGACCTGGAGCGGTTCGGCGCCCGCCGTGCGCCGCGAGCAGGCGAGGAGCGCGGCAGCCAGCGGTGCCGCCGGCGCACCCGCAGCGCCGGCCGCCACGACCGCGGCCACCACCAAGTGCACCAGCACGGCCAACGTACGGAACAAGTACCGCTGGTCGAGCACGGTGCAGTGGTACTACAACGAGTCCGGCCAGAAGTCGTCGTACGCCAAGGACGCCCTGCGCAAGGCGGCGAACGCGTGGACCGGCACGATCGCGTCGTGCGACCGCACCGTGACCTCGTCGGCCCGGAACTCCTACGTGCGCCTGGCGACCCAGGTGCCCGGGCTCACCGACAAGGGCGGCTGCTCGAAGAGCAACGGCTACAGCGTCGTCGGATGGGGCAAGCTGCCCTCCGGCACCCTCGGCGTGACGTGCGTCTGGTACGACGGCAACGGCGTCGCGAAGGAGTCCGACCAGCGGTACGCCACCAGCTACAAGTGGAGCTCGACGACCACCTGCTCGGGCGCACGGTTCGACACCCAGGCCGTCGCCACCCACGAGTGGGGACACCTGTACGGACTCGGCCACGTCAAGACCGGAACCGGTCAGGTCATGGAGCCGTCCGGCGGGTACTGCGACACCGGCTCACGCACGCTCGGGCTCGGCGACATGACCGGCATCGCAGCGATCTACTGAAGCGCGGCTGCGGGCCGCGGGCCGTCGTCAGACCCCGTCGGGGTCCTCAGACCGCGTCGGCGCGCAGGAAGTCCGCGATCGGGGTCGATCCCGAGTTGAACCGGATGGTGTTGCCCGCCGTGCCGGGGGTCTCGAGCACGTCGGCGATCACGTGTGCGACGTCGCCGCGCGGCACGTCGCTCGACGAGCCCGCCCAGTCGACCGAACCGGTGGCGTCGTCGTCCGTCAGGGTGCTCGGCGCCACGATGGTCCACTGCAGACCGGAGTCGCGCACCACGGCGTCGGCGATCGCCTTCGACTGCGCGTAGGCGAAGAAGTCGTTGTCCTGCGGTACCCCGTGGTCGAGCTGCGACCCGGACCACGACACCATGACGTAGCGGTCGACGCCAGCCTGCTTCGCGCCCTGCACCGACAGGATCGCGGCGTCGCGGTCGATCGCCCAGGTGCGGTCGACGGACCCGCCGCCGGCACCGGCCGACCACACGACGGCGTCGTGCCCGTGGACGAGCTCCGCGAAGTCGGTCAGGGACTGCTGCTGGATGTCCGCGACACGGGGTTCGCCGCCGTGGGCGCGGATCTCGTCGGACTGGTCCGCGTCGCGGATGACCGAGGTGACCGAGTGGCCGCGGTCGCTGAGGATGCGGGTGGTGAGGAGTGCGACCTTGCCGTGGCCGCCGAAGACGATGACGTTGCTCATGCGGCGGACGCTACTCGGGCCGGCTCAGTACCCGCAGTCCGTGAGGACCCTCGGAGCGCTCGCGGCCCGCGTGCGTACGGTCGGACCTGATCACGACTGGAGACACGATGAGCAAGCAGCACGAGCAGCACACCCTGGTCCGCACCCTGGTGCTCGGCATCCTGAGCGGTGGCCGCAGCGCCACCCCACTCGCGGTGCTGGCGCTGAACCACGACCGGTCCTCGCTGAAGGGGTCGTGGCAGGACTGGAAGGTCTTCAGCACCCCGCTCGGCCGCGGGCTGCTCGTCGCCTCGGCCGTCGGCGAACTCATCGGCGACAAGCTGCCGATGACCCCGAACCGCATCTCCCCCGCCGGCCTGATCGGCCGCATCGGGTCCGGCGCGCTCGTCGGCGCGGCACTCGGCACGACCGGCAAGCGCGACCTGCGCATCGAGGGCGCGATCCTCGGCGGCGTCGGTGCGATCGTCGGGTCGTTCGTCGGGTGGGGTGCCCGCAAGCTCGTCGGTGCCACCACCCGCCTGCCCGACCCGGTCGTGGCGCTCGCCGAGGACGCCGCGACCATCGCCGGCTCCGTGAAGGTCATCACCGCCGACTGATGCGCATCGTCGTCATCGGAGCCACCGGCCACATCGGCACGTTCCTCGTCCCCCGCCTCGTCCGCGCCGGTCACGAGGTCGTCGCCATCAGTCGCGGCACCAGCACCCCCTACGCCGACTCCCCCGAGTGGCAGCGGGTCGAACGCGTCACCGCGGACCGTGAGCAGGAGGACCGCGACGGCACGTTCGGAACGCGGATCGCTGCGCTCGGCGCCGATGCCGTCGTCGACCTGGTCTGCTTCACCGAGCCGTCCGCTGCCGCCCTCGTCGAAGCGCTCCGCGGCACGGGGACGCACCTCGTGCACTGCGGCTCGATCTGGCGCGCGGGTGCATCCCGTGTGCTGCCGATCACCGAGGACGACTTCACACCGCCCTTCGGCGACTACGGCGTGCAGAAGGACGCGATCGCCCGGATGCTCAAGGAAGAAACCGCGTCAGGGGGTTTGGCGACGACGACGCTGCACCCGGGTCACATCAGCGGTCCGGGCTGGATGCCGATCGGACCGCTCGGCAACCTCGACCCGTCGGTGCTGACGAGGTTGTCCGTCGGCGAGGCGATCGAGGTCCCCGGGCTCGGCGCCGAGACCATGGCCCACGTGCACGCGGACGACGTCGCGCAGGCCTTCCAGCTCGCCGTCGAACACCGCGGGGCGGCGGTCGGCGAGGACTTCTTCATCACGGCCCCGACGGCGCTCACCGCGCGTGGGTACGCCCACCTGGCAGCGTCGTGGTTCGGCCAGGAGGCCCGGCTCGAGTCCGTCAACTGGGACCGGTTCCGCGAGACCACCGCTCCAGAACACGCTGGCGCCAGCTGGGAGCACCTGTCACGCAGCCAGGTGTTCAGCGTCGAGAAGGCCCGCCGTCTGCTCGGCTACACGCCGGGCTTCACCGCCGAACAGACGGTGCTCGACGCCGTCCGTTGGCAGGTCGACCACGACCAGCTCGAGGTCGCCGGTCCCCTCGTCGTCTGAGGACCGCACCCCTCCACGACGTTGCCCTTGCGCTCGATATTAGTTGCAGCTATTATCAGTCGCAGGTAATGTCGCCGCATGCAGATCGACTGGCCGCGAGAGTTCAACGACCAGCTCGATCGTCTTGAGACCGACACGACCGAGCGTGGGCGAAAACGTCTGCAGTTGCTGACGTTCATGCTCAAGCGGTTGCGTGACCTGGACTCCGCTCCGGTTCAGGACACCGCGATGATCAAGCGTGTCCGGCAGTCCAAGCAGCATCCGGTCTGGCGGGTGTCACACCCCTACGTCGCGGGAGTGGCGCTCCGCTTGATCTGTTGGTTCCCGCCGGACGAGGACCGAGTCGTGGTGGCACTGTTCTCCGGCGACAA
Organism: Curtobacterium sp. PhB78; assembly: GCF_003751685.1. Classification (NCBI taxonomy): domain Bacteria; kingdom Bacillati; phylum Actinomycetota; class Actinomycetes; order Micrococcales; family Microbacteriaceae; genus Curtobacterium; species Curtobacterium sp. PhB78. The sequence continues at coordinate 138,085 of NZ_RKIA01000003.1, forward strand.
AGCGTCGATGGGTGACGTGTTCTACGACACGGTCGGCGTCCGAGCTGATCGCCTGATCAACCGATGGCGGAACGAGACCGAGGAAGCATGATGGGCAAGGAAGACTTCGTACGCGGGAACGACCGCCTCGAACAGATGATGCAGCGGCCGGGCGTCGCAGACGCGGTGGCCGCACTCGAAGTCGAAGCGGACGAACTCGACCGCATCCACGCGATGAGCCTCGCGATGGTCCGCGAAGCCGGCAAGCGCACCCAAGCCGATATCGCGCACGAGCTCGGCATCAGCCAGGGCGCGGTGTCCCAGATGGAGCGGCGAGAGGACATGCTGCTCTCCACGCTCCGCAGCTACATCACCGCGACCGGCGCCGAGAACCCACGCATCATCGTGACCGTCAACGGTCACGACGTCGAGCTCGCGATCTGAGCGTCAGTCGGCGGGCGCACCCTCGTTCACGGCGGCGAGCCCGTTGAGCGTCCGCGGGTAGCCGATCACCGGCACCAGGACGGTGAGCACGTCGAGCAGCTGTTGCCGGGTGTTCCCGACGTGCAGGTTGCCCGCGACGTGTCCCGTGACCTGCGCGTCCGCGCCGCCGAGCGCGACGAGGACCGCGAACGTCAGCAGCTCACGCGTCGGCAGGTCGAGCCCGTCCCGTCCGACGGTGTCGCCGAAGCAGTTGCCGGACAGGAACCGCTGGAAGTGCACGGTGTCGTCGGCCGCGTTCTCGTACATCGCGTCGACACGTCCGGCGCCGACGACGGCGCTCTGGACCGCACGGCCCCGTTCGAGTCGGTCGTCGGGGGTGGTCGTCGACTGGCCCGGGAGCGGCAACTCGACACCGCGCGCGATCAGCACGTCGTTGGTGATCGTGAGGAAGTCCGAGGCGCGTGCGGACCCGACGTAGGCGACGGCCTGGTACCCGATCTCCTTCGCCTCGACCGGGGTCAGTGACTCGTCGAGCGCGGTGTCGAGCAGCTGTCGGAAGGCGGACTGCGCGCCGGCGGCGATCATCGCGCCGAGCTGCACGACCGCGCGGTCGTGGCTGTTGAGGGACGCGTGCTGCAGCGTCTCGTCCACGAAGTCGGCGTGGTACTGGGCGAACTCGGGGTCGGTCTCGGCGAACGTCATGTTCCCGACGCTACGACCGCCCCGCCGACCGAGGGAGGTAAGGGCCTCCCCCCTTTCGCCGTGGGTGACCGGCCTAGCGTGGCAGCCGTGCCCGGCGAGACCCGCGGGCACGGAGAGGAAACCATGGAGTACCGCCAGCTCGGACGCACCGGCGTCGAGGTGAGCCCGCTCGCTCTGGGCACCATGATGTTCGGCCCGTGGGCGAACGCCGACGTCGACGACTCGATCCGGATCATCCACCGCGCCCTCGACGCGGGCATCAACTTCGTCGACACCGCCGACGCCTACTCGGACGGCGTCTCCGAGGAGATCGTCGGCAAGGCCATCAAGGACCGCCGTGACGACGTCGTGCTCGCCACCAAGTTCTTCATGCCGATGGGTGAGGGCCCGAACCGCTCCGGGGGCTCGCGCCGCTGGATCATGCAGGAGGTCGAGAACTCCCTGCGCCGCCTCGGCACGGACCACATCGACCTGTACCAGGTGCACCGTCCGTCCCCGACGACGGACGTCGAGGAGACCCTGGGCGCCCTGACCGACCTGGTCCGCCAGGGCAAGGTCCGGAACATCGGATCGTCGTCGTACTCGGGCGCCGAGATCGTCGAGGCCCAGTGGACCTCGGAGCGCCGTGGCCTGGAGCGCTTCCGCACCGAGCAGCCGCCGTACTCGATCCTGGTGCGCGGCATCGAAGAGGACGTCCTGCCGACCACGCAGCGCTACGGCATGGGCACCCTCGTCTACAGCCCGCTCGGCGGCGGCTGGCTCAGTGGCCGCTGGCGCAAGGACGCTCCCGGCACCCCGACGGCGAAGCACCGCCCCGCGGCCCGGTTCGACATGTCGACGCCCGCGAACCAGCGGAAGCTCGACATCGTCGAGGAACTCGCACTCCTGGCCGAGTCGCAGGACATGTCCCTCATCGAGATGTCGCTGGCGTGGGTGATCCGGCACCCCGGCGTCACGAGCGCGATCATCGGCCCGCGCACCATGGAGCAGCTCGAGTCGCAGCTCCCTGCCGCCGACCGCGTGCTCAGCGACGAGGTCCTGGACCGCATCGACGAGCTCGTCGCACCGGGCGTCACGATCAACCCCGACGACAACAGCTACGGGCAGCACACCCTGGTGCCCGCCGCACGTCGCCGGTGAACGCGACCGAGTGACGGACGGGAGGCCCGTGGCCAGCTGGCCACGCGCCTCCCGTCCGCCATCTGGGCACGCGCACAACGCAAGTCACCCCGAACCACGCGATCACGTGGTTCGGGGTGACTTTGGTTGTGCGGCGCTGCGCCGCAGCGCGTCAGCGGCGTCGGAACAGCTCGCCGAGGTGCCACGGGCCGGGCGCGAGCCGCACAGCGGCCTCGGCACGCACGCGCTCCTCGAGCGCACGGTCGCGGGTCAGATCGTGGATCTCCTGCTCAGCGCGCCAGCGGAACCGCAAGCGGCCCAGGAGCCCGAGCGGCGCGGCGGCTGCGGTCGTCGGGACGGACTCGGTCTCGCTCATGCGTCCTCCGGTTCCGGGACGGCTGCGGCCGTCGTGGCGACGAGGTTCGCGAGCAGCTGCAGGCGTTCCTCGGACGGTGAGCCCGGCTCGGTGCCGTAGGCGATGAGCGTCAGACCGGTGTCGGTCGCGAGCTCCATCGTCTCGTACGTCAGGTCGAGGTCGCCGACCTCGGGGTGGTGCACGCGCTTCGAGCCGTTCAGGTGCCGCATGACCCCGTGCGCGGCCCAGCGCTGCCGGAACTCCTCGCTGCGGGTGGAGAGCTCGCCGATCAGGTCGGTCAGTCCCTTGTCGTACGGCGACCGAGCAGCCTCGGCACGGAGCACGGCCACCATGTCGCTCGCGACGACGTCCCAGTCGCGCCAGAACTCCTGCCCGCGTGGATCGAGGAACGCGAAGCGGGCGGTGTTCGGGGTGCCGGCGGGGTCGAGGAACAGCGGCGAGTACAGCGCACGTGCCAGGGCGTTGCCGGCCAGGAAGTCGGAGCGGCCGTTGCGCACCCACGCGGGCATGGTCATGCCGTCGAGCATGCGCTGCACGTTCGGTCGGACCTTCGACGTCGGGGGCTTCCGCCGCGTGGTCGCCGAGGCGTTCTGCACGCGGGCCAGGTCGAACAGGTGCGCGTGCTCGGCGTCGTCGAGGCGCAACGCGCGCGACAGCGACTCGAGCACGCTCTCCGAGACGCCGGTGAGGTTCCCGCGCTCGAGGCGGATGTAGTAGTCGACGCTCATGCCGGCGACGAGCGCGAGCTCCTCGCGGCGGAGACCCTTGACCCGTCGGGCGCCACCGAAGTCGGGCAGGCCGACCTGCTGCGGCGTGACGCGCTCGCGGCGGGTGCGGAGGAAGTCGCGCACTTCGCTTCTGGTGTCCATGCGTCCACGGTAGGACGGTGCCGGGCGGGGAAGAAGGGGTTGCTGGTACCCGTCAGGCGGATTCGCGCGCACGTTCCGCGATCTGCTCCGTCGCCGCCCACGAGGCGAGCAGGCGGAGTGCGTCGGCGGTCGGGCTACCCGGGGTCGCCGGGTAGATCGTGAGCGCGAGCCCGGGGTCCTCGGCGAGTTCGAGCGTCTGGAAGTGCAGCTCGAGCGGACCGACGACGGCGTGCCGGAAGGACTTCACGCCGGCGTAGTGGCGACGGACGTCGTGCGCTGCCCAGAGCGCGCGGAAGTCGTCGCTCCGCATCGACAGCTCGCCGATGAGGGCTGCGAGGTCGCGGTCGTTCGGTGTACGCCCGGCCTCGCGCCGCAGGATCGCGACGTTCGTGTGCGCCGCCCGCTGCCAGTCCTGGTAGAAGTTCCGGGCCTGCGGGTCGAGGAAGATGAAGCGCGAGAAGTTCATCGGCCGGGCCGGTGCCGCCACCAGGTCGGAGTGCATCGCGTAGCCGAGCGCGTTGGCGGCGACGATGTCCTGCCGGTTGTTGATGATCATCGCCGGCGCATCGGTGATGACGTCGAGCAGGTACTGCAGCTCCGGGCGGACAGCCGCCACGGGCACGACCTTGCCCGCGCGCCGCGGTGTCGCGTTCTGGTGCCGGGACAGGTCGCGCAGGTGCTCGAACTCGGCGGCGTCGAGCTGCAGTGCGCCGGCGACGGCCTCGAGCACGCTGTCCGAGACGCCCTGCAGGTTCCCCCGCTCCAGCCGCGTGTAGTAGTCGATGCTGACGCCTGCCAGCCGTGCGACCTCTTCGCGCCGGAGCCCGGTGACCCGACGGCGGGTGCCGAACGTCTCCACCCCGGCTTGCTCGGGGGTGATGCGGGCGCGACGGCTGGACAGGAAGTCGCGGGCTTCGTCGCGGTGGTTCATGCCGTCACGGTAACCGGCCGGACAGCGTGCGAGCGAGGGGCTGCCGGAACCCCTGTGGGGTCGTCACGACCGCGTGAGCGGGACCGAGACGATGCGATCGTCCCCCGCTGCGGGGTCACCACGGCCGTCGGTGTTGTTCGTGACGAACCAGAGGGTGTCCGCCGGCCCCTCGAGCACGGTTCGGATTCGGCCGAAGTCGCCCGGGAAGTACTCGGTCGACGTCCCCGGGTCGTCCGCCGGGATCGCCCGGAGCACCTCGCCGCGCAGGTTGGCCACGAACACGGTGTCGTCGACGACCGTCAGGCCGCTCGGGGACGCCTCGTCCGTCGACCACTGCTGCACCGGGTCGACGAAGCCCTGGTCCTCGCCGCCCTCGCCCTCGACCTCGGGCCAGCCGTAGTCCTCGCCCGCCTCGATCACGTTCAGCTCGTCGAGGGTGTTCTCGCCGAACTCCGACGCGAACATCGTGCCGTCGGACGACCACCCCAGGCCCTGCACGTTGCGGTGCCCGAGACTCCAGACGGGTGACCCGTCGAACGGGTTGTCGTCCGGTACGTCGCCGTCCGGGGTGAGCCGCAGGATCTTGCCCGCGAGCGAGTCCTCGTCCTGCGCGTCACTGCTCGTGCCGGCGTCCCCGACGCTGGCGTAGAGCATGTCGTCGGGGCCGAACGCGATGCGGCCGCCGTCGTGGAACGTGTTCGACGGCAGCCCGTCGATGATCGTCGTGGCGTCGCCGAGCGCCCACGACCCGGCGCTGCCCGTCAGTTCGAACCGCTGGATCCGGTTGCCGTCGTCGGCCGTCGAGTACACGAACAGGTCGTCGTCGTGCAGGGCCAGCCCGAGCAGCCCGCCCTCGCCGCCGTGGCTGACGCCGTCGACGGTGCCCACCTCGCGCGTCGTGCCGTCGTCCTGCAGCTCGAGGACCTTCGCGGAGTCGCGTTCGCTGACCAGGGCGTCGCCGTCGTCGCCGGTGCGGACGACCGACCACGGTGCCTCGAGCCCGGTGACCACGTCGCTGGTGTCGCCGTCGAGCGCGACCTGCCCGGTGGGGAGGTCGGCGGGGGCGGTGGCGCGGGCGCTCGCCGACGAGCCGCGGTCGTCGTCCGGCGCGGCATCGGCACAGCCGCCCAGGGCGAGTGCGGCCACCGCGGCGATGCCCGCAGCGGACCAGGCGCGTCGGGCGCGGGTGGGGCTCGGGTTCGGGTGTTCGCTGCTGTCCACGGTGGTCCTCCCGGATCGTGCGTCGATCACACACGTCGTGTTCGGGAAACGGCTGAGGGGTACGGCCGGCACCTCCCTCCGGTGCGCACATCGGCCTACCGTCGGGGCCATGGAGATCCAACCGAAGCAGCCGACCGTCAAGAACCCGGCCGCGCAGTTCACCGGCGACGTGTACCTCGACGCCATCGCCAGCCCGAAGGAAGCCGGCCAGTCGATGACCGTCGCGAAGGTGCGGTTCCTGCCCGGCGCCCGCACCGCCTGGCACTCGCACGCCAACGGCCAGACCCTGCACGTCACCGAGGGCGTCGCGCGTATGGGCACCCGTGACGGCGGCGTGATCGAGGTCCAGCCGGGCCAGACCGTCTACACGCCTGCGGGTGAGGAGCACTGGCACGGTGCGACCCCGACGGACTACATGGAGCACCTCGCGATGCTCGACCTCGCCGACGACCCGGCGACCACCACCACCTGGCTCGAGCACGTCACCGACGAGGAGTACTCCGCATGACCACCATCGCCATCATCGGGGCCGGCAAGGGCCTCGGTCTCGCCGTCGCCGAACGCTTCGGCCGCGAGGGCTTCTCGATCGCCCTCGTCTCCCGCAACCAGGACCGCCTGGACGGCCTCGCCGCGTCGCTGCGCGAGCAGGGCATCACGGCCGCCGGGTTCGCCGCGAACGTCCGTGACGGCGATTCGCTCCGCAGCGCCCTCGAGCGTGCGACCGAGCAGCTCGGTCCCATCGAGGTGCTGCAGTACAGCCCGCTCCCCGCCAAGGAGTACATGCGCCCGGTGCTCGAGACCACCGCGGAGGACCTCATCGGCCCGATCGAGTTCTCGGTCTACGGCTCGGTCAACGCGGTCCGCCAGGTGCTGCCCGGCATGCGCGCGATCGGCCACGGCACGATCCTGTTCGTGAACGGCGGCAGTGCGGTGCGTCCCGGCGCCCGGGTCACCGGCACCTCGGTCGCCTTCGCGGCCGAGAGCGCCTACGCCCAGCTCCTGCACGACGCCGTGCGCGACGAGCAGGTCCACGTCGGTCAGCTCATCATCCCGTTCGGCATCGACGACGGGCAGCCGGAGCACTCCGGCGAGTCCATCGCGGATCGTCTGTGGGCGATCCACTCGGAGCGCGGCGAGTTCCGCACGTACGCGGAGGCGCTGCCCGACCCCGCCTGAGCGCGGCTCGAGCCGCATCGAGTGAGCAGAAGGCGACGAGTCCGAGCGCGTGACCCGTCGCCTTCTGCTCACTCCGTGGCGGACGGGAGGCCCGGTGCCAGCTGGCCACGGGCCTCCCGTCCGCCCTGGGGTCACGTCGAGAGCAGCGCGACGGCACGCGCGGCGCGTGCGGCGACCGCGGCCGCCGTCGGGGCCGGAGCCAGGCCGAGCAGGCGCTGGCGGTGGAGCTCCCCGAGCAGCAGGGTGAAGAGCTCGGCGGCGGTCTCCGGAGTGGCTCCGGCGCGGACCAGGGTCTGCTGCGCGGCGAGCGGTCCGGCCTCGTGGAACTCGCGCGCGAGCTCGGGTGACCGCGTCGACTCCGCGATGACGAGCCGGTGCAGGGCGACCGCACGGTCCGAGAGCAACGCGCTGCCGATCGCTGTGGCCGTGGACACGAGGTCCCCGGTGGGCTGGGCGGCGTACGGGTGCTGCCGCCGGACGACCGCTCGGAGGATCGCGGGCTTGTCGCCGAACGCCGTGTAGAGCGTGCGCTTCGTGACCCCGGCCTCGGCGGCGACGCGGTCGAGTGCGACGCCCGCGAACCCGTGCTCCAGGAACAGGTCCGTCGCGACGTCGAGGATCCGCTCGTCACGGGCGATCCGCTCGTCGGCGGTCGGACGTCCACGCTTGCTCACGGACCCATCCTAGCGGTAATGATACGCTCCCGTTTCATTATCGAGGAGGGTCCATGACCGATGTGGTCTGTCACGTGGCGATCGCCGACGACTGGGAGATGAGCCGCGGGTTCGGCGAGTACGAGGTGTCCACTCGCGGGGTGCCGCTCGAGCCGGGCGGGTACGTCCGCGCCACGACGCCCGACCGGGTGGCCGAGGTCGTCGCCGAGCGGTACGGCGACCTGGCACTGCCGTTGCTCCGGATCGACCTGAGCGTCGAGGGGCTCGCAGCTGCGGGAGTGCCGGTCGAGTGGGTCGACGGACTCCCCCGGGTGCGCGGTCCGATCCCGATGGACGACGAGGTCGTGCTGGCCGAGGTGCCCATCCCGAACGTGTGACCGCTTCGTGAGCAGAAATGGTCGAGTCCGCCAACGGCCACCCGACCATTTCTGCTCACGAAGTACCGCGCCCTAGGCTGGAAGCGATGTCCAGCGTCCTCCTCACCGTGCACGTCGTGGCGGCGCTGCTCACCCTCGGACCCGTCGCGGTCGCCGGGAGCATGTTCCCGAAGCCGGCCCGCGCGCTCGTCGCCGATCCGGGCGACCAGGGGGCCCGAGCGGTCGCCAGGGTCCTGCACCGGATCTGCCACGTGTACTCGATCATCTCGCTCGCGGTTCCGACCTTCGGCACGGCCCTGGCGTTCGAGGTCGGGGCGCTCGACGAGGCGTGGCTGCTCGTCTCGATCGGTCTGACCGCGGTGGCTGCGGGGATCCTCGCGCTCGGGGTCCTACCGGAACAGCGCGAGGTCCTGCGCGGGAACGGGACCGAGCGCTCGCCGCGGAAGCTCGCGGCCCTGGTCGGCCTGTTCAACCTGGTGTGGGTCGTCGTCGCCGTGCTGATGGTGGTGCAGCCCGGCGCCTGACCGGGCTGCACCGGGACGGCGCCACGTGCAGCGCCGCCCCACACCTCAGTGCCCCACACCTCAGTGCGCCCGCCGCACCGCCACCCGGCGTCGGCCGTGCGCGGTGAGCCATGCCCCGGCCGTCACCAGGAGCGGCAACCCGATCCCGAGCACGGCCAGCATCGACCAGTCCGGCACGAACGGCATGTGGTTCGACCCGACCGCTGGCTCCGTGAACCGCAGGGTGAGTGCCCGCATCGGCAGCAGCCCCAGCAGGGTGCCGATCACCGCGCCCACCGAGGCCAGGATCGCCGCCTGCCAGGTCGACACCCGACGCCGCAGTCGTGGTGCGGCACCGATCGCGTCGAGCACCTCGTCGTCTCGGCGCCCGTCGGACCGCGCGAGCCCGATGGCCACCGCCGTCGCACCGATCGTCACCGCCGCAGCGAGCGCGAGCACGATCGCCCGGATGAGCGCGCCGTTGTCGACCGGCCCGGCCTCGTAGGCGAACTGCGGGCCGTCCCACCGAGCGCGGTCCGCGCCGCCGAAGCTCTGCCAGGCGGAACTCAGCTCGTCCCACTCCTCGGGCGCGATGTCCCCGGGCAGCGTCGTGACGAGCATGCCGTCGACGGCGCGCACCCCGTAGTGCGCCGCGGTCGCCTTCGTCATGAAGACGCCGACCTGGATCCGCGGCGACTGCACGTCGAGCACGGCCGGGATCGACACGCTGGCGTCCGGTTTCGTCGTCGTCGTGATCGTCGGGCTCTCCCACGTGCGGTCGTGGAACGTGTCGATGCGGACGGCACCGTCGTGGGCGTACTCCGGCCACAGTGACACCGCCTTGCCGCCCTCGAGTGCATCTCGCACGGCAGCAGACGGTCGGTGTCCGGTGAGCACCGCGTAGTCGTCGACGGTGCCCGTCCAGATGTGCGGGACGGTCGCGTCAGCGGTGTCGAGGTAGTACGAGCACGACGTGGAGTCGTAGCCGTCGCAGTCGAAGTCCGTCCACCGGTGCGGCATCGTCACGGACGACGGGGTGTCGCCCGCCCAGCCCTCGGCCACGCCGAGCACCCGGATCCGGTCGTGGTCGAGCACCCTCGCGACGACCTTCGCCGCGTGGGCGGTCAACGCCGCGTCGTGCCCGCTGGCGGCACCGTCCTCGCTGGACAGCTGCACCTCGGACGTCGCGACCCCGACCGCCGTCGTGTACTCGTACCCGCGGACGTACTGCGCGTGGCTCGACGCACTCCACGTGATCACGACCGACGCGACGAACACGACGCTCATCACACTGGCGAGCACCGGCACCGTCCGGACGGGGTTGCGCCGGGCATCGCGGGCGGCCAACCGAGCCGACAGGCCCAGGCGTGCGGACATCCGGGACACCAGGGCCAGGAGCCACGGCGAGCAGATCGCGATGCCGAGCTGCATCAGGCACGGCCCGAGCGCGACCCCGGCACCGACCACCCAGGCCCAGTGGTCGTCCTGCACCCGGCGGTCGTTGAGCAGAAGCACCCCGGCGCCGCAGGCCAGCGTCATCACGGCGCCGGCGATGATGAGCACCGGCCCCCAGATGCGTCGCCGACGACGAGCAGGACGGTCGACGGGCGCGGGTCGGAGTGAACCCCGCAGCGCCGCGAGCACGTTGATGCGGGTGGCGGCCCGGGCGGCGGCGAGTGCGGAGACCAGCCCGGCCAGGACGCCGGCGGCTGCGACCACCAGCAGCAGGAGCGGGGGCACGTGCAGGCCGGGGAACGACACGACGTCGCCGTTGTCGATCAGGCGGAACACCGCGACGCCGATCCCGGTGCCCACCGCGACGCCGAGGACGGCGCCGATGGACCCGAGCACGAGGCCGGACCCGGCGACGATCGTCCGGACGAACCGCTTGTCCCCGCCGACGCTCGTGACGATCGCGTACGAACGGGTGTCCGCCCGGGTGCCGACCAGGAACGCGGCCCCGGCGAGCAGCGCGACCTCGAACATCGCGAAGACCCCGAGCAGCGCCATCGCACCGAGGTACCAGCCGAGCGACGAGCTCACCTGGCCGCCGGGCAGGCGGGCGTCCGGCGGGTCGAGCACGACCGGGCGGGACTGCACGACGATGCCGTGCGCGTTGAGCTGGCGGATCTCCGACCAGGTCGGGGCGTCCGACGGCAGGTAGACGGTGACGTCGGTGAGACCCGCGTCGTCCGTGGTGTCGGTCGTCGACAGGGTCGTCCCCCATGGCAGGAACACGCCCTGCTCGGTGGGCGCCGAACCGAGGTCGCGCATCGTCCCGGTGATCGTGAACCGCTTCGTGACGGGATCGGTGATGTCGATGGTGTCACCGATGTGCGCGTCGAGGCGGTCGAGGGTCGCCGGCGTGACCATGAGTTGGTTGCGCGCGGTCGGCGCCGACCCGTCGAGGACACGCCAGTGGCCCTCGAGCGACGGGTCCCAGACGCTGCCCTCCACCGCGGCCAGGCCGACAGGTCCCTTGGGCCCCTGCACCACGACGGGCGTGCCGCCGACCGGGATCGACAGCGCACCGTCCGGCACGTGGGCGAGCACGTTCGCGAACGGCGGGTCCTCGTCGGCCTTCGTGACCGGGCTGTTCCGCTTCGCGTCGGTGAACTGCCACTGCACCGGGTCCTGCCGCATGCCGGGCAGGTCCGGGCCGGAGACCCGCATCTGCGCGGCTGCCTTGCCGAGGTCGTAGTCCAGCGACTCCGCGGTCGTGGGCTGCGTCGACTGCACGACGACCGCCACCGCGGCGAACCCGGCGGTGGGGATGCCGATGAGCGCGATGATGAGCGCCGCGCGTCCGGCCTTCGCGAACGCCAGTCGACGCCCCAGACGGAGCGCCGGTCGGAGGGCGAACGGCGTCCGGCCGGTACCGGGACGCCGACGCCGGCTCACGACGCGGTCCGGTCCGACAGGGCGAGCTCCACGCCCGAGTACACGGTCTCGTCGACCACGCGACCGTCGCGCAGGAAGACGATCCGGTCCGCCCAGGCAGCGTGCCGGGCGTCGTGGGTGACGAGCAGTGCGCCGGCTCCGGCGTCCACGTGTCGTCGGAGCATGCGGAGCACGACCTCGCCGGTCTGCGAGTCGAGGGCACCGGTCGGTTCGTCCGCCAGCACGAGCCGACGTTCGCCGACCACGCCCCGGGCGATCGCGACGCGCTGCTGCTGCCCGCCGGACAGGTCGTCCGGGTAGGCGTCGCCGCGGTGTGCGAGTTCGACGTTGTCGAGTGCCAGTTCCGCGGCGCGGCGGGCCTGCGAGGCCTTCCAGCCGTCGAGCTCGAGCGGCAGCGCCACGTTCTCGACCGCGGTGAGCGACGGGATCAGGTTGAAGTCCTGGAACACGAACCCGATGAGGCGACGGCGGAGGGCAGCGAGTTCCTTGGCGGGCCGGTCGGACACGAACTCGCCGTCGATCAGCACTTCGCCGCTCGTCGGCGGCAGCAGGGTGCCGGCGCAGGCGAGCAGCGTCGACTTGCCGGAGCCCGAGGTCCCCATCACGGCGACCATCTCGCCGCGCTGGACGGCCAGGTCGATGCCGGCCAGCGCCGTGACGGCCTTGGCGCCGGAGCCGTAGTGCACGCTGACGGCGTCGAGCTGCAGGAGCGGTGCGGCGCTCACCGTGCACTCCGCGCGACGTCGGCAGCGGTCGGGGACGAGGAGTCGGCGTCAGCCGCCGGGTGCTCGTCCGGCCGGTACCGCGCCACGGTCGACTCCACGTGGTCGAGCCAGCGCACCTCGGCCTCGGCCTGGAACACCATCGACTCGAGCACGAGCGACCACGCCAGGTCCGTCGCGGGATCGGTCGTGCGCTTGAGCCGGGTCAGGTCCTGCAGGTTCCGGATCGCGGCACCGCGCTGCACCTGCACCAGACGCGCGACGTCGACGCCGGGCACCGTCACGGCGAGCGCGAACTTGATCGCGAGTTCGTCACGACCACGCTTGGCGGGTACCGGCTCGCTGAACCAACGCGCCACTTCCCCGCGACCCGCGTCGGTCACCGTGTAGACGACGTGGCCGTCGTCATCGGTGTCGCCGCGGGCCACGAGGCCGTCGCGTTCCAGGCGGTCGAGTGTCGTGTAGACCTGGCCGATGTTCAGCGGCCAGCTCCCGCCGGTGCGGTGCTCGAACTCCCCCCGGAGCTGGTACCCGTACCCGGGTCCCCCCACCAGCAGCGCGAGTACGCCCATCCGTACGCTCATGACACTTCCCCCGTCTCTCGTCCACCATGGACATACCGAGTATGCCCATACCGCGTATGTATGCGCAACCAGAAGACGGACTGGAGGCCCGTGGCGGTGTCGCCACGGGCCTCCAGTCCGCCGTTCGGTCGCGTCCGCGACCCCGGGTCAGGAACCCAGCTTCGACAGCTCCTCGAACTCGTCGTCGGTGAGCTCGATGGTCGCGCCCTGCAGGTTGTCCTCCAGGTGCGAGACGCTCGAGGTGCCCGGGATCGGGAGCACGACGGGCGAGCGCTTGAGCAGCCACGCGAGGGCGAGCTGCGCCGGGGACGCACCCTTCCGCGACGCGATCTCGGTGAGCGGAGAGTCCTCGCCGGTCAGCCCGCCGGTCGCGAGCGGGAACCACGGGATGAACGCGATGCCCTGCTCGGTCGACCAGTCGAGGAGCTCCTCGGCGTCGCGCTTCTGCAGGTTGTACAGGTTCTGGACGGAGACGATCGTCGCGATCTCCTGGGCCGCCTTGACGTCGTCGACCGACACCTCGGACAGGCCGATGTGCCGGATCTTGCCCTCGTCCTGCAGCTTCTTCAGCTCGCCGACCTGGTCCTCGAGCGGGACCTTCGGGTCGATGCGGTGCAGCTGGAACAGGTCGATGCGCTCGAGGCCCAGACGGCGGAGGCTCATCTCGGCCTCCTGCCGCAGGTACTCCGGACGGCCGACCGGCGGCCACTCGTTCGGGCCGGTCCGGGTGAGTCCGGCCTTCGTCGCGATGACGACGTCGTCGCCGTAGGGGTGGAGCGCCTCGTGCAGGAGCTCCTCGGCGACGTAGGGGCCGTACGAGTCGGCGGTGTCGAAGAAGTCCACGCCGAGCTCGACGGCGCGCCGCAGCACGCGGACGGCCTCGTCGTGGTCCTTCGGGGGTCCCCAGACGCCGGGGCCGGTGAGCTGCATGGTGCCGTAGCCGAGGCGGTGGACCTCGAGGTCGCCACCGATGCGGAAGGTGCCGGAGGCCGCGGCCGGGCGGTTCGTGGTGTCGGTGTCAGTGGTCATGTCCCCGGTCTACGCCGGAGGCGTTGCCGGTCCCTGAGTCGGTGTCCCCCGGCGCTCCGACCGGTCCGGACGCGGGTACGGCGTCTCGCCACGCGCCAACCCGGAGACGAGCTTCGTCAGCCGGTTGGTCCGCGAGGTCGTACTCGGCGCGGTCGTGATCCGGTGCAGCACGGCGTACCGGTTCGTGCCGTCGAGCTCGGCGAACAGGGCGGCGGCCGCGGGCGAGGCGTCGAGTGCCGCCTGCAGGTCGTCGGGGACGGTGGCGGTCGCGGCGCCGGCGTACGCGCGGTCCCACCGGCCGTCGCCCTTGGCCCGGTCGATCTCGGCCTGACCGCGGTCGCGCATCCGGCCGTCGGCGATGAGCGTCGCGACGAGTCCGATGTTCCGCTGCGACCAGAGCGACGCCTTCCGCCGCGGGGTGAAGCGCTGGCGGAAGGTCGCCTCGTCGCGGCCGCGCTTCTGCCCGTCGATCCACCCGGAGCACAGTGCCTCGTCGAGGGCGGTGTCGTAGGTCAGGGTCGTCGGCTCGGTGACGCCCTTCTTCGCGAGCACGAGCCACACCCCGTCGGCGTCGCCCTCGTGCGCGTCGAGCCAGGCGCGCCACGCGGCGACGTCCGGCAGCACCAGGTCGACGATGTCCATGCGGTCATCGTAGGACGGCCCGGCCCGGCCCGGCCGGCCCGGCTCCTGCCCGAGACCCGGCGTGGGCGACAGTTCTCGCGGTGCGCGCCACGAGAGCTGTCGCCCACACCGAGAATCGCGCGCGTCGGGCCGAGACTCTTGCGGCGTCAGACCCAGTTCGGCTGGTCGAGCACGCCCGTCGGGTCCGCCTGTTCCGCGATGCGGTGCAGCCGCGAGGTGTTGTCCCCGAAGTACGCCGACGGGTCCGTGATGGCCGCGTCGCAGTAGTTCGCGTACGCCGCCTCGCCCCACGCCGGCCGCATGGCCCGTCGGAAGCCCCGCACGTACGCGTCGAACGGTGCAGGGTCCGCGCCGTCAGCGAAGACCGCCGTGTACTGCACGGTCATGAGCGCGGACCGCCACGGGAACGCCGAGTCGGTCCGGCCGACGTCCGCCACGACGCCGCCGAGGGCGTCGAGCGCGACTCCGCCCTCGAGGTTGCCGACAACGTCGCCCGCCGCGGCCGCCTGGGCGACGAGCACGTCGATCTGCGCATCGGTGAGCTTCGCCGATCCGATCGACGACGTCGCTGCCTCGGACACCCGCTGCGGCTTCCCCGCCAGCGCGGACATCGCGGCGCCGTAGGTGAGCACCTGCCCGGTGTGGGCGAGGGGCTTCGCACCAGTGGCGGCGATGAAACCGTCGACGGAGGTGTCGGCGCCGGTCTTCGAACCGGTCCACACGCCGGTCACGGTGACCGTCGGGGCGGTGTGCTGGCTGCCGTTCAGCAGCTTGAGCGTCGACCACAGCTTCGGGTCGGCGGTGGGCGCCCAGTCCTGCCAGGCGCGCACCACGGCAGCGGCGGCCGACCACGCGAACGTGATGGTGAAGAGCAGGACGGGAGGCGCGGCCTGCGTCCGGTACGTCAGTGCGGTCACGACGCCGACGGTTCCACCGCCCCCACCGCGGCAGGCCCAGAACAGGTCCGGTTCGCTGGACGTCGAGACCTCGTGCACGGCGCCGTCCGGCGTGACGAGCGTCACGCCGGTGAGCTGGTCGCAGGTCAGCCCGAACGAGCGGACGAGCACGCCGACCCCGCCGCCGAGGGTGAGCCCACCGATGCCGACGGTCGGACAGGAGCCGGCGCCGATTGCCCGTCCGGCCTTCGCCAGCGCGGCGTAGACGTCCCCGAGCTGCGCGCCCGGGCCGATCGTGACGGTGTCGTCGTCGTGCAGTTCGATGCCGTCGAGGTCCTGCGTGCTGATCACGAGCGACCGCGGGACGTCGGTCCCGGGTGCGCCGCCGGCCGACCAGCCCGTGTACGAGTGCCCGCCCGCTCGCAGTGCGAGGGGGGTGCGGGTGTTCCGCGCGAACGCGAGACCGGCCTGCACGTCGGCCACGCCGGCGGCGCGCAGGATGCCCTGCGGGTCGGCGTCGTCGTAGCGCGGGTTCTCGAGCACGCGCGCGCTGTCCCACCCGTTCGACCCGGACCGGAGCACCGTGCCGGAGACCGCGGCGGCGAGGGCGTCCCACGAGTCGGGGCCGCCGGGCGTCGGCGTGCCCGAAGGCGTGCTCGTCGGCTGTGCGGAGCCGCTGGCGGTCGGTCGCGGCGAGCCCGACGGAGCGGGGCTCGGCCGGGTGCACGCTGCCAGGACCCCGGCGAGCCCGAGTCCGACGCCCCCGGCGAGCAGGGCGCGCCGGGTCGACGTGCGGCTCACGAGCCGGCGAGTCCCCCGCTGGCACCGGTGATGCCTGGGTGTGCGGACTTCGCGAGGCCCTCGGTCATCGAGTGCGCTGCCTCGGCGTCGGCGAGGGAGCGGGCGCCGAGGGTCGGGTCGACCGGTTCGAGGTGGGCGAGGCGCTTCGCACGACGGCGGTTCTGCACCTCGAGCACGGTGAGCAGCGCGGCGATGGCCACGACCACTCCGATGACGATCCACATGACGACCATGACGTTCCCCTTCCGTCCCGGGGCGTCCACCCCGTCCTCCGAGCGTACCGCCGCCGTGTCTACGCCGCGCTGCTGATCCGGACGGCACCCGCCCACCCGTGCACCCACGCGGGCAGTTCGCGGTCATCCGGTGCTCCGCCCACGGCGTCGAGCAGGTCCGTCATCGGGACGGTCCCGCCGGAGCGTCGCAGGAACCGCGCCTGCACGACGGCACGGGCGACGACGGCTCCGCGACGGACGAAGGTCTGCTCCAGGTACACGGCCCGGTCGTCGACGCCGAGCACCCGGGTCACGAGCTCGAACCGCTGCCCGAGCGTCAGGGACCGCTTGTACGTGATGGTCTGCGCCGAGACGACCGGGTACCAGCCGCGCTCCGCGATCGCGCCCCAGAACCCCGACCGCAGCATCAGGTCGAGCCGCCCGAGGTCGAGCATCGACAGGTACTTCCCGTTGTTGACGTGCCGCAGCGGGTCCAGGTCGGTCAGGGTCACGCGGAACGGTGTGCGTGCCTCGTCCCAGAGCGATGGCCGCCGTCCGCCGGTCGTCGGGCGGAGCCGGACACGCAGGCGCAACAGGAACAGCCGGAAGTACAGGTTCACGCCCCGATCACACCAGAAGGCCGCGCTGCCCCGCGTGGACCTTGGAGGATCCACACGAACGGTGCCCGTGTCTGACCGGCACAGGCAGTGCCTTCCTCCGAGCGGTGCTCCCGGAGTAGACCTGCACCATGCAGACACGCAAGCTCGCACACCTCGAGGTCGGACCCGTCGGCCTCGGCACCATGGGCATGAGCGCCTTCTACACGGGCGCCGGCACCGACGACGCGGAGTCGATCCGCACCATCCACCGCGCGATCGACCTCGGCGTCACCCTGTTCGACACGGCCGAGGCGTACGGCCCCTACACGAACGAGGACCTGCTCCGCCGGGCCCTCGCCGACCGCCGCGACGACGTCGTGATCGCGACGAAGTTCGGCCTCATCACCCACACCGCCGGTGAGGAGACGCCCGCCACCGGCCGCGGCATCAGCTCCGCACCGGAGTCCGTGCGCGAGGCCCTCGAGGGGTCCCTGCGGCGCCTCGGCACCGACCACATCGACCTGTACTACCAGCACCGCGTCGACCCGGCCGTCCCGATCGAGGACGTCATCGGGCAGCTCGCCGGCTTCGTGCAGGAGGGCAAGATCCGGCACATCGGCCTGTCCGAGGCCGGACCCGAGACGATCCGGAAGGCCCACGCGGTCCACCCGATCACCGCCCTGCAGAGCGAGTACTCGCTGTGGACGCGCGACCCCGAGGGTGCGGTGCTCGACACCCTGCGCGAGCTCGGCATCGGGCTGGTGCCGTACTCGCCGCTCGGCCGCGGGTTCCTGACCGGTGCGATCACGAAGCCGTCCGACCTGGACTCCGACGACTTCCGCCTGGCGAACCCGCGCTTCCAGGAAGAGGCGTTCGCGCAGAACATGCGCATCGTCGACGCCGTCAAGGCGATCGCCGCCGAAGCCGACGCGACCCCGGCCCAGGTCTCCCTCGCCTGGCTGCTCGCCCAGGGCGACGACGTCGTGCCGATCCCGGGCACGAAGCGCGTGTCGCGCCTCGAGGAGAACGTCGGTGCCGCCGACCTGACCCTCACCGCGGACCAGGTCGCGCGCCTGTCGGCGCTCCCGGTCCCGACCGGCGACCGCTACCCCGACATGTCGACCATCGGTCGCTGACGCAACCGGATGACGGCCGGGAGGCCCGTGACGGATCCGCCACGGGCCTCCCGTCCGTCTCGGCGTGCGTTTCGGGCGCTGGTCCGGTGACCGACGCGACCCACGCCCGTCATCGCGGGGAAACACGGGGTGCATAGCGTCCGGAGCACAGGGAAACCACCGCTCGAAGGGGACGCCATGACGACCACGAAGACACCGCGCGCGACACCGACCGAGGACGGCGTCGACTCCGTCCCACCGCTCGCCAGGCTCCTGCCGCTCGGCCTGCAGCACGTGCTCGCGATGTACGCGGGCGCGATCGCCGTCCCGCTCATCGTCGGTGGGGCCCTCGGCTTCGACAGCGCCGACCTGGCCTTCCTCATCAGTGCCGACCTGTTCGTCGCGGGCCTCGCCACGATCGTGCAGTCCGTCGGCTTCTGGCGGTTCGGAGTCCGGCTGCCGCTCGTGCAGGGTGTCACCTTCGCCGCCGTCGGCCCGATGATCGCGATCGGCACCGAGCACGGCATCACCGCCGTCTACGGGGCGACGATCGCCTGCGGTGTCTTCATGGTGGTCGTCGCACCGTGGTTCGCGCAGCTCGTCCGGCTGTTCCCACCGATCGTCACCGGCACGGTCATCCTGATCATCGGTCTGTCGCTCATGAGCGTCGCCGCCGGTTGGGTCACCGACGGCGGGAAGGACGGTGCTGCCGACCCGCTCGACGTCGCGTTCGCAGCCGGGGTCCTGCTCGCGATCGTCCTGGTCGAACGGTTCGCCCCGCGCGGTCTCGCCCGGGTCTCGGTGCTGTTCGGACTGCTGCTCGGCACGGTCGTGGCGCTGTTCATCCCCGGCATGGTCGACGGGTCGGGCATCGGCGACGCGGGCTGGTTCGCCTTCGTCACGCCGTTCCACTTCGGGCTGCCGACGTTCGACCTCGCCTCGATCGTGTCGATGCTCGTCGTCGGGCTCGTGATCATGACCGAGACCACCGGCGACATGATCGCGGTCGGCGAGGTCACCGGCCGCCCGGTGTCGAAGCGCACGCTCGCCGACGGTCTGCGCGCGGACGGACTCGGCACCGTCGTCGGCGGGGTGTTCAACACGTTCCCGTACACGGCGTTCGCGCAGAACGTCGGGCTCGTCGCACTGACCGGCGTGCGCTCCCGGTACGTGGCGACGGCGGCTGGCGGCATCCTCGTCGTGCTCGGCCTGGTGCCGAAGGTGGCCGCGGTGGTCGAGGCGATCCCGCACGCGGTGCTCGGCGGTGCCGGTGTCGCGCTGTTCGGCATGGTCGCGGCGTCGGGCATCAGGACGCTGTCGAAGGTGCGGTTCGACAACCGGAACGTGCTCGTGGTGGCGCTGCCGCTCGGCATCGCGCTGCTGCCGACCGTCGCCCCGGAGATCTACGGGCAGTTCCCGACCTGGTTCACGCTGGTGTTCGACTCGGGGATCTCGGCCGGCGCCGTCGCGGCGATCCTGCTCAACCTGCTGCTCGGGTCGCGTTCCGTGGCCGAGCGGTACGGCGAGGACCCGGCGGTCGGTTCGTACGACGGGGTGCGGTCGACAGCGCCGATCGCGCTGCCGCGCGAGGAGCCCTCGGCCTAGACGAAGGCGGGCAGGTGCTCCCACGCGCGGGGCGCCTCGGCCACGCCGTCGCGGACGACCGTCCCCTCGATCAGCCCGTAGGGACGGTCGGCCGCGATGAACACCTCGTTCTCGTTCGTCAGGTCGAACGGCGAGAGGTCCACGACGAAGTGGTGCTTGTTCGGCATCGCGAACCGCACCTCGGCGAGTTCGGGCCGCAGTTCGATCGCCGCCCGCCCCATCTCCCACAGCGTCTGCTGCAGGGCGAGCGAGTGCACCGTGGCGAACTGCTCGAGCATCACGGCGACGACTTCCTCGTACAGGTGGTCGTAGTCGATCCCCGCTGCGACGGCGGACGGCAGGTACCGCCACCGCGCCGTGACCTCGGTCGCCATGATCCGGTCCGTCGTCTCCGGCAGGGTCGTGAACCGCGACCGCGGGAACCCGTGGAACTCGGAGCCGGTCGACTTCAGGACGACCAGGTCCTTGACCCCGCCGGTGACGTGGCGCTCGCCGCCCTCGACGTGCACCGTCGCCAGGCGGGTGCCCGTGCCGGTGCGTCGGAACGAGTGGTCGTGCGGCTGTCCGTCGACCGTGATGCGTTCCCACGGGTGCACCTCCGCCTGCCAAAGCCCGCCCTCGACCCAGTCGAACTCGCTCGTGAACTGGTCGGCGAGCAGTGCGAGGAAGTCCTCCGGGGCTCCGACGCCGTGTTCCTTCGCCAGGGCGAACACCGTGTTCTTCTGGGTGTCCGTCGCGACGATCCGGGAGTTGTCGCCGCTGGTGAACGACCCGGCGAACGCCTCGCCGATGAGCTGCGACGTCACGGTCAGGTCGGCGATCTCGTGCCGGTCCCCGTGCCGGGTCACCCGCACCAGGCGGTTCTCGGCCTTGCCGTACTTGTTCGGTCCCAGGTGGACGGTGGTCTCCGACATGGCGGTCAACTCCCTCGGTAGGTGCTGTAGGCGAAGGGGCTCAGCAGCAGCGGGACGTGCAGGTGCTCGGTTCCCGTGACGCGGAACGCCACGGTCACGAACGGGTGGAAGGTCGGCACCCCGGCAGCGGCGAAGTGCGGGCCGGTGTCGAAGCGCAGCACGTGGTCGGTGCGCGCGAGCACGTCGGGGCCGAGTGCCGCACGGCCGTCGGCATCGGTCGAGCCGGTCGCGACGACGTCACCGTCCACGGTGCTGAGCGTCAGGCCGACGCCGACCGCCGGGGTGCCGGTGGTGGCGTCGAGCACGTGCGTGGTCAGGTGCGGCACGGCGAAGGTCGCACGGATGCGGTGCAGGGCGATGTCGGACAGGGCAGCGGCGGCCTCACGCGTCTCGACCGCCGGGTCGCCCGCGAGGCGCCGGTCGAGCTCGGCCAGCAGCTCCTCGGGCGTCCGTCCGGCGGCCCGCACCAGGAACACGCGGCCGAACCGCTGTTCGTACGCGACGTTGCCGTCGGCGATCCGGCCGGCCACCTCGTCGCCGGCGGTGCGCATCGACGACTGTTCACGAGCCGATGAGGCATCGGTCGTCCGCTCCCCGATCCGCGGGTGCTGCGCGAGGGCGTGGTCGAGCTCCGGCCCACCCCACGACGCCGACTCGGCACGTGCCCGGTCGAGCAGCGCCGGCACCGAGCCGAAGGGGCGCGCGGCCACCAGGGCGTCGACCCAGGCGGGCACGTCGGCCCAGCTCCGGATCACCGCCGCGGCGTCGGGGGCGGTCGCGTCGTCGAGGTCGCCGAGGTCCATGTGGCGAGGCTACGGAACGACCGTTTCACCCGCGTTACCGGGCGGTTTCCCCCGCAACGCGACCCGCGGCCCTGAAACGGTCGCGTCTGCCGGACGGGAGGCCCGTGGCGGCCCCGCCCCGCGCCTCCCGTCCGCCGTCCGTCGCGTTGCGGACGCGAGACGCCGGCGGCTCAGACCTCGGCGGCTCAGACCTCCGTGGCGAAGGACGCTGCGCGCAGCTGCAGGTCCTCGATGCGCCGTAGGCGAGCGGCCTCGACGTCGTAGCCCTCGTAGGCGGGCGGCGGCAGCTTCCGGACGTTCCGCGAGCACTGGAAGTCCTGGCAGACGAGCGTGCCGACGGTGTCGCCGTTCCGCCCCGCCTTGCCGGACCGCTTCGCGCTGTAGAACACGACGTCGTTCGGCAGCTTGACGTCCTGGCACCACGAGCACTGGGCGCGCGAGCGCGACGAGGCCTCGGCCTGCCGGAACACGATGCCGACGAGCGTTCCCTCGAGCGTCGGCACGACGGCGTACGCACGCCGACCGATCTTCGGGTCGCGCCAGCCCAGGAAGTCGAGCGCGTCCCAGTCGATCGTCTCGAAGTCGGCGGGCAGCGTGATGTCGGTCGTCTCCTTGCGGGAGGCGTTGACGAAGGACGTGCGGAGGGTCTTCTCCGTGATGGGGAGCATGGTGCATCGCTTTCGAGCGGGCCCGGGGCGTGCGGACGCACACCGCACCGGGCGAAGGGAGGTCAGGGTTCGACGAGGGCGGCCGTGCCTGCGGGCACGACCGGGGGCCTCACGCCCTGATGCCGGCGAAACGGGCGCCGACCACCTCCTGGAAGCTCACGCGACCAGCCTACGTCGACGTGTCAAGCGCGGGGACGGCCGTCACCAGGACGAGGGCGCCCTCGTAGGTCGGCTGGATCCGCAGCGCCCCGTGCCGCCGGTCCCACTCGCCGGAGTCGAGCGCGGTACGGAGGGCGGCCACCGATCGCCGAGCGGTGAGCTCGTCGACGAAGCTCCACGCCGAGTTCGCCTTCCGGGCGCCCGGGTCGAGCAGGCGCTCCGGCCGGGCGTAGTACGCCTCGGAGAAGCCGTCGACGCACGTGAACGGGATCGGCAGCGGGGTGTTCGTGACGGTGTCATCGCCCAGTGCGGCGGCGATGCGGTCGAGCGCCGGGTAGCGCCGGGCCTCGGTCGCCATCACCTCGGGTGCGTACTCGGCGAGCCAGAAGTCCTCGACGCGGGCCGGGTCGCACGTCAGGATCACGATCGGACCCCGGGTCACCCGGCGCAGCTCGGCCAGCCCACGCTCGAGGTCGCCCCACTGGTGCACCGAGAACGTCGTCATCGCGGCGTCGAACGTGTCGTCGTCGAAGGGCAGGTCCTCGGCGGTGGCGTCGATCGCCGTCGACAGGGTGTCCGGTCGTTGGGCGCGCATCGACGCCGAGGGTTCGACGGCCGTGACGTCGCGATCGGTCGGCTCGTAGGATCCGGCACCGGCACCCACGTTGAGGACGGTGCGGGCGTCGCCGAGGGCCTTCGCGATCGCCCGGGCGAACGTCGGTTCGGGGCGCCGGTACTGCCGGTAGTCCTGGCCGATGCGGGCGTAGTCGGCGTCCCCCGCTGATCCGTCCGTCGTCCTCGTCACGGCCCCAGCCTACGAACCGTGCGCCGGGCCGACCAGCGGTTCAGTCGACCGACTCGGACTCGGACTCCGCCGCGCGCAGGGCCGCGTACTGCTCGGCCCGTTCCGTCGCGGCCCAGGTGCCGAGCAGGGCCAGCGACCGCTCGGACTCGCTGCCCGGCTCGGCCGAGTACGTGAACAGGGTCAGGCCGGGGTCGGCGACCAGGTCGAGCGCCTCGTACGACAACCGGAGCTCGCCGACGATCGGGTGGTCGATGCGCTTCCCGCCGGCGCGCTGCAGCCGGACGTCGTGCGCGGCCCACCAGCCGCGGAACTCCTCGCTGCGCGTGGAGAGCTCCCCGACCAGGGTGATGAGTCCGGGCTCGCACGGGTTCGACACCGCGGCTGCCCGGAGCACGGCGACGGCGTCCTTCGCGGTCTGCGCCCAGTCCGGGAAGAAGTCACGGGCCGCGGGGTCGAGGAACGTGAAGCGTGCGGTGTTCACGGGGCGCCCCGGGCCGGCGAACATCGGCGAGTACAGCGCGCGACCGAGCTCGTTCGTCGCGACGACGTCACCGCGTTCGTTCCGCACCCAGGCAGGCGCGCCGGTTATGGCGTCGAGCAGGCGCTGGACGCCGGGGCGGACCCGGGTGGGGACGGTGCGGTGCATCGTCTTGACGCCGGAGTTCGCCAGTCGGGTGAGGTCCCACAGGTGGACGCGCTCGTCCTCGTCGAGCTGCAGGGCGCTCGCGAGGCCCTCGAGCACGCTGTCCGAGACCCCCTTGAGCGATCCGCGCTCGAGCCGCGTGTAGTAGTCGACGCTCACGCCGGCGAGCATCGCGACCTCGTGCCGCCGCAGCCCGGGGACGCGTCGGACCCCGCCGCCGAACGACGGCATGCCGACCTGCTCGGGGGTGAGCCGCGCTCGCCGGGAGGACAGGAAGTCGCGGATCTCGTTGCGCACGTCGATACCCATGGGGAGAGCGTACGTGGCGGCGCTGTCCGTCCGGCAGGCACTGGCCGTACCCGCCGGGCGGACGGGAGGCCCGTGGCGGCGCCGCCACGGGCCTCCAGGTCAGCTGCGTGGAGTTCAGAGCGTGACGTCGGCCGTGATCCGGACGCGCGCCACGCGGTGACCGTCCATGGCGGTCACCTCGAGGCGGTGTCCGCCGGCGGCGACGACGTCGCCGACTTCCGGCACGCGGTCCAGGTGGACCTGGACGAGGCCGCCGACGGTCTCGTAGTCACCGTCGGGCAGCGCCGGACCGCCGTCGGCGACGAGGTCCTCGAGCACCGTGGACCCGTCCACGCCGTCGTGCTCGGCCGTGGGTTCGTCGTACTCGTCGCGGATACGGCCGACGAGGTCCTCGAGCAGCGCCTCGAGCGTGACCATGCCCGCACTGCCGCCGTACTCGTCCACCACCAGGGCGATCTGGTGCCCGTCGATCCGCATGTCCGCGATCGCGCTCGACAGCGACTTCGTCTCCGGCAGTGCGAGCACCGGGCGTACCAGGGTCGACACCGGTGCGGACGGGTCGCTCGGACGGAGCAGGTCGCGGAGGTGCACGAAGCCGTCGACCTCGTCGCGTCCGCCGGAGGTCACGAGGTACCGGGTGTGTCCGACCTCGATCGCGTGGTCGGTGGCCTCGGCGATGGTCAGCGCGGCGTCGATCGTGGACACGTCGTACCAAGGGCGCATCGACTCGCGCAGGATCCGGTCACCGGCGTCCAGCGCACTCCGGGCGATCCGGCGGCCCTGCTCGTCGACGCCGGTGTGCTCGTCGACGAGGCCGCGGAGCTCCTCGGTGCTCATCGACTCACTGCGGGCGTTCGGGTCGCCACCGAGTGCGCGGACGACCAGGTTCGTCGAGGCCGACAGCACCCAGATCACCGGGCGCATCAGGGTCGCGAAGCGGTCGAGGGTCGGTGCGACGAGCATCGAGAAGCCCTCGGCGCGCTGCAGGGCGAGTCGCTTCGGCACCAGTTCACCGAACACGAGCGACAGGTAGGCGATGACGAGGGTCATCAACACGAGGGCGACCGTCTCGGCGGCTCCCTGGCCGAGTCCGAGCCCGGTGAACACGGGTGCGACGTCGGGCGCGATCGACGAGGCGCCGTACGCGGCGGAGAAGAACCCGGCGACGGTCACACCGATCTGTACGGCCGCGAGGAACCGGTTCGGGTCACGCCCGAGTTCAGCGACCCGCAGGCCACGGGAGCCCCGGCGTTCGAGTTGCTGCAGCTGCGACTCACGGAGCGAGACGAGTGCGATCTCGGCGGCGGCGAACACTCCGCCGACGAGCACGAAGAGGATGACGAGCCCGAAGGCGATCCAGGTGTCGGCGCCCATCAGCGGGCAGCTTCCTCGGATCGACGACGGGCGGGCGGTCTGTGGTGATCGTCCATGCCTGTGAGTCTGCACAGGGTAGCTGGGACGTCACCCCACCAGCGCTCGACGTCTGCTGTGCGTCCGGGGTGGGTGGTGTCGAGGGCTACGTCGTCAGCGAGCGGCCGATGCGGGCTTCGAGCCACGCCTCGGGGTCGATCGGGGTCACGCCGTCCATCAGGACCTCGAGGTGCAGGTGCGCGCCGGTCGAGACGCCGGAGGAACCCACGAGCCCGATGAACTCGCCGGCCTCGACCTGGTCGCCGACCTTGAGCGGCGACGACCCCGGGATCATGTGCCCGTAGAGCGTCGACACCTGGCGGCCGTCGATCTCGTGGTCGATGATCACGGCGTTGCCGTACGAGAAGTACGTGCCCGAGATCCGGACGGTGCCCGCGGCGACGGCACCGATGGCCGTGCCCATGCCGGGTGTGAAGTCGAGGCCCTGGTGGAGCGAGGAGCACGCGCCGCACGGTGCCGAGCGGTAGCCGAAGCCCGAGCTCATCTGCACCGGGCCGGGGAACGGGGAGCGGACCGCGCCACCGTACGAGACGGCCTCGCCCGCGATGCCACTCGTGTCGGCCGTGCCGCCGGTGGTGATGATCCGGCGCGTCGTGCCGCCGCCGACGGTGAACCCGTCGCGGTCGAGCCCGGTCGCGGTGACCGCCTGGGTGACCGCGTAGTCCTGGGTGCGCACGATCGGCGCGATGGTCGAGGTCGCCATCGAGGTGCCGGCGCTGGCGTGGGCGGGCATCGCCGAGGCGGCGAACATCGCGATCGCCGCAGCCGCGCTGGTCAGGGTGATCCGTCCGGCACGACCGGACCGGGAGGCCCGTGGGGCCTTCGCGACGCTCGTCACGGTGGCAGCGGGGCGGCGGACCACGCGCGTGATGCGGGTGTCGACGTGCTCGGTCGTCGCGCGGGCTGCGGTGGCGCGGCGGCCGACGGGCTTCGCGACCTTGGCGGGCTTCGCGACCTTCACTGCCTTGGCGGGCTTCTCCGCTCGGCGCTGGGGCTTCCGGGCTGCGGCACGCTCGGCCTCGAGGGCAGCGCGACGGGACAGGTGCACCACCGGGGTCTCCGGGTGCTGGTCGAGTTCGGGTGCAGTCGTCATGGCCGCCCACCATTCTGCACGACTCTGTCGCTTTGTACAGGCCCCACCGTGATCTTTTCGTTACCGCGGGGCTGGGAGGCACCTGATCACCGCTGGCCCCGACGTCCCCCGACCGTCCGACATCGGTAGCGTCGTGGGAAAGCGACGGAAGGACCCGCACCATGGCCCGATCGCCGCGAGAGCGGCCCGCGCAGGTCGACCTCGGCACCGCCGACGTCGTGCTCGCCGGCACCCAGGAACTCCTGCCCGTGCTCCGCGCTGCCGCGGTGCGCGCGGGCATCGACGCCGCACGCATGCGGGTCATCGGTGTCGACGACCTGCCGGACCCCGAGGAGACCTGGGACGCCGAACTCGCGGTCATCGCGATCCGGCGCCCCGGTGACGACCCCGCGTTCCACCGTGCGCAGGCGGCCGCTGAGCTCATCGATCCGCTGCTCGTGCCGCACGCCGTCCGGATCGTGGTGACGGTCTCGGGACTGACACGGCTGGCGCCGAAGGTCGAGCGCACCCTGACGTCCGAGGTGCTCCACCAGATCGATGCCGCATCGGCGCCGTCGGGGTTCGAGCGGCCGTTCCGCAGCATGCGGATGCGGCTCGGGCTCGCAGCACTCCGGGCGGCCGGCGTCCGGGTGTTCCGCGTCTCGATCGGCACCTGACCGGCGGGACTGCCGTCAGCGGGCACGGGACTGCCGTCAGCGGGCACGGGACTGCCGTCAGCGGGCAGGTGCTCCACGGAGCTCGAGGGCGATCTGCTCGGCGTCGAGGTTCTGCAGCATCGACTCGAGCACCTCGGCGTCGAAGGAACCGTCGTCGCGGGCGTCGAGGATCGCCGCACGCTGCGCCTCGAGCACCGCGAGTCGTCGGGCCTTCTCGCGTCCCATCCACGCCCGGAGCTCGGCCGGGTCGGCTGCCTCGAGCTCTTCGCGCGCACGAGGGCCGGCCTCGCGAGTGCCGGGGACGTCCTCGGCCGCCGTCCGCATGAGCTCGAGCAGCCGCTTGCGCTCCTCGGTGTCCCGCGTCGACGTGTCGGTTGCGGGAGCGGCGATCCGTCGCAGCAGCGGGCCGATCGTGCCGCCCTGGACCACGAGCGAGAGCAGGGCCACCGCGAACGCGATGAACACCAGGAGCGATCGTTGTGGCGTTCCCTCGGGCAGGGTCTGCGCGGCGGCGACGGTCACCGCCCCACGCATGCCGGCCCAGACCACGGCGGTGCCCTCGCGCCAGCCCAGCGGTGCCTTCGTGTAGTACGCGATGTCCGCCAGGGTGCGGCGGACGCGTGTCGTGAACCGGTCGAGCTCCCGCTCCGAGGGCGCTCGGTTGCCCGGCCGGTGCTCGCGGATCACGTCGCTCATCGCGTCGCGGTCGCCGGCGTGCATCTCGGCGAAGCGTTCCTGCATCCGCTCGCCGCGCTTGGCCGCCGCCGACAGTGCGAACAGCAGTGGGACGACGTACGCGGCCCGTACCAGCACGGTGAGCACGAGGGCCCCGACGGCGATGAGCAGCGCCGGGCCGATGCCGGAGTGGTCCTCCTGCACGTCGCGGAGGATCGTCGCGAGTTCGAGCCCCATCGTCAGGAACACCGCGCCCTCGAGCACGAGCTCGATGGTCTGCCAGTTCTGCGCGTCGGACAGTCGGTGCCCCGGCGGGAGCTTGCGCGGTCCGACGATGCCGGTGAACAGCCCCGCGACGACAGCGGCGACGAGTCCTGACCCGCCGAAGTGCTCGGTCGGTACCGCGGCGACGAACGGCACCGCGAAGGACAGCGCCGTGTTCACCGCTGCGCTCGGCACCCGGGAGCGCACGAACACGTTCAGCCAGCCGACGAACCAGCCGATGACCACCGCGATGGCCACGGCGCCCGCGAAGTCGCCGAGCGCTCCCCAGAACGAGAACGACGCGGCAGCGGCCACGATGGCCGTCCGCAGGAGCACCAGTGCGGTGGCGTCGTTGAGGAGCGATTCACCGTCGAGGATCGAGATCGCCCGGCGCGACACCGAGGTCTGCTTGACGATCGAGGTGGCGACGGCGTCGGTGGGACTGACGATCGCCCCGAGGGCGATCCCCCACCAGAAGCCGAGGTCCGGCACCACCCAGGCGAAGAACAGGCCGAGCACCAGGCTCGACGCGATGACGAGCAGCACCGACAGGCCACTGATGGCGCCGAACTCGCGCCGGAAGTTCATCGACGGCATCGAGACCGCCGACGAGTACAACAGCGGCGGTAGGACCCCGGCGAGGATCCACTCCGGCTCGATCTCCGCGTCCGGGATGAACGGCAGCAGGCTCGCGATGATCCCGACGACGACGAGCACGAGCGGTGCCGCGACCCCGATGCGGGGCCCGAGCACGGCGGCACCGGCGATGGCGATCAGGGCGATGACGCCCACGACGAGGAGTTCGGTCACCGGTCCAGCGTGGCACCGTCCGCGCGATCAGGTCCTGTCGGGCTCACCGCTGTGGAGAGACCCCGCCTGGACCGAAGGGTGTGGAGGGGCGGCGTGGGCGACGACCGCGACGCTGCCGACGGCGAGCACGAGCGCCAGCGCCCCGGCGCTCACCGCTGTGCCGATGCGGCGGAGTCGGGAGCGTCCACCGCGGTCGCGCGGGGCGAACCGGGCCAGTCCGCGGCGGGGCTCCGGCCCGACGAGCCACGGTCCGGAACCGTCGACGTCGTACGAGAACGGCCCCGAGCCATCCGGCGCGTACCGGTACGGGCCGCTGCCGTCCGAGGCGTAGGCCGAGCGGAGGTCCTCCGCGGACCACCCGAAGTCCTCCGGTGTCGCACGTGTCGTCGCCATGATCGCCCTCCTGCGGCTCTGGAACTGCGGAAGACCAGTCCACCGAGCGTTCCTATGAGCCGACAGTGCGCCTCCAGGACGTCTGCCGAGTACCCGCCGGACGCAGGCCGGACCATGTATCTTGATGTCGAGACATCCCGCACCACGAGTAGCGTGGACGTACCGACGGTCGAACAAGGGAGTACCCGCCAGCATGGCCAAGATCATCTACACCCTCACGGACGAGGCGCCGTTCCTCGCCACCCACTCCTTCCTCCCGGTCATCCAGGCCTTCGCCGGCACCGCTGGTGTCGACGTCGAGACCCGCGACATCTCGCTCGCCGGCCGGATCATCGCCCAGTTCCCGGAGCGGCTCACCGACGAGCAGCGCGTGGACGATGCCCTGGCCGAGCTCGGCGAGCTCGCGAAGACCCCCGAGGCGAACATCATCAAGCTGCCGAACATCTCGGCGTCGATCCCGCAGCTCAAGGTCGCGATCAAGGAACTGAAGTCACAGGGCTACGACCTGCCCGACTATCCGGACGAGCCCACGACGGACGAGCAGCGCGACGCCCGCGCCCGCTACGGCCGCGTCCAGGGCAGCGCCGTCAACCCCGTGCTGCGCGAGGGCAACTCCGACCGCCGCGCTCCCCTGTCCGTCAAGAACTACGCCCGGAAGCACCCGCACCGCATGGGTGCGTGGAGCAGCGACTCGAAGACGAACGTCGTCACGATGGGCGTCGACGACTTCCGCTCGAACGAGAAGTCCTGGATCGCCCCTGCCGACGACGTCCTGACGATCACGTTCGTCGCCGAGGGCGGCGAGACCCAGGTCCTCAAGCAGTCGATCCCCGTCGTGCAGGGCGAGGTCGTCGACGGCACCGTGCTGCACGTCGCCGCGCTCGAGGCGTTCCTGCAGGACCAGATCCAGCGCGCCGCGGCCGAGGACATCCTGTTCTCCGTGCACCTCAAGGCGACGATGATGAAGGTCTCCGACCCGATCATCTTCGGCCACGTCATCAAGGCGTTCTTCCCGTCGGTGTTCGAGCGCTTCGGTGCCGACCTGGCCGCCGCCGGACTCACCCCGAACGACGGCCTCGGTTCGATCCTCGCGGGGCTCGACGCCCTGCCGAACGGCGCGGAGATCAAGCAGGCCTTCACCGACGGCATCGCCGCGGGCCCCGAGCTCGCGATGGTCGACTCGGACAAGGGCATCACGAACCTGCACGTCCCGAGCGACGTCATCGTGGACGCCTCGATGCCCGCGATGATCCGCACCTCCGGCCACATGTGGGGTCCGGACGGCGACGAGCACGACACCCTCGCCGTGATCCCGGACTCGAGCTACGCCGGCATCTACCAGACCGTGATCGACGACTGCCGCGTCAACGGTGCCTTCGACCCGGCGACGATGGGCTCCGTGCCCAACGTCGGGCTCATGGCGCTGAAGGCCGAGGAGTACGGCTCGCACGACAAGACCTTCGAGGTCCCCGGCGCGGGCGTCGTCCGTGTGACGAACGCCGCCGGCGACGTCGTCATCGAGCACGACGTCGAGCCCGGTGACATCTGGCGCGCCTGCCAGACCAAGGACGTCGCCATCCGCGACTGGGTCAAGCTCGCCGTCACCCGTGCCCGCGCCTCGGAGACCCCGGCCGTGTTCTGGCTCGACGAGGCCCGCGCGCACGACGCGAACCTGATCGGTCTGGTCCGCCAGTACCTGGGCGAGCTCGACACCGAGGGCCTGCAGATCGAGATCCTCTCGCCGGAAAGCGCCATGCGTTTCTCGCTCGAGCGCATCCGCCGCGGCGAGGACACCATCTCCGTCACGGGCAACGTCCTGCGCGACTACCTGACGGACCTGTTCCCGATCATGGAGCTCGGCACCTCGGCGAAGATGCTCTCCGTCGTCCCGCTGCTCGGTGGCGGCGGCCTGTTCGAGACCGGTGCCGGCGGCTCCGCCCCGAAGCACGTCCAGCAGCTCGTGCAGCAGAACTACCTGCGCTGGGACAGCCTCGGCGAGTTCCTCGCCCTGGCGGTCAGCCTCGAGCACCTCGCCGGTGTGACGGGCAACGAGCGGGCGAAGATCCTCGGTGAGACGCTCGACCGTGCCACCGGGACCTTCCTCGAGCAGGACAAGTCCCCGGGCCGCAAGCTCGGCTCGATCGACAACCGCGGCAGCCACTTCTACCTGGCCAAGTACTGGGCGGAAGAGCTCGCAGCGCAGACGACGGACACCGAGCTCGCAGCGTCGTTCGCCGAGATCGCGGGCAAGCTCGACGCGCAGGAGCAGCAGATCGTCGAGGAGCTGAACGGCGTGCAGGGCCACCCGGCCGACATCGGCGGCTACTACCGCCCGGACGACGCCAAGACGAGCGCGGTCATGCGCCCGTCCGCCACGTTGAACGCGACGCTCGCCGCGCTCTAGACGCACGCACCTGACGGACGGGAGGCCCGGTGCCAGCTGGCACCGGGCCTCCCGTCCGTCCGTGGTCGCGACCAGGGCCGCGCATCGTGAGCAGAAATGGTCGGGTCCGCATCACGAACCCGACCATTTCTGCTCACGAAGTCACGCGGGGCGGGCCCGCCGCCAGCAGCACCACGAAGACCAGAGCGACCGCCACGACCCCGATGACGACCGCGACTGCGGGGCGACGCACCACGAAGAACAGCAGACGGTCCCAGAAGCCCGAGCGCGCGTCGGGTGAGCGGCGCCACGGGCCCTCGAGCATGCCTCGGCGGGCGACCGCGACCTCGAACGGCACCGTGGCGTAGGGCACGACGGCACTCGCCCAGCCGAGCACGAGTGCCCCGAGGGTCCAGCGCTGGTTGACCGCGACGACGGTCGTCACGACGAGGTAGGCCAGGAACACGAAGCCGTGCACTCCGCCGCCGATCCGGACGCCCCAGTCGCCGGCGTCCAGGCCGTACTTGAGCCCCATCCCGGCGATGAGCATGGTCCAGGTCACGAGTTCGGCGACCGCGGCGGCACGGAACAGGGAGCGGGGAGTCATGCCCACATCGTCGCGGACGTGTCCCGGGAAACCCCCGACACTCCGGTGGTCGTATCGATTCGACGCCCGGGGCGGCTAGCGTTGGAGCCATGTCAGTGCCGACCGAGAACCGTCCCCTGAACATCGTCGTCTGGAACGAGAACGTGCACGAGACCCGCGGTGACGCGACGGTCATCGGGCACTACCCCGACGGCATGCACACCGTGATCGCGGCAGCGCTCCGCGAGCACCACCCCGACGCCACCGTGAGCACCGCCACGCTGCAGGAGCCCGACCACGGCATCACCGCCGAGCGCCTGGCCACGACCGACGTCCTGTTCTGGTGGGGCCACGCCGCCCACGACGAGGTCAGCGACACCGTGGTCGACCTGGTCGTCGACGCCGTGCACGCCGGCATGGGCCTGGTGGTGCTGCACTCCGGGCACTACTCGAAGCCGTTCAAGCGCCTGATGGGCACCACCTGCTCGCTGAAGTGGCGCAACGACGGTGAGCGCGAACTCGTCTGGACGATCGCGCCGGAGCACCCGATCGCCGCCGGGGTGCCGCACCCGATCGTGATCGACCGGCAGGAGATGTACGGCGAGTTCTTCGACATCCCGCGCCCCGACGAAGAGGTCTTCCTGTCGACCTTCGCCGGCGGCGAGGTCTTCCGGTCCGGGGTCGCCTACCGCCGCGGTCTGGGGAAGGTCTTCTACTTCTCCCCCGGCGACCAGGAGTACCCCGTCTACCACCACCCGGACATCCAGCGCGTGCTGTCGAACGCGGCGGCGTGGGCCGCTCCGGTGTCCGAGCGACGCGAGTTGACGGCCGACCAGCACCCGCGGGACTGGTTCCTGACGGAGGGTGCGGGTAGACAGGGCGCATGACCCAGCTGGACCCCGCCGCGCACCGGACCGCCGTCGTCGAGGCACTCGGTGTCCTCGGCAGTGGCCCGGAGGAGCGGTTCGACCGCATCACCCGCATGACCCAAGAGGCGTTCGGGGTCCCGCTGACGTTCCTGAACCTGGTGCACGGCAACGTCGTGACGGCGCAGTCGACGCAGGGCTGGCGGCAGGGCGGGAGCGCCCCGGCGGAGCAGGTCTTCTGCTCGACGACGGTGCTCACGAACGAGCCGATGGTGGTGCCGGACGCGCTGCTGGACCCCCGGTTCCGCGACCTGGCAGCGGTCACCGAGCAGGGCATCCGGTTCTACGCCGGAGCACCGTTGTCGATGCTCGACGGCACCCGTGTCGGCACGCTCTGCATCATGGACGCGACCCCGCGCGAGTTGTCGGCGGCCGACCTCGACCTGCTGCGTGACCTCGCACGGTGGGCGGAGCGCGAACTCGGTCACGCGATCGACCGCGATCGGGTGACCCGCGTGCTCGAGGGCCTGGTCCCCGGACCCGTCGAGGTCCCCGGACACGACCTCGACACCCTGGTGCTCCGGACCGAGGACGGCGGCGGGGACGTCGCCGACTGGCGACTCGCCAGCGACGGTGCGCTGCACGTCACCATGGGCAGCGTCGCGGCGGCCGGACGCGCGTCCGGCCTGCTGGCCTCCGCGGTCCGCGGTGCCGTCGTCGCACGCACCGAGACCGCCATGCAGGACGCGATCGGCGGACTGGAGGCCCAGATCACCGCCGACCTGTCCGCTGCGGACGCCGTTGGCTCGCTCTTCCACCTGCGGCTCGACCCGACGTCGGGGCACGTCGTCTTCGGGGACGCCGGCCACGGCCTCGCGGTGCTCGTCCGCGCCGACGGCACCAGCCGGGCGCTGCACTCGCTCGACCTGCCGCTCGGCCTGCAGCCGGAGTCCGTGCCGCGGTCCCCCGCCACGCTCGACCTGGCGGCGGGCGACCGGCTGGTGGTGTGCACC
This sequence comes from Curtobacterium sp. PhB78, assembly GCF_003751685.1. Taxonomy (NCBI): domain Bacteria; kingdom Bacillati; phylum Actinomycetota; class Actinomycetes; order Micrococcales; family Microbacteriaceae; genus Curtobacterium; species Curtobacterium sp. PhB78. The sequence continues at coordinate 172,033 of NZ_RKIA01000003.1, forward strand.
GAGGGCGTCCTGGCGCTCGAGGGGATCGGCCACCTCGACGACCTGGCCGCCCTGGTCGCTGCCGAGCCGACCGGTGCCGCGGTCGTCGAACGGGTCCGCGCCCTGGTGCCGGCCGGTGCAGCCCACGACGTGACGCTGGTCGTGCTCGGGCGGCGCTGAACACCGTCCGCTGACGACGTCGCTGCCGCAGTCGTGCGCCGCGGTCAGGAGCGGAAGCGGTCCTGCCGTGATCGCGGTGCGCCGGTGAGCGCGACGACGAGCAGCGTGGCCAGCAGTCCGAAGCCCGCGAGCTCGATGCCGAGGCCGGCGAGCTGCCAGTAGGCACTGCCGACCACCTGCGGCTGCGTGATCGACTCGGGCCACCACGCGTCGATCAGCGGGAACGATGCGGGGAACGGGTCGAGGCCGAACACCACGAGCCCGCCGAGCAGCAGGACGACACCGAGCAGCGCCATCACCCCGCGGGAGCGCCCGAGCATGTGCACGACGAGCGCGGCTGCCATCCCGGCGAGGCCGACGACGGCGATCAGGAACGCGAGCACGACGATGGTCTGCGGCGCGAGGGCCACCCAGTCGAGCACCGCGATCGGCAGCAGCAGCCACCGTCCGGTCCGCGCCCACCGCGCGGGGTTCCGCCATCCGTCCATGGCGGCCAACCGTAGGGCACCCGCCCGAACGCGGGCCGTGCGCAGCCCCGGAGCGGGACTACGATCGGGAGGTGATGGCGCAGGACGGACGCACTCGGCAGCAGCGGGCGCTCGAGACCCGCGCGGCGATCATCGGGGCCGCGGCCGCCGAGTTCGACGAGCGCGGGTACCTCGGCACGTCGATGGACGGCGTCGCCGAGCGGATCGGGCTGACCAAGGGCGCGCTGTACTTCCACTTCGCGTCGAAGGCCGACCTCGCCGGTGCCGTGATCGCGCAGCAGCACGAGGTCTCGCGGCGCTACGGCGAGGCCGCGGTCGCCCGGAGCCGGACGCCGCTCGAAGCCCTCATGTGGATGTCGCAGGGACTGGCGACCCAGATGGTCACCGAGGTCGTCGTGAGCGCCGGCATCCGTCTGTCGACCGAGGTCGCGACGCACGACGTCCCCCGTCAGGACCCGTACACCGACTGGATGGCGCTCATCGCACAGACCGTCCGCCAGGCGATCGACGCCGGCGAGGTCGAACCGCGGTGGGACCCGGACATGGTCGGACGTGTGGTCATCCCCGCGTACACGGGCGTGCAGACGGTGTCGGACGTGCTCGCTGACCGCACCGACCTGTACGAACGCCTGCGGGAACTCTGGACGGTGCTGCTCGCCGCGCTCGTCACCGAACGCCTCCGGCCAGAGATCCCGCGACTCGTCGCCATCATCGCGCCGGAATGACGCGGGTCCCCCCAGGGAAACACCCACGTCACCGTCCCTGCGAGCATACCCAGCGGTCGGTTTCCGCACCCGCCCCCGTTCGCGGGCATGTGTCCACCGGCCCACTAGCCTGAGCCGGTGCCCACACCACCGGCAGAGGTCGACGTCGACGTCCCGCTCGTCCGGGCCCTGCTGCGCGCCCAGCACCCCGACCTGGCGGACCTCCGGCTCGTGGTCGTCGCGAACGGCTGGGACAACGTCATCGTGCGGCTCGGCGACGAGTACGCCGTGCGGCTGCCGCGTCGGGAGCTCGCAGCACGCCTGGTCGAGCACGAGCAGCGGTGGCTGCCGGAGATCGCCGCCCGCGTCGCACCCGTCGTCCCGGTGCCGGCCCCGGTACGCGTGGGCCGTCCGGCGCTCGGGTACCCCTGGTCGTGGAGCATCGTCCCGTGGCTCCCGGGAGCACCCGTCGGTGAGCGTTCTGCCGGTGTCCGGGTCGCCGAGGCCCTCGCGGGGTTCGTGCGACTGCTGCACGTGCCGGCTCCGGCGGATGCTCCGGCGAACCCGTTCCGTGCGGTGCCGCTGGCGACGCGCAGCGACGCCGTCCTGACGCGACTCGCCACGCAGGACGTGCCCCGGGCCGTGGAGCTGGCAGCGGTCTGGCGGACCGCGGCGGCGCTGCCGACGCACACCGGGCCTCCCGTCTGGGTGCACGGCGACCTGCACCCGTTCAACCTGCTCGTGGACCGCACGCCGGACGGCGACGAACGCCTGTCGGCGGTCGTCGACTTCGGCGACGTGACCTCGGGGGACCCCGCCGTCGACCTCGCCACCGCCTGGCTGACGCTCGACCGGGAGGCCCGCCACGCGTTCCGGACGCTGGTCGCCGCTCCGGACGGCACCTGGGGACGCGCGCGCGGGTGGGCGATCGCGCTCGCCTCCGCGCTCGCGACGTCCGACGAACGCGCCTTCCGGAGCGTCGCGCGGCGCAGCATCGACGCGGTGCTGGACGGCTGAGACCCCGCGGGGCTATCGTGACCGCACCATCCGTGCACAGCCGATCGGAGGGGCCCTCATGACCCTCGAGTTCCGCGTCCAGCACGACGTCGCCACCGACGCCTCTCCCGCCCCCACCCGATCCGAGCGAACCGGCCTCCGCGGGTTCCTCGACCGCCTCGCCGAGCGCCGCGCCGCCGCACGCGTCCGACGGGTCGAAGCCCGGCTGCAGGAACTCGGCGAGCTCGAGCAACTGCTGTCCGACGCGCGTGGCGTCGTCGAACGCGGCTGGATCCAGCACGCCTGGTTCGCGTACCTCGACGAGCACGGCCGGATGCGGAAGGCCACGAGTGCCGCCGCGATGGACGTGCAGGGGCGACCGCTCGTCGCCGCCTGCCTGGTCGGCGCGGTCGTCTCGGCCGCTGGCGGGCCGCACGCCGTGCACTCGCCGCGGGTCCAGCACTCCCTCGACCTGGTCTGGCACGCGCTCGCCGTGGACGAGGGCGCGCCGGTGCTCTGGTGTCCTGCGCCCGACGTCCGCATGGGCCGCGTGCGTGACCTGACGAGCTGGAACGACGCCCCCGCGCGCACCTCGGCCGAGGTGGCCGGGCTGCTGCTCACCGCGGAGCGGGTGGCCGTGCAGGAATCGGCACGCCTGCAGGACGTCGTGGTGGCACGATCGAGGGCATGAGCAGCACCGACGCCGTCCCCGAGGTCCACCCCGCGACGACCACCGGCCTCGCGTCCAGCGGGAACTCGGCCCTGTCGGACGAGGGCGCGTCGTCGGACACCGATCCCCTGGCCTCGGCCGCTGCGGTGAAGCGGACGCTGCACCGGTACCTGCAGAAGCACCGCGCCGCGCTCCTCGGCAAGCTCGACGGCCTGGCCGAACGGCAGGCCCGCTGGCCGGTGACCCCGACCGGCACGAACGTGCTCGGGCTGGTGAAGCACGTCGCCGGTGTGCAGGCCGGGTACTTCGGCGAGGTGTTCGGTCGGCCGCTTCCGGACCCGCCCGCCTGGCTCGAGTCGGAGGACGGCGAGGACATGTACGCGACGCTCGACGAGACCCTGGACGACGTCGTGGCCTTCCACCACCGCAGTGCAGCGCACGCCGACGCCACCATCGAAGCGCTCGACCTCGACGCCCGCGGCACCGTCCCCTGGTGGCCGGAGGAGCTCCGCGAGGTCACGCTCCACCGCATCCTGGTGCACATGGCGTACGAGACGGCCCGGCACGCGGGGCACGCCGACATCGTGCGCGAGATGCTCGACGGACTGGCGGGCGACGGGGACGGCAACCTGGCCGACAAGAGCCCGGAAGAGTGGGTTCTCTGGCGCGAGCAGCTCGTCGACATCGCCGAGCGGTCCGGCCTGCGGGGCTTGGCCATGTAGCCGATGGCCCCTCACGATCGTTACCGTTCTCTCAGGCTCGACGGTCGAACTGGTCGCTGACCAGGGGTTCTCGTCCGGTCGTCCGCACAGGAAACGATCGCTTCCGCTGCACCTCGTCGTGCGACCGGTCCGTGCTCTGCGTAGCTTTGGCGCAGCTTGTGCCCCGACCCGTGGGCAGTTCGGCCGACCGGAAGGGGAGCGCCCACCCGTGTTCCAGTACGTCGTGGAGCGATGGAGCCAGATCTGGTTCTCGTCGTGGCAACACTTCTCACTGGTGGTCCAGTGCACGGTGCTCGCCACGGTCATCGCCGTGGTGCTCGCCACACTCGTCTACCGCAGTCCCCGCCTGACCTCCGTCGCGAACGGGGTGTCCGCCATCGGCCTCACCCTGCCGTCCTTCGCGGTCATCGGCCTGCTCATCGTCCCGCTCGGCTTCGGCGTGCTGCCGTCCGTCGTGACGGTCGTCTTCTTCGCCGCGCTCCCGATCCTGCGCAACGCGGTCGTCGGCCTCGCCGAGATCCCGCCGAGCGTGGTCGAGTCCGCGCGCGGCATCGGCATGAGCCGGTTCCGGACCCTCGTGCAGGTCGAACTGCCGATGGCCTGGCCGATCATCCTGAGCGGCGTCCGCGTGTCCGCCCAGATGGTGATGGGCATCGCGGCCATTGCCGCGTACGCCCTCGGCCCCGGGCTCGGCGGCTTCATCTTCTCCGGACTCTCGCGCCTCGGCGGCGCGAACGCCCTGTACTCCGTGGTCGTCGGGGTGGTCGGCGTCGTCCTGCTCGCCCTCGTCCTCGACCTGCTCCTCCTCGGCCTCGGCCGCCTGACCATCTCGAGAGGTATCCGTGTCCAGCACTGACTCCGCCACCACCACCGCGCCCGACGGGGACGTCACCGGCCGCAGCATCCTGCTCGACGAGGTCACCAAGCGGTACCCCGGGCAGTCGAAGCCCGCCGTCGACGGCATCACCCTCGAGATCCCGGCCGGCAAGATCGTCATGCTCGTCGGCCCGTCCGGCTGCGGCAAGACGACGACCCTCAAGATGATCAACCGCCTGATCGAGCCCACCGAGGGCCGCATCGTCGTCGGTGACGACGACGTGACCGGCATCGACGCCGACGAGCTCCGCCGCCGGATGGGCTACGTGATCCAGGCCGGCGGGCTCTTCCCGCACATGACCGTCGCGGCGAACATCGCGATCGTGCCGAAGATGCTCGGCTGGTCGAAGGAGAAGATCGCGGCGCGTGTCGACGAGCTGCTCGACCTCGTCTCGCTCGACCCCGCCACCTACCGCGACCGCTACCCCCGCGAACTCTCCGGCGGGCAGCAGCAGCGCGTCGGCGTGGCCCGGGCGCTCGCCGCGGACCCGCCCGTCCTGCTGATGGACGAGCCGTTCGGTGCGGTCGACCCGATCACCCGGCAGCGCCTGCAGGACGAGCTCCTGCGGATCCAGGAAGAGCTGCACAAGACGATCGTCATCGTCAGCCACGACTTCGACGAGGCCGTGAAGCTCGGTGACTGGATCGTCATCTTCACCGAGGGCGCCCACATCGTGCAGTACGACACCCCGGAGCGGATCCTGGCGGAGCCGGCGAACGAGTTCGTCGAGAACTTCATCGGCTCGGGCGCCGGGCTGAAGCAGCTCACCCTGAACCGCGTCCGCGACGTCGAGGTCGTCTCCGCGGTGACCTGCTCCCCCGGCGAAGAGGCGAAGGCCGTCCTGCAGCGCATGCAGGAGGCCGGGGGTCACGGGCACGCCGTCGTGGTCGACCGTCGGCAGCGGCCGATCGGCTGGCCGTCCCGCCGACAGCTCGAGCGCCTGGACCGGATCCCGGACGGCATCGAGGCGGACCTGCCCATCGTGGGCGAGGCCTCGACGCTCAACGACGCCCTCGACACCATGCTCGTCTCGAGCGCCGGGGCCGCACTGGTCACCGGTCGTGGCGAGGCGTTCCGCGGTGTCATCACGGTCGAGGTCGTCATGGAGGCCATCACCCGGTCGCGTGCGGCAGCCGCCGACGACCGCGCGTACACGCCGGTCGGCACGAACACCAACCAGATCGAGACGCTGCCGTCCTCGCCGGCCGCGCCCGTGATCGCGCCCTCCGGGGAAGACCTGTGAGTGCTGTCGCCGCCGGACCCGCCACCGGCGCCAGCACGTCCTGGAAGGGCCTGCTGTTCCAGCCGATCGCGATCCTCGTCGTGCTCGCCGGGTTCGCGATCTGGCTCGCCACGGCGGACCTGACCCCGACCGAGCGCACGACGCTCAACCCGTCGGACATCCTGGCGCTCACCGGGCAGCACCTGGTGCTCACGCTGCAGTCGACGGTGCTCGTGCTCGTGATCGGCATCCCGCTCGGCATCGTCCTCACGCGCGGACCGCTGCGTCGGGCGAGCCCGTACGTGCTCGCCGTCGCGAACTTCGGGCAGGCGGCCCCCGCCGTCGGCCTGATCGTGCTGCTCGCCGCGTGGCTCGGCCTGAACAGCTGGTCCGCCGTGGTCGCGCTCGTGCTCTACGCGATCCTGCCGGTCCTCCGGAACACCATGATCGGCGTGCAGAGCGTCGACTCGCGCCTCGTCGAGGCCGGCCGTGGCATGGGCATGAGCGCGTTCAGCGTCCTGATGCGCGTCGAGCTGCCCCTCGCGGTGCCGGTCATGCTGTCCGGCATCCGGACGGCGCTCGTGCTGCTCGTCGGCACCGCGAGCCTGGCCACCTTCGTCGGTGCCGGTGGCCTCGGTCTCCTCATCACCACGGGCGTGACGCTGTTCCTGCCGAAGGTGCTCGTCGCCGGTGCGCTGCTCGTGGCGCTCCTCGCCCTCTCCATCGACTGGCTCGGCCGTGTGGTCGAGACCGTCGCACGTCCGAAGGGACTCCGATGAACCGCCGTACCCGCCGCCTCCGCCGCGGGGCCGCTGTCGCCCTCGCCGGCACCACCGCGCTCGTCCTGGCCGGCTGCGGCCTGCAGCCCGCGACGTCCTTCGTCCCCGAGGCCGGTCCCGGCACCATCGAGCGCATCGACGACCTGCCGGACGGTGCCCACATCACCGTGACGTCGAAGAACTTCACCGAGCAGCTCGTGCTCGGCAAGATCGCCGTGCTCGCCGCGAAGGCCGCCGGGTTCGACGTCACCGACGAGACCAACGTTCCGGGCAGCGTCGCCGTCCGCGAGTTGATGACCTCGCACGGTGCGGACTTCACGTACGAGTACACCGGCACCGCCTGGCTGACCTTCATGGGCCACGCCGAGGGGATCCCGGACAAGACCGAGCAGTGGGAAGCGGTCAAGAAGGAGGACGCCGGCAACGGGCTCACGTGGCTGAACCCGGCGCCGATGAACAACACCTACGCGTTCGCGGTCCGGGACGAAGCGGTCAAGGAGCTCGGGGACATCAAGACCCTCTCCGACATCGCGAAGCTGCCCGTGGACGAGCGCACCTTCTGCGTGGAGTCGGAGTTCAACTCGCGTGCCGACGGGTTCAAGCCGATGCTCGAGAAGTACGGCTTGGAGCTCGGCGGCTCGGGGGAGAACGGGATCCCGAGCGACAACGTCAGCATCCTCGACACCGGCACGGTCTACACGGCCACCGACCGCGGCAAGTGCAACTTCGGCGAGGTCTTCACCACCGACGGCCGCATCAAGTCGCTCGGCCTGACCGTGCTCGAGGACGACAAGGGCTTCTTCCCGGCGTACAACGTCGCGCCGGTGCTCGACTCGGCCACGCTCAAGGAGTACCCGCAGCTCGCCGACGTCTACGACCAGATCTCGCCGAAGCTCACCGACGCCGTGCTGCAGGAGCTGAACCGTCAGGTCGACGTCGAGGGGCGCGAGCCGGCCGACGTCGCGTTCGACTGGATGGTGAAGGAGGGCTTCATCACGAAGCCGTGACGGCTCTCGACGCATCCACGTCACGGACGGGAGGCACGGTGCCAGCTGGCACCCGGCCTCCCGTCCGTCTGTCGTTGCGTCTCAAGCCGCAGCGATGCGCGCAGCCGTGTCGCGGATCGACGCGACGACGCGGGCGCGGACCTCTTCCGGGTCGGAACCCTCGTGCCGCGCCGAACTCCGCAGCCCGGTCATGCACATGCCGAGCAGCATCTCGGCGGCCTGCGGGGTCGCGGCGTCCGGCCCCCAGGCCGGATCACGCTCGAGGATCGTGCGCACCGCACCCGTCATCGCCTCGGCCACGGTCGTCATCCGGCTGACCTGACGGCGCATGAGCTGCGGGAAGCGCACGATGACCTCCTTCCGGGCGAGCCGCTCGTGCTCGTCGCCGAACGACGAGCCGAACACCAGGAACGCCAGGTCGACCACAGCCTGCGCAGCCGGCTCCCCCGCGACGGTCTCGAGGTGCGCTGCCAGGGTCTCGGCGTCCAGGTCGAGCTCGGTGTGCCCGAGGACCGCGTCCTCCTTGCTCTCGAAGTAGTTGAAGAACGTGCGCGGTGACACCTCGGCGCGTGCGGCGATCTGTTCGATCGTGGTGTGGTCGATGTCCTGCTCGAGCGCGAGGGACCGAGCCGCCTCCGCGATGCGGTGGCGTGTCTCGATGCGCTTGCGGTCGCGCAGACCCATCTCGGTGGCGGGCGCGGTGTCGGGCATGGCCCGACTGTAACCGGAACGTCACATGATCTACAGCAAACGCAAACTTGCAGTCGTGCAGCGGACACTACGGTGGGGCCATGACCACTCCCGTGCTCGAGGCCCGTGACCTCGCCAGGACCTACGGCCGAGGCCCGACGCGGTTCGACGCCCTCAAGGGGGTGTCACTCCAGGTGCACCAGGGCGAGAGCCTGGCGATCGTCGGCAAGTCCGGATCGGGCAAGTCGACGCTCATGCACCTGCTCGCACTGCTCGACAAGCCGTCGACCGGGCAGGTCCTGCTCGACGGGACCGATGCGGCGACCCTCGGCGCGCGGCAGGTGAACCGCACGCGCAACAGCACCTTCGGGTTCGTGTTCCAGCAGTTCTTCCTGACCCCCAAGACCTCGGTCCTCGACAACGTCGTGCTCCCGCTCAAGATCGCGGGCGTCTCCGGAGCCGAACGGAAGCGCCGCGGCATGGCGGCGCTCGACTCCCTCGGTCTGGCCGACAAGGCGAAGAACGACGCCAACGACCTGTCCGGCGGGCAGAAGCAGCGCGTGGTCATCGCACGCGCGCTGGTCGGTGAGCCGAGCGTCATCTTCGCCGACGAGCCGACCGGCAACCTCGACACGAACACCGGGCAGGTGGTCGAGGACATGCTCTTCGGCCTGCAGCGCGAACGCGGGATCACGCTCGTCGTGGTCACCCACGACGAAGAACTCGCCGCCCGCTGCGACCGCAGCGTCAACGTCCGCGACGGACTCATCGTCGGTGGATCGGACGGCACACCCACCGCCGGTGCCGCCATCGACCAGCAGGCCACGCACGGAAGGCACTCCGCATGAACTTCCTCGACCTGCTCCGCACCGCGGTCTCGAACACCTTCCGGTCGAAGCTGCGCACGACCCTGACCGTCATCGCGATCTTCATCGGCGCCTTCACGATCACGCTGACCTCGGCGATCGGTACGGGGGTCAGCAACTACATCGACACCCAGGTCTCGTCGATCGGCGACACCGGTTCCCTGACCATCACGAAGGCCGTCGACACCGCATCGACCGACAGCGGGCCGGCGAAGTACGACCCCGACGAGTCCGGCCAGAGCGTCGACCGCGGTCCGGCGTCGTTCTCGTACCTGTCGCAGTCCGACGTCGACGACATCCGCGCGATCGACGGCATCAAGAGCATCCGTCCAGCGGTCGCCCTGGCGCCGAAGTACGCCGAGCACGGCGACGACGGCAAGTACGTCGTCTCCCTGACCGCCAACGCGGGGGAGCTCGACGCCGACCTGGCGAGCGGGAAGCAGCTCGACGACGACACCGACGCGAACCAGGTGATCCTGCCGACGAACTACCTGGAGAACCTCGGACTCGGCAGCGCGAAGGCCGCCGTCGGCAAGGAGCTCACCTTCGCGGTGGACGACTACCAGGGCAAGGAGCACACCCTCACCGCGACGGTGGTCGGTGTGCAGAACGAGTCGCTGTTCGGGGGCGGTGCCGGGGCGAACGCCGCGCTCACCGACGCGATGCAGGCCGCGCAGGAGATCGGCAAGCCGGACTCGATCGCGACCTCGTACGCCAGCGCCACCGCGACGCTCGACTCCGGGGCCTCCGCGACCACGGTCAAGAAGGCGCTGTCGGACGACGGGTTCCTCGGGCAGACCATCCAGGACCAGCTCGGCCAGTTCCAGACCGTCATCAGCGGCATCGTCGGGGTCTTGAACGCCTTCGCCGTCATCGCCCTGGTGGCTGCGGGCTTCGGCATCATCAACACGCTGCTGATGAGCGTGCAGGAACGCACCCGCGAGATCGGCCTGATGAAGGCGATGGGCATGGGCGGCGGCAAGGTCTACACGCTGTTCTCGCTCGAGGCGGTCTTCATCGGGTTCCTCGGCAGTGCCATCGGAGCCGGTGTCGCGATCCTGCTCGGGACGGGCATCTCGAACGTGCTCGCGGGCACGGTGCTCAAGGACCTGCCGGGCCTGCAGATCATGCAGTTCGCGCCGAGTTCGGTGGCGACGATCATCCTCGTCGTGATGTTCATCGCGTTCCTCGCCGGCACCCTCCCCGCGCGCCGCGCCGCACGGCAGAACCCGATCGAGGCGCTCCGGTACGAGTAGCGCCCGGCGTGCATAGTCTCTGACGGGTGGCGGCATTCGGGCGGGACCTCGGGGACGGGTACACGCTCACGCTGCGCGACCTGACCACGGTCGACCCGGTGCTCGAACTCGTGCGCGCGAACCTCGACCGGCTCCGGGCCGCCGAACCATGGGCGTGGGATCCGCAGGACCGCGAGACCATCGGACTGCACACCGAACGGCTGCTCGGCCAGTTCGCGATGGACCGCGCGCTCCCCTGCGTCATCCGTTCCGACGACCGCATCGTCGGGGTGGCGTCGCTGACCTTCGACCCGTACCTGGGCCAGGCGTCACTCGGCTACTGGGTGGACGCCGGACACGAGGGCCGCGGTGTCGCGGGGCGGGCCGCCGGCGTGCTGGTCGAGGTCGCGCGGGCACGCGGCACCGCACGGCTCGAGATCCGGACCGGCGTCGACAACGTCCGCAGCCGCGCGCTCGCCGAACGGCTCGGGTTCGCCCTCGAGGGCACTCTGCGGGGCGCGCTGCCGCTCGGGCCCGTCCGCGCCGACGTCGCCGTCTACGGCCTGCTGCTCTAGGCGAGACTCCCCGCCGCCCCCCCTGCGCGTGCGCGTGCGTCAGGAGCCCTGCGTCGCGCCCTGCCAGACCGCGAACACACCGCCGACGACCGCCACCACGAGCAGCAGGATCCAGACGGCGAGCGCGATGAGGTTCAGGAAGATCCCCCAGCCCGCGCGACCACGGGCGAGCGGTTCCCGGCTGCGCGACGCGACGCCCAGGCACAGCCCGACGATCGGCGCGACGAACGTCCAACCGGCGAGCAGCGAGCAGATCCCGAGGACGAGGCTCGCGGTGCCGAGACCGGTGCGGGGGGACTCCGTGTACGTGACCATGCACCCGACGCTACGGAACCACTCGTGGCGTGTCGTCCCTCCAGGGCGTGATCCGGGTCCACCTGCCGACGGATGGTCACCGGACGCCGGTATCGTCGGAGCATGGCCTTGTTCGGACGACGCAACCACGACGTGCGCGATCGACCCATCAGCCAGGTCGAACTGAAGCGGGCCGTCGACGAGGGGTTCCTCATCGCGAAGGCCGCGGTCACGATCGCGGTCGGCAACCGGATCATCACGAACGCGCTGCGCGACCAGGGGTACTTCGACCACGCGCTGATCGCCGAGGCCGCGCGCGAGGAGCTCCACCGCATGGCCGAGGAGCAGCGGGGCGACGCCGCGCGCATGCGGGAGATCCGGTCGACGTCGAGCAAGTCGAAGGGCCGTTCACGGCACCAGCACGACTACCGCCGGGGTGACGACCTCAAGCTGCGCACGCGCGAGGCGACGTACGAGCAACTCGCGACGATGCTCGACAAGCGCCGCGACGACCAGCACTTCGTCGACGGCATCGTGCTCGCCGCCCGCGCCCGAGCCTGGGACGACATCGGCACCACGGTGGTCGGGCGCCTCGGCTGGGCCCAGCGTCCGGCCGACGACTACGAGATCGGGCGCGACGACCGTCTGCAGCAGATGCTCGACGAGGACTTCGCGACGTTGCTGGCCGAGCACCCCGTGGGCTCGACCCCGGTCGACGCCGACGAACCCGACGACGCCGACGGCGACGAGGACGGCTCCGACCCTGCTGACCCCGACGTCGCTCGCCCCTGAAGCGGTACTTGAGATATCACCCGGGCGTCGCTAGGCTGATCGGGTAACGCCCCAGGACCATTCGGCACCGCCGGACTCCTGGGGCGAACCGTCTCGCGCACCACGAGCCCGTCCACGCGGCTCCGCTCGAACGGATCCGCGATGACATCGTCGCGATCGCGGGGTACGTCGACCACGATGCTGCGGCCTTCATCGCCGGAGCGCAACGGATCGACGCCGTCATCGCCCGGAAGCGGATCGCTGTCTCATCCGGAGCCTCGGTCATCTGACCGGGACCACGCGCAGACACGAGTCCCTAGGCTCGGACCATGGTTGATGCGGTGGTCGTCGGGGCCGGACCGAACGGACTCGCGGCGGCGGTGACGCTCGCCCGTGCGGGCTTGTCCGTCGAGGTGGTCGAACGGAACGACACGATCGGCGGTGGTGCCCGCACCGCCGATCTCACCCTGCCGGGGTTCCTCCACGACGTCTGCTCGGCGGTGCACCCGATGGCGCTGCAGTCCGAGTTCTTCCGGCTGTTCCGGATGGAGGAGCGCATCGAGCTCCGTCTGCCCGAGGTGCAGTACGGGCACCCGCTCGACGGGGGTCGCGCGGGCATCGCGTACCAGGACCTCGAGCGGACGGCCGCCGAGCTCGGTGTGGACGGCCCGGCCTTCCGGAACCTGATGGGCCCGCTCGCCCGCGCTGCCGACCAGGTCGCCGACTTCGCCACCGACGCCCTCCTGCACGTGCCGCGGCACCCGCTCACGGTGCTGCGGTTCGGCCTGCGCGCACTCGAGCAGGGCAGCAGCGCCTGGAACGCCCGCTTCCGGCAGGACGTCGCACCGGCGATGGTCTCCGGCGTCGCCGCGCACTCCATCCAGCACATGCCCTCGCTGTCGACGGCCGCCGCGGCGCTGTCGCTCGGCGCCTACGCGCACGCGCGCGGCTGGCCCGTGCCGATCGGCGGCAGCCAGGCGATCGTCGACGCGCTCGCCGACGACCTCGTCGCGCACGGCGGACGGATCGTCACCGGGCACGAGGTCCGGTCGCTCGGTGACCTCACCCCGGCGAAGGCGGTGCTCTTCGACACGAGTGTCCCCGGCATGCTGCGGATCGCCGGCGCGCAGATCCCCACGCCGAAGCGCGGTGCGCTCCGCCGGTTCCGGTTCGGCAACGCGGCCGCGAAGGTCGACTTCGCGCTGTCCGATCCGGTGCCGTGGACGAACGAGGCGCTGCGCCGGGCCGGCACGGTGCACATCGGCGGGACACGAGCCGAGATCGCGGCGGCGGAGGGCTCGGTCGCGCACGGCCAGCACGCCGAACGGCCGTACGTGCTCGGTTCCGAGCCGACCGTCGTCGACCCGACCCGGGCGCCGAAGGGCAAGCACGTCTTCTGGGCCTACGCGCACGTGCCGGCGGGGTCCGACGTCGACCAGACCGAGGCGATCACGCGCCAGGTCGAACGGTTCGCACCGGGGTTCCGCGACACGATCCTGCACACGTCGAGCCGGACGGCCGCGCACATGTCGGACCACAACCCGAACTACGTCGGCGGCGACATCGCCGCCGGTGCTGCGAGCTTCTGGCAGCTCGTGAAGCGCCCGGTGCTGTCCAGCGACCCGTGGCGGATGGGCGGCGGCATGTACCTGTGCTCCGAGTCGTCGGCTCCTGGCCCCGGTGTGCACGGCATGGCCGGTTGGCGTGCCGCGAAGAGCGCACTCCGGCACACCTTCGGGCTGCCCGACGACGTCGACCTCACCCCGGAAGGCTGATCACCATGGCGAAGAACGTCCGCATCCTCCACTGCGCTCCCGAGGACGTCTTCGACGTGCTCGGCGACGGCTGGCTCTACACGACCTGGGTGGTCGGCGCCTCGCGCATGCGGAAGCAGGAGGCCGGTTGGCCGCAGGTCGGCACGCACCTGCACCACTCCTTCGGTGCCTGGCCGCTCGTCATCGACGACGTCACGACCTCGTTGGTGTGGGACCCGCCGCACCGCATGGTGATCCAGCCGAAGGGGTGGCCGATCGGCGAGGCCCGCGTGGAGCTGACCGTGGAGCCGCACCGCAAGGGCTGCAAGGTGACGATCGTCGAGAACGCGGTTGCCGGTCCGGGCGCCTGGGTCCCCGACTTCCTCATGCAGCCGCTCATCTGGGTCCGGAACCACGAGACGCTGCGCCGCCTCGGGTGGGTGGCCGTCGGACGCGCGACGAACGCCTGAGACGTTCCCACAAAGGCGGACGGGAGGCGCGGTGCCAGCTGGCCCCGTGCCTCCCGTCCGCCCTGTGGGCGCGTCGACTACTCGGCGCGCGAGAACTCGCTGGCGCGCGCCACCTGGTCTTCCGTCAGGGCGACACCCGTGTACCGCTCGAACTGGCGGGCCGCCTGCAGCGCGATGACCTCGGCGCCGGTGATGACGTGCTTGCCGGCATCCCGTCCCGCACGGACCAGCGGGGTCTCCGACGGGAACGCGACCACGTCGAAGACCGTGTGGGCCGCCTCGATCCGGTCCTGTGCGAAGGCGAGCGCGTCCTGCTGGTCGTCTCGCATGCCGAGGGGCGTGACGTTGACCACCAGGTCGGACTCCCCCGCCTCGCGCTCCTCGGCGATCCACTCGTACCCGTACTGCGACGCGAGCGCCGTACCGGTCTGCTCGTTGCGGGCGACGACCGTCAGGCGGTCGAAGCCGGCGCCGCGGAACGCCGCGGTCACGGCCTTCGCCATGCCGCCGGAGCCGCGGAGCAGCACTCGGGACGCGGTGTCGACGTCGTGCGACCCGAGCAGCGCGGCGATCGCCTCGTAGTCGGTGTTCGACGCGGTGAGCACGCCGTCGTCGTTCACGACCGTGTTCACCGACTGGATGGCGGCGGCGGACTCCTCGACGTGGTCGACGAGCGGGATGATCGCCTCCTTGAAGGGCATCGACACCGAGCAGCCGCGGATGCCGAGGGCGCGGATGCCGGCCACGGCGCCGGGCAGGTCGGTCGTGGTGAACGCCTTGTACAGGAAGTTGAGCCCGAGCTCGTCGTACAGGAAGTTGTGGAACCGGGTGCCGATGTTGCTCGGCCGGGCCGCGAGCGACATGCAGACCTGCATGTCCTTGTTGAGGATGGGCATGGGGCCAGTCTCCCACCGTCGTGCCGATGGAGCGGTCCACGCGGACCGTTCGTCGTGCTCGGGGTACCGTCGGACGCGATGACTGAGATCCCGGAGACCATGCGCGCCGTCCGCTTCGACGAGTGGGGTGACCGCTCCGTGCTGCACGTCGCCGAGGTCCCCGTCCCCGAGGCCACTGCCGGTCGGGTGCTCGTGCGCGTCCGCGCCGCCGGCATCAACCCGGGCGAGTCGGCGATCCGCCAGGGGCTGCTCGACGGCGGGTCCTCCGACGCGCTGCCGTCCGGTCAGGGCACCGACTTCGCCGGCATCGTCGTGGCCGTCGGCGAGGGCGTCGACGGCGTCGACGAGGGCGAAGAGGTCCTCGGGTGGTCGTGGGACCGCGCGAGCCAAGCCGAGTACGTCTCGGTGCCGGCCGAACAGGTCGTGCAGAAGCCCCGGCTGCTCGACTGGACCGTCGCTGGCGGGCTCGACATCGTCGCCACGACCGCTGCCGCAGCCGTCCGTGCCGTCGACCCCCGACCCGGCGAGACCGTCGTCGTGTCCGGTGCCGCCGGTGGTGTCGGCGGGTTCGTCACGCAGCTGCTGACGAACGAGGGCATCGACGTGATCGCGATCGCGTCCGAGGCGAACCACGAGTGGCTCCGGTCGAAGCGTGCACGGCCCGTCGCGTACGGCGAGGGCCTGCAGGAGCGGATCACCGAGCTCGCCACCAACGGCATCGACGCCGTCATCGACACGTACGGTCCTGAGTACGTGCACCTGGGGATCGCCCTGGGCGTGCCGGTCGACCGCATCGAGACGATCATCGCGTTCGAGGCTGCCGCCGAGGTCGGTGCGAAGGCCTCCGGCAGTGCGGACACCGCCGACCCGGAGATCCTCGGCGCCCTCGCGATGCAGGTGGCGAACGGCGAGGTCGAGGTGCCGATCGCGGCGACCTTCCCGCTCGACCGGGTGCAGGACGCCTACGAGCAGCTGGAGCAGCGGCACACCCGCGGGAAGATCGTGCTGATCCCCTGACGGGTGTCGGGCCTTCGGGGTCGTTCGGGGGTTGTCCCCACCGTTCTCCGGGGTACTGCCCGGATGCCCTTGCTCGTCGCCGGTGCGTAGCGTCGACCCCATGAGCACACTCTCCCGTCCCCGCAACGGCCGCATCCTCGCCGGTGTCTGCGCCGGCCTCGCCGATCGCTTCGGCCTGTCCCGCACCCTCGTCCGCATCGGCTGGGTGATCCTGAGCCTGTTCCCCGGGCCGCTGTGGATCGCCTACGTCGTCCTGTGGTTCGTGGTGCCGGCCGAGGGCAACACCCGCCGCTGAGCCCGGTCCGTCCGGACGGGGCTGAGCCCGGTCCGTCCGGACGGGGCTGAGCCCGGTCCGTCCGGACGGGGCTGAGCCCGGTCCGTCCGGACGGGTTAGTGTGGCGGCGTGCCGGTCTCCGTCTTCGATCTGTTCAGCGTGGGTGTCGGTCCCTCGAGCTCGCACACCGTCGGGCCGATGCGGGCCGGCGCCGAGTTCGCGTCCCTGGTCGCCGGGCTGCCCGTCGCCTCCGTCGCCGTCGACCTGTACGGCTCACTGGCGTCGACGGGACAGGGCCACGGCACCCTCGGCGCCGTGGTCGCCGGCCTGATGGGGTCCCACCCCGAGACCGTCGACCCGGACGCGATGTCCGCGGCGCTCGACACCCTCGAACGCGACGGCCTGCTCCGGCTCGACGGTGGGGCGACCGTGCCGTTCCGGCTCGCCGACATCGTGCTGCACCCGCTCACCATGCTGCCCCGGCACCCGAACGCCATGCGGCTGCGAGCCCGTGACGGAGCCGGTGCCGACCTGGCCGACGAGACGTACTACTCGATCGGCGGCGGCTTCATCGCTCGCGACAGCGACGGCGACGGCGAGGACGGCGGTGCCGTGGACGACGGTGCCGTGGTCGCGGGGGCGGCGATCCCGGTCGACGACCGTGTCCCGTACCCGTTCTCGAGCGGCGCCGAGCTGCTGGCCGCCTGCGCTGCCTCCGGTCTGCCGATCAGCGGAGTGGCGCTCGCCAACGAGTCGGTCACCCGGACCGACGCCGACGTCCGCTCCGGGCTGCTCGACATCCACGCCGTCATGGACTCGTGCGTCGACCGCTCCGTCCGCCGTGACGGATGCCTGCCCGGCGGGCTCGACGTCCGGCGTCGTGCAGCCACCTGGCACGAGCAGCTCACCCGCGAGGACCCCGACCACGACCCGCTGTTCGCCATGGAGTGGGTGAACCTCGTCGCCATGGCGGTGAACGAGGAGAACGCCACCGGCGGCCGGGTCGTCACCGCACCCACCAACGGCGCCGCCGGCATCATCCCCGCGGTGCTGTACTACGCGCTCACCTACGTCCCCGTGATCACCGCTGCCGACCGGGACGACGCCGTCGTGCGGTTCCTGCTCACAGCCGGCGCCGTCGGGTCGATCTACAAGGAGCGCGCATCGATCTCCGGCGCCGAGGTCGGGTGCCAGGGCGAGGTCGGCTCGGCCGCGTCGATGGCTGCCGCCGGACTCGCCGAGGTACTCGGGGGCACCCCGGAACAGGTCGAGAACGCCGCGGAGATCGCGATGGAGCACAACCTCGGGCTCACTTGCGACCCGATCGGTGGCCTGGTGCAGATCCCGTGCATCGAGCGGAACGCGATCGCGGCGAACAAGGCGATCAACGCCGCACGGATGGCCCTGCGTGGCGACGGCGTGCACCACGTGTCGCTCGACCAGGTCGTCGAGACGATGCGGCAGACCGGGGCGGACATGTCGACGAAGTACAAGGAGACCGCGATGGGTGGGCTCGCGGTGAACGTCCCGCTTTGCTGAGCACTGCGGCTGCTCGGGCCGCCACCGCTCAGCCGTGCAGGAGCGTCAGCAGCCGGGCGGTCTCGGTGGAGATCGCCTCGCGCCCCGCCGACACGTACTTGCGGGGGTCGACCAGGTCGGGCCGCTCGTCGAGCACGGTGCGCAGGGCACGCGTGAACAGGCCGTTCAGGTGCGTCGAGATGTTGATCTTCGTCATGCCGGCCTGCACCGCGCCGCGCAGCTCGTCGTCGGACAGCCCCGACGAACCGTGCAGGACCAGCGGGACCGGCACCGCGGACCGCAGACGTTCCACCAGGTCGCGGTCGACCGAGGCTTCGCGGGTCTGCATCGCGTGCGAGGTCCCGACGGCGACGGCCAGGGCGTCCACCCCGGTGTCGGCCACGAACGCGGCGGCATCGGTGGGGTCGGTGCGGACACCCGGAGCGTGCACGCCGTCCTTGCCGCCCACCTCGCCGAGCTCGGCCTCGATGGCGACGCCGGCGGCGTGACACCGGACCGCGAGGTCACGGGTGGCGGCGACGTTCGCCGCGAAGTCCAGGTGCGAGCCGTCGTACATGACGGAGTCGACGCCCAGGTCGATGCCGGCGGCGACGAGGTCCGGGTCCTCGATGTGGTCGAGGTGGACCAGGACGTCGACGTCGGCGGCCCGGGCGATCGCCTGGGTCGCGGTCGTGATCGGTGCGAGACCGCCGTGGTACCGGACGCAGTTCTCGCTGATCTGCAGGATGACGGGCAGTCCGGCCCGCTCGGCCCCGGTGACGATGGCCTCGGCGTGCTCGAGCAGCACGACGTTGAACGCGCCCACGCCACGGTGTGCCGTGCGGGCGGTGTCGAGCAGGCCCGTCAGGGCGAGGTCGGTGATCATGCTGGGGTCCTCGTTCGGTCGGGGTGGGTCAGGAAGCGGTGGACGTCGGCGGGGTCGACCTCGCCCGCCACCGGGCGCAGGACGGCGGCGGCGCCGTGGGCGGCGGCGGACCGGAGTGCTCGGCGCAGGGTGTCGTCGGCGAAGGGGGCGCCGGTGCCCTGCTGGTGACCCGAGCGGACCAGGGCACCGACCAGACCGGCGGTCGCTGCGTCGCCCGCCCCGGTCGGGTTGCCCGAGACGCCGGGCACCGCTGGGACCTCGAGCACGTGGTCCGTGGTGTGGGCGGCGATGCCGTGCGCACCGCGGGAGACCACGACGACGCCCGCACCGCGTTCCAGCAGCCGGAGGGCGGCGGTGCGTTCGTCCGCGGCGCCCGTGGCCTCGAGCAGCTCTTCGCGGTTGGGCTTGCAGACGATGGCACCGGCGCTCGCCGCCGCCAGCAGTGCGGCACCGGAGCAGTCCACGACGCTCAGGACGCCGTGCTCGTGGGCCGTGGCGACCCAGCGCGCGACGACGTCGGGTGCGGCACCGCCGGGCAGCGAACCGGACACCACGAGGCCGGTGGCGTCGGCGCGGCCGAGCAGTCCGTCGACCGCTGCGGCGACGGCGTCCCACTCGGTGCCGGTGAGCACCGGGCCGGGCTCACCGAACATCGTCGGGTGGGCGACGTCGTCGACCACGGTGACGGTCGTGCGGGTCGTGCCGGACACCACGACGTCGGTGTGGCCGAGGCCGAGGTCGTCGAGCGCGTCCGACACCCAGCGGCCGGGCGTCTCCCCGAGGGGCAGGACGGCGTGCGTCGCGACACCCGTCGCCGCCAGGACCCGACCGACGTTCAGGCCCTTGCCACCCGGGTGCCGTGCGACGTCGAGGACCCGCTGGGTCTCGCCGATGCGCTGTTCGGCGACCCGGTACGTGACGTCGACGGCCGGGTTCGGGGTGACGACGACGATCACGAGACCACCGCCGTCCGCAGGGGGTTCCGCACCGCACCGGTGTCGGGGTCGAGCACGAGGAGATCGGCGGGTGCGCCGACCGTGAGCGGCGCCGGCCGACCGAGCAGCCGAGCCGCACGTGTGGCAGAGGCGGCGACGACCTCGGGCACCGCGACCCCGCTCGTCAGCAGCCCACGGACCGCGTCGGCGACGGTGATCGTGCTGCCCGCCAACGACGACCCGTCGGCGAGCATCGCGACACCGCCGCGGACCGAGACCGCGGACCCGGCGATGGTGTGGTCGCCGTCGGGGCAGCCCGTCGCCGACATCGCATCGGACACGAGCACCAGGCGGCCCGGTGCACTCCGCTGGACGAGCCCGATCGTGGTCGGGTCGAGGTGGTGTCCGTCGACGATGCACTCGAGCAGGACGCGGTCGTCGGTCAGGGCGACCCCGACCGGCCCCGGCGTGCGGTGGTGCAGCGGTGGCATGCCGTTGAACAGGTGCGTGACGAGCGTGGCACCGGCGTCGATCGCGCGGCGGGTCTGCTCGGCGGTGGCGTCGGTGTGCCCGATCGCCACGACGACCCCGGCGGCGACGAACCGCGCCACGGTGTCGAGGGCGCCGGGGAGCTCGGGGGCGAGTGTCACGACCCGCAGCGCGCCGTCGGCGGCCGCCAGGTACGCGTCGACCTCGAGCGGGTCCGGCGCGTGGAGCAGGTCCACCCGGTGGGCTCCGCGGCGGGCCGGGGACAACCACGGCCCTTCGAGGTGCAGGCCCGCCAGCGTGCCGTCCGAGGTGAGCGGTCGCAGGCGCGTGAGGGCTGCGACGGTGTCGTCGGGACGCCCGGTCGCGATCGAGGCGACGAGGGTCGTGGTCCCCCGTGACCGGTGGTGCGCGGCCGCCGCTCGGGCGTCCGCTGCGGAACACGTCGCGAAGTCGTGGCCGAGTGCGCCGTGGGCGTGCAGGTCGACGAAGCCCGGCACGACGGTGCCCTCGACGGTGACCGCGGAGTCCGCGCGCGGCGGTGTGCCGGCACCGACCGCGAGCACGGTGGCGTCGTCGCCGAGGACGAGCCACCCGTCGTGCAGGTCGTGGGCGGCGGTCACGATGCGTGGTGCGCGGACGAGCGTGGTCACAGCAGCACCCCGCTCTCGAGCAGCCGCCGTGCGAGCAGACCTGCGCCGATGGCTCCGGCGGCGTCGCCGTGGGCGGCCGGCAGGATCTCCGGGGCGCGGACCCCGACGAGCCGCTCGGCCACCGCCGTGCGGAGCGGCCCGAACAGCAGCGGGCCGGACTCGGCGAGTCCCCCGCCGACGATGACGGTGTGGCAGCCGGCGACCGCGGTCGTCCAGGCGAGGGCGTCCGCGAGCACGGCGACGCAGTCGTCCCAGACGGCGGTCGCCACGGGGTCGCCGTCGCGCACCCGGAGCATGGCTGCGTGCGCCGATGCCGACCCGGAGCGGCGTGCGACTCCCCCGGCCGATGCGATCTCCTCGACCCGGAGCCCCTCGTGTGGTCCGGACGGGATCAGCACCTGGCCGATCTCCCCCGCCCATCCGCCCCCGGACACGACCTGGCCGTCGACGACCAGCGCGCTGGCCAGGCCGGTGCCGACGGGTACGAACGCGACCGATCCGCGGGACAGCGCCGTGTCACCGGTGTGGGTCTCGGCGAGGGCGCCGGCGCGGACGTCGTGGCCGAAGGCGATCGGGACGTCGACACCGCGTCGGACGAGCTCGGCCCGCACGAGGTCGCGGACCGGCACGTCCCGCCACCCGAGGTTCACCGCGAGGACGACGGTGCCGGCGGCTTCGTCGACGACACCCGGCGTGACGAGCCCGACGGCGTCGAGCCGACCGCGGTCGAGTGCCCGCACTGCCAGGTCGGCGACGGCCACCGCCAGTCGGAGCCCCGACGGATCGTCGCGGGGCGTCGGGACCCGGGTCTCGTCCAGGACGAGTCCGTCGGCGTCGGTCAGCCGGGCCTTGGTGCCCGTGCCGCCGACGTCGACCCCGAGCACCGCGCCTGCGCCCGCCATCAGGTGAGGATGACCGACCGCGTCAGCGAACGGGGGTTGTCCGGGTCCAGCCCACGACCCTCGGCCAGGGCGACGGCGAACCGGTGCACGACGACGAGGCCGGCGATCGGGTCGAGGTCGTGCTGCACGAAGCGCGCACCGGTGGCGGCGACCTCGTCGGCCAGCCCCTGCGGTGCGGCACCGAGCGACCAGACGAGCCGGCCGGGCTGCGCGATGGCGATCGGCCCGTGCCGGTAGTCCATCGCCGGGTAGGACTCGGCCCAGAACTGCGCGGCCTCCCGCGTCTTGAGTGCGGCCTCGAACGTCAGGCCGACGGCGGCACCGCGGCCCACGAAGGAGACCTGCTCGGCGTCGAGCAGGTCGTCGATCGGCAGGGTCAGCGCGATCTCGGCCTGGGCGGCGAGGGCCTCGACGTCGTCGCCGATCGACGCGCGCAGCAGGGCGAGCGCCGTGGTGGCGAACCGCGTCTGCACGACGGAGCGCTCGTCGGCGAAGGGCAGTGCGACCACGTCGTCGGCGACGGCCGCGGCGGGACTGTCCGCGACGGCCGTGATCAGGACGGTGCGCTGCGACGGCAGGGCCTGCAGCAGGTCGACGATCTCGGTCGTGGTGCCCGAGCGGCTGATGGTGAGCACGCGGTCGTACTCGCGCGATGCGGGGTACTCGGAGCCGGCGAAGGCGTCGGTGACCCCGAGGCCGGCCTGCTCACGGGCGACGGCGTAGCTCATCGCGATGAACCAGCTCGTGCCGCAGCCGATCACGGCGACGCGTTCACCGGGTTGGGGGAGCGCATCCGAGAAGGTCGGCAGGAGTGCTGCGGCGGCGCGCCAGGTCTCCGGCTGGGAGGCCAGTTCGGCGCTCACGAAGGTGTCGGTCATGGGAGCCTTCCGGTCCGGTTCGATCCGGGTGATCGATGATCAGGAAGCGTAGCGAGCGATCGTGCGCGATGGAAGACCAAAGCGTCAATTCCGATCACCGAGCAATCGCGATGGCACCGTAGGATGGCCGTCATGACCCCCCAACAGCGGCTGAACGCCCTGCTCGAACTGGTGAGCGAACGCGGCAACGTGTCGATCGCCGAGATCGGCGAGCTGCTGGGGATCTCGGCCGCCACGGCCCGACGCGACCTCACGACGCTCGCCGACCAGCGGCTCGTCACGCGCACGCACGGCGGAGCAGCGGCGCTCGGGGCCGGCTACGAACTGCCCCTGCAGTACAAGATCGCGCGCCAGGCCGAGGCGAAGACCGCCATCGCCCGTGCCGCCGCGCGACTGGTGCAGCCGGGCGAGACCGTCGGGCTGAACGGTGGGACCACCACGACCGAGGTCGCGCGAGAACTCGGCAAGAGCGAGCGGTTCATCCGTGCCGACGGTGAGTTCGGGATCACCATCGTGACGAACGCGCTCAACGTCGGGTACGAGCTGTCCGTCCGCGCCAACGTCAAGATCGTGGTCACCGGCGGGGTGGCGCGGCGGCAGTCGTACGAGCTCGTCGGCCCGCTCGTCCGCGACACCCTCGACGAGTTCGCGCTCGATCTCGTGGTCCTCGGGGTGGACGGGCTCACCGGGCAGTACGGCGCCACGACCATGCACGAGGGCGAGGCCGAGGTCAGCCGGCACTTCGCCTCGGTCGGCCGACGGGTCATCGTGGTCGCCGACTCGACCAAGATCGAGCGGTCGACGTTCGCCAGGATCTGCCCGTTGGACCGCATCGACGTCCTGGTCACCGACCAGCCCGTCCCGCCGGCCTTCGCAGCCGACCTCGCCAGCGCCGGCGTGGAGCTCGTCGTCGCCGACTGAGCCGACGGACGAGCGCCCGGATCCGGGGCGCGACGTTTCGATCGTGTAAAACCCTCCCGTCGTGGACCCATGAGCGATCCGTGAGCGCCTATTGTGCATTCATGATCGATTCGGCATCATGGGCGTCACAATCACGCAAGGGAGCGAGATGAGCATGGGCGTTGACAACGGGATCCTCCGCGTCGCGGTGATCGGGATGGGCCAGCGGTCCGCCATCGCACGGCACGTCGCCGAAGCGGTCGCCGCGGACCCGGCACTGCAGGCGCAGGTCGTCGCCGTGGCGGACATCACCGCAGCGGGCCGCGAGCGCGGGCGGGTCGAGTACCCCCATGCGCTGGTGGTCGAGCACCACCGGGACCTCACCGACCAGGTCGACGCTGCGATCGTGACCACCCCGGACTGGACACACGCCGAGATCGCGATCGACCTGCTCCGCGCGGGCATCGCCGTCTACCTCGAGAAGCCCCTCGCCATCACGGTCGAGGACGCCGACGCGGTCCTCAACACCGCCGCCGAGACGGGTACCTCGCTCTACGTCGGCCACAACTTCCGCCACGCGGCCGTCGTCCGCCTGATGCGCGAGATCGTCGACCGCGGCGAGATCGGCGAGGTCAAGGCCGTCTGGTGCCGCCACTTCGTCGGCAACGGCGGGGACTACTACTTCAAGGACTGGCACGCCGACCGCGCGAACGTCAACTCCCTGCTCCTGCAGAAGGCCAGCCACGACCTGGACGTCATCCACGCACTCGGCGGCGGGGACACCAGTCGCGTCGTGGGCATGGGGTCGCTGTCGGTCTACGGCGACGTCACCGACCGACGGGACCGCAGCGGCGAGCTGATGGGGGACTGGTTCTCCCACGACAACTGGCCTCCGCTCGCCCAGACGGGGCTGAACCCGGTCGTCGACGTCGAGGACGTCTCGATGGTGATGATGACGCTCGACAACGGCGTGCAGGCCAGCTACGAGCAGTGCCACTTCACCCCGGACTACTGGCGGAACTACACGGTCATCGGCACCGAGGGTCGCCTCGAGAACATCGGCGACACCGGCGGTGGCGTCGTGAAGGTCTGGACGCACCGTCGTGGCTGGGACACCGCGGGGGACCGCGAGTACCCGATCGACGGCGTCGAGGACGGTCACGCCGATGCCGATCTGATCACCATGACCGAGTTCCTGCGGTCCGTCGCCCTCGGCGAACCGACGGAGCTGTCCCCGATCGCGGCGCGCGCCGCGGTCGCCGCCGGTGCCCTGGCGACCCGTTCGCTGCGCACCGGTTCCGTCCCCATCGACGTCCCGCCGCTGCCGGCCGAGACGATCGCGCACTTCAGCCGGCCCGCCACACCCTCCACACGACCCGCTCCGCACCCCACCCACCCCGCCCAGACCGTCGGTTCCTGACGGCCGTGCGAAAGGACCTCCCGATGACCGCACACATCCCCGCCCGAGGAACCGGCGTCCGCCGGATCCTCGTCGGCGCCGTCGCCGCCCTCGGCGCGGCCGCACTCCTCGCCGGGTGCTCCACGTCCTCCGGGGCGTCGAGCTCCGGCGGCGACTACACCGCCGCCGCGAAGGACACCAAGGCGAACCTGACGTACGCCGTCTGGGACGAGAACCAGGTCAAGGCGATCAAGGCCAACCTCAAGGGCTTCAACGAGGAGTACCCGGACATCAAGGTCAGCGTCGACGTCACGCCGTTCGCCAACTACTGGACGAAGCTGCAGACCCAGGGCTCGAGCAACACGCTGCCCGACCTGTTCTGGATGAACGGCCCCAACTTCCAGCTGTACGCGGCCAACGGCAAGCTCGCGCCAATCACCGGCGAGGTCAAGGCCGGCGACATCGACCCCGCGAAGTACTCGAGCGCGCTGAACGACCTGTACACGTACGACGACACCCAGTACGGCGTGCCGAAGGACTTCGACACCATCGGCGTCTGGGTCAACAAGGCCCTGTTCGAGAAGGCCGGCATGGACCTGCCGTCGAAGGACTGGACCTGGGACGACTTCCAGAAGACCGGCGCCGAGCTCAGCAAGAAGCTCAAGGCCGACGGCGCGTACGGCGCGGCCGGCGGCATGGACGGCCAGACGACCTACTACGACACGATCTTCCAGGCCGGGGGATCGGTCGTGAACGCGGACGGCACGAAGTCCGAGTACGCCTCGAAGGCCTCGGAAGCGGGTCTGCAGTTCTGGACGGACCTGATCGAATCGGGCGCTTCGCCGTCGATGAAGCAGCTCACCGACACCACCGCCGACCAGTGGTTCACGTCGGGCAAGCTCGCGATGTACCAGGGCGGCAGCTGGTTCCGCTCGGCCCTGACCGGCACCGCGATGGAGAAGGACATCGTCGTGTACCCCCTGCCGAAGGGCAAGGAACAGGCGACCGTCATCCACGGTGTCTCGAACGTCGTGTCCGAGGCGAGCAAGAACAAGGCCGCGGCGCAGGCGCTCCAGGTCTACCTCGCCGGCAAGACCGCCCAGCAGCAGCAGGGCGACATGGGCGCCGTCATCCCGGCCTACGAGGGCACGCAGTCCGCCTTCACGAAGACGATGCCGGACGCCGACCTGCAGGTGTTCCTCGACGCCGTCGACTACGCCAAGCCCCTGCCGGTGTCGAAGAACACCGCCGCGTGGAACACCCTCGAGACCAACCTCCTGCCGAACGCCTTCGA
Source organism: Curtobacterium sp. PhB78 (assembly GCF_003751685.1). Lineage (NCBI taxonomy): Bacteria > Bacillati > Actinomycetota > Actinomycetes > Micrococcales > Microbacteriaceae > Curtobacterium > Curtobacterium sp. PhB78. The sequence goes on from NZ_RKIA01000003.1 coordinate 198,350, forward strand.
CGGTTCGACCCCGGTCGACGACGTCGCGAAGCAGCTCGCGCAGAAGATGGACGCCGCCCTCGCCAAGGAACAGTGAGTCCCGAGCCGATGACGATCAACACCGAGCGGCCGCAGGCCGCCTCCACCCCCGCCCGGACGACGCGTTCGTCCGGGTGGGGCGCCCCCGGCCCGACGGCCGGCGGCAAGCGCGCACCCCGACGGACCGACGGCTGGTGGCCGTGGCTGTTCGTCCTGCCGCTGCTCATCGGCGTCGGCACGTTCTACATCTGGCCGATCATCCAGACGTTCTGGTACTCGTTCACCAGCTGGGGCGTGTTCGGCGGTGCGACGTTCAGCGGCGTCGCGAACTACGTGCGGCTCGCCGGTGACCCGCAGCTGTACCAGTCGCTGCTCAACACGGTCGTCTACACGGTCATCGTGCTGGCCGGCATCCCGATCGCGGTGTGGCTCGCCAGCCTGCTGAACACCCCGGGCCTGCGGTTCGCGCAGTTCTACCGTGTGCTCTTCTTCCTGCCCTACGTCGCCATGCCGGCCGCGATCGCCCTCGTCTGGCGCATCATGTTCAACGGCGACTACGGCATCGTGAACTGGTTCATCGGACTGTTCGGCATCGACGGTCCGTACTGGATCTCGACGCCAGGGTTCGCGCTCGTCGCGGTGAGCTTCGTCGGCCTGTGGTCGTCCCTCGGGTTCTCGATGATCATCCTCGGCGCGGGCCTCAAGGACATCCCACCTGAGCTGTACGAGGCCGCCGAGCTCGACGGCGCGAGCCGCTGGCGGCAGTTCCGCTCCGTCACGGTCCCGCTGCTCAGCCCGAGCATCTTCTTCGTGGTCATCGTCACGACAATCTCGAGCTTCCAGCTGTTCGACCTGCTCTACGCCATCCTCGGCAGCACCAACCCGGTGATCCCGAAGACGATGTCGCTCGTCTTCTACTTCTACAGCGCCGGGTTCATCGACAACGACAAGGGCTTCGCGGCCGCGATCGCCATGGTGATCTTCCTGCTCATCGGCATCGTCACGCTCGTGCAGTTCCGTGTCCAACGGAAGTGGGTGCAGGCATGACCGCAACCGTCACACCGCCACGGGCAGCACGTCGGCCCGGTCGTCGCGGCGGCAGCCACTGGTGGATCCACGTCGTCCTCGGCGTCGGCGGCTTCGCGATGGCGTTCCCGTTCGTGTGGCAGATCATCATGTCGCTGTCCACGAACGCCCAGGTGCAGTCCGTCACCCCGACGTTCTGGCCGGGGGAGCTGCAGTGGCAGAACTACGCGCAGGTGTTCGAGCGTCTGCCGTTCCTCAGCCAGCTCGGCACGTCCGTGTACGTCACGATCATCCGCACCCTCGCGCAGATCGTGCTCTGCACGCTCGCCGGCTACGCCTTCGCCCGCATGCGGTTCCGCGGCCGGGCGATCCTGCTCGCGATCGTGCTGTCGATCCTGCTCGTGCCGTCGCAGGTCTACCTGATCTCGCAGTACCAGATCGTGCAGGGGCTCGGATGGCTCGACACCCTGATGGGGATCGTCGCGCCGGGCCTGTTCAGCGCGTTCGGCACCTTCCTGATGCGGACGGCGTTCCTGAACATGCCGCCCGAGCTCGAAGAGGCTGCGCGCATGGACGGCGCGAACCCGTTCCAGACGTTCTGGCGGATCATGCTGCCGCTCGCCCGTCCCTCGATCAGCGTGCTCGCGATCACGACGGTGCTGTGGTCGTGGAACGAGCTGCTCTGGCCGCTCGTCGTCTCGACCCGTGCCGAGGACATGCCCCTCGCTGCAGGACTCGCGACGCTGTCGAGCGACCGGACGATCGACTACCCGGTGCTCATGGCCGCGAGCCTGATGGCCATGGCCCCGGTGCTCATCATGTTCATCGTCCTGCAGCGGCGGGTGATGGACGGGCTCGCCTCGTCCGGTCTGAAGTGACCGTCGACACCCCCGGCCAGGAGGCCCGTCCCGCGTCCGTCGCGGTCCTCGCCGCCGCCGTGGGGTCGCCGGACGACTCCGCCACGGTGGCGGCCGCACTGGCCGCCACCGTGGCCGACGCGGAGCCCGCGCAGCGGGACGCCCTGCTGGTCGCCGCGCTCCGCGCGGCCGTGCCCGGCAACGCCGCGGGGCTCGAAGCGCGGGGACTCCCGCGCAGCCTGGCGGAGGCGTCCGTCGCCGACGTCGGCCGGAAACTCGACCGGTACGGTCTGCGTGGCACGGGGGTGGACTGGCTCGTCGCGGTGGCGACCGGTCGCGTGGTGGCCGTGGGGCGCCTCCAGTACGAACTCGGCGACCACCTGCCGGACGGCCAGCCGGCCTGGGGCGTCCACGTCCCGGAGACCGGGCCGCTCGATCCGGACGCCTGCGACCGGTCGTTCTCCCGCGCGCCGGAGGTCCTGCGCGCCCTCGCGCCGGCGCTCGTCGCCGATCGGTGGCAGTGCCGCTCGTGGATCCTCGATCCCGGTCTGGCCACGGTGCTCGATCCCGACGCGAACCTGGTGCGCTTCGCGCGACGGTTCCGGCTCGCGCCGCCCGGCCCGCACGATGCCGCCGAGGGTGACGAGAGCGTGGCGAAGTTCGTGTTCGGCGTGCCGCTGGCCACCGCGCGGGCCTCGAACGCGTCCGGTCGCCTGCCCCGTGCGGTGCTCGACCGGTGGGCGGCGGGCGCGCACTGGACCGAACGGACCGGCACCGCACCCGTCGTCTGATCGCGCGCAGCAGTCAGCGCGTACCGTGCAGCGCATGACGAAGCCCGACCACGACCACCTCGACGACGGCGTGGACATGACGTTCGAGGAACGACGCCAGGACACCTTCCGGCGCATGTCCGGGTCCGACGCGCACGACGCCGACCCCCGGGTCGAGGTGTCCCGCGCCGAGGACGGCGACGTCCGCATCGACGTGGCCGACACCGCAGCCGTGCGCCCCGGCGGTCCGAAGCGCGCCTGAACCGTCACCCCGTCAGCCGGTGACGGTGGGGCACGGCATGATCGTTCCGTGCACCTCGTCCTCCGCCGCGTCGACGGCGGCGTCCTCGCGACGCCCCTGACCGACTCGGGGACCGCTGACGGTGAGCCGATGCGCGTGGAGGAGTCGGGCCTCCCGGCCTTCGTCGCGGCGCACGACGCACCGAGCGTGCGCTGGGTGTGGGACGACACCGCACGGTGGTACCCGGCCGTGCTCACTGCCGGCGGACGCGTGGGGCGCTGCGTCGACCTGCGGTTGTGCCGACGGATCCTGCGCGCAGCGCTGGCCGCGCGCGGTTCCGCACTCGCTGCAGCGCCGTCGGATGCGCTCGACGCTCCGGTGGCGGAGGCCCGGGTCGTCCGGCCGACGCAGGCCCAGCTCTTCGACGACGCGCTGTTCACCGCGTCGGTGCCGGACGACGACGTCGACCCGGTCGCCGAGTTCCGGGCCCAGCTCGCGGCGGTCGCGGGGTCGACGTCGCCCGGTGCCCTCCGCCTGCTGACGACGGCGGAGTCCGCCGGAGCTCTCGTCGCGGCGGAGATGCTGCACGCGGGGCTGCCGTGGCGTGCCGACGTGCACGAACGCTTGCTCGAGGAGACGCTCGGACCGCGCGTCCCGTACGGCGTGCGGCCGCGCCGGCTCGAGGAGATCGCCACCGTCGTCCGCGAGCGCCTCGACGACCCGACGCTCAACCCGGACTCACCGGCCGACGTCCTGCGGTCGTTGCGCCGTGCGGGGCTCATGGTGACGAGCACCCGCAAGTGGGAGCTGCAGGAGATCGAGCACCCCGTCATCGAACCGCTGCTCGAGTACAAGCGACTCGCGCGGCTCCTGACGGCGAACGGCTGGACGTGGCTCGACGAGTGGGTGCGCGACGGCCGGTTCCACCCGAAGTACGTGGTCGGCGGCGTCGTGACCGGGCGCTGGGCGGCCGACGGCGGGGGAGCGATGCAGCTGCCGAAGGGCATCCGCGGGGCGGTCATCGCCGACCCGGGCTGGAAGCTCGTCGTGGCCGACGCTGCGCAGCTGGAGCCGCGCGTGCTCGCCGCGATGGCCGGTGACCGAGCGATGGCCGCCGCGGGCGACGGACGCGACCTGTACGACGGCGTCGTGGCCTCGGGCGCAGTCGAGACCCGGCAGCAGGCGAAGGTGGCCATGCTGGGCGCGATGTACGGCGCCACCCAGGGCGAGGGTGGTCGGCTCGTCCCACGACTGGTGCGGGCGTTCCCGCGCGCGCTCGACCTGGTCGAACGCGCCGCACGCGCGGGGGAACGGGGCGAAGCCGTCACGACGTTGCTCGGTCGGACGTCGCCCGTTCCGGAGTCGTCGTGGTTCGAGGCCAGGAACCAGGCCTACACGGTCGAGGGGACCCCGGCGATGCAGCGTGCCGTCGAGTCCCGGGCGCGGAGCTGGGGGCGGTTCACCCGGAACTTCGTGGTGCAGGGGACCGCGGCCGAGTGGGCGCTCGCGTGGATGGGGTCGTTGCGCTCCCGGCTCACCGCGCGGTTCCCCGGGGCCGTGACGGACGGCCCGCACCTGGTGTTCTTCGTGCACGACGAGATCGTGGTGCACGCGCCGGAGGAGCACGCCGAGTGGGTGGCGACGCAGATCCGTGAAGCCGCGGTCGACGCCGGTCGGCTGTTGTTCCAGGACTTCCCGGTGACGTTCCCGCTGTCGGTCGCGGTGGTGGGGGCGTACTCCGAGGCGAAGGACTGACCGGTACCTGGTTGCATGGTGTCGTGACGACTCCGTTCCGAAGGTCAGACCACCGGGGTGCCGCCGTACTGCTCATGGTGCTGGTGGTGGTCTCCTGGGTGGCCACGATCGCGTTGCCGATCGTCGCCCTGTCGTTGATGCTCCACGTCGAGGCGCCGGCGGAGCGGGCCGTCCCGATCGTCATCGCGTGGTTCATGACCCCCTTCATGACCGCGGTCGGTGTGACCGTGGGGCTGGTCATCCTTCAGCGGTCTCGCCGGGCGAGCAGGCAGTAGTCGCGGCCTCGGCGGTTCCCGGGCGCTTCGGGCAGGCTGGAGGGATGGACACCGAACGCGGGGACGCCGCCGACCGCACCGTCGGCGAGGTCGACCTCACGCGCTGGCGCACCCGCGCTGGCCGGGCGACCGCGCAGGGGTGGACCACGCTCGGCCACCGGTACGGCGCGATGCCGCTCCTGCTGCTCACGCTGGCCGTCGGGATCGGCATCGCCGTCTTCGCGACCTGGCTCGCCTCCGAGGTCTACGACGCCGTCCGCGAAGCCGACAACGTCGCCGTGCTCGACCGTCCGGTGCTCGACTGGGCACTCACCCTCCGGTCGCCCGTGGGGGATCGCCTGGTCACGTGGTGGACCGACATCGCGGGCACGATCGGCATGCCCATCGTCGCCCTCGGGTTCCTGGTCGGCTTCACCATCCAGCGGCGGGCGTGGACCCCGTTGGTGCTGCTCGTCGCGGCGAGTGGCGGCTCGCTGCTCATGACGATCGCGGGCAAGGACCTCATCGGTCGAGCGCGTCCGCCGCTGTCCGACGCGGTACCGCCGTACGAGCACTCGCCGTCGTTCCCGTCCGGCCACACCCTCAACGCGACGGTGATCGTGGGCACGATCGTGTACCTGTTGCTCCTGCGTCAGTCGCGGGTCGTCACGCGGGTGTGGACGATCGTCGTCGGGACCCTGTTCGTGCTGTCGGTCGGGGCCTCGCGGGTGTTCCTCGGGCACCACTGGCTCACCGATGTCCTCGCGGCGTGGGCGCTGGGGCTCGCCTGGCTCGCCCTCGTGATCACGGCGCACCGGCTGTACCTGACGGCGCTCCGCCACGGCGCCGAGCCCACCCCGGACGGCGACATCGTCAAGAAGACTTGAACCGACGCGTTCCCGGTTCCAGTTACTGCTCCAAAACTTGAACGACTCCCCTCTGAGCGGCGTGAGACGACCGGCAGTGAAGCCTCGCGCACATCTCGTGAGCAGAAGACGTCGAGTCAGTCGAATGGACTCGACACCTTCTGCTCACCAAACGCCGAGACCCGACGGATGAGCGGGCCCGTCAGCCGCTACCGGTAGGTTGCCCGTCATGGAAGAACGGGTCTTCGGCGGCAGGTACCGCGTCACGGGCACGCTCGGACACGGTGGCATGGCGTCCGTGTACCGGGCGGTCGACGAGCAGCTCGGCCGCGAGGTCGCCGTCAAGGTGTTCCGCATCGGACCGGTCGACCACGGTGAACGCGCCCGCGCCGAGTCGGAGATCCAGACGCTCGCGACACTGCGCAGCCCGGCCCTCGTCACCCTGTACGACGCTGCCCTCGACGACGAGGACGGGGACTCGTACCTCGTCATGGAGCTCGTGCCCGGCAGCGACCTGGCCACTCGGCTGCGCGAAGGACCGCTCGACCCCACGACCGCCGCCCGCGTCGGCGCACAGGTGGCCGACGGATTGAGCGCCGTGCACGCCCAGGGCATCGTCCACCGCGACGTGAAGCCCGCCAACGTGCTGCTCGAGCGTGACGGCAGCCACGTCAAGCTCGCCGACTTCGGCATCGCCCTGCTCCGTGACGCTTCCCGCGTGACGGGGACGGGCACCGTGATGGGGACGGCCGCGTACCTCGCGCCGGAGCAGGTCCTGGCGCAGGAGATCACCGGCAAGGCCGATGTCTACGCGCTCGGGCTGGTGCTGCTCGAGTGCCTGACCGGCAAGACACCGTTCCCGGGCAGCGCCATCGAGTCCGCGACCGCGCGACTCACCCGCAGCCCGGAGATCGACCAGCACCTGCCGACGGCCTGGCGCACGCTCCTGCACGTGATGACCGCGCAGGACCCGTCCGAGCGCCCGAGTGCGGCCGAGGCAGCCGAACGACTCCGCGCCCTGGGCCGCGACGAGCCCGGGCCCGCCACGCAGCTCCTGCCCGGCGGTCCCGGCACGTTGACGGCAGCCGGTGCCGGCGCGGCAGCCGGAGCAGCCGCGGCCGGTGCCGCCGCCGCAGCCACGGCTCCGATGGCCGCGCACGCGGACGACGCGACCCGCGTGATGCCGGCGAGTGGTGCCTCCCGTCCGGGTGGACAGCCGGGCGCGGACGACGCGACCCGTGTCATGGACGCCCAGCAGCCGAACGCCGCGGACGACGTGTCGACCACCGTCCTCGGTGCTCAGCGCGGCACCGGCGGTCCGACCGGCGGTGGCGGCGTGCCACCCGCGGCCCCGCCCGTCCGTCCGGGCTCCGGTGACGACCCGGCGAAGCGCGAGAAGCGACGCAAGGGACCGATCATCACGGCGATCGTCGTGGTCGTCCTGGTGCTGGTCGGCATCGGGGTCGCAGTGTTCGCACTGAACGGCGACGACGACGGCACACCGGCTCCGACGGACACGAACTCGACCGCGCCGACGGAGCAGCAGCCCAGCGAGGAGCAGCAGCCGAGCGAGGAACAGCAGCCGAGTCAGGAGCAGCAGCAGCCGAGCGAGCCGGCCGAGCAGCAGCCCTCCGAGCCGGCCGAGCAGCCGTCCGAGCCCGCTGAACAGCCGAGCGAGCCCGCCGAGCCCAGCCAGGAGCCTTCCGTCGGTCCGGAGCCGAGCGCGCCGGTCTCGAACCCGGTGCAGGAGCCGCAGGACGGCGCCGACCCAGCCGACGGCGCAGCCGACACGACGACCGACACCTCAGCGGACGCCGGTCCGGGCAACTCGGAGAACGCGCCCGGGCAGAACAAGGGCTGACACGCCGAGCGTTTTCGTCCAGACGCTGGACCAAATACGCTGGACCCGTGCGAGAACTGCAACGGAGCGGTGGGCCGACGACGGCCGTCGCGGCGCGGAACGGTGTCGGCTTCGGATCATCGGAGGGGTGGCTGGTCGAACGACCCGCGGGTGACGGCGCCGTCGTGGCGCTCGTCCCCGGGGCCGGTGGCCGGGTGGTCGCACCCGGCGACGAACTGTCGTGGGTCTGGTTCCCCGAACGCACGCTCCCGCAGGGCGCCGCCGAGCCCACCGAGGCGGACCTGCCGCACTTCTGGGACGCCACGGCCTTCACCGTGGACGTCGTCTTCACCGACGGCACACGACTGAGCGAGCACGCGGCCGCGCACGGCGGACACGCCCGCGACCAGTACGGCGACGCGCTCACGCCCGAGGCGCAGGACGCGGCCCGCAAGCAGTGGCTCGACCAGTGGAACCGTCGCGCGGTGGACCTCACGCCGTTCGCGGGGCTGGTCGTCGACCGACTGGAGGCCCGGCTCGGCTCCGACACACAGCCGTCGGACGCCGACGGGGAGCGTCCAGCCCTGCGCGGCTGGCTCGACGACGTCCGCATCGCCCCGGCACGCCCGGCACCGTTCACGCCGCTCGACCACGTCCGCACGACCCGCGGCACGCAGGCATCGTCACGGTTCTCCCGCGGCAACAACGCGCCGCTCGTCGGCATCCCGCACGGCGGGGTCTTCGGCCTGCCGATGACCGACGCGTCGAGCAACCGCTGGCCCTACGCGTACCAGGAGCACTCGCGCACCGACGCCGACGGGCGGGTCCGACCGGCGATCCAGGCGTTCGCGACGAGTCACATCCCGTCGCCGTGGATGGGGGACCGCGGCGTGTTCCAGGTCATGCCGTCGCCGCTCGACACCCCCGACGTCGACCGAGCCGCCCGCGCGCTCGGCTTCGACCACGACGACGAGATCGACGGTCCGCACCGGTACCGGGTCGCCCTCGACCAGGGTGTGACGGCCGAGATGACCGCGGGGGAGTTCGCCCTCGGCTTCCGGTTCACCGGTACCCGCAGCATCGTGCTCGACCACCACGGGTGGGTCTCCGGCGTCTCCGTGACCGTGACCGACGGCACCGCCGTGGTCGAGGCCCTGCTCGACGACCGTCCCGGCACCCCGCCGCACCACGTGCACGTCCGGATCCCGCACGTGACCGCGGACCACACCAGCACCGGCGAGCACGAGCTGCGCGGCTGGCTGGCCGTCGACGGTGACAGAGCGGTCGACGTCCTGCTCGGCATCTCCACCGTCTCGATCGAGGACGCCCGCGCGAACCTCGACGCCGCCGGCTCCTTCGACGCCATGTGCACCCGCGCCGAGGCGCTCTGGACGGAGAAGCTCGCGACCCTGTCGTTCGACGGAGCCACCCCGGACCAGCTGGTGAGCCTGTACTCCGGCCTGTACCGGCTGTTCCTCTACCCGAACCGTGCCGGCGAGACCGCCCTGACCGGCACCCCGCACCACCGCTCCCCGTACGGAGCCGTCCTCGCCGACCCGATCCGCGACGAGCCCGGGCCGGAGGTCGTCGAGGGGCCGTTCACCACCACGAACGGGTTCTGGGACACCTACCGCACCGCCTGGCCGCTCCTCGGACTCCTCACCCCGGAGACCGCCGGCGAGCTCGCGCAGGGCTTCGTCGAGCACCACCACGACGGCGGGTGGACGCCGCGCTGGAGCGCCCCCGGCGCCGAGGACTGCATGACGGGCACCACGAGCGACACCGTCTTCGCCGACCTCGCGGCGAAGGGCGTCACCGGGTTCGACCTCGCCGAGGCGTACCGGAGCGCGGTCCGCAACGCGACCGTCCCGCCGCGCGACGAGCGCGTCGGACGCAAGGGGAGCCTCCCGGGCGCCTTCCGCGGCCACGTCGACACCGCGACGTCCGAGGGGATGTCCTGGACCCTCGACGCCGCCATCAACGACTGGGGACTCGCGGTGATGGCGGGCTTGCTCGCGTCGCGGGCGGGCACGCCCGCCGACCTGTCCCGGTACGAGGCCGAGGCGGAGTGGTTCGCCCGTCGATCGCTGCAGTACCGGCACGTGTTCGACTCCGAGCGGGGCTTCTTCATCGGCCGCGACCCCGACGGCTCGTGGCGGGTCGGCACCGAGTTCGACCCGCGCGACTGGGGCGACGACTACACCGAGACGAACGCGTGGGGCACGGCCTTCACCGCACCCCACGACGGTGCCGGCATCGTGGACCTGCACGGCGGACCGGCCCGGTTCGACGCCACGATCGACGCCTTCTTCGCGACGCCTGAGACCGGCGCGACCGTCCGATCCGGCGCGTACGGCTTCCCCATCCACGAGATGACCGAGGCCCGCGACGTCCGGATGGGCATGCTCGGCCTGTCCAACCAGCCGGCGCACCACATCCCGTTCTTCCCGATGTTCACCGGTCGGCACGACGACGCCCACCGCATCGTCCGGGAGTCGCTCGAGCGGCTGTTCGTCGGCTCCGACCTCGGCCAGGGCTACCCCGGCGACGAGGACAACGGCGAGATGAGCGCCTGGTACGTCTTCGCGACGATCGGCCTCTACCCGCTGGCGCCGTCCACGGGCACCTACGTGCTCGTGCCGCCGTCGGTCCGCAGGACGGTGCTGCAGCAGCCGGGAGGAACGCCCACCGTCATCGAGATCGCCGACGGTTCCGCAGGTGCCTACGTGGCGTCGGTGACGGTCGACGGCTCGCCCTGGACGTCCGTCAGCATCCCGCACCACGTGGTGGTGTCGGCGTCGCACATCGTCTTCACGCTGTCGTCCGAACCGCAGGGCTGGGCATCGGACACCCGGCCGGTGTCGGCCTCCGAGGTCCACGGCTACCGGGACGCCCCGGTCGACCTGCTGCCCGTCGGGACGTCGTCGGAGGGCTCGTCGGCACTGGTCGACGACACCGGGCGGACCGTCACGGCGCTCGCCGCGGGGGAGTCGGTGGCGTTCGACGTGGACTGCCCCGCCGCGTCGCTGTACACCGTGACGGTGGCGACCCCGGGTTCGTACTCGTGGCAGGTGTCCCTCGGCGAGACCGTCACGGCCGTCGACGGCGCCGAGTTCACCTGGCCCGGGCAGACCCGGGTGTTCCGGATCATCGGCGGCGGCTCGTCGTTCACGTTCACCGCCGGCACCGACCTGACGCTGACGCAGCTCGAGCTGATCGCGGCGGACGGTGCCTGACCTCGACCGCTGATCGGGTCTTCTGCGGCGGTTCAGAGGCGGCACTCAAGGTCGCCCGGCATGCTCGTCGGCATGTCGATCGCGAACTCGTGGGACCCGTCTGGTGGCCGTGCAATCCCGGAGGACCAGGTCCGCGAGGACGGGCTGGAGCTCGACGAGGACCCGGCGATGCTCGGGATCTCCTTCGACGTCGTGGGTGGCGCCTCCGCCGACCCAGCCGCGGTGTCCCCGGTCGACGTGAACGTACCGTCCTCGGGGACCCCGGCGTCCTCCGACTGAGGCGTACCTGGTCGAATCGGGCGTACCTGGTCGGAAGTTTCGACCAGGTACGCCCGAAACCGTCTTGCATCGCGCGCGCTCTGGGAAAGAACGTCAGCGCGCGGAAGAGTCTGGGACGCGGTACTTGAAGCCGACGTGCGATCCCGCGAAGCCGAGGCGCTCGTAGAACCGGTGCGCATCCGTCCGGGCGGCGTCCGAGGTGAGCTGCACGAGCGGGGTCCCGAGGTCCGGCGCTGCGACGTCTGTCACCCAGTGCATCAGCGCGCTGCCGATGCCGCCGGAGCGGAGCGCACTGCTCACGCGGACGGCCTCGACGAGCAGCCGCGTCGAACCCCGGCGAGCCATGCCCGGGATCCGGGTGAGCTGCAAGGTGCCGACGAGCCGACCGGACTCGTCCTCGGCGACGAGCAGCGCGTTCGCCGGGTCGTCGGTGATCGATCGCAGGGCCGCGGCGTACTGCGGGCGGTCCTCCGGGGCGGCGACGTCCCCGCGGGCGGCACTGATCGGGTCGTCGGACAACAGCGCCATCAGGGCGTCGAGGTCGCCGTCGGCCGCGTTCCGCACCACCACCGAACCGGCGCGGGCGGACAGGCGGACGGGCAGGGTGAGGTCGTGGAGCACGACTCCACCCTGCCCGATGGGCTCACGGAACGGTGTGCCCCGCGGCGGTGAAGATCCGGTACCACTCCTCGCGCGACAGCTCGACGTCCGAGCCGGCCGCCGAGTCGCGGACGCGCTGCGGGTTCGTCGTGCCGAGGACGACCTGGAAGTGCGCGGGGTGCCGGGTGATCCAGGCGACGGCGATGCCGGTCGGGGTGACCCCGTGCGCGGCGGCGATCTCCTCGAGGACGTCGTTGAGGTCGGCGTACTGCTCGCGGTCGCCGAGGAAGACGCCGTCGAAGAACCCCTTCTGGAACGGCGACCAGGCCTGCAGCGTGATGTCGTTGATCCGCGAGTAGTTGAGGATGTCGTTGTCGCGGGAGATCGACTGGTCGAGGCCACCCATGTTCGCCGTGAGGCCCTGCGAGATGACGTTGGCGTGCGTGATGCTCAGCTGCACCTGGTTGAACGCGAGGGGCTGCTGGACGTGCTTCCTGAGCAGGTCGACCTGACCGGGGGTGTGGTTCGAGACCCCGAAGTGGTGCACCTTGCCGGCGGCGTCCAGCTCGTCGAAGGCCTTCGCGACCTCCTCCGGCTCGACCAGGGCGTCGGGACGGTGCAGCAGCAGGACGTCGACGTAGTCGGTCTGCAGCGCGGTGAGCGATTCGTCCACCGACTCGAGGATGTGCTCGTACGAGAAGTCGAAGTACGCGCCGTTCGGGGTCGGACGGATGCCGACCTTGGTCTGCAGCACGATCTCGGCACGCTCCGACGGTGACAGCGTCACGGCGGCACCGAACCGCTCCTCGCAGCCGTGCCACTCGCCGTACACCGCGGCGTGGTCGAACATGTTCACGCCCGCGTCACGCGAGGCGCTGTAGAGCGCGCGGATGTCCTCGTCGCTCATGTCGTTGATCCGCATCAGGCCGACGACGACGTCGGATGCGGTGAGGTCCGTCTGTGGCAACTCCAGTGTCTTCACGCCCACGATCCTGCCAGCCGGTCCCCGGTGCAGGCAGGCCCTGCCAGTACCTCAGGCGCGTTCGGGCAGTAGGACGGCGAGCACTCCGGAGCCGTCCGTCCACGTACCGGTCAGCGTCTCGCCCTCGGGCAGGGCGGTGCCGACGACCCGAGCGATGACGATCGTGCCGTGGTCGGTCGCGATCGACGTCACCGCGCCCGTCGTGGTCGCGTGCACCGAGGTGACATCGGGGGAGTCGGGTTCGGAGCCGCTTCCGTGGGCCCAGGCGTCCTTCGGCCGCCGTCCGGCATCGTTCGCCAGTTCGAGCTCCGCTTCGTGCCCGCCGGTGACGATCGCCCGGCGCAGGACGTCGGCGTGGACCGGATCGCCCACGGCGTCATACACCCAGCGTCGCCCGAGCACGGAGTGGTCCATCTCGGTGACCAGGAACGCGTCGGCGCCGGGCAGCGGTGCATCCCGGTAGGTCAGTGGCGCCTGCAGGACCCGGCCGTCCTCGGTGCGGGCGAGCAGCACTTCGACGCCGACCTCGCCGGCGGGGTCGTCGAACCGGAACTGCCCGACGACCTGCAGCGGCGCTCCCGCGACGACGCCGCTCCACGCCTGGTCGGGCAGCCAAGCGGCGAGCGCCTCGGCCTTGGAGGGGCGGAGCGTTGCCTGCTCGATGACTGCCATGTCCCGACCGTACTGCTGCGCAGCACCCTGTCGTCGGCGCACCTCGAGGTCAGTGGACGGAGAACCCGCCGTCGACCGCGATGGACTGCCCCGTGACGTACGCCGAACCAGGGCCGGCGAGGAACACGGCAGCGGCGGCGAAGTCCGACGCGAGTCCGTTCCGGCCGACCAGCGTCCGCGCCGCGAGCGCTGACACCGCGGCCGGGTCGGACCCGAGCCGCTCGTTGAGCGGGGTGCGCACGAAACCGGGGACGAGGACGTTGGAGGTGACCCCCTGCGCGGACCAGGCCTCCGCTTGGGACCGGGCCAGTGCCTCCAGGCCTGCCTTGGAGACCCCGTACGCGCCACTCGCGGCGAACGGACGGTGCGCCTGCTGCGAGCTGATGCTGATGATCCGGCCGCGGCCACGCGCTGCCATGCCGGGCGCGAGCCGCTGGCCGAGCACGAAGGGTGCGTCGAGGTTCACGGCCATCGTGGCGTCCCAGGTGTCCTCGTCGAGGTCGGCCATCGGCGGCCGGAGGTTGATCCCCGCGGAGTTCACGAGGACGTCGACGTCGCCCGCCGCATCGGCGAGTGCGTGTGCTCCGGCGCGCGAGGACAGGTCGGCGACGATGCCGTCGGCCGATCCTCCAGCGGCGCGGACGTCGTCGACCGTCGCGTCGATGGTTGACCGTGTCCGAGCAGCGACGAGCACGTGCGCACCCGCGTCGGCGAGTGCGGTGGCGATGGCGCGTCCGATGCCGGAACTGCCTCCCGTCACGAGGGCGGTGCGTCCGTCGAGACCGAAGAGCTGCTGCAGCGACATCCGGCCAGGCTAGCGAGGCCCCGTACGCTGGGCCGGTGCGTGACGACCTGCTGCCGATGCTCGCCTGCCCCGTGTGTGCCGAGCCGCTCGGTCGGGTCGACGGCGGCCAGGTCGGCTGTGCGACCGGGCACCGGTTCGACGAGGCCAAGCAGGGCCACCTGACGCTCCTGCCGGCGAAGCGTCGGTCGCTCACCGCGGACACCCCGGAGATGGTCGACGCCCGGCTGCGGTTCCTGGGACGGGGCCACTACGCGCCCGTCGAGCGGGCGCTCGCCGACGCCGTCGCCGAGGCGACGGCCCCCGGCATCGTGCTCGACGTCGGGTCCGGTCCGGGGACCTACCTGGCGCATGCGCTGGACGCAGCGCACGTTCCGGACGGTGCGGACGTTCCGGACGGTGCGGACGGGCGGCTCGGGGTCGCGCTGGACCTGTCGGCCATCGCGATCCGACGGGCGGCCCGCGTCCACGAACGTGCCGGAGCCGTCGTCGGGGACGTGACCGAGCGCCTCCCGGTCGTCGACCACGCTGCCGCCGTCGTCCTCGACGTCTTCGCACCGCGCAACCAGACCGAGTACGCCCGCGTCCTGCACCCCGATGGCGTGCTGGTCGTCGTGACCCCGCGCACCGGCCACCTGGCAGAGCTGGCCGAGGCGACGATCTCCGTCGACCCGGAGAAGGAGCGGCGGCTGCTCGACTCGCTCACGCCGTCGTTCGTCCTGCGGTCCTCCGAGGACCTGACCTGGACGATGGACCTCTCCGCCGAGGACGTCCACGACGTCGTGCACATGGGGCCGAGCCACCACCACGTCGCACCGGACGCGGTGTTCGCCCCAGCGACGGTGACGGCCGCGGTCACCGTGTCGACGTGGACGCCGACGCGCTGACCGCGGCCCTCGGAACGCGCTAGCGGTCGGCCGTGGCGACGTCGAGCTGCCAGACCACGCCGAACCGGTCGCGGAGCTGCCCGGCGAGCGGCGCCCAGGCCGAGGGAGCGAGGGGCTGCCGGATCTCGGCGCCGTCGGACAGCACGGCCCAGTACCGCTCGATCTCGGCGGAGTCGTCGCCGTGCACGAACACGTAGAACGCGTTCGATCCCTGGTCGTAGGGCTGCCCGGGCCAGACGTCGAAGGCCATGACCCGGAACCCGGCGTCGGTGGAGACCTGGCCGAAGACGATGCGGTCGGCCCAGGCCTGGTCGTCCAGGGCGCCCATCTGGCCGTAGGTGGCGGCGGTGACCTCGCCGCCGAAGACCGATGCGTAGAAGTCGAGGGCCTCGCGGGCGTTGCCGTCGAAGTTGAGGTGGGGTGTCGTTTCGATGCTCATGGAACGAGGATGACCGGCAATGCGGTCAGATCATGTCCGCTTCTCCGACGAGAATGATCGACATGGCCGGACCCTCCTCGCGCATGCTCGCGCTGCTGTCGCTGTTGCAGGTGCACCGCGACTGGCCAGGCGACGAGCTCGCCGGACGCCTCGAGGTCAGCCCCCGCACGGTCCGCCGCGACGTCGACCGGCTCCGCGAGCTCGGGTACCGGGTCGAGGCGCTCCGTGGACCGGCCGGCGGGTACCGGCTCGCAGCGGGCTCGGACCTGCCGCCGCTGCTGTTCGACGACGACCAGGCCGTGGCGATCGCGCTCGCCCTGACCGTCGCCCCCGCCTCGGGCGCGGACATCGCCGAGTCGGCCGCCCGGGCGCTCGCGACGATCCGGCAGGTCATGCCAGCGCGGCTCCGGTCGCGCATCGACGCGGTGCAAGCGGTCACGACGTCCGGGCGGACCCGCACCGACCCGGGCGTGCTCGTCGCGGTGAGCGAGGCCGTGCACCTGCACGAGGTCCTGCGGTTCACGTACGCGGGCGACGACGACCTCCGCCCACCCCGCCGTGTCGAACCCCACGCCGTCGTCGCCCGGAACGGCCGCTGGTACCTGCTCGACTGGGACCTCGACCGCGACGACTGGCGCACCCACCGCATCGACCGGATCACCCCGCGGATGCGCACGCGGGTGCCGTTCACGCCCCGGCCGGTGCCCGGTGGTGACCCGCTGGCCTTCGTGTCGGCGCGGTTCAAGGGATCGGCGCAGGTCGACGTGTGGCCGTGCGTCGGTTCGGTCACCGTGACGACTGCCGACGCGCGGACGATCACGCCCTACCTGCCCGAGGGCGCCGTCGTCGAACCCCTGTCCGACGAGCGGAGTCGGGTCACGCTCGGCTCGTGGTCCTGGCCGGGGCTGGCCGGAGCGTTCGCGGGGTTCGCGGTCGACTTCGTCGTCGAGGGTCCCGAGGACCTCGCCTGCTCGGTCCGCGCGCTGTCCGCACGACTCAGCGCCTCGACCGCGGACTGAAGACGGACCCGTTCGGGCCTCAGACCGACGTGTCGACGAGCGCGCTGCCCGGGCCGAACACCATCACGATCGGTCCAAGCAGGACGACCACGGCGCAGCAGACGGCCAGCACCGCGCGCTTCCTCCCGCGCCCGCGCGACCACCCCACCAGTGCGAGGACGAGCGCCGCGATCGCGGCCAGCCACGGCACGAACGCCAGCGGCACGGCCCAGAACCAGAGCAGGAGCTGCCGCTGCTCACCGAAGAGCCACAGCGGCCCGAAGACGACCGCCCACAGCGCACCGATCGACACCACGGCCGTGGTGAGCAGGCTCCCGGCCACGGCGGACGCCCTCGTTCCGGGGCGGGTCGGGGGAGCAGGGATCACGATGCTCCGATCGTAGGACGGCGAGCGCGCGTTAGCGGGGCGCATGCGTCCGCCAGGGCGGCGTGAGGAAACCGTTAGGAGCGCCCAGGAGGCCCGGCGCAGGACCCAGCATCGGTTCAGGCGCCACACGTGGTGCCGTCCGCGTCGCCCGACGCGGACACCGCAGACCTTCTGGAGTCCCTCGTGTTCGACGTGTTCGTCGTCGCCGGTGTCCTCGCCGTGTTCGGCGTGGTGGCACTGATCGCCAAGGGGGTGGAACGGCTGTGATCGGCATCACCATCGCGGCCGCCGTCCTCGGCATCGCCGCTGTCGTGTACCTCGTCTGGGCGCTCGTGCGTCCGGAGCGGTTCTAGTGGGCGCCGTGGGCGCGTCGGGCGCCGCGGACGTCTGGGCGGGGATCGTCCAGGTCGCCACGCTCGTCCTGCTGCTCGTCGTCGCCTACCGGCCGCTCGGCGACTGGATGGCCCGGGTCTTCACGCCTGTCCGGCACAACCGGGTCGAGCGGGGGGTCTACCGGCTGATCGGGGTCGACCCGGACGCCGAGCAGTCGTGGCCCGTGTACCTGCGCGGCGTGCTGCTCTTCAGCGTCGTCGGGCTCCTGCTCGTCTACCTGCTGCAGCGCATCCAGGTCGTGCTGCCCGGCGACCTCGGGCTCCCTGCCGTCGGCCCGTCGCTCGCGTTCAACACCGCGGCGTCGTTCGTCGCGAACACGAACTGGCAGTCCTACTCGCCCGAGGTCACCGTCGGGTACAGCGTGCAGATGGCCGGCCTCGCGGTGCAGAACTTCCTGTCCGCAGCCGTCGGCCTCGCCGTCGCCGTGGCACTGGTGCGCGGGTTCGCCCGCCGCAAGTCCGGCACGCTCGGCAACGTGTGGGTCGACGTCGTCCGCGGCGTCGGTCGGCTGCTGCTGCCCGGTGCGTTCGTCTTCGCGATCGTGCTCGTCGCCGGCGGTGTCATCCAGTCGTGGGGGAGTGGCACCGACGTCACCACGCTGGTCGGTGGCACGCAGCACCTGCCGGACGGGTTCGTGGCGTCGCAGGAAGCGATCAAGGAACTCGGCACGAACGGCGGTGGCTACTTCAACGCCAACTCGGCGCACCCGTTCGAGAACCCGCAGGCGTGGACGAACCTGGTCGAGGTCTTCCTGATGCTCGTCATCCCGTTCTCGCTGCCGCGCACCTTCGGCCGGATGGTCGGCGACGACCGCCAGGGCTACGCGATCCTCGCCGTGATGGGCGCGATCTTCCTCGTGTCCCTGTCGGTGATGTCGATCGCCGAGCTCAGCGGTGGGGGGCTCGCCACACACGCAGCCGGTGCCGCGATGGAGGGTAAGGAGACCCGGTTCGGGATCCTCGGCACCACCCTGTTCGGCACGACGTCGACCGCGACCTCGACCGGTGCGGTGAACGGCATGTTCGACAGCTTCACGCCGATCGGCGGGATGATGGCGATGCTCAACATGATGCTCGGCGAGGTCACCCCCGGCGGTGTCGGTTCCGGCCTGTACGGCATGCTCGTGCTCGCCGTCATCACGGTGTTCATCGGCGGGCTGCTCGTCGGCCGGACGCCGGAGTACCTCGGCAAGAAGATCCGCGCCAAGGAGATGACCTTCGCGGCGCTGTACATCCTGGTGACGCCGACCCTCGTGCTCCTCGCGACCGGACTCTCGCTCGTGATCCCCGGTGTCCGGGAACAGGTGCTCGGCACGTCGATCTTCAACCCCGGCAACCACGGTCTGTCCGAGCTGCTCTACGCCTTCACCTCGGGTGCGAACAACAACGGCTCGGCCTTCGGCGGGCTCACCGCGAACACCACGTGGATGAACTCCGCGCTCGGCGTCGTGATGCTGCTCGGGCGCTTCGTGCCGATGGTGTTCGTCCTGGCGCTCGCCGGGTCCCTCGCCGCCCAGGACCGCGTACCCGAGACCGCCGGCACGCTGCCCACCCACCGCCCGCTGTTCATCGGGCTGCTCGGCGGCGTCGCCGTCATCGTCACCGCACTCACCTACTTCCCGGTGCTCGCACTGGGCCCGCTCGCAGAAGGACTGTCATGACCGTGACCACCGAGCCGGAACCGCGCACCGCAGTGGAGCCGGCCACCCGCTCGTCCGCATTCGGACCCCGTCAACTGGTGGCGGGCCTCCCGGGCGCGCTGCGCAAGCTCGATCCGCGACTGATGTGGCGGAACCCCGTGATGTTCATCGTCGAGGTCGGCGCCGCGCTGACGACGGTCGCCGCCGTCGTCGAGCCGTCCGCGTTCACCATCGCGATCGCGGTGTGGCTGTGGCTCACCGTCGTCTTCGCGAACCTGGCGGAGTCCGTCGCCGAGGGCCGTGGGAAAGCGCAGGCCGACACGCTGCGGAAGACCCGCTCGACCACGAGCGCCCGACGGGTGCTCGGCTACGACCAGGCCGACGCTGCAGCCGTCGCCAACGAGACCGAGGAGGTCGCGTCGGTCGACCTGGCGAAGGGTGACGTGGTGGTCGTCGTCGCCGGCGAGGTGATCCCCGGTGACGGTGACGTCATCGACGGCATCGCGTCCGTCGACGAGTCGGCCGTCACGGGTGAGTCCGCACCGGTCATCCGCGAGTCCGGCGGCGACCGCAGTGCCGTCACCGGCGGCACCCGGGTGCTGTCCGACCGGATCATCGTGCGCATCACCTCGACCCCTGGTGAGACCTTCATCGACCGGATGATCCGCCTCGTCGAGGGTGCGGCCCGGCAGAAGACGCCCAACGAGATCGCGCTGAACATCCTGCTCGCCTCGCTGTCGATCGTCTTCGTGATCGTCTGCCTGACGATGCAGCCCATCGCGGGACTCATCGGAGCGACGGTCAGCGTCCCCGTCCTGATCGCCCTGCTCGTCTGCCTCATCCCGACCACCATCGGGGCCCTGCTCTCCGCGATCGGCATCGCCGGCATGGACCGGCTCGTGCAGCACAACGTGCTCGCGATGTCGGGCCGCGCGGTCGAGGCCGCCGGCGACATCACCACCCTGCTGCTCGACAAGACCGGCACGATCACGTACGGCAACCGTCGGGCGTCCCGCGTGGTGCCGGTGCCGGGCGTGAGCGAGGCCTCGCTGATGGCGGCAGCAGCCCTGTCGAGCGCGGCGGACTCGACGCCCGAAGGCCGCTCGATCGTGTCGCTCGCTGCCGAGGCCGGGGTCACGCCGGCTCTGCCGGACGGCGCCGTCGAGGTGCCGTTCACGGCGCAGACGCGCATGTCCGGTCTGGACCTGCCGGACGGGTCGCAGATCCGGAAGGGTGCCGCTGCGGCCGTACTGGCCTGGGCCGACACCCCCGACGCCGGTTTGGTTGCCGCGATCGACTCCACCGTCGCGGAGATCTCCGACCAGGGCGGCACCCCACTGGTCGTCGGCCGCCGCTCCTCGGACGGCGCGGTCGCCCTGCTCGGCGTCGTGCACCTGAAGGACGTCGTCAAGGACGGCATGGCGTCACGGTTCGCCGAGCTCCGGTCGATGGGCATCCGCACGGTGATGATCACCGGTGACAACCCCCGAACCGCGGCTGCGATCGCGCACGAGGCCGGCGTCGACGACTTCCTGGCCGAGGCCACCCCGGAGGACAAGCTCGCCTACATCAAGCGCGAGCAGGAGGGCGGCAACCTCGTCGCGATGACCGGGGACGGCACCAACGACGCCCCGGCCCTGGCGCAGGCGGACGTCGGCGTCGCGATGAACACCGGCACGACGGCGGCGAAGGAGGCGGGCAACATGGTCGACCTCGACTCCGACCCGACCAAGCTCATCGACGTCGTCCGGATCGGCAAGCAGCTGCTCATCACCCGCGGGGCCCTCACCACCTTCTCCATCGCCAACGACGTCGCGAAGTACTTCGCGATCATCCCGGCGATGTTCCAGGCGGCGTTCCCCGGGCTCGCGGCGCTCAACATCATGGGCCTGCACAGCCCGTCGTCCGCGATCCTGTCCGCCGTCGTCTTCAACGCGCTCGTCATCGTGGCGCTCATCCCGCTGTCCCTGCGCGGCGTCAAGTACCGCGCGGCCGCAGCGTCGTCGATCCTCGGCCGCAACCTGCTCGTCTACGGGCTCGGCGGCGTGGTCGTCCCCTTCATCGGCATCAAACTGATCGACCTCGTGGTCGGTCTCATCCCGGGGTTCTAGTCATGGCATCTGCACGTTCCACCGTCCGTTCCGCTGGTGTGGCCATCCGCCTCACCCTGCTCGCCACCGTCGTGCTCGGCGTCGGCTACCCGCTCGCCGTCTGGGGCGTCGGCCAGGGGGTGTTCCACGAGCAGGCCAACGGCTCGGAGGTCACCGACTCGTCCGGCGCCGTCGTCGGGTCCTCCCTCATCGGGCAGTCGTTCTCCGGCAAGCAGGCTGATCGCTGGTTCCAGTCGCGGCCCTCCGCAGCTGGCGAGGACGGCTACGACGCCGGGGCCTCGTCCGGCTCGAACCTCGGGCCGAACAACCCGGACCTGCTGAAGGCCGTCGAGGAGCGGCGTGCGGCACTGGCAGAGGCCGACGGGGTCTCGGAGGCGGACGTCCCCGCCGACGCGGTCACCGCCTCGGGTTCGGGTCTCGACCCGGACATCAGCCCCGCGTACGCGTCGCAGCAGGTCGCGCGGGTGGCGGCGGCGCGGGGCGTGTCCGAGGACACGGTGCGGCAGTTGGTCGCATCGCACACCGAGTCGCGTCAGCTCGGGTTCCTCGGCGAGCCCGTCGTGAACGTGCTGGCCCTGAACCTCGCGCTGGCGAAGCTGTCCTGACATGCGGTCACCTCGCCGCCCAGCTCGGCCGTCCGCCGATGCCGTCGATCAGGTCGTCGTGCTCGTCGATCAATCGTCGAACAGCATCGGCGTGACGGTCGCACGGGCCGACGGTCTCGGCGAGGTGTGCGAGCAGTTCGAGGGAATGCACCGGTGTGCGCTTCGGCAGCCCCTCGAGCCGAGCGATCAGGTCGGCGGGGGAGCGGAAGGTCGGCGGCGGGATCCGGAAGCTGCGGCCCCAGAGCCGCGTGTGGTGGGCGCAGCAGTTCCGGACGTGCGTGAGGTGGTGCAGGCACGGACGGAGCGTCCCCGCCGGCAGGCGGAACGCGAGGGCCACCGCATCGTGCAATCGGGGTTCCAGGGCGCCCGTCAGCCGCGAGAGTTCACCGAAGCTGAGCTCCTCGGCCAGCATCCCGAAGGGAACCTGATCGAGCGCTCGCTCTCGCCAGACCTTCTGCGTCACCGGGTCGTTTGCTCGGTCGAGTACTCCTGCTGCGCGCCGCAGCAACGAGTCGTGGTCGAACGTGTCCCGGAACGCCATCGGGTCAAGGTGCCAGAGCTTGCCGAAACGGTGCCGTGCCGCGCGGTCGACCCGCCCGCGCAAGGCGATCTCGATCCGTTCGGTCAGTGCAAGCGCGATCGATCGGAACTCGCTGTCGAAGTCGTGCGCCCGCAGGACAGATGCATCGGAGGTATCGAATGCACGGACAGCCAGCACATGGCGGAACTGGTCGGCACGGTACTGCGACATGGGGATGCTGGCGTGCGCCATGGTGCGGCTCCTGGATCCCGAGAGGAACGAGTGATCTCGGGCAAGCCGGCAGCAACTACAGCGTGGGGAACGAACGTGAGCAAGAACAGAGTTGCCTCGCGCCGACGAGCGACGCGAGGCGGTGCAGTCCCACCCGATTTGAGGAAGCCTGGGCTTGAGCCTTGGTGGGAACGGTTACGAGGAGTATATCAGTCGACCGGCAGCCCTGCAACAGCCGACGCGAGAGGATGAGCACGTGAAGCGCGGCAAGCTACGGGTCCTGCTCGGTGCCGCACCGGGCGTCGGCAAGACGTTCACCATGCTCGAGGAGGGCCGCCGGCTGCTCGACGAGGGACGGGACGTCGTCGTCGCCGTGGTCGAGACGCACGAACGTGCTGCCACCGCCGCGCTCGTCGACGGCCTCGAGGTCGTCCCGCGCCGCACCGTGGACCACCGCGGCGTGGAGCTCGACGACCTGGACCTCGACGCGGTGCTCCGGCGAGCGCCCGAGGTCGCCCTCGTCGACGAACTCGCGCACACGAACGCTCCCGGCAGTGCGAACGAGAAGCGCTGGCAGGATGTCGAAGCGCTGCGGGCCGCCGGCATCGACGTCATCTCGACGGTCAACGTGCAGCACATGCAGTCCCTCGGCGACGTGGTCCGCGAGATCACGGGCACCGTGCAGCGCGAGACCGTCCCCGACGCCGTGGTGCGAGCGGCCGACCAGATCGAGGTCGTCGACCTGGCACCGGCTGCCCTGCGCGAGCGGCTCTCCGACGGACTCGTGTACCCGGCTGCCCGGATCGATGCGGCCCTGTCCAACTACTTCCGGCTCGGGAACCTGACGGCGTTGCGCGAGATCGCGCTGCTCTGGCTGGCGGACGAGGTCGACGACGCGCTCAAGGCCTACCGCGCCGAGCACGGCATCGAGCACCGGTGGGAGACCCGGGAGCGCGTGCTGGTCGCCCTGACCGGCGGCCCCGAGGGTGAGACCCTGCTGCGCCGCGGTGCCCGCATCGCCGCCCGCAGCGCCGGCGGCGAACTCGCGGCCGTGCACGTGACGACGAACGACGGCCTGCGCGAGCGGCACCCGGGGGCGCTCGGTGCCCAACGCACCCTGCTCGAACAGCTCGGTGGGACGTACCACCAGGTGGTCGGCGACGACGTGCCGTCGACCCTCGTGCGGTTCGCGCGGTCGATCGACGCGACCCAGATCGTCATCGGCGTCAGCCGTCGCAGTCGGCTCGCCGCGGCCCTGACCGGCCCGGGCATCGGCAACACGGTGATCCGGGAGTCGGGCGACATCGACGTGCACGTCGTCACGCACGAGCGCGCCGGTGGTGGCTTCGCCCTGCCCAAGCTCGGCGGCAGTCTGTCCCGCGGACGGGTCCTCGCCGCGTTCGTGCTCTCGGTCCTGGTCGGGCCCCTGCTCACCTGGGTCCTGTCGATCGGCAGCGACCCCGACGCCATCACCGTGGACGTCCTGGCGTACCAGTTGCTGGTGCTCGTCGTGGCGCTCGTCGGCGGGATGTGGCCGGCGGTGTTCACGGCGGTGCTGTCCGGACTGAGCCTCGACTTCTTCTTCGTCCAACCCCTGCACATGGTCACGGTGCAGCAGCCGTGGCACCTCTTCGCCCTGGTCATGTACGTCATCAGTGCCGTGCTCGTCAGCTTCGTGGTCGACCGGTCCGCCAGACGTTCGCGTGCTGCCCGTCGCGCCGCGGCGGAGTCAGGTCTGCTGATGGGGATCGCCGGCAGCGTCCTCCGCGGCGACGACGCCCTGCAGGCCCTGCTCGACCGCACCCGCGAGGCCTTCGGGTTCGCCGGCGTCCGGATCCGGCAGGGGAACGAGGAACCGGCCACGTCGGGGACGTTCGGCGAATCGCCGGACGCCTCCACGAGCCTCCCGTCCGGTGCCGTGCTCGAGTTCGCTGGCGCTCCGGACGACCCGACCCAGCGCCGGTTGCTGCGCGTCGTCGAGCAGCAGCTCGACGCCGCGGTCGAACACCGCTCGTTGACGCGCACCGCGCTGGACGCAGAGCGGATCGCGGCGGCGGACCGCGTCCGCAGCGCGATCCTCGCGGCCGTCGGCCACGACGTGCGGCGGCCGATCGCGGCCGCCTCGGCCGCCGTCCAGTCGTTGCGTGCGTTGGACGTCGACCTGTCCAGGGCCGACCGGGAGGCACTGCTCGCGACCGCCGACGAGAGCCTCGGTCAGCTAGCGGTGCTGTTGGCAGACCTGCTGGACGTCAGTCGTGTGCAGGCGGGTGTGCTCGCGGTCGCGTCCGGGCCGCTGGCCCTCGACACGGTGGTCGCACCGGCGCTCGACGAGCTCGAGCTCGGGCCCGACGACGTCGACCTCGACTTGCCGGCGGACCTGCCGCCGGTGCTCGCCGACCCCGTCCTGCTGCAGCGGGTCGTCGTGAACCTGCTCGCGAACGCCGTCCGCTACGCACCCGACGGCACCCGCGTGCGCGTCGCGGCGAGCGCCTTCGGAGGCGGGGTCGAGCTCCGGATCGCCGACCACGGTCCGGGTATCCCGTCGGACCGGGTCGACGAGGTCTTCCAGCCGTTCCAACGGCTCGGCGACACCGACAACGAGACGGGCCTCGGACTCGGTCTCGCACTCGCGCGGGGCTTCACCGAGGGCATGGGCGGCACGATCGAGGTCGATGACACCCCGGGTGGTGGGCTCACCGTCGTGGTGCGGCTGCCGATCGCTGGGCACGTGGGAGTGGAGCTCCGGTGAAGGTCCTGATCGCGGACGACGACGCGCAACTCGTCCGAGCGCTCTCCGTCACGCTCGCCGCCCGCGGGTACGAGGTCGTGACGGCGAAGGACGGCCGCGCGGCGATCGACGCCGTCATCACCGAACGGCCCGACCTGGTGCTGCTCGACCTGGGCATGCCCCGGCTCGACGGCATCGGGGTGCTCGAGGGCATCCGGGGGTGGTCGCAGGTGCCGGTGCTCGTGCTGTCCGGACGGACCGACTCGTCCGACAAGGTCGACGCACTCGACGCCGGCGCGGACGACTACGTGACGAAGCCGTTCCAGATGGACGAGCTGCTGGCGCGGTTGCGGGCCCTCGGACGACGCCGTGCCCCGGCCGGCGTCGACAGCGCGCCGACGATCCGGATCGGCGACCTCGTCGTGGACCTCGTCGCGAAGCAGGTCACCCCGGCCAGCGGTCCCGCGATCCGGCTGACCCCGACGGAGTGGCGCCTGCTCGAGGTGCTCGTCACGAACCCCGACCGGCTGATGACCCGCGAGATGCTCCTGACCGAGGTGTGGGGGCCCTCCCACGGCAACGACTCCGGGTACCTGCGGCTGTACATGGCGCAGCTGCGGCGGAAGCTCGAGCCCGACTCGGCGACCCCGCGGTACCTGGTCACCGAGTCCGGCATGGGCTACCGCTTCGCGCCGGGAGGGCAGTGACGACGGCAGTCGGACCGTTGTCGGGTGACTGGCGGGTCGCTGTCGTGCAGGTGTCGGGTCCGTGTCGTGGTGCGTCGTTCCGGGGATCCCTAGTGTTCAGGGCATGAACGAGATGCGGATCGGGGAGCTGCGGCGACTGCGCGGGTGGACCCAGGAACGACTGGCCGAGGCGAGCGGCCTCGCGGTGCGGACGGTGCAGCGGATGGAGAGCGGCAACGACGCGAGCCTGGAGTCACTGTCGTCGGTCGCCGCGGCACTCGAGGTGCCCGTGCGGGACCTGTTCGTCACCGACGAGCGGGAGTCCCTCGAGCCCGAGGTGCGCGGACTCGACGAGCGTGCGGAGCAGCAGCAGGTGCAGCGCGACTCGGCGACCCGGGGGTGGCAGTACCTGTACTCGGGCGTGGGCATCGTCGTGACGCTCGGCACCATCGCCCTCATCGGCGCAGGGATCTGGACCGGGTTCGCGATCTTCGTTGTCCCCGTCTACTGGGCAGGGGGCAAGTTGCTCTCGCAGTTCTTGATGGCGACCGTCGTCGAACCCTCACTCGACCGCCGGTACCCACTGTCGCGGTCGCGGCGGGTCACGCCCGGGAACTGAAGGCGGCGAGCTCGGCACGGGTGCGGGCCCCGTGCTTCCGGAGCAGGTTCGCCACGTGGTACTTCACGGTGTTCACGCTGATGCCCAGGCCCTCGGCGATCTCGCGGTTGCCGACGCCCGTCGCGAGCAGCCGCAGCACGTCGCGCTCCCGCGGGGTGAGGTCGTCGTCCGCGACCGAGTCCACCTCGGTCGGCGACGGGTCGAGGGGCAGCGAGATGTCGAGCACCGAGCCCCAGTCCGGCGTGCTCGACACCTGGACGCGGCCGTCGAGGGTGACGACCCGTTCTGCGATCGGCCGCATGGCGTCGTCGTGCACGTCGAGGGTGCCGGACCCGTCGTCACGGAGCTGCATGAGCAGGTTCCGGCCGTCGCAGTCCCACTGGATGCGGACCCGCTTGGCCGCACCACCGTCGACCAGGGCGAGCACGGCGGTCCGGACGATGGCGCGGGCCGCGTGGGCGACGTCGCCCGGCAGTGCGCGGCCGGTGGTCGGCGGCTCGACGAACTGCACGTCGAGGTCGCCGAACCGGACGAGCGGGCGCAGGTCGGCTCGAAGGCGCGAGAACGCCCCGGTGACCGGCTCGAGCAGGGTGCTGCGCTGGTGGTCGGTCTCGGTGCGCAGGTCGACGAGTGCTGCCGACGCGATCTCGACGGCCTCGGCCCGCGCGGCGGCGTCCGACACCCGAGGTGACCGGAGCACGGCGAGCACGGACTCGAGGGTGAGCGCCTGACGGTCCGCCTGCTCGGCGACGGTCCGGGCGTGCTCCGAGGCGGCGAGCCGACTGGCGGGCTCGCCACGGGCCTCCCGGTCGGGTGCGATGGCGTCCATGGGAGCCGAACCTACCTGTCCCACCCGTGCGGACGGGGCCACCCGATCGGGTGGGATGCCTGCCGACGCGGGTAGCGGTGCGGCGGGCCGCGCGACGGCATGCTCGTGGACATGGCAGAACCCACCGTCCCCGCAGCGTTCGACGTGATCGTGCGCGAGGTCACCGACCTCGCCGCGAACGTCGACGACGCGTCGGCCGAGCGCGCCCTCGACCTGATCGACCGCTCCCACCGTGTCTTCGTGCACGGTGCCGGCCGTTCCGGACTCGCGCTGCGCATGACCGCGATGCGGCTCATGCACCTCGGTCGCGACGTCCACGTCGTCGGAGAGGTCACCACGCCCGCGATCCGGCCCGGGGACGTGCTCCTCGTCGCGAGCGGTTCCGGCACGACCACCGGCATCGTGCAGGCCGCCCGCATCGCGCACGACGTCGGCGCGTCCGTCGTCGCCCTGTCGACCACCGACGACTCCCCGTTGTCCGAGGTCGCGGACGTCACCCTCGTGCTGCCGGCAGCGACGAAGACCGACCGCTCCGGCACGGCCTCGGCGCAGTACGCCGGCAGTCTCTTCGAGCAGGCCGTCGCCCTGGTCGGCGACGCCCTGTTCCACACGCTCTGGTCCCGCGGCGGGCAGTCCGCCGACGACCTCTGGCCCCGACACGCAAACCTCGAATGAAAGGCATCCACATGCAGCTCCAGTTCGCCATGGACACCCTGACCACCGAAGCCGCCCTCGAACTCGCCGCCGCGGCCGCGCCGCACGTCGACGTCCTCGAGCTCGGCACGCCCCTGATCAAGAGCGCCGGCCTGTCCGCCGTCACCGCGATCAAGGAAGCCCACCCGGACAAGATCGTCTTCGCCGACCTCAAGACGATGGACGCCGGCGAGCTCGAGGCCGACATCGCGTTCTCGGCGGGAGCCGACCTGGTCACCGTCCTCGGTGTCGCCGGTGACTCGACCATCGTCGGTGCCGTCAAGGCCGCGAAGAAGCACGGCAAGGGCATCGTCGTCGACCTGATCGGCGTCTCCGACAAGGCCGCCCGTGCCCGCGAGGTCGTCGCCCTCGGCGCCGAGTTCGTCGAGGTGCACGCCGGGCTCGACGAGCAGGCGGAAGAGGGCTTCACCTTCTCGACACTGCTCGACGCCGGCAAGGAGTCGGGTGTGCCGTTCTCGATCGCCGGCGGCGTGAACGCGTCCTCCGTCGCCTCGGTGCAGGAGGCCGGTGCCCGGATCGCCGTCGCCGGCAGCGCGATCTACAGCGCGTCGGACGTCGGCGCAGCAGCCGCCGAGATCCGCGCCGCGATCACGGCGTAGCGCCCGCGGCGCCCGCGCCGCGTGCGTCCGCGTGTGGCTGCGCCGCGATGGTGAGCAGAAATGGTCGAGTGCGCATCACGCACCCGACCATTTCTGCTCACCGAGGGACCTCCGCCGGTACCGTCGAGGCGTGACGATCGAGCTGCGCCGGGTGACCGCGGACGATTGGTGCGTCTGGCGACCCGTCCGGCTGCGGGCGCTCGCCGACTCCCCGCACGCGTTCGGCTCGACGCTGCAGGACTGGGCGGACGCCCCCGAGCACCGCTGGCGGACACGCCTGTCGATCCCCGGTGCGCTCGATCTGCTGGCGGTCGCCGCCGAGGGTGACGTCGTCGGGATGGCCAGCGGCGTCCCGGGTACCGACGCCGGTGCGCCAGCCGAACTCATCTCGATGTGGGTCGACCCCGCCGCCCGGGGCCGAGGCGTCGCACGTGCCCTGATCGAGGCGATCGCGGAGTGGGCAGCAGCCTCCGGTGGCGGGGTGCTCGAACTCTCCGTGATGCCCGACAACACCGTCGCCCGGCACACCTACGAACGCGCCGGGTTCACCGCACTCGACGACCCGGGCGATCCCCTGCCCGACGGTCGGAACGAGGTGCTGATGCGTCGTACGGTGGTCGCATGAACCGAGTACTGCGGTGGACCGCGTGGATCGTCGCCGTGCTGCTGGTGGTCGTGGTGGTGTTCCTCGTCTGGGCACACATCGTCATGCAGGGCACCCGGAGCGCTGCGCTGCAGGTCTGGCGCGACGACCGTGTGTCGGTCCAGGACGCCGGTGACTCCGTGGTGATGACGCCCACGGGGCAGGCCGACGGCAAGGGCATCGTGTTCATCCCGGGTGCGAAGGTCGATCCGTACGCGTACATGGCGACCTTCCGGCAGGTGGTCGCGAACGGCACGACGGTCGTCATCACGAAGCCGACGCTCAACCTCGCGTTCTTCGACACCCGGCCGCTCTCCACTTTCGAGGCGCACGCGCCGGACGTCGCGACCTGGGCGGTCGGCGGGCACTCGCTGGGCGGGGTCCGCGCCTGCCAGCTCGCGCAGGACGCGGACGGCCTGCTGCTGCTCGGCAGCTACTGCGCGAACGACATCAGCAGCTCGTACATCGACGTGCTGAGCGTCTCGGGCTCGCGTGACGGGCTCTCGACCCCCGACAAGGTCGACGCGGCCCGGCACCTGTTGCCGTCGACCGCGACGATGACCGAGGTCCAGGGTTCGAACCACGCCGACTTCGGCGCCTACGGGGACCAGCCGGGCGACCGCACGGCGACCATCAGCCGCGAGTCCGCCCGCGAACAGATCTCCTCGGCGATCGAGGAGTGGGCGCGCGACCTGCCGCCGGCCCCTGGCCTGCGCTGACGGCGCGGTCTGAACACGCGTGCTGGAGCGGTCCTAGACTCGACGAGAGCAACGTCCACGAACCCCGTTCCCTGAAGGGCTGCAGATGACGACGCCGACCCGGCGCACACCCGCGCGACTCGCGGACACGCGAGCGCTCCTGTTCGACCTGGACGGTGTCCTCACCCCCACCGCCGACGTGCACATGCGCGCCTGGAGCCGGCTCTTCACGCCGTACCTCGAAGCGCACGGGGTCGCGCCGTACACACAGGCCGACTACTTCGCGTACATCGACGGCAAGCCGCGGTACGACGGCGTGCGGTCGCTCCTCGAGTCGCGGGGCATCGACCTACCGCAGGGCACCCCGGACGACGGCCCGGACGACGACACCGTGTGCGGTCTCGGCAACCGGAAGAACGCCGAGTTCACCGCCGAGCTGGACGAACACGGCGTCGAGCCGTACCCCGGCTCGCTCCGGTTCCTCACCGCCGCGATCGACGCCGGCTTCCACGTCGCGGTCGTCTCGAGCTCCGCGAACGCCGTCTCGGTGCTGCGGACCGCCGGCATCCTCGACCGGTTCACCGTCGTGGTCGACGGGCTCGTCGCCCGCCAGGACGGCCTGGCCGGCAAGCCCGCCCCCGACACCTACCTGGACGCCGCCGGGCGCTTCGGACTGACCGCCGCCGAGTGCGTCGTGGTCGAGGACGCCACCAGTGGTGTCGAAGCCGGCCGGAACGGGGCCTTCGGGCTCGTCGTCGGAGTCGACCGCGGAGCGGGCGCCGACGCGCTGCGTGAACACGGCGCTGACGTCGTCGTGACGGACCTCGCCGACCTGGTCGCGGAGCTTCCGCACGCGACCACCAGCACGACGTAGCCAGCGCGCCGGAGGCGAGCCGCGCCTCCCGGTCGAACCGACGTCCCCACGCCACCCTCCCTTCCCACGGAGCACCATGAACCCCATCACCTCGGACCCGCTCGACCGCGTCCGGTACCCGATCGACGAGTGGGCCCTCGTCGAGACCGAGTACACCCCCGACCAGCAGGGCGTCGCCGAGACGAACTTCGCCGTCGGCAACGGGTACCTCGGCCTGCGCGGCAACCTCGACGAGGGGCGCGGCGGTGTGCAGTACGGCACGTACATCAACGGGTTCCACGAGACCTGGCCGATCCGGCACGCCGAAGACGCCTTCGGGTTCGCCAAGACCGGCCAGACGATCATCAACGCGCCCGACGCCAAGGTGATCCGGCTGTACGTCGACGACGAACCCCTGGTGCTGGCCGAGGCGGACATCCTCCACCACACGCGGCGCCTCGAGTTCCGCGGCGGCTACCTGTTCCGCGAGACCGAGTGGTCGACGCCGTCCGGCAAGCGCGTGCTGATCCGGTCCCGCCGTCTGGTGTCGTTCACCGATCGGCACCTCGCCGTGATCGACTACGAGGTCACCGTGCTCGACGCGGACGCCTCGATCCTGCTGTCCAGCCAGATCCTGAACCGCCAGGACGTGCAGGACGAGTACCACGCCGGGATGCGGGCGGCCGCGAACGCCTTCGACCCGCGCAAGGCCGAGGCCTTCACCGACCGGGTGCTCGAACCGAAGCTCAAGCGCAGCACCGGCGCCCGTTCCCTGCTCGGGTACCAGGCGTCGAGCTCCGGCATGACCATCTGCGTCGGTGTGGAGCACCACCTCGAGACCGAGAACAGCTGGGACGAGTCGTCGTCGATCGACGACGACCTGGCGAAGCACGTCTACCGCGTCCAGGCGCGTGCCGGGCAGCCGATCCGACTCGTCAAGCACGTCGTGTACCACACCTCCCGCGGTGTCCCGGTGCGCGAACTCGCCGACCGCTGCGACCGCACGCTCGACCGGGCGCACGCCGAGAACATCGACGAGACGTTCGAGAAGCAGCGCGTCTGGCTCGACGACTACTGGGCACGCAGCGACGTCGAGATCGCCGGGCAGCCGGAGATCCAGCAGGCCGTCCGGTGGAACCTGTTCATGCTCGCGCAGGCCACGGCCCGCACCGACGGGCACGGCATCGCCGCCAAGGGCGTCACCGGCTCCGGCTACGGCGGGCACTACTTCTGGGACATGGAGATCTACGTCCTGCCGTTCCTGTCGTACACGGCGCCGATCGTCGCCCGGAACGCGCTGCGGTTCCGCTACAACATGCTCGACGCCGCACGCTCGCGGGCACGCGAGCTGAACCAGCGGGGTGCCCTGTTCCCCTGGCGCACGATCAACGGCGAGGAGTCGAGCGCGTACTACGCCGCCGGCACCGCGCAGTACCACATCGACGCCGACATCGCCCATGCCCTGATGCAGTACGTGCGGGCGTCCGGTGACACCGAGTTCCTGAAGCGCGGGGCGATCGACGTGCTCGTCGAGACCGCTCGGCTGTGGGCCGACCTCGGCTTCTGGCGCTCCAACGGCGACAAGAAGTTCCACATCGACGGCGTCACCGGGCCCGACGAGTACACGACCGTCGTCGACGACAACCTCTACACGAACGTCATGGCGCGAGCGAACCTGTGGTTCGCGGTGAACGCGTGCCGCGAACTCGCGGCCGACGACGTCGAAGAGTACGACCGGATGGTGCGCCGCACCGGTCTGCGCCCCGACGAGCTCGTCGAGTGGGAGCACGCCGCCGAGTCGATGGAGATCCCCTTCGACCCGCACCGTGGCATCCACCCGCAGGACGCCCAGTTCCTCGACAAGGAACTCTGGGACCTCGAGAACACCCCCGAGTCCAAGCGTCCGCTGCTGCTCCACTACCACCCGCTGGTCATCTACCGGTTCCAGGTGCTCAAGCAGGCAGACGTCGTGCTCGCGCTGTTCCTGCAAGGGCACGAGTTCACCGCGGCCGAGAAGCGCCGCGACTTCGACTACTACGACGCGCTCACCACGGGCGACTCGACGCTGTCGGCGGTCGTGCAGTCGATCATGGCGGCCGAGGTCGGGTACCACGACCTCGCCGATCAGTACTTCCAGACGGCGCTCTACGTCGACCTGGCCGACCTGCACGGCAACACTTCGGACGGCGTGCACATCGCGTCGACCGGTGGCATCTGGGGTGCGCTCGTCAACGGGTTCGGCGGCATGCGCGACCACGGCGGCCGGATGACGTTCAACCCGCGACTGCCGCGGCACTGGGACTCGTTGACCTACCGTCTGACCGTGCGCGGGTCGCGGGTCCGGGTCGACCTCGGGCAGGACGCCATGACCTTCACGGTCGAGACGGGTTCGGGCTTCACCGCCTGGGTGCACAACCAGCAGTGGGACATCGAGGCCGGCGAGCCGACCGTCGTGCCGTTGCCGCACCAGGGGCCACGCATGTCCGGGCACGCACCGACCACGAGCGACATCCAGGGCACGCTCCGGGCTGACGGCTCCGTGATCACGGCGTCGATCCCGACGATCTCGCTCCAGCGCGACTTCGACGTGGACGAGACGACCGCGTAGGGCGTCAGACCGGGCTCGCTCGGGTCACAGGAGCTTCCGGAGCGTGTTCGTGTTGCGCGTCGTGGTCGAGCGCTTGAAGCGTGCTGCTCCGGCCCGCTTCGCGAACACGGTGTCCGTGCTCGACCCCTTCGGGCAGGACCAGTACACGACCCCGTCACCCCGGGCGACCTGCTCGACCGTGGTGTCGAGCACGAGGTCGGCGAGCAGCGCGTCGAGGGCGTCGTCGTCGGAGCCGAACACCACGTAGTCGTGCCGATCGTCGGCCCGGTCGAACGGGAACCGCTCGACGATGCCTTCGAGGTCGTCGTGCGGGACGAGCACGATCCACGCGTCGTAGCCGAAGCGGTCGCGGAGTGCCTGTTCGATCGTGCCCTTCAGGGTCGGCGCGTCGGCGTCCGTCCCGAACACCACGTTGCCGGATGCGAGCACCGTGCGGACGTCGTCGAAGCCGATTCCACGGAGCAGTTCCGCGAGCTCGGCGTTCTTGATCGTGATGCCGTTGACGTTCACTCCGCGCAGCAGCGCGATCCACTTCGCCATGCCGGAACCGTAGCGCGGTGGCGGCCGTCTCAGCCGATCAACTACACAAGAAGCATTGCGCAAGAGTTCTTGTGCATCTATCGTCAGAGCATGACCGTGCGCAGACTCGACGACGCCGCCCACATGCGTGCCCTCGCCCACCCGACCCGACTGCGGATCGTCGGGCTCCTGCGTTCCGGTGGACCGCAGACCGCGGCGATGCTCGGCGACGAGATCGACGAGGCACCCGGCACGATCAGCTACCACTGCAAGCGCCTGGCCGACGCGGACTTCATCGAGCCGGCGCCGGAGCTCGGTTCGGACCGGCGGGAGCGGTGGTGGCGTGCGACTGCGGACCGCACGTCGTGGGACCTCGCCGATGCGCTCGACGACCCGGAACGGATGCTCGCCACGACGGCACTCGACCACACCGTCGCCGATGCGTACGCGGCCGAGTACGGGCGGTTCATCGACCAGGCGCCGGTGCTCGGCCGTGAGTGGGTCGCGGCGTCGACCAGTTCCGACGAGGTGCTGCGGCTGACCGCCGAGGAACTCACCGGCCTCGGCGCCGAACTGCGTGCCGTCGTCGAGCGATGGACGGCCGTGAGTGACGCGCACACGCCGGGTGACGGGTCGGAGCGCGTCATCGCCGTCACGCAGAGCTACCGGATGGGGCGACCGTGAACGCCCGGGCACGGTTGCGGGCGCTGCTCGCGGTCCAGGTCGTCTCGCGGACCGGCAACGTCGTCACGACCGTGGCCGTGCCCTTCGCCGTCCTGGCCCGGGGCGGCTCGGCGACGGACGTCGGGATCGCCGCCTTCGCCGCGACGGTGCCGATCGTCCTCGGCGGCCCCTTCGGCGGGGCGCTCGTCGAGCGGGTCGGGTTCGTCCGTTCGAGTGTGGCGTCGGACCTCGTCAGCGGTGTGACCCTCCTGGCGATGCCGGTCCTCGCCTGGACGGTGGGTCTGCCGTTCTGGGCACTCCTGGCGCTCGTGTTCGTGAGCGGCCTGTTCGACCTGCCCGGGGAGTCCGCACGCCGGGTCCTGCTCCCGGGGCTCGCACGATCGGCCGGCGTCCCGCTGGAGCGCGCGGTCGGTCACTTCGAGGCGTCCCAGCGACTCTCGGTGCTCATCGGCGCGCCACTCGGCGGGGTGCTCGTCGCGGCTGCCGGACCGATGGCCGCCCTCGTCTGCACCGCGGTGGCGTTCGGCACCGCCGCCCTGCTCGCTGCGGCGCTGGTCCGGCCGGCGGACGGCGACGCGGCGGCAGCGACCGCTGATGCGGCTCCGACCAGCGGGTACTGGCGGGACATCGCCGAGGGCTTCCGGTTCTGCGTCCGCGACCCGTTCTTCCGGCTCGTGATCGCCCTCGTGCTGATCACGAACCTGCTCGACGCGGCCCGGTCGACGACGTTGCTCCCGCTCTACGCCGCCGACACACTCGGCGGGGCGCAGGCGCTGGGTTTCGTGACCGGGACCTTCGGCGGTGCGGCGTTCCTCGGGTCGGTGGCCTTCGGGTACGTCGCACACCGCGTCCCCCGTCGGATCACGTTCGTCGTGTGCTTCGTGCTCGCCGGTGGGCCCTCGCTCCTGGTGCCGGCGCTCGGCCTCGGGCTGCCGTGGATGCTCGCTGCCTCGGCGCTGTCGGGCCTCGCCGCCGGCGCACTCAACCCGATCCTCGGTGCGGTCGAGCTCGAGCGCATCCCGGTGCACATGCGGGCCCGGGTGTTCGGGCTGCTCGGAGCCGGGTCCTGGGCGGGCATCCCGCTCGGCGGACTGCTCGCCGGGTTCGCGGCCGAGGGTGTCGGTGTGCAGGCGACGTTCGGAGCGGTCGTCGTGCTCTACACCGTCGTGACGCTCGCGCCGCTGACGGGTGGCGCCTGGCGTCTCATGGAACGACCGGCTCCGGAGCGGGCGCCGGTCGAGCGCGTGACGACGTAGTCCGCATCCGGGGTGGCGCTCACGTCCACGTCCGCGCGACGCCCCAGCCGCTGCCCTCGGGCACGATGTCGACCACCAGCGTTTCCCCGTCGTCGGCCGTGGCCTGGAAACGCCAGCCGACCGTGCGCTCGGGGGCGTGGGTGATGGCGGTCGGCAGCTCGGCCCGCGTCACGGTCAGACGGGTCGGGGTGTCGCTCACCCGCCAACGGCGCCCGCCCCAGACCAGCCGGCTCGGTGCGCCCTCGGCCCACCACACCGTGGCGGCCGTCTCCGTGATCATCATCGGGTCTCCTCGTTCGAACGTGTGTTCGAATGCTAGGTCGCAATCGGACGGCGAGCAACTGCGGGTTGTGTTCAGAACGCGTTCTGAATACGCTGGATCCATGACCCTGACCGCCCCTCCTCGCTCGCGTCGTGCCGTCCAGTCGTCTGACCTCTCCCGCCATTCGAGAGAAGTGTTCGCTGCAGCTGAAGAAGAGCCGCTCGAAGTCACGCGGCGCGATGGAAAAGCGCTCGTGCTCACCACGAAGGAACGCTCGGACGACGACGACGCGGTCCTCGAGATCGCTGCGCAGTTGATCGCTGCGGTGACCGTCAACGAGGGGCTGCCGCTCCACGATCGACTCGCCATCCCCTACCCGTGGATCAAGCTCCTGAGTCGAGACGACCAGCAGCGATTTGCCCGCGAGATCGTCGACGTGGCTCGTGGATCGTTCTCGCTCAGGCAGCCGCGGGCCTTGCTCGTCGAGATGCAGGCGTGGCGCAGCAGTGCCGAGGCGATCGCGGCGGGCTGGAGCACCGGCGACCCCGAACTCCTCGAGCACCCGATCGTCCTCGACGCGCCGTGAAGCCGTGGTCAGTCGCGGCGCGCTCGGCGTCGTCCGGCACTCGGGTCGCGAATGGACACGTCGGCAGCTCGAACTGAAGCGGGGCGCGCGGATCTGGTTCACGGTGGACGAGGCGGATCGAGTCGTCTGCATCACAGACGTCCACACGCGCCATCCCAACCAGACGAAGTGACTGCGCCTGACCTCGGATGCCCTCGTGTAGACGGGGAGCATGACGAACGACGATCAGGGCCCCGACGCACAGCACCAGGCCCCCGCGGGGGTCTCCGACGCCACGGTGGAGGCACTCGGCACACTGTCGGCTGCGGTCGAGGTCATCGAGCACGCCCGCGGCCTGCTCTACGGCTTCCACCGCCTGACGGGCACCGCCGACCTGAACCTCGGCGAAGCCGTCGAGCAGCTCCGGAAGGCCGGCCACACCGAACTCGCCGACCGCATCGACACCGAGCTCGTGGGCCGCAACGTCATCGCCGGCCGCTGGACGTTCCAGGTCGTCGAGGACTACGACGACGGGTACTACGCGCTCGCGAAGGAGCTGGAGCGCACTGCGCGGGACGAGCTCGTGCAGGGGCGCCGCCACCTGTTCGAGGCGGGCATGAAGGAGGACCGGCGGTCCGGCGGTCGACGCCACCACGAGGCGACGCCGGGCGACCTGCCGGACTGAGCACGGGCCTCTCGGCCGGCCCGATCGCGAAAGCGACAGTTCTCCGCGGATGTTTCGCGGACAACAGTCGCTTTCGTGGACCACCCTCGGACGGCCCCACAGGAACTGTCGCTCTTGCAGACCAGCCCCGGCCCGGCCCGGCCCGGCCAGCCCCTGCCCGGCCCCCCGGCCTCAGCCGACGCCGAGCAGCGCCTCCAGCGGCCCTCGTGCGAAGTACAGCAGGAAGCCCGCGGCGACGACGTAGAGCAGCCACGACACCTCGCGGCCCCGGCCGGACAGCAGCTTGATGAGGACCCAGCTGATGAAGCCGACGCCGATGCCGTTCGCGATCGAGTAGGTGAGCGGCATGACGACGATCGTCAGGAACGCGGGCAGGGCCGACCCGAAGTCCGTCCACGAGATGTCCGCCACCTGCGCCACCATCAGGGCGCCGACGACGACGAGTCCGGCGGCGGCGACCTCGAGCGGGACGACCTGCGTGAGCGGGGTGAGGAACATCGACGCCAGGAACAGCAGGCCGGTGACGACCGACGCCATGCCGGTGCGTGCGCCCTCGCCGATGCCGGCGGCGGAGTCGATGAAGACGGTGTTCGACGACACCGAGGCGCCACCGCCGGCGATCGCGCCGACGCCCTCGACGACGAGCGCCGACTTCAGGCGGGGGAACGTGCCGTCGGGCTTCGCGACGCCGGCGGCCTTCGCCAGGCCGGTCATGGTGCCCATCGCGTCGAAGAAGTTCGTGAACACGAGGGTGAAGACGAGCATCGACGCGGCCAACGGCCCGATGCGGCTGAATGCACCGAACAGGTCAGCGTGGCCGACGAGCGACAGGTCGGGGAACGCGAAGAGCGCACTCGGCAGGCCGGGGGCGTTGAGGTTCCAGCCGGTCTTCGAGTCGACCGAGGTCGGCACCTGGAAGATCGCCTGCAGGATGATCGCGATGATCGTCGTCGCGACGATCCCGATGAGCAGCGCGCCCTTGACCTTGCGGGCCATGAGCGTGCCGATGATGACGAGGCCGATCAGGAACACGATGGTCGGCAGGGCGCCGACGGAGCCGTCCTCACCGAGCTGCAGGGGCGGCGACGCGAGCCCGGACGAGCGCACGAAGCCCGAGTCGACGAGGCCGATGAAGGCGATGAACAGGCCGATGCCGACGGTGATCGCTGCCTTCAGCTGCGCCGGGACGGCGGTGAAGATCATCGTCCGGATCCCCGTCAACGCCAGGACCACGATGATCACGCCGTTGATGACGACGAGTCCCATCGCCTCGGCCCAGGTGACCTGCTGCACGACGCTGACGGCCAGGAACGAGTTGATCCCGAGGCCCGCGGCGATGCCGAACGGCAGGTTCGCGATGACGCCCATGGCGATGGTCATCAGGCCGGCGACGAGGCCGGTCGCGGCGGCGACCTGCGCGTTCTCGAGCCAGCCGCCGGAGACGTCCTTGGCGGCCTGGTCGGCGCTGAACCCACCGAGGATCAGCGGGTTGAGGATGACGATGTACGCCATCGTCACGAACGAGACGAGTCCGCCTCGCACCTCGCGCGGGATCGTGGATCCGCGCTTCGTGATGGAGAAGTATCGATCGAGGCCGGTCGCGAAGCGGTTCCGGGGTGGGGTGTCGGTCTTCGTGGCGCTCACCGAGCAAGTTTAAAGCCTGCTGGGTTTCCGGCATGTCACAGGATCCTCACAGGGCGCGCAGGGTGCGCCGATGTCCGACCGGGAGGCCCGACCCGCGTGATCGGGGGACGTCACGCCGTGCGCCGGCTCGCGTTCTCCGGCCATGGCTGGTGTTGGATGGAGCGGTGACGTCACGCATGGACCGTGCCCGCGTCGAGGCCGCGGTGCGCGAACTCCTGCTCGGCATCGGCGAGGATCCCGACCGCCCCGAACTCGAACGCACACCCGCTCGGGTCGCCGACTCGTACGCCGAGTTCTTCGCCGGCATCGGCACGGACGCCGTTGCCATCGCCCGCGACGGCACGGTGCACGCCGAGGACGGTGAACGCGGCCGACTCGTCATCGTCCGCGACGTGAAGTTCCGGTCCGTCTGCGAGCACCACCTGCTGCCGTTCCTCGGGGTCGCGCACCTGGCGTACGCGCCGGGTGACCGTCTGATTGGGCTCGGAACGCTCTCGCGTGTGCTCGACGCCGTGGCCTCGCGTCCGCAGCTGCAGGAACGACTGGGCGAGCAGGTCGCTGCCACGATCGCCGAGGGGCTCGGTGCCGAGGGGGTCCTCGTGGTCCTCGACGCGCAGCACCAGTGCGTGACGACCCGTGGGGAGCGCCAGACCGGCTCGACGACCGTCACGGTCGCGGCGAACGGCTCGCTGGCCGACGCCGCGGGCCGGGCGGAGGCGATCGCGCTCATCGGTGCGGGGCGTGTGCCCGACCCCGAGGCGGACGCGTGACGACCGAGGGGGCCGCCACGGGCCTCCAGACAGGATCGACCGCACCCGGCTGGGTCGTGCCGGACCTGCGGCAGCCGGTCCGCACGATCGGACGCAGAACGTTCGACTTCGACCACCGCATCGCCGTGATGGCGATCGTGAACCGCACGCCCGACTCGTTCCACGACCGCGGTGCCACCTTCGAGCTCGACCGCGCCGTCGCCGCCGCCGTCCGGGCTGCCGAACAGGGCGCCGACTGGGTCGACATCGGCGGCGTGAAGTTCGCTCCGGGGCCGGAACTGCCCGCTGCGGACGAGGTCGACCGCGTCGTGCCCGTCGTCGAGCAGCTCGCCCAGGAGTCCGACGTCACCATCAGCGTCGACACGTTCCGCCCCGAGGTCGCCGCAGCGGCGATCGCAGCTGGCGCGAGCGTGGTCAACGACACCACCGGCCTGTCCGATCCCCGGATGGCGGCCGTCGTCGCGGACTCCGAGGCGACGATCGTCATCACGCACTCGCTCGCCGAACCCCGACGGCCCCTCGCAGCGCCGCCGCAGTACGACGACGTCACCGCGTCCGTCGTCGGGTTCCTGCGGGAGCGCGTCGACCGGGCGCTCGCCGCGGGGATCCCGGAGTCGCGGATCGTCGTCGACCCGGGCCACGACCTCAACAAGAACACCGTGCACACGCTCGAGGTCACCCGGCGCCTGCCCGAGGTCGTGGCGCTCGGCTACCCGGTGCTCGCGGCGGTGTCGAACAAGGACTTCGTGGGGGAGTCGCTCGGACGCCCGCGCGGCGAACGCCTGGCGGGGTCGCTCGCCGTCGCGACCGTGAGCGCGATGCTCGGGGCGCGGATCGTCCGGATGCACGACGTCGCCGAGAGCGTCGACGCGATGCGCATGGTCGAGGCGACGCTCGGTTGGCGCGCCCCAGTGGAAGCGCGGCACAACACGTGAACCTCCTGCCCCCGTCGATCGCGGACCTGTCCGACGACGACCTCATCGACCTGTACACAGCAGGTGCCTCGGCGCCGTGGCTGCGGGTGAACTTCGTGGCGACGCTCGACGGGTCCGCCTCGGCCGCCGGGGTCTCGGGGTCGCTCGGCGGCCCGGACGACCTGCGCGTGTTCGACCTGCTCCGCCGGGTCGCCGACGTCGTGCTCGTCGCAGCCGGCACCGTGCGTGACGAGGGCTACGGGCCGATGGTCCTGCACGACGCCGACGTGGCCTGGCGCCGGGCGCACGGCCTGCCCGACCACCCGGTGTTCGCGATCGTGTCGCGGTCACTGTCACTGGACGCCGGATCCCGGGTGTTCACCGAGGCCCCGGTCCGGCCAGTCGTCCTGACCTCCGCGGCTGCGGCGGCGTCGGACGTCGGGGTCGCGCTGTCGTCCGTCGCCGACGTCGTGCCCTGCAGCACCGACACCGACCCCGACTCGGTCGACGTGTCGCTCGTCCGCGACGCACTGGTGGCGCGGGGGTTCGGCACGATCCACTGCGAGGGCGGGCCGTCGTTCCTCGGGTCGCTCATCGCCGCGGACGCCGTCGACGAGCTGACCCTGACGATCGACCCGTCGCTCGAGGGCGGCACCGGGCCCCGGATCGCCCGCGGCAGTTCACCGGAGCTGCGACGGATGCGCCCCGCGCACGTGCTCCGCGGTGCGGGTGACGTGCTGCTGACCCGGTACGTCCGGGCGGAGCCGCCTGCCCGAGTCTCGGGGACGGTCGACCGCGTCGGCTAGGGTCGGGCGCGTGATCGACATCGTGGCGTCCGGGGTCCTCTTCGACATGGACGGGACGCTCGTCGACTCGACCGCGGTGGTCGAGGCCACCTGGACCCGGTTCGGTCACGACCGCGGCATCGACCCGGCCGAGATCCTCGCCTTCTCGCACGGCCGTCAGGCGATCAGCACGATCGAGCACTTCCTGCCCGAACTGGACCGTGACGAACAGCTCCGCATCGCCGCCGCACTGGTCGCCGAGGAGAGCGCGAGCAGCGAGGGCATCTTCGAGATCCCCGGTGCCGCCGCCTTCGTCGACCGGCTCCTCGACGCGGGGGTCCCGGTGGCGCTCGTGACGAGTGCGCCGCGCGACCTGGCCGCCGGCCGGATGGCGGCAGCGGGCCTGACCATGCCGACGGCGTTCGTGCCGTCCGAGGACGTCGAGCACGGCAAGCCCCACCCCGACGGGTACCTGCGCGGTGCCGCGCTGCTCGGTGTCGAGGCCACCGACTGCGTGGCGTTCGAGGACGCCCCCGCCGGCCTCGAGTCGGCCATCGCCTCCGGAGCGACCACGGTCGTCGTCGGCCCGCACGAGTCGGACGTCACGGCCGGGCTCTACCGGGTGTCGGGGTACGAGGGCATCACCGTCGAGCCCGAAGGGTCCGCTTTCCGCATCCGCGGCTGAGGACCCGCTGCGTCCTGCGGGCACGCCCAGCGCTCCCCGACGACCCTCGGGTGTGCGGCCGGAACAACCGGGCCGCACGTGCGGCCGGAACCACCGGGCCGCGGAAGGAGCGACCATGGCAACCCTGGACGGCAAGAAGGTCCTCGTCATCGCGACGAACTACGGCGTGGAGCAGGACGAGATCGTCGTGCCCGTCGACCAGCTCCGCGAGCGCGGCGCGACGGTGACCGTGGCGGCGCAGGACTCCGGTTCGATCGCGACCCTCGTCGGCGACAAGGACCCCGGCAAGTCCCTCGACCCCGACACCACCATCGCCGGTGTCAACGTGACCGGGTACGACGCGCTCGTGGTCCCCGGTGGCACGATCAACGCCGACACCCTGCGACAGGACAACTCGGCGGTCTCCCTGGTGACGGCCTTCGTCGAGGCGAACAAGCCCGTCGCGGCGATCTGCCACGGCCCGTGGACCCTCATCGAGGCCGGTGTGCTGCGCGGACGGACGATCACCTCGTTCCCGTCGCTGCAGACCGACGTCCGGAACGCCGGCGCCGAGTGGGTCGACCAGGAGGTTCAGGTCGACGGCGGCATCATCACCTCGCGGAACCCCGACGACCTGCCGGCCTTCGTCGACGCGATCGAGAGCGCGCTGACCGCGTGAGCGCAGTGCGCTGCCGCTGACGGCGCTGCCGCTGACGGCGCTGCCGCTGACGGCGCTGCCGCTGACGGCGCCGCCGTCAGCCCAGCGCGACGGGGCGGGTCGTCCGGAGCACCGCGGGTCCGAGGGCGAGCACGCCGTCGGACTCGGGGTCGCACCGCACTCCGCCCCGTCCACGCATCGCCCGGAACGCCCCCGGCGCCACCTCGTGGTCCATCCAGGCGCACGGGTTCGCCGACCGGTACCCGCGGAACAGCACCGCATCGCTGCCGGGACTCTGCAACGAGAACGGCTCGCCTCGGAGCGCCTCGACGTCGGCGCCTCGCAGGAACACGTTCCGCCGGGTCGCCACGGGGTCGACCGGCACGCCGAGTGATCGTCCGACCTCCTCGAGGCCCTCGAGTCCGAGGACCGTCACCGAGGCGTGCACGTGCGCCCGCGCCGCGAAGTAGCGGTCGCCGACGATGCCGAGTCCCGCACGCAGTTGGATGCGGTCGCGCAGCTCGTCGGGGTCGTCCGACCGGACCGGCAGGGCACCGTCGGCCGGCCTGCCCTCGTAGCGGTGGCGGCGCGACACGAGCAGCAGCGCGACCTCGACGTCGGTCCGGAACGGCAGGTCGACGGAGTCGGCGAGCTCGGCGAGCTCGTCGGAGCCGACCCGGTGGTCAGACCCGGCTACGTCGTCTCCGGAGGTCACCCGCCCAACGCTAGCCGGGCCTCCCGGTCGACGCCGTGCCCTCGTCGCCACTGCGCCGAGGTTCCACAACACGCCGTCCGTGTGGCGCCGAGGTTCCACGGGCGAGCACATCGAGCGCCGACATGCCGAGATCTCGGAACCTCGGAACCTCGGGCCGCCCGCCACCCGCACCACGCGACGTGCCGCGGCGTCCGATTTCCGCCAGTCGCGGTCGGTGGTGCGTGTCAGGCTGGGCCC
Organism: Curtobacterium sp. PhB78; assembly: GCF_003751685.1. NCBI lineage: Bacteria > Bacillati > Actinomycetota > Actinomycetes > Micrococcales > Microbacteriaceae > Curtobacterium > Curtobacterium sp. PhB78. The sequence continues at coordinate 242,094 of NZ_RKIA01000003.1, forward strand.
GTGACCATCCCCGGAACCGACCAGCTGCATGCCGAGCGCTACCGCGTCGTCGCCTCGCGCGACGCACGCTTCGACGGCCAGTTCGTCACCGCCGTGCACTCCACGGGCATCTACTGCCGACCGAGCTGCCCGGCACGCACGCCCCGCGAGACCGGCGTCACCTTCTACCGCACGAGTGCAGCAGCGCACCTGGCCGGCTTCCGTGCCTGCAAGCGCTGCCTGCCCGAAGCGACCCCCGGCAGCCCCGAGTGGGACCTGCGCGAGGACGTCGCCGGCCGCGCCATGCGCCTCGTCCTCGACGGCGTCGTCGAGCGCGACGGCGTCCCGGGGCTCGCCGCACGGGTCGGCTACTCCGAACGCCAGCTCAACCGCATCATGACGGCCGAGCTCGGTGCCGGCCCGAAGGCGCTCAGCCGCGCACACCGCGCCCAGACGGCACGCACGCTGCTGACGTCGTCGGACCTGCCCATCGCGGACGTCGCCTTCGCGGCCGGGTTCGCGAGCGTCCGCCAGTTCAACGAGACCGTCCGCGAGGTCTTCGCCGTCACCCCGTCCGAACTGCGCGCCCGCCGGACGCTCCGGCCCGCGTCCGACGGCGCACTGCACGTGCACCTGCCCGCGCGGCCGCCGTTCGACGCGCAGGGGCTCCTCGACTGGCACGCGCTGCACGCCCTGCCGGGCCTGGAGCAGGTGGACACCGACGATTCCGGGCGGGTCACCTCCTACGGACGGCTGCTCGACCTGCCGGGAGGCCCGGGCTGGTTCAGCGCATCGGCCGCGGTCGCGGGGGCGGCCGGTTCCACGGCCGCCGGTCGCGGTACCGGGATCGACCTGCGGGTGCGCGTCACCGACCTGTCCGACCTGCCGACGCTCGTCGCCCGCGTCCGGTCGTACTTCGACCTCGATGCCGACCCGGTCGCCGTCGACGCGGTGCTCGGCTCCGTGCCCGAGCTGGCCGCGGCGGTGCGGCGGGTCCCCGGCTTGCGGCTGCCCGGTGCCGTCGACGCGCACGAGATCGTGTTCCGCACCCTCATCGGGCAACAGGTCTCCGTCGCCGCGGCCAGGACGGCCCAGACGCGGCTCGTGGCGGCGCTCGGTGCCGCCGTGCCGTCGGCGATCCTGCCGGAGGGCCTGCTGTTCCCGTCCGCCGAGGTCATCGCCGCCCGCGGCCACGAGGTGCTGCGCGGTCCGGCCACCCGCGTCGACACGATCCTGCGGGTCGCCGCGGCGCTCGCCGACGGGTCGCTCGTCATCGACGGCGGACAGTCCCTCGACGAACTGCGCGAGCGGCTGCTGGCGGTGAAGGGCATCGGGCCGTGGACCGCCGACTACGTGGCGCTCCGGGTCCGGCACCACCCCGACGTGTTCCTCCACAGCGACCTCGCGGTGCGCAACGGTGCACAGGAACTCGGACTGCCCGGTACGGCGCGCGAGCTCTCCCTATGGTCGGAGCAGGTGGCGCCCTGGCGGAGCTACCTGACGATGCACTGCTGGCGACCGATCATCGACCGCGCGATCGCGACGGCCGCCGGTGCGCGGGTGCACGGCACCGGCCGTGCGCGGCACGCAGACAACGACCCTCGGAAGGACGAACGATGACCGACGCAACCATCCAGACCCTGGACACCCCGGACGGGGCCTTCACCGTGCTCGAGGACGCCGAGGGCCGTGTCCTCGCCTCGGGCTGGACCGACTCCGTCGACCGGATCCTCGGGCGGCTCGCCGACCGGTACCGGCCCAGTCGCATCGTCGACGGCACGGTCGCCTCCGCTGATGCCGTGGACGCCTTCTACTCGGGCGAGGTCGAGCACGCCATGCAGGTGCCGGTGCGGCAGTTCGGCACCGACCTGTTCACCGAGGGGTGGCGGCAGCTCCGCCGCATCCCCGCCGGCGGCACCCTGACCTACACCGAGTTCGCGGGGGCGATGGGTCGCCCGGACGCCGTGCGGGCCGCCGCCAGCGTGTGCGCACGGAACGCTCCAGCCCTGTTCGTGCCGTGCCACCGGGTACTGCGGTCCGACGGCACACTCGGGGGCTTCGCGTGGGGGCTCGACGTCAAGCGATCGTTGCTCGAACGGGAGTCGGTCGGCACCACGGCGCTCGTCTGAGTTGTACAAAACGCTCTAGAATGTACAGGTGAGCGAAGTGTCGATCTCCGAAGCACGTGGCCGCCTGGCGTCGATCATCGATGACGCCCGGCACGAACCCGTCTACCTGACCCGGCGCAACAAGCGCGTCGCGGCGGTGGTGGACGCGGATGTCCTGGACCGCCTGCTCGAGGCGGCCGAGGACCTCGACGACCTGGTCGCGTACGACGCTGCCATCGCGGAGAACAAGCGCATCGGCGGCGAGAACGTGCAGTGGGACGATCTCAAGCGCGAACTCGGACTCGGATGACCTGGTCGGTCGAGGTCATCCCGTCCGCGCAACGTGTCATCCGCAAGCTCCCGCCCGACGGTCGTCGGCGGATCGAGGGACTCCTCGCGATCCTCGCCGACCACCCGCGGCCCCCGGCAGCTCGGAAGCTCGTGAACCGACCCGGTTGGCGGGTGCGATCAGGTGACTACCGTCTGATCTACGAGATCGACGACGGCCGACTCATCGTGATCGTCGTCGATGCCGGCCACCGCCGAGCGATCTACCGCGACCGCTGAGCGGAGCCGGACCCGGACCCGGATCGGTCGTCTCCCCCTGGTTGCGGGTGGTGACGTGGGAGCGCTCCGATGCCATGCTTCGAGGACCGACCCGCCCGGTCCCTCCCGAGGACCCGACGCAGCGCCGTCGAACCACCCTCGGAAGGCCCCCAATGGACCAGCACGTCGACCGCACGGTCGTCTCCGCCGACGGCACGGTGATCGCCGTGTCCGACGCGGGGACCGGTCCGGCGCTCGTCGTGGTCGGTGGCGCCTTCGACCACCACGGCACCCCCACCGTCGAGCACCTGACCGGCGGCCTGCAGGACCGCTACCGGGTCATCACGTACGACCGGCGGGGCCGCGGTGCGAGCGGCGACACCACCCCGTGGACGATCGAACGCGAGGTCGAGGACCTCGCGGCCGTCGTCGCGAGTGTGGACGGACCCGTCGCCGCGCTCGGCCTCTGCGTCGGCGCGGGGGTGGTCCTCCGGGGCCTCGCCGCCGGCGTCCCGCTCGGGGCCGCCGTGCTGTGGGAGCCGCCGTACCGAGCGACGGTCGACCCGCACGCCGACGACGTCGTCTTCGCCGACCTGCTCGACGAACACGTCGCCGCCGGCCGTCGCGCCCAAGCGGTCCGGGCGTTCCTCGCGCACGTCCTGGGGGTGCCGATGGGGCAGATCTCGGCGCTGCGGCTGAAGGGTGCGCTCTGGCGGTCACTCGTCGTCGACGCCCACGTGCTCAGCCGCGACGTGCGGGTGCTCAACGGCCTGGCGATCCCGGAGCGGGTGGCAGCAGCGGTCGGTGTCCCGGTGCTCGTCGCCGCGGGCAGCGACGGCCACGAGTGGATGCGGCAGGCGGCCCGAGCGGTCGTCGAGGCCGTGCCGGGCTCGGGCTACGTCGAGGTCCCCGGGCAGGGTCACGTGCCCGACCCGGCTGCGATCGGCGCCGTGCTCGACGGGTTCCTGGTCCGGGTCGTCTCACCGAGCAGCTGACTGCGAGAGGATGGCGTGGTGAACGCACCTCGTCTCGGTCTCCTGCTCGACGTCGACGGGCCCATCGCCAGCCCCGTCTCCCGCACCATCGCGATCCCGAGCATCATCGAGGACCTCGTCGCCCTCGCCGCCGAGGGCATCCCCGTCGTCTTCAACACCGGCCGGAGCGACGCCTTCATCCGGAGCGAGGTGGTCGGTCCGCTGCTCGCCGGTGGTCTCGCCGAGGGTGGCCGCGTGCACGCCGTCTGCGAGAAGGGCGCCGTCTGGTGCTCGATCGGCCCGCAGTACGAGGGCGGGATGAGCGAGCTCACCGTCGCCGACGACCTGGCGCTCCCGCGCGACTACGCCGACGAGATGCGCGAGCTCGTCCGCACCGAGTACGCCGACCTGGTGTTCTTCGACGAGACGAAGCGCGCCATGGTGTCGATCGAGCAGCGGGTGGAGGTGCCGAACGCCACGTACCTGGCCCGGCAGCCCGAGTTCGACGCGAAGGCGATGGCGGCCCTCGAGCGTCGCGGCCTGGGCGTGCGCCGTCTCGACGACGTCCGACCCGACGCCGACGGCGCCGTGCAGTGGCGGATCGACCCGACGATCATCTCGACCGACGTCGAGTCCGACCGCAGCGGCAAGGACATGGGCGCCGAGCGGTCGCTCGAGCTCCTGGCGCAGGACGGCGAGCTGCCGACGGCCTGGCGCACGATGGGCGACTCGCGCAGCGACTACGCGATGGCGGACTGGCTGCACGCGAACGGTCACGAGGTCGCGCACGTCGACGTCCGTCCCTCGGACGGCGTGCCGGCGACGCCGTACCCGGTGCTCACCGCACCCGACGGGGTGATCCACGACGAGGCCGGAGCGCGGTTCCTGGCGGACTGGCGCCGATCCGCCTGAGCCGAGCCGGGCCTCCCGGTCGACCCGCCCTGCCCACGGAACCTGGTTCCGGACACCGCACCGCGCCGTTCCCTGGTTCCGCGTCCGGAACCTGTTTCCCATGCGCCCAGCGGCTCCGCTGTTTGCGTGTCGGGGTGGTACACCAGTAATGTCACGGGGTCCGCCGCCCAGCCGATGACGGGATCCACCCCATGGCAACGAAGCTCCGCATCAAGTCGATCGAGGCCTCACTGGCCGACTCCGAGGAGCAGGGCCGGTCCCTGAAACGCTCCCTGAAGACGTTCGACATCGCCGCGATGGGCATCGCGGTCGCCGTCGGCGCCGGCATCTTCTCGGTCGGCGCGAACGCCGCCGCGAACTTCGCCGGGCCCGGCGTCATCATCTCGTTCCTGCTCGCCGCGGTCACGTGTGGCCTGGCGATCATGTGCTACGCCGAGTTCGCCTCGACGATCCCCGTCGCCGGCTCCGCCTACACGTTCACCTACGCCACGATGGGCGAGCTCCTCGCCTGGATCGTCGGCTGGGACCTCATCCTCGAGACCCTCACCGCCAGCGCCGTCATCGCGAAGTACTGGGGCATCTACCTCAGCACCGCATTCGACGTGTTCGGTGTGACCCTGCCGAGCACGATCCAGCTCGGCCCGATCCCGTTCACCTGGGGCCCGGTCCTGATCGTCGGTATCTTCACGGTGCTGCTCGCCTTCGGCACCCGCCTGTCGTCGCGGGTCTCGGCGGTCATCACGATCATCAAGGTCGCCATCGTGGTGTTCGTCATCGTCGCCGGCGCGTTCTTCGTCAAGGCCGCGAACTTCACCCCGTTCATCCCGCCGTCGGAGCCCGCCAAGGGCGCGGAGGGCAGCGTCTGGACCCAGTCGCTCGTGTCGTGGTTCACCGGTTCCGAGCCCGCGCAGTACGGCGTCTTCGGGCTGCTCGCCGCGGCGTCGCTCGTGTTCTTCGCGTTCATCGGGTTCGACGTCGTCGCGACCAGCGCGGAGGAGACCGAGAACCCGCAGAAGACGCTGCCCCGCGGCATCTTCATCGGCCTGGGCATCGTGACGCTGCTCTACGTCGGCGTCAGCATCGTCATCACCGGCATGGTCTCCTACCAGCGCCTCGCGCAGGAGGACGCACCGTCCCTGGCCTCGGCCTTCGACATCGTCGGGCTGCCGTGGGCTGCCGGCATCATCGCCATCGGTTCCCTGATCGGTCTGACGACCGTCGTCATGGTGCTGCTGCTCGGTCTGTCCCGCATCGTCTTCGCGATGAGCCGCGACGGTCTGCTGCCGCGCTGGTTCTCGAAGACGAACCCGAAGACGCAGACGCCGGTGCGCGTGCAGGTCGTCGCGGGGGTCGTCGTCGCGCTGCTCGCCGGGTTCACGGCGGTGGACAAGCTCGAGGGCATGATCAACATCGGCACGCTGTCGGCCTTCGTGCTGGTGTCGATCGGCATCATCGTGCTCCGCAAGTCGCGCCCGGACGCCCCGCGCTCGTTCCGGGTGCCGTGGTCGCCGGTGATCCCGATCCTGTCGGCGGTGCTGTGCTTCTGGCTGATGCTGAACCTCGAGGTCGAGACCTGGCTGCGGTTCGTCGTCTGGCTCGTGATCGGCTTCGCGATCTACTTCGGCTACAGCCGCCGCAACAGCCGGGTCGGCAAGGGCCAGCAGTAGCGGGCTCCGGCCTCCTACGCGCCGACGACCAACAGGACGCCGAAGCCCAGCATCACGACGGCGACCAGACCGTCGAACACCCGCCACGTCAGCGGCTTCGCGAACAGCGGTCGGAGCAGTCGCCCGCCGAACCCGAGCGCGCCGAACCACAGGCAGCTCGCCGCAACCGCGCCGACGGTCCACAGCCAGCGGTCGTCCGGGCCCTGCTGGTTCGCGACGGATCCGAGGAACACCAGCGTGTCCAGGTACACGTGCGGGTTCGCCCACGTGAAGACGAGCATGGTCGCCACTGCCGTGCGCATGGTCACCGCCTGGCCGGGAGGCACGGTGCGCGTCCGCCCCGCCACCACCGTCCCCGGGCGCTCGGGTCCACTGCCCGCGGCCGGCTCCGGCACGCCGTCGTCCGACGCCTGGTCGGCGACGCGAGTCGCGATGGTCACGTCGTCCGCCGCGTCGTCGGCCACGCGCATGGCGTCGCGCGACGGCCGCTGTGCCCGTCGCGCGGCGAGCACGCCGTAGGTCACGAGGAACGCGGCCCCGACGAACCGCACGACGACGAGCGCCACCGGGAACCGCTCGACCACGGCCCCGACGCCGAGCACCCCGGCGACGATGAGCACGGCGTCCGACACCGCGCACACGACGACCGCCGCCGTCACCACCCGCAGGCCCGAGCTGACCGCCAACCGGAGCAGGTAGGTGTTCTGCACACCGATCGCGACGATCAGGGCGAGTCCGGTGCCGAGGCCGGTGAGCAGGGGGAGAAGCGTGGTCACGTCAACGACGCTAGGTGCACCCCCGTCTGTAGACCAGCTCACGTTCCTACAGCGCCGTAAGCTGCACTGCATGGTCCGGTTCCAGCGCGAGCACCTCGAGACCCTGTTGGCCGCCGTCGACCACGGCACCCTCGACGCGGCCGCCCGAGCCCTGGCGATCACCCCGTCGGCGGTCTCGCAGCGCATCAAGTCGATGGAGCAGCAGATCGGCCGGGTCCTGCTGCAGCGGACGACCCCGGTCACCCCGACGGCCGACGGCGCCGTCGTGCTCCGGCATGCACGCCAGGTGCGGCTGGTCGACGACGAGACCGCCCGCGCACTCGGCGAGACCGATGCCGACGGATCGGGGTCCGCGGTGCCGTCGATCCCGCTCGCCGTCAACGCCGACTCGCTCGGCACGTGGTTCCTCGACGCTCTCGCACTCGTCCGTGTCGACACCGAGGTGGTCTTCGACCTGCACCGCGAGGACCAGGACCGCACCGCCGAGCTGCTGCGCGCCGGCACGGTGATGGGTGCCGTGACGGCCGAGGCGGACCCCGTGCAGGGCTGCTCGTCGGTACCGCTCGGCATCGACCGGTACCGGGCGGTGGCATCGCCGGCGTTCGTCGACCGCTACCTGTCCGACGCCGACACCGAGCGGCGGATGCTGAGTCGCCTGGACTTGGTGCCGCTCGTCGACTACGACCGTGACGACGACCTGCAGCAGGGCTACCTCCGCCGGGTGCTCGGTCACGCGCCCTCCGGTCCACGCCACTTCGTCCCGACCTCGGCCGACTTCGCACGGGCGGTCTCGCTCGGCTTCGGGTGGGGGATGCTGCCCGAGGCGCAGTGCCTCGATGCCCTGGCGCGGGGCGAGCTGCTCGAGCTCACCCCGACCCGCCGCGCCGACGTCGCCCTGTGGTGGCAGCGGTGGAACCTGGCATCACCCTTGCTCGAGCGGGTCACGGACGCGGTGCGATCGACCGCCGCCGAGCGCCTGCACCCCGTCACCCGGTGAGCAGGCACGTGCCGGTGCTCGTCGCTGCGACCGCGGTTCAGGTCTGGCAGCGCGGGCACCAGTAGGTGTCCCGCAGGGTGAGCTCCGAGTCACCGAGGTCCCCTCGCCGGATCCGGGTGCCGCACCGCAGGCACGGCTTGCCCGCGCGTCCGTAGACCCAGAACCGACGCCCCGGGCGGTCGATCCCCGTCGTCACCCGGTGGCTGCGGTCGCGGTTCGCCAGGATGAGCCGGCTCGCCAGGGAGATCATCCGGCCGGCGTCGTGCACCTCGGCCACCGGGCGGGTCGGCAGGACTCCGCGCAGGAAGCAGAGCTCGTTGCGGTAGACGTTGCCGAGGCCGGCGAGCACGCGCTGGTCGAGCAGCGCCAGTCCGACCGGCCGTGCAGGATCCCGCGTCAGGTTCTCGAGCGCCTGGTCGGCGTCCCAGTCGGGCCCGAGCAGGTCCGGGCCGAGGTGCCCGACGACCTCGGACTCCTGGTCGCGGGGGACCACCTCGAGCACCCCGAGCGTGAACCCGACGGTCGAGACGTCCTCGGTGTCGAGGATCGCGCGTGCCTGGTGCGCCGGGCGTCGCCAGCGCTCACCTGGCGCGTAGACGTCCCACCGCCCCTCCATCTTCAGGTGGGAGTGCACGGTCAGGTCCCCGATCCGGTGCAGCAGGTGCTTGCCACGGGGCACGACCTCGTCGACGGTGCGGCCGACCAGGTCGACGGTCGCGAACGCGGGCACCCGGAAGTCGCTCCGGGTCAAGACCTTGCCCGCGAGCGCCGTGTGCAGCCGGTGCGCTGCCCGGTAGACGGTGTCGCCCTCAGGCACGGAGCCGGAGTCCCTGCGGGGTGGCGGTGAACCCGGCGTCGCCCAGCGCTGTGCCGAGCGGGGTACCGAGCACGAACTCGCCGTCGACGCGCTCGACCGCGAGCTTCCGCAGTCCGGTGCGCACGATGCCCGCGATCGACGCCGCTGCGACGGCCAGCTCGGCGGGGTCGTCGGTGAAGGTCAGCACCGACTTGCCGCCGCGCTCGACGTACACCGCGAGCCGGCCGTCGACGGTGGTGACGAGTGCTCCGGCCTTGCGCCCGGGCCGGTGGCCGCGCGCGCCGGTGGTGGCCGGTGCCGGGGCCATCTGCGCAACCGCAGCGACAGCAGCGACGTCGGCGCCCGTGTCGCCCGCCTCGGCTGCCGCACGGTCGTCGGACGGCCAGGGCAGCGCCGCCCCGTACGGGTTCGCGGGGTCGGTCGCGGCCAGGGTCAGTGCCTCGCGCTTCCGGTCCGGGTCGACGCGTTCGTCGTCGTCGAGGTCGCGGGCGTAGGTGCGGAGCCGGTCGATCGTCGGGCCGGTGGCGAACTGTGCCGCTCCGAGCCCCTCGATGAAGTACCCGCGACGCGCCCGCCCGGACTCCTCGAACCGCGACAGCACCCGGTACACGCCCGCGAACCCGCCTCGTACGCCCTCGACCTGCACGGCACCGCGTGTGACGACCCCGTACCGCTCGAGCAGCTGTTCGGCGGTCGCGGCGGCCCGTACAGTCGAGTCGGACTCGGCCAGGGGGAGCAGGGACCAGCGGCCACCGACGGACGGCGGACCGGACTGCGTCGGCATCGTCGGACGTCGGCGCCCGCGGTACGCACGAGCCCGCGGGGCGCTGCTGCTCTTCGCCTTGCCGCCGAGCATCGAGCGCAGCGGAGCGAACGTGTCGTTCGTGATCTGCCCGGCCCAGACGAGGTCCCACAGTGCCGTCGTCAGGGCCGGGTCGTCGGTGCTGCCGACGGCCTGCCCGAGCTGGCGGAAGAAGTACGCGCCGCCGCCGGCCAGGGCACCGAGCACGTCGCGCTGCAGCTCGGTGGTCTCGTCGCCGGAGGGCTCGGCGAGCGTCGTCGACGCCGTCTCGGCGAGGTGCAGGCGCACCCACCCGTCGTTGCCGGGCAGGGTCCCGCCGCCGGACCACAGGACCTCGCCGGTGGCGGTGAGCTCGTCGAGCATGTTCGTGGAGTAGTCGGTCACCCGCGCGGGCAGCACCAGGGTCTCCCAGGCGCTGGCGGGCAGGGCGACGCCGGCGAGCTGGTCGATCACCTGCAGGACCCCGTCGACCCCGCGCAGGCCGCCGCGGGTGCCGGGGGTCTGCACGTGCTGCCAGGCGGGCAGGAAGCGCGCGAGCGTGTCCGGCGACACCGGCTCGACCTCGTGGCGGAGCGCGGCGAGGGACTTCGTGCGGATCCGGCGCAGGACCTCGGCGTCGCACCACTCGGCGCCCTGCCGATCCGGGCGGAACTCGCCTTCGACCACACGTCGGTCGGCGACCAGACGGCGCAGGGTGTCCTGCACGACGGCGACCCCGAGGCCGAGGCGGCCCGCGGCCTCCTGCGCCGAGAACGGCCCGTGCGACCGGGCGTAGCGGCCGACCAGGTCACCGAGCGGGTCGGCGACGGGTTCGACGAACGCGGTCGGCACGCCGATCGGCAGCGGGACCCCGAGGGCGTCACGCAGGCGCGAGGCGTCCTCGATGACGGCCCAGCGGGTGGACCCGGCGTGTGAGAACGACAGGACACGGCGGTCGCGCTCGAGCGCGGTGAGCACGGTCTGCACCTCGGTCGCAGCGGCGGAGCGGTCGTCCGACGCCGCCAGCCAGCTCCGGTCGACGGCTTCGTCGAGGTCGAGCGCGCCGACGAGCCGCAGCACGTCGACCAGCCCCTCGGCGTCGCGCGCCCGGCGGTCCGGCGACAGCCGCTGCAGGTCCTCTTCCACCGAGGCGATGACCGCCGGGTCGAGCAGCTCCCGCAGTTCGGCGCGGCCGAGCAGTTCGCCGAGCAGGGTCGAGTCGAGCGACAGTGCCGCGGCCCGGCGCTCGGCGAGCGGGGAATCGCCCTCGTACATGAACGCGGCGACGTACCCGAACAGGATCGAACGGGCGAACGGGGACGGCGTCTCGGTCTCGGTCTCGACCAGGCGGATGCGGCGGCCGGCGATCTCGTCGGCGATGCCGAGCAGGGCGGGCACGTCGTAGACGTCCTGCAGCACTTCGCGCACGGTCTCGAGCACGATCGGGAACGACGGGTACTTCCGGGCCACCTCGAGCAGCTGCGAGGCGCGTTGCCGCTGCTGCCACAGGGGCGAACGCTGCCCGGGGTTCCGACGGGGCAGCAGCAGGGCGCGCGCCGCACACTCGCGGAACCGCGCGGCGAACAGCGCCGAGCCACCGACCTCGTCCGTGCTGAGTGCCTCGAGGTCGTCGCGCTCGAACACGAACAGGTCGGCGCCCGGCGGTTCGGCGTCGGTCTCGGGGATGCGCACCACGATGCCGTCGTCGGCGGCCATCGCGTCGCCGTCGATGCCGTGGCGTTCACGCAGCCGTGCCGCGACCGCCAGGGCCCACGGCGCGTGCACCTGCATGCCGTACGGCGAGTGCAGGATGAGCCGCCAGTCGCCGAGTTCGTCGCGGAAGCGCTCGACCACGAGCGTGGTGTCGTTGGGCACGTGCCCGGTGGCCGCGCGCTGGTCGCGCAGGAAGGTCAGCAGGTTCGTGACGGCACGCTCGTCGAGGCCGCCGGCGGCGACCCGGGCGCGGGCGTCGTCGTCCGAGGAGCCCTCGACCTCGCGCACGAACGCCCCCGTCGCGCGACCGAGTTCGGCGGGGCGGCCGATGCCGTCGCCCTTCCAGAACGGCACCCGACCGGGCTGTCCGAAGGCTGGGCTCACGATGACCCGGTCGTGGGTGATCTCCTCGATCCGCCAGCTCGTGGCTCCGAGGGCGAAGACGTCCCCGACGCGGGATTCGTAGACCATCTCCTCGTCGAGCTCGCCGACCCGGGACGCCTTCTCGCCGACCATGAACACGCCGAACATCCCGCGGTCCGGGATCGTCCCGCCGCTCGTCACCGCGAGCCGCTGGGCGCCGGGGCGTCCGGTCAGGGTGCCGTGCACGCGGTCCCACACCAGCCGCGGGCGGAGTTCGGCGAACTCGTCGCTCGGGTACCGCCCGGTCACCAGGTCGAGCGTGGCGTCGAACGCCGAGCGGGGAAGTCCGCTGAACGGAGCGCTGCGCCGGACCAGGTCGAACCACTGCTCGACGTCGACCGTGTCGATCGCTCCCGCGGCGACGGTGTGCTGCGCCAGCACGTCGAGGGGGTTCGCCGGCACCGAGATCGACTCGATCTGCCCGGAGACCATCCGCTCCACCGTGACCGCACTGTTGACGAGGTCCGCGCGGTGCTTCGGGAACAACACCCCGCGGGAGATCTCGCCCACCTGGTGCCCGGCGCGCCCGACGCGCTGCAGGCCGCTCGCGACCGAGGGTGGTGCCTCGACCTGCACGACGAGGTCGACCTCGCCCATGTCGATCCCGAGCTCGAGCGAACTCGTCGCGACGACGCACCGCAGCCGACCGGACTTCAGGTCGTCCTCGATGATGGCGCGCTGGTCCTTCGACACCGAGCCGTGGTGGGCGCGGGCGAGCACGGGCACTGCAGTGTCGGAGCCGCCGCCACCGGTCTGCCCGGACGCGCCGATCATCTGCGCCGGCGGCCGCTTCGTGCCCTGGGGTGCGACCGCGTGCGCCGAGGTCCGGGCGGGCGACTGTGGGCGAACCCGCGCCACCGGCAGTCCGTCGTCGGCTGGCGAGACACCCGCCGGCACCAGCGCATCGCCCTCCGCGGCCGAAGCCGGAGCCGCCGCAGCGAGGACGCGCTCTTCGTGGATCTCGTTCAGCCGCGCGGTGAGTCGCTCGGCCAGTCGCCGCGAGTTCGCGAACACGATCGTCGACCGGTGCTCCTCGATGAGGTCGACCACACGCTCTTCGACGTGCGGCCAGATCGAGCCGTTCGCGGGAGCGTCGGACGCGTCCGCACCGACCGGCGGAGCACCGAGCTCGGCCATGTCGTCGACCGGCACGACCACGCGCAGGTCGAAGGTCTTCTGCGCCGGCGGGGCGATGATCGTCACCGGCGCACGGCCGCCGAGGAACCGAGCGACCTCTTCCGGCGGCCGGACCGTGGCGGACAACCCGATGCGCTGCACCGGCTTGTCGAGCAGGTCGTCGAGCCGCTCGAGCGAGACGGCCAGGTGCGCCCCGCGCTTGGTCGAGGCGACCGCGTGCACCTCGTCCACGATGACGGTGTCGACGTTCACCAGGGTCTCGCGCGCCTGCGAGGTGAGCATGAGGTACAGGGACTCGGGCGTGGTGATGAGGATGTCGGGCGGCTGGCGGAGCAGCTTCTGCCGGTCCGACGACGGGGTGTCGCCACTGCGCACCCCGACGGTGACCTCGGGTGGTTCGGTGCCGAGCCGCCGGGCCGTCTGCGTGATGCCGACGAGCGGGCTGCGCAGGTTCCGCTCGACGTCGACGCCGAGGGCCTTGAGCGGCGAGACGTACAGGACCCGCGTGCGCTGCTTGGCCGGGGGCCGGTCGGTCGCGCTGATGAGCCGGTCGATCGACCACAGGAACGAGGCCAGGGTCTTGCCGGATCCGGTCGGCGCGATGACGAGAGCGTGCTGCCCCGTCGAGATGGCGTCCCAGGCGCCCGCCTGCGCCGGTGTCGGGGCGTCGAACGCACCTCGGAACCACTCCGCGGTCGCGGGGGAGAAGCGCTCGAAGACGTCCGTCATGGTCCGCCCATCCTGCCCGCCACCACCGACAGCAGGCCGAGCGGTGAGTACCCCTTGACAAGACGATCGTTAGCGATCTATCGTAAACACATCGCGATACGACGAAGACGAAACCAGTCAGACCGACCGCGAGCCGACTCAGCAACAAGGAAGGACGCACCATGCGCCCCATGCACAACGACAACGACAGCAACCACCACCCGCGCGGCCCCCGTTTCGGCGGCGCGCGGCAGCACCACGGCGCCGGCTTCCCCGGCCGCGACCGCGGTGACCACGAGCACGGCGGCCGAGGCGGCCGTGGCTTCGGCCCGGGCTTCGGGCCGGGCATGGGCTTCGGCCCCGGCTTCGGTGGCTTCGGCGGACCCGGCTTCGGTCGCGAACGCCGCCGCCGCGGTGACGTCCGCCTCGCGATCCTCGGCCTGCTGGCCGAGGGGCCGCAGAACGGCTACGCCGTGATCAAGACCATCGCCGAGCGCACCGGCGGCGCCTGGAAGCCGAGTCCCGGCTCGGTCTACCCGACGCTCCAGCAGCTCGTCGACGAAGACCTCGTGGTCTCGTCGGGCGACGGCCGCAAGACGCTCTTCGAGCTCACCGACGCGGGCAAGGCCGAGGCCGAGGCGAAGGCCGACGAGATCGCAGCGGCACTCGACGCGGCCCCCGGGATCCCGGACGCGCAGCGCGAGTTCTTCGAGGCGCTCCGGAAGACCATGGGCGTCCTGCAGATGTACCGGACGACCGCGACGGAGGACCAGGCCAAGGCCGCCACCGCCAAGGTCGACCAGCTCCGCAAGGACCTGCTGCAGATCCTCGCCGACTGACGTCGGAACCCACGAACGGGAGGCACGGTGCCAGCTGGCACCGTGCCTCCCGTCCGTCGTCGCCGGGGCTGACCCCCGCGCATCGTGAGCAGAAAAGGTCGAGTCCGCACGTCGGACCCGACCATTTCTGCTCACCAAGCGCGTCCCGCGCCCTCACCAAGCGCGCCCCGCGCCTACGCCCCGATGAACGCCGCGACGTCCGACAGCTCCGCTGCCGACACCGCGTGCGGCAGCCCCTCGTAGGCCCGGTCCGTCACGGTGGTGTTCGCCGCCGCCCACGCCTGCGTCCGCGCGGTGGCCTCCGCCGGGATCACCGGGTCGAGGTCGCCGTGCCCGAGAAACACCCGCGGCCGGACGGCGGCGACGGCCTCGTCGCGCGAGTCCGTCACCCCCGGCACGACGAACCCGGACAGCGACACCGCGAACGCGAACGCCGCGGGCCGTGCGCGCAGCAGCTGCAGCGCCATCGACCCGCCCTGCGAGAACCCGAGGAGTCCGATCCGCGGGTGGTCGGCGGCGACGGAGTCGACCCACGCGAGCACCTCGGCGACGGCGGCGTCGACGGGCTCGAGTGCGGGGGAGCCCGGCGTCCCGAGCGGGTACCAGCTGAACCCCTGGCCCCAAGCCATCGGCGCCCGCAGTGACGCCATCGTCCAGGCCGCCGGCAGCGCGGGGGCGAGTCCGAGCAGGTCGCGTTCGTTCGACCCCACCCCGTGCATGGTCACGAGCAGCGGTGTCCCTGCGCGTTCTTCCGCGGGACGGGTCCACTGCACCAGGTCTGCATCGATCATGTGGACAACGCTAACCATCCCCAAGTCCCGCGCCTTCCGCCGAACTCGACGCCGTCCCTGGTAGACACGGTGCATGGCCTCGTTGCAAACCCCCGACCCCGACTCCGGCTGGCTGTCCGACGAGGAACTCGCCAACGCGCGTCGTCGACTCCCCATCTGCTACGTCGAGGCGATCCCCGTCCGCACCGACGGCCTCGGCGTCGTGACCGAGGTCGGAGTGCTGCTGCGCGTGGCCCCGAGCGGCTCGATCGTCCGCACCCTGGTGTCCGGTCGCGTGATGTTCGGCGAGTCCATCCGCACGGCGCTCTTCCGTCACCTCGAGAAGGACCTCGGCCCGATGGCGTTCCCGCAGCTGCCGTCGAGCCCGACGCCGTTCACCGTGGCCGAGTACTTCCCGCTGCCCGGCGCCTCGGTGTACACCGACGAACGGCAGCACGCGATCTCGCTGGCCTACGTCGTCCCGGTCACCGGCACGTGCGAGCCCCGGCAGGACGCCCTCGAGCTCACCTGGATGACCCCGATGGAAGCCGCGTCCGACGGCGTCGCCGACGACATGGAGGGTGGCCGCGGCGCCCTGCTGCGCGCGGGCCTCGCGTCGGTCGGCGCGCTCATGTAGCGACCGGCTCGGTTCCCGAACACGACGGAGCACCCGCACACGACGAAGCCCCCGGATCCGATCGGATCCGGGGGCTTCGCAGCGCGGTAGTGAACCGGCTTGTTACTTCGTGTCGCGGTCGCTCTTGAGGCTGTCGGCGACGCCGGAAGCGGCGTCCTTGACGTTCGTACCCGCCTGCTTGGTGTCGGCCTTGACCTGATCGGTCTTGCCCTCAGCCTTGAGGTGGTCGTTGTCCGTCGCGTTCCCGACGGCCTCCTTGACCTTGCCTGCCGCCTTCTCAGCGGCGTTCTTGATGTCTTCGATCCCAGCCATAGGCACTCCTTCCAACAGCGGACGTTTCCCCGTCAGCCGCTTGCGCGGCATCCGGTGAAGGAGAACCTACGCCTTGGGGGCGTCCGCTTCGCAGGCGCCCCCAAGGTTGTCCCCCGCTGGTCAGCGCGGGCCGGGTCGACAGGTCAGTGGCGGTCGGCAGCACCGGCCGGACGGGAGGCACGGCGCGACGAGCCACGACGGCCCCCGCCCGACTCCTGGCCGGCTCCACGGCCCGCGGCGTAGCCACCGTCCGAGGACCAGACGGCAGAGGACCCACCGCGCACGGTGTCGCTGCCGGCGCGACGGCTGCCGCCGGTGCGGCGACCACCCGTCGAGCCCGCGCCCGCTGCGGCGGAGCGCCCGGTGCCCTCGGAACGTGCGCCGCGAGCCGGACGGCCCTGACGGCCCCCGGCCGAACCGGCGGACTCGGAAGCCGAGCCGGAGCGCGCGGGCTGACCCGAGCCTCCCGGACGGCCGCCGCGACCACGACGACCACGGTCACCGGCGGAATCGGCGGAGCGCTGCTTCGGCTGACGCTGCTGCTGCGCGGGCTGGTCCTCGGCGACGTGGCGGATCGGGGCGATCTCGCCGACGAGCGTGGTGACCGCCGGGGAGGTCGCGGTGACCTGCTGCGGGGTGACCTTGATCGCGGCGGCACGCATCATCTGCGCGACGTCGCGACGCTCGGCGGGCATCGTCACCGTGACGACGTCACCGGACGAACCGGCACGGGCGGTACGGCCCGAGCGGTGCAGGTACGCCTTGTGCTCGGTGGGCGGGTCGACGTGCACGACGAGCTCGACGTTGTCGACGTGCACACCACGGGCGGCGACGTCGGTGGCGACGAGGACGAGGGCCTCGCCGGACGAGAACTTCGCCAGGTTCCGCTCACGGGCGCCCTGCGACAGGTTGCCCTGCAGGTCGACGGCCGGGATCCCCTGGCTGCTGAGCTGCTTGGCGAGGCGCTTGGCGTGGTGCTTGGTGCGCATGAAGAGGATGCGGCGACCGTTGCCCGAGGCGAGGGTGCTCACGAGGTGCTTCTTCGCGTCGGCGTCGGCGACCTCGAACAGGTGGTGGGTCATCGCCTCGACGGGGCTGTTCGCCTCGTCGACGGAGTGCATCACCGGGTTGTGCAGGAACTTCTTGACGAGCTTGTCCACGCCGTTGTCGAGCGTGGCGGAGAACAGCAGACGCTGTCCCTGCTCGGGCGTCGCCTGCATGATCTTGGTCACGCCGGGCAGGAAGCCCATGTCGGCCATGTGGTCGGCCTCGTCGAGGACGGTCACCTCGATGTCACCGAGGTTGACGTGGCCCTGCTGCATGAGGTCGGCGAGACGGCCCGGGCAGGCCACGACGACGTCCACGCCGCCGCGCAGGGCGTCGACCTGACGGCCCTGTCCGACGCCACCGAAGATGGTCGTGGTGTTGAGGCCCATGGCCTTGGCGAGCGGGGCGAGGGCGACGTCGATCTGGGTCGCGAGCTCACGGGTGGGGGCGAGCACCAGGGCGCGGGGGCGGCCGGCGCGGCGCTTGCGGCCGCTGGCGGCGAGACGGGCGACGAGCGGGATCGCGAAGGCGATCGTCTTGCCGGAGCCGGTGCGGCCACGGCCGAGGACGTCCTTGCCCTGCAGGGAGTCGGGGAGCGTGTCCTCCTGGATCGGGAACGCGGTCTCCTTGCCCTGGTCGGCGAGGACGGCGACCATCGGCGCGGGGACGCCCAGGTCGGAGAAACGGAGGTCATTGGTGGTCATGGTGACCTTTCGAGCCGGATGAGACCGGCTGTGGGCGCGCTCTGAGGCAGCGCGCGGGCGGGATGCGCGCCAACAGAGGTGGCTGGCGCAGTCGCCGCAGCAGAGAAGCCTGGGCACCTTCGGGAGGTGCTCGATCATCGACCAGAGGATCAGTGGAACGTGGTCGGGAGTTCGGGGCGTCCGTACGACGCACGAGACGATCGGCGTCTCGAGTACCACCAGCATAGCGTGTGGACCCCGCAGAACCCAGGACCGGTCCGTTCGCCCTGCGCATGCGAGGATTCCCGGGTGCGTACGCGAACCGTCCTGATCACCACCGCGATGGCCCTGGTGGCCGTCCTCGGCACGGCCGGCTGCGCCGAGGCTGCTCCGACCAGCGCGGCGGCGAGCTACCGCAACCTGCCGACCTCGGGGCGCCCGGACTACCAGCTCGGCGGCTCCTACACGCCGCCGTCCGGCGTGACGATCGTCGAGCGGGACAGCACCGCCAAGCCCGCGAAGGGCAAGTACGACATCTGCTACGTCAACGGGTTCCAGACGCAGCCCGAGTCCGCCCGCACGTGGACGGGGTCGTACCCGTCGGCGATCCTGCGCGACCGGGCCGGCAAGCCGGTGTCCGACCCGGGTTGGCCGGACGAGATGCTCCTCGACACCCGGACGGCGGCGAAGCGCGCGCTCATCACGAAGGTGCTCGCGAAGTCCATCGCCCGCTGCGGCGACCGCGGGTTCGACGCGGTCGAGTTCGACAACCTCGACTCGTGGACCCGGAGCGGGAAGCGGCTCACGCGCGCCGGCAACCTCGCGCTGGCGAAGTCGCTCGTCGACACCGGGCACCGCCACGGCCTGGCCGTCGGGCAGAAGAACACGCCGCAGCTCGGGGCCTCCGGCCGGAAGCAGACCGGGTTCGACTTCGTCGTCGCCGAGGAGTGCGTGCAGTACCGGGAGTGCTCGGCGTACACGAAGGCCTACGGCAAGCGGGTCATCGACATCGAGTACGCGGACACCCTCGAGCGCTCGTGGGGCTCGGTCTGCAAGCTGAAGAGCCGCCCGGCGATGACGATCCTGCGCGACCGCGACCTGGTCACGCCGACCGACGACGCCTACGTCTTCGAGCACTGCTGAGCGCGGGTTCCTTCCCAGAACGCCCGCGATGGAACGTCGAATCGGGCGTACCGCGCCGGAACTTCCGACCAGGTACGCCCGAAAGCACCAGGTACGCCCCAGAGCCCCGGTGCCTACGCGGGCCAGGCGTCCTTGAGCGCGGTGGCCGCCTGGTCGGCCGACAGTCCCGCCGCGCGGGCAGCGGCTGCGAGCGCACGTGCCGCATCAGCCACGGCGTCGGGCACCTCGGCCGGCCGCACCACCCGGGTGCCGGCACCACGCGCGGTGTGCACGAGCCCGGCCTCCTCGAGCAGCTGGTAGGCCTTCGCGACCGTGCCGGCCGCCAGCCCGAGCTCGTCGGCCAGCCCCCGCACGCTCGGCAGCCGTTCGCCGTCGACGAGGTACCCCGCGCCGATCTGTGCCGCGATCTGCGAGCGGACCTGCTCGAAGGGCGGTACGCGTCCGCCGGCGTCGAGTGCGACCAGTCCTGCCATGCGTTCCACCCTAGAAGTCGTACTGCTCGCCGACCGGGATCGGCACCGGCACGGTGTTGCCGGGAGGCGCGAGCGGGCACGCCCACGCCGGGTCGTACGCGCACGACGGGTTGTACGCGAAGTTGAAGTCCAGCACGAGCGAGTCGGCGTCGTCGCCGCCCAGGTCCGAGCCCTTGATCGTGTCGAGCAGGTAGCGTCCGCCGCCGTACGTGCCGCGGGCCTTGCCGGCGCTGGAGTCCTTCACGGGGACGAACAGCCCGCCCGCGTAGCCGCCGTGCGACCAGACGTCGAGCGTGCCGACGCCCGGGACCGTCACGACGCCGAGGCGGTCGAAGTGCACGGTGCCGTCGGTGCCGGTCTCGTAGTCGAACTCGGCGGGCTCGGCGGGTTCGATGCGCACCTGGAACCGCCAGGCGGGGTCGTAGTCCGGCACGGGCAGCGACTCGAAGTCGCGGGCGTCCTCGTCCAGGAGCGGCGACGCGGGGTGCTCCGCGAACATCGCGTCGCGGGTCTCCCGCCACAGCGCGTGCGCCGTCTGGGGATCGGGCGTCGCGCGGACACGGCGGTACAGGTCGAACGTCATGCGCCGCCAGTCCACGGTCGCCAGCGTGCTGCGCACACGGTCGTCGGTCGTCGGCTCCTGGGGGCGCGTCTGGCTCACGTGGTCGAGGCTACGCCCGCTCCGCGGTGGACGGGAGGCCCGACTCGCCTCGCTCAGGCAGCATCCGTCCGCCAGGTGGGCGCGAGCGCACGCATCCGGTACGCCCGCCACTGCCAGATGACCCACATCCCCGGCCACAGCAGTGCGCCGAGGGGCCACGGCCGCATCCGGTAGGTCAGGCGGTCGATGAGCAGCGTCCGGTCGCCAGGAGCCGGCACGACCGCCATCCGGTGGCGCATCGTCATGCGGCCGAACAGCCCGCTCGTACCGCCGCCGTTGTCACGCTGCACGGGGACGCCGTCGATCTCGTACAGGTCGAGGTCGACGTGCGTGTCGCCGCTCGGCACGAGGCCGAACGCACTCGCGGTGATCGGGTGCGGGTGCCCCGGTTCCCACCGCTCCGGGAACCCCTCGGGGCTGCGCGAGCGGTACACCAGGAACGGCTTCGTCACCGCGACCATCACGGACGGGGACAGCAGGGCGTCGCGCACGGCGTCGACCGGCGCATCGAGGACGATCCGGATACCGACGTGCATGCCCAGGACCCTACGCTCGGGGCCGGCGACCACTCTCGGCAAATGTGAAATACGAGTATGTGAGTGTGTACAGCATGCGATCCACTCACCCCCGCCTCCCCCTGCTCGCCACCCCCGCCGTCCTCCTCGTCCTCGCCGGGTGCGCGGCCGGAACGCCTCCCGAGGCCGACGCGCACGACACCGGCACGTCGTGGTCGTACGAGGGAGCAGGCGCCCCGCAGCACTGGGGTGGTCTCACCGACGAGTACGGCACGTGCGGCACCGGCGACCAGCAGTCCCCGATCGACCTCCCGGCCGCCCGCGGTGGCGCCGACCTCGACCTCGTGGGCTCGGGCGCCGTCCGGGGTCTGACGGCGGACAACGGGCACACCGTGCAGTTCACCGCCGGCGACGGTGCCTCGACGACCATCGCCGGCGCGGACCTCGGCCTGGTGCAGATGCACTTCCACGCGGGCTCGGAGCACACCGTCGACGGCGATCCGGCCGACGCGGAGTTCCACTTCGTGCACGCCGACGACCGCGGGGCCCTGACCGTCGTCGGGGTCCTCGCCGAGCGGGGCGCGCACAACCCCGCCTACGAGAGCTACCTCGCCGGGGCGACGGCGGGTGCCGGCCGGGAGAGCACGGTGGACGTCGAGGCGATGCTGCCCGCGTCGCGCTCCTTCGCGACCTACGAGGGGTCGCTCACCACGCCGCCGTGCACCGAGGGGGTGCGGTGGATCGTGCTCGAGGACCCGATCGAGCTCGGCGCCGACCAGCTCGCCGACCTCGAGGCAGCGCACGTCGAGAACGCGCGTCCGATCCAGCCGCTCGGCGACCGGACGGTCCGTCACACGCTCTGACGGTCAGGCGTGCCGGGCGGACCGGCGGCGCGACCCCTCGGCGCGGTCGTGCCGCCGGAGCCGCTCGGCCAGGGACAGCCGGACCGCCGGCCACTCCGAGGCGATGATCGAGAACACCACGGTGTCGCGGAGCGTGCCGTCGCGACCGATCGAGTGGTTCCGCAGCACGCCGTCCTGCTTCGCGCCCAGACCGGCGATCGCGGCGCGGGACTGGTGGTTGTGCCAGTGCGTGCGGAACTCCACCGCGATGCACTGCCAGGCCTCGAACGCGTGGGACAGCATCAGCAGCTTCGCCTCGGTGTTGATGCCCGAACGCTGCGCCGACTTCGCCAGGAACGTGCTGCCGATCTCGACGTGCCGGTTGCCCGCGTCGATGTTCATGAAGGTCGTCGAGCCCACCACACGGCCGGTCGGACGGTCACGCACCGCGAAGGGCACCATGCGGCCGGCCTCGTGCTCGGCGAGGCGCCGGTCGATCTCGTCCTCGACCTGGGCCGCCGCGGGGACCGAGGTGTACCAGGTGCGCCACAGATCGCCGTCCGTCACCGCTGCCCGCAGGTCTTCCGCGTGCTCCTGCGCGAGGGGCTCGAGCGTCACACGGTCGCCGGTCAGGGTGGGCGCGGGGGCGATCTCCATGGAAGTGCATCCTACGGTCGTCGACCATGGTGGAGCCTGTCGGGACGGCCACCCTGTGGAGAGGGACAGCATCGCCCGGACGGCTATCGTGACGGACGTGGCAGAACGCACCCAGGAGCAGTACCAGGTCCGGTTCGCGTGGGGCACCGGTGGTGCGGCACGCATCGCCCACGGCGCACACCTCGTCGTCTGGGTGGACGTCCTGCCGAGCTCGCCGGATGCGGCGGCGCAGCGCCGCGCGTTGCGGAACGCGACCGCCCAGCTGCCGGACGGTCCGGAGGTCGTGCTCGGCCACCTCGGCAACGCGAGTGCGATCGCGGAACGGGTGACGGGCCTCCAGGCCGATCGTGGCGACCGGTGCGTCGTCGCGGTCGTCGCCGCCGGGCTGCACCATCCCGGAGCGCTGGACGACGCGGCCGAGGCCGCGGGCGAGACCGTCGACGTGCCCGACGCACCCGACTTCGCCGTCGAGGACCTGCTCGCCGCCGGCGCCGTCGTCGACGCGCTCGCCGCGGTCGGGATCGACCACACCTCACCGGAGGCCGCCGCGGCCTGCGCGGCGTACACCGGGCTCCGGCGTGCGGTGAAGCACCTGGTCACGGCCTCCGAGAGCGCGGCCGTCCTCGGTCGCGAGCCGGTGCACGCGGCGCTCGCCGTCGGACCGGAACTGGTCGTCCTGCGGGAATCGCGGGGCCGGGCGTAGCGTTCGAGCGGACAGGGACCGGAGCGCCGTCCAGGCCGTCCGGCACCAGCGAGCGAAGGAGCAACGCATGAAGGCAGTCGTCGGCGACACGGTGATCGCGGAGGCCCCGGAAGAGGACCTCATCAAGATCGAGGGCAACTGGTACTTCCCGCCGTCGAGCGTGAAGTCCGAGCTGTTCACCGAGAGCCCCACCCAGTACCACTGCCCGTGGAAGGGCGACACCCAGTACTTCACGGTGAACGTGGACGGACAGGCGCTGCAGGACCGCGCGTGGTCCTACCCGACGCCGATCCCGTCGTCGTTCGACCGCGTCGGCAAGGACTACTCGGGCTACGTCGCGTTCTGGAAGGACGTCACGGTCGTCGAGTGACGACCAGCGTCCCGGCGCTCACTGCGTCACCGTGAGCACGATCAGCGCGACGTTGAGCGCCACGATGACCGCCGCGATCACCCACGCCACCACGCGGGTGGTCGCGGCGTTCACGTCCGTGCCCATGATGCTGCGGCGCGACGTGTAGACGACCAGCGGGACGATCGCGAAGGCGATCCCGAAGCTCAGCACGACCTGGCTCACCACCAGCAGCATCGTCGCGTCGGCACCGATCGCGAGCAGCACGATCGCCGGCACCAGGGTGATCACACGCCGCGCCACGAGCGGGATCCGGACGTGCAGCAGCCCCTTCATGATCTCGGCGCCGGCCATGCAGCCGACCGAGGTCGATGCCAGCCCCGACGCCAGCAGCCCCACCGCGAACAGCACCCCGACGACGGGCCCGACGTGGTCGGCGATCGCCCGCTGGGCACCGGGGATCGAGTCGGTGCCGGCGACGCCGGGCAGGGTCGCCGCGGCCAGGACGAGCATGCAGATGTTCACGCCGCCGGCGACCACCAGCGCGAGGCCGACGTCCCACCGGGTGGCGACGAGCACGCGGCGACGCTCGGGGCCGGCGGGGACGTCGCCGTGCCGGTCGCGGGCGAGCGCCGAGTGCAGGTAGACCGCGTGCGGCATGACCGTCGCGCCGAGCATCGACGCCGCGAGCATCACCGACTCGGAGCCCTCGAACCGCGGCACCAGGCCGCTGACGAGCTCGGCGGGGGAGACCTGCGCGAAGAGCAGTCCGGCGCAGAAGCCGACGGTGAGGATCGCAAGCATCGCCGTGACGACGGCTTCGAAGGTGCGGGTCCCGCGGCGGCTGTGCAGGGTCAGCAGGAGCATCGAGACCACGCCCGTGATGAGCCCACCGGCGACGAGCGGCAGGCCGAAGAGCAGGTGCAGGGCGAGTGCGCCGCCGATCACCTCGGCGATGTCGGTCGCGGCCGCGACGATCTCGGCCTGCCCCCAGAACAGCAGCCTCGGGGTGCGACGCATGCGCAGGCCGAGGTGCTCCGGCAGGGACTTGCCCGTGACGACGCCGAGCTTGGCGGACAGGTACTGCACGACGACCGCGCTCGCGTTCGCGGCGACCAGGACCCAGAGGAGCAGGTAGCCGTACTTCGCCCCGGCGGTGAGGTTGGCCGCCACGTTGCCGGGGTCGACGTAGGCGATGGCCGCGACGAACGCCGGGCCGAGCAGGGTGAGGCCGGCGGCGCGGCGCCTCGGGGTACCCGTGGGTTCCTCGGTGGTCCTGGCTGCGGCGGTGTCGGTCACGGCACCAGCATGCCAGAGAATTCGGTGCGCCGAATCTTTTTCTTCGCGCTGCCTTGACGGCTGGTCGGAGGGTGGTCAGACCGCCGCGCGCCGAGCGCGGTGCGCACGGACCTTGGCGCGGTTCCCGCAGCGCTGCATCGAGCACCAGCGGCGTGTCCCGCCCCGCGAGGAGTCGTAGAAGACCAGCGCGCAGTCGTCCGCCGAGCAGCGGCTCAGACGCGTCGGACGGCCGTCGGCCTCGACGTCGTCGAAGCCGACCTCGGTGAACAGCGCGACGGCGTCGCGCGCGACGCTGGACAGTGCCTGGGCCAGGCGGACGCGGTTCGCTCCGGCACGTCGTCGGCCACCCGGGAGGCTCGGGGGCACGTCCGGCAGGGCGGCGAACAGGTTGACGGTGTCGATGTCGTCGGGCGCGGGGCGCGTGCGGCCGGTCCCGGCACGCAGGCCCGCCGCGACGGCGGTGCGCTCGGCCGCGGTGGTCGCCGGGCCGGGGGCCGCGGCGACGGCGAGTCGGGCGATCGCCGCGCGGAGCGCGCGTGCGTCCTGCAGCTCGCGCGCGCTCGCCCCGACGTCGATCGGTTCGGTGTGGTCGCTGAGCCACTCGTCCAGGTCCGCCGGGCTCGCGAGCAGCTCACCGAGCTGCGATCGGGGACGCCGGCCGTCCGGGTCGTCGGCGAACCCACCGGTGTGCGCGAAGTCCAGGGCGATCCGACCGGCGTCGAAGAACCAGGTGGATCCGGCGTCCGTGCGGATGTGCTGCCCCGTGTGCATCCGTCCAGGCTAACGGGTTACCGGCGCGCCTCCGCGCGCGGACGGACTCATGCGGTAGTCGAGGCCACCGTCGACGGGGTGTCAGCGTCGCTCCGGCGCCGCCAGACGATGGCGTTGCGGGGATCGAACCGGCGGGAGCACCGGGCACAGGCGAGCTGGCGGGTGGGCGTCCGGTAGCGGAAGTGCTCGTGTCCGGCGGGGCAGGTCCCGATCCACGGTGCGAGCTCGCTGGCGATCGGGCCGTCGTGCAGCCGCGAACCCGTGTACCCGATGGCGGACGCGGTCCGCTTCCACTTCGGGCCGTGGCCCGCACGTGCTCCGGCGAGGGCGTGCGCGACCTCGTGCAGCAGGACCTGCTCGACGTCGTCGTCCGAGAACCGTGTCGCCAGGTGCCGGCTGACGGTGATGCGCTTCCGGGCGAAGTCGCACTGTCCTGCGCGGGTCTTCGCGTGGTCGAACCCGAAGGCCCACGAGCCCGCGCCGAGGTGTTCGGTGATGAGCGCCTCGGCTCGGGAACGGACCGTCTCGAGTGCGGTCACTGGTCGGCGCGGGGGTCGGCCTGGCCCTTCTTGGCTGCCCGGGCGGCGATCCGTCCCCAGATGTCGTCGGCCTCGGTGCGCGCGGCGTCCGGCGCCCCGAGCACCCGGCGGCGGATCGGCGGCACCTGCTTGACCGGCTCGGCGACGCGCATGGTCGGTTCGTCGTCCTCGGCGCGGCGGGCGGCGACCTCGCGGGCCGTCCGCGGCTTGTCGGCGGGTTCGGCGGGGTGCGTGATCGAGGCACGCATCGCCGCCTCGACCGCGGTGCGCAGGGCGTCGGTGCGCTCGGACGGGGCACCGGCCTGGCGGAACGCCTGGTAGGCGCGGGACAGTGCGGCGCGGGCCTCTTCGAAGCGGTCGTTCTCGAACAGCGACCACCCCTCGATCTCGGCGGCGGCACCCTCGAGCTCCGGCCACTCCTCGGTCGCAGCGGTGTCGCGGGCCAGAGCGGCCTCGGTTGCGGCACGCTCGTGGCGACCCAGGTCGTGCAGGATGTGCGCGCGCCGGATCCGGGCGGCGACCTTGTCCTGGCGCTCGCCCGTGAACATCGCGAGGCGGAAGACCTCCTCCGCGACGACGAGTGACTCGTCGAGGCGGCCGAGCAGGCGGAGGAGTTCGGCGCGTTCCGCGAGCGCCTCGGTGCTGCGGCTCTGACCGAGGTCGCGCAGACGCTGGTGCACGGCGTCGACGTCGACCGCCGGTCGCAGGCTGATGGGCGCGAAGGTGCTGCCCGGGCTGACCCCGGCCGTCACGGGAGCCGCGTGGCGCGGTTCACGGGACGGGTCGGACGGGTCGGGCTGCTGACGGTCGTCGGGCGGGAGGGACATCGGTTCGAGGGTAGCCGCGCTCTGCCGGGAGCGGCCGGTGCGACGCGCTCAGGCTTCGCGCCGGTGGACGCAGAACGGCCCGCCGTGCCGGAGCACGACGGGCCGTTCCGGACGGGCTCAGCGGATCAGGACATCCCGCTCGCCGCGACCGCAGCGACGCCGACCGCCACGACGAAGACGATGAGCGCGACGACGGCGAGGACGATCGCGAAGACGCCCCAACCGCGGCCACGCTTGGTGACGGCAGCGATGATGCCCTGCACGATCGCCCACAGGCCGAGGGCCGTGCCCAGGTAGAACATGAGGGATCCGGTGATGACGTTCGACGAGGTCATCAGCTCGGTGATCTGCGCGTCGCTCGGCGTCGCTCCGCTGTTCTGCATCGAGTCGCGGAAGGCGTCGGAAGCGCCGAACGACTGCCCGAACAGGTACCCGCCGATGGCTCCCACGACCAGGGCGGCGAGGCCGACCACGAACGCGATCACGCCGACGGTCTTCTTCTTGGCCTTCGGTTCCTCGTAGCTCTGCCACGCGGGCGAACCGGAGCTCGCGGGCGCCGCGGCGTACGGCTGCTGGCCGTACTGCTGCTGCTGGCCGTACTGGTCCTGCTGCTGCCCGTACTGCTGCTGCTGCTGCCCGTACTGGTTCTGCTGCTCGCCGTACTGCGGGGCGGACTGCCCGTACTGCGGCGTCGGGTCGCTCCGCTCGCCGTACCGCGGTGCGTCGGCGGCGGGCTGCTGCTGCGGGGCTCCGCCCCAGCTCGGCGCCTGGCCGTCGCCCGTCCGGTCCTGGTTGCTCCGGTCGTCGTTCGTCATCAGGGGATCCCATCGCTCGGTCGCGCACCTGCGCGGTCGTTCAGACCATCCTGACAGCCGCACCCGCCGAGTGCCCGGGAACGGCCTGGCGCGCCGCCCCGTCGTCACCGCAGGGTCAGGCGCCGAACACGCTCCGGTTCGGCTCCGGTGACGCCACGGCCGTCGCGTCGGTGACGATCGGCGCCCCGGCGACGAACGCCCGCAACTCGGCCCCGTGCACGACCTTCGCCGGCATTGGGTCCGACGAGTACCGCCGCGGCATCTCGGCGATCGGCAGGTCGGTCGGCGAGCCGAGCAGCACGATGTTCCCGAACCGACGCCCCTTGAGCATGCCGGTGTCCGCCACCGCTGCGACCGACGGCAGCACGGCCTGCAGCGTCGACGCCTGCCCCCGTGCGAACGCGAGACCCGCGCCGTCGGCCACGTTCACGGCGACGATGCCGGTCGGCGACAGGAACGCGGCGACCTCGCGGTAGAACTCGATGCTCGTCACGTGCGCCGGGATCTGCGAGCCGCCGAAGACGTCCACCACCGCCAGGTCCACCGTGCCGCGCAGCCCGGAGGGGAGCTTGCCGAGCACCTCGCGCGCGTCGCCGTACCGCACCCGGATCGACGCGCCGCGGGGGAACGGCAGGACCTCGCGGACGTGGTCCACCAGGTCGCGCTCGAGCTCGATGACCTGCTGGCGGGAGCCCGGCCGGGTCACCGCGACGTACCGGGGGAGCGTCAGGGCACCGGCGCCGAGGTGCAGCGCCGTGACCGGGCCGGACGGCAGCAGGTCGATGGCGTGCCCGATCCGCCGGATGTACTCGAACGCCAGGTGGGTCGGGTCCTCGAGGTCGACGTGCGACTGCGGCGTGCCGTCCACCACGAGCGTGAACGACCCGGGGCGGTGCCGGTCCGGCTCGACCACCGAGTAGCCCGCACCGATCCGGAACCCGTCGAACGCATCAGCCATGCGGTCAATCGAACACCACCCGACCGGCTCCGCGATCACCACCCGGGCCCCCACCCCTGGTTGGTGTGCCCGCGGACGCACCGGAACGAGGCTGGATCCATCGGTCGGGGACGTCCCGCCGGGTCACCTCGAAAGGCACACCATGTCGGTCCAGCTCCTCGTCAACGTCCTGATCGGCGTCGCCCTCGTCGGCTTCCTCGGGTACCGCCAGGCCACCTGGCAGTACCTCGACCCGGCGCGCATCTGGCGCACGCCGATGATCATGGCGATCGTCGGTGTGGTGGTCCTGGCGCAGTCGGGGGCGACGATCACCACGACCGACGTCGTGTTCCTCGGCATCGAGGCCCTGATCACGATCGGTGTGGGCCTGACGATGGGCACCATCACCCGGTTCCGCACGGTCGCCACCCCGGACAGCAAGGGTCGGACGATCCAGTCCCGCACAGGGTGGCTCGGTGCGTCGCTCTGGATCGTGCTCATCGCCGTGCGCGTCGGCCTCGATGTGCTCGGCGGCCACCTCGGTGCGCACCTGCTCACCTCGACCGGCGCGATCCTGCTCGTGCTCGCCCTGAACCGCGCCGCCCGCGCCGTCGTCATCGACCAGCGCATCCCGCGCGGAGACCGCGGAGACCGCGGCGACCGGACCGCCAGTGGCCGCACCACCCGCGGCATGATGGTCCGGTGACCCTGCTGAGCGGACAGGACCCGACCGACCTCCCCGGGGGTCGGTCCCGTTCGGCAACCGCCTGGGGGCTCAACGCCCTCGGCATCGTGATCGTCGGGTTCTGGTTCGTGAAGAACGGACTCGAGCTGCAGCCGCCCGCGTGGGTGTGGGTGCTCGGTGCGGTGGCGCTCGCCGCGTGGGCGCTCCGTGAGTTCGGCCGGACGCCGCAGCTGCTCGTCGTCGCGGGCGTGGTGATGATCGTCGCCGGTTCCCTGACCGTGGTGGCGACCGACTCGCTCATGATCGTCCCGGTGATCGTCGGGATCGTCCTGCTCGGCGCGAACCTCCGGGTGCCGGTCTGGCTCGCGGCGGTGGCGGCGGTGGGGGCGATGGTGGTCATCGCCGTCTGCGCGACGATCGAGCACGCCTCGGTCCAGTTCGTCCTCGGCACGAGCGGCGGGCTGCTGCTCGGCGTGCTCATCGGGTTCAGCCGCCGGCAGTTCCGGGTCGCGGCGCAACGTGCGCGGCAGGCCGAGCGGGACCAGCAGCGGGCACAGCTCCTCGCCGATCGGTCCCGGGCCTCGCGGGACATCCACGACGTCCTCGCGCACTCGCTCGGCGGTCTCGTGCTGCAGCTCGACGCGGTCGAGGCCCTGCTCGAGGCCGGCCGGGTCGACGACGCGACGAAGCGTGCCGGCGAGGCCAGGACCCTGGCGGCGGACGGCCTCGCCGAGGCGCGCCGAGCCGTGCACGCCCTCCGCGACGACGCGGACGCCGAGCCCGACGCCACCCCGGACCGGGCCGCGACCCCGGACCGGGCCGCCACCCCGGACGGGGCCGCCGTCCCCGACCCGACCACGACCGCGGACCGCGCCACCACACCGGACCGCGCCACCACACCGGACCGCGCCACCACACCGGACCGGACCACGGCCCCGGACCAGGCCACGCGGACCACCGGAGCCGACGTGCCGGACGCGAGCCGCGCCTCCCGGCCGTCCACCGACCACGTGCCGGACCACACCGACCAGACCGACCGCACCGACCACGTGCCGGACCGCACCGACCTGACCGCCCTGGTCGCCGCTCACCGCTCGTTCGGCGGCACCATCGTGGTGCAGGGCGACGCGACCCTGGCCGCACTCGACGAGGCGCACCGCGCCGCCGTCGTCCAGGTCGTCCGCGAGGCCCTCAGCAACGCCCGTAGGCACGCCCCCGGCCGCCCCGTGTCACTGTCCGTCGTCCGCGACGGCGACGCCGTGGACATCGTCGTGGCCAACCCGCTCACCGGCGGCGGCCAGGGGCTGCTCGGGATGCGCGAGCGCGTCGAGGAGCTCGGCAGCGGTGCGACGGTCGAAGCGGAGCGGTCCGACGACGAGTTCGTCGTCGCGCTGCACCTGCCGGTGGACCGGGTGGCCGAGCACGAGGTGGACGCCTCGTGACCATCCGTGTCCTCGTCGTCGACGACCAGGCGATCGTCCGCGACGGCCTGGTGACGGTGCTGTCGCTCGTGCCGGACCTGCAGGTGACGGGTGAGGCCGCCGACGGTGCCGAGGCGATCGCAGCGGTGGACCGTGACGCTCCCGACGTCGTGCTGATGGACCTCCGCATGCCGGGCACCGACGGGCCGACGGCGACCGCGCGCATCGTGGCCGACCACCCGCAGGTGGCGGTGCTCGTGCTGACGACCTACGCGGACGACGAGTCGATCGTGACCGCGCTCCGGGCCGGTGCGCGCGGGTACCTGACGAAGGACGCCGGACGGACCGAGATCGCGACGGCGATCCGGGCGGTCGCGTCGGGGCAGTCGACGTTCGACGCGACGGTGGGGGCGCGGCTGGTGGCGCAGCTCGCCGGCGGCGGGGCGACGGGGCCCACACCCGCTGTGCCGGCGCTGCGTGACCGGTTCCCGGACCTGACCCCGCGCGAGGCCGACGTGCTCGAGCGCATCGCGGCCGGCCGGACGAACCCGCAGATCGCGGCGGAGTTGTTCCTGACGGTGCCGACGGTGAAGTCGTACGTGAACCAGGTGTTCGCGAAGCTCGGGGTCGCCACCCGCGCCGAGGCGGTCGCGCGCGTCCTGCGCTGACCGGTCCTGGCCGGTACGTGAATGCGTACACATGGACGGCCAGCGGACGCCAAGACTCGTTCCGTACTGTTCATCCGGTCGTCACGCGGGACCGCGTCGATGCGTGCAGTGCCCCACACCTCGCGCGTCCGCCCTCCCGACGTGACCACGACGTGCCGTCGAGCGCCCCCAGCGCTCGAGCGCGCGCGCCGTCGGCACGCGTCCGCGTGCCCCTTCCGGTCACCCGCGCGCGCTGGCCGTGATCACATCGCACCCGTCATGTAAAATACGGGATGCAACACTCCGCCGAGCCGCAGGAGACCCGACATGACCGCCGACACGATGAGCGTGCCCACCGCACGCCTGGCCGCACCGACGACCCGCGCCACCCCGCCCACGACCGCGAGCCGGACGACGCGGGTGCCCCGCGCCTCCCGTCCGGCCCACGCCGACCACGAGACGGCGCCCACCTGGATGCGTGTCGTCGGCGCGGTCCTGCTCCTCGGCGGCCTCGGCCTGGCCGCGGCGGTGACCGCCTGGCCCGGCGACGCGCCGGAGACCGCGCTCATCGTGCCGGCGCTGGTCGCCGTCGTGGCGGGCGTGCTGCTGCTGCTCGCACGAGCCGGGTTCGCCGTCACCGACACGCACGTCACGCTGCACTTCCGGCCGCTGCCGCCACGGCGCATCGCACGTCGGCGCATCGCCGACGTCCGACTCGTCGAGGCGGACGCCCGCACCTACGGCGGCGTCGGCCTGCGGATCGGTCGCGGTGTGCGCGCCCTGATCCTCACCCCCGGACTCGGGATCGAGCTCACCGACGACCGTGGTCGCGTCACCTTCGTGCGCACCCGTCGACCCGAGGACGCCTTCCGTGCGCTGGCCGGACTGCAGGGCCAGCCGGGAGGCGCGGGGCGCGTCGAACGCGAGCGCCTCGGCTGAGCGCACGGCCGGGTCCACTGCGCGGGCCGGGTGCGCAGGCCCGTTGCGGGCCGTCGCGGGCCGTTGCGGCCGGGCGCGGGCCGGGAATTCTGCGGGTGTGCAGCGGCTTATACACGCCACTGCCGAATCTGGTCAAGCCAGGACTGGACAGCACGACTCGGCGCGAACTATGATGGCAGTTCGCGCTCCCTGGCATCCGTGTCGTCATATTGCGGTCGACGCAGAGTTCTGAGTTGGACAAGCTCAACTCGCCCTGGTGCAGCCGGACCCGTATATGGCGGCGGGTCCCGCTCACGGAGATCATCCCACACGTGCACCGACGTTCCGCGTCAGGCACGCGTCGGCGTGGTCGCAGGGCAAGAACTCGCGGGGATCGCCGAGCGATCATCTACTCACCTACATGCTGCTCGTCAGTATCGGCCCGACGGGGCCTACGGAGGTCACACCCTTGGCTGCTGCGCCCAACGCATCCACCAACCCCAAGAACGGTCGCAACCACTCGCGACTCTCGTTCGCCAAGATCACGGACACCCTCACGGTTCCTGATCTGCTCGCACTCCAGACGGAGAGCTTCGACTGGCTCGTCGGCAACGACGTCTGGAAGGCCCGTCTCGCAGAGGGACAGGAGCAGGGTCGCACCGACCTCGCCCTGCACTCCGGGTTGGAGGAGATCTTCGAGGAGATCTCCCCGATCGAGGACCTCGGCGAGACCATGCAGCTCTCGTTCACGGCGCCCGAGCTCGAGGACCCCAAGTACTCGATCGACGACTGCAAGGAGCGCGGCAAGACCTACGCCGCTCCGCTGTACGTCAACGCCGAGTTCATGAACCACATGACGGGTGAGATCAAGACGCAGACGGTCTTCATGGGCGACTTCCCGCTCATGACCGAACGCGGCACGTTCATCATCAACGGCACCGAGCGCGTCGTCGTGTCGCAGCTCGTCCGTTCGCCCGGCGTGTACTTCGAGCGCCAGCAGGAGAAGACGTCCGACAAGGACATCTACTCCGCTCGCGTCATCCCCTCGCGTGGTGCGTGGCTCGAGTTCGAGATCGACAAGCGCGACCAGGTGGGCGTGCGCATCGACCGCAAGCGCAAGCAGTCCGTCACGGTCTTCCTCAAGGCGCTGGGTCTGACCAGCGAGGAGATCATGGAGGAGTTCCAGGGCTTCGCCTCGATCGAGTCGACCCTCGAGAAGGACGCCATCCTCACGAAGGAAGAGGCGCTCAAGGACATCTACCGCAAGCTGCGCCCGGGCGAGCAGGTCGCTGCCGAGGCCGCGCGTGCGCTGCTCGACAACTTCTACTTCAACTCGAAGCGCTACGACCTGGCGAAGGTGGGCCGCTACAAGGTCAACCGCAAGCTCGGGATCGACGCCCCGCTGTCCGACTCGGTGCTGACCGTCAAGGACATCGTCGCGACGATCAAGTACCTCGTGTCCCTGCACGCCGAGAAGGCCACGCTGAACGGCGTGCGTGACGGCGAGCCGGTGCAGCTGCGCCTCGACGTGGACGACATCGACCACTTCGGCAACCGTCGCATCCGCGCCGTCGGCGAGCTCATCCAGAACCAGGTCCGCACGGGTCTGTCCCGCATGGAGCGCGTCGTCCGCGAGCGCATGACCACGCAGGACATCGAGGCGATCACGCCCCAGACGCTCATCAACGTGCGTCCGGTCGTCGCCGCGATCAAGGAGTTCTTCGGAACGTCCCAGCTGTCGCAGTTCATGGACCAGAACAACCCGCTCGCGGGCCTGACGCACAAGCGTCGTCTCTCGGCCCTCGGCCCGGGTGGTCTGTCCCGTGAGCGTGCCGGCGTCGAGGTCCGTGACGTCCACCCGTCGCACTACGGCCGCATGTGCCCGATCGAGACCCCGGAAGGCCCGAACATCGGCCTGATCGGCTCGCTCGCGTCGTTCGGTCGGATCAACTCGTTCGGCTTCATCGAGACCCCGTACCGTCGCGTCGTCAACGGCGAGGTCACGAAGACCATCGACTACCTGACCGCCTCGGAAGAGGACGAGTTCGTCGTCGCGCAGGCCAACGCCCCGCTGACCGACTCGTTCCACTTCGCCGACGACAAGGTCCTCGTCCGCAAGAAGGGTGGCGAGGTCGAACTCGTCGCCAAGGGCGAGGTCGACTACATGGACGTCTCGCCGCGCCAGATGGTGTCGGTCGCGACCTCGCTCATCCCGTTCCTCGAGCACGACGACGCGAACCGCGCCCTCATGGGTGCGAACATGCAGCGTCAGGCCGTCCCGCTGCTCCGTTCCGAGTCGCCGCTCGTCGGCACCGGCATGGAGGGCTACACCGCGATCGACGCCGGTGACGTCGTCACCGCCGACAAGGCCGGTGTCGTCTCCGAGGTCTCGGCCGACGCCGTGACCCTGCAGCTCGACGAGGGTGGCACGCAGACCTTCTACCTGCGCAAGTTCGACCGCTCCAACCAGGGCACGAGCTACAACCACCGCGTGGTCGTCTCGGCCGGCGAGCGTGTGGAGCAGGGCGAGGTCATCGCCGACGGTCCCGCGACGGAGAACGGCGAGCTCGCGCTCGGCAAGAACCTCCTCGTCGCGTTCATGCCGTGGGAGGGCTACAACTACGAGGACGCGATGATCCTGTCGCAGAACCTCATCAAGGACGACACGCTCTCCTCGATCCACATCGAGGAGTACGAGGTCGACGCCCGCGACACGAAGCTCGGCAAGGAGGAGATCACCCGTGACCTCCCCAACGTCAGCCCGGACCTGCTGGCCGACCTCGACGAGCGCGGCATCATCCGCATCGGTGCCGAGGTCCGCCCCGGCGACATCCTGGTCGGCAAGGTCACGCCGAAGGGCGAGACCGAGCTCTCCGCTGAAGAGCGCCTCCTCCGCGCCATCTTCAACGAGAAGTCGCGCGAAGTGCGCGACACCTCGCTGAAGGTGCCCCACGGTGAAGAGGGCACGATCATCGGCGTCAAGGTGTTCGACTCGCAGGACGGCGACGACGAACTCGGCTCTGGTGTCAACCAGCGCGTGGTCGTCTACATCGCCCAGAAGCGCAAGATCACCGCGGGTGACAAGCTCGCCGGTCGTCACGGCAACAAGGGCGTCATCTCGACCATCCTCCCGGTCGAGGACATGCCCTTCCTCGCCGACGGCACCCCGGTCGACATCGTCCTGAACCCGCTCGGCGTCCCCGGCCGCATGAACTTCGGCCAGGTCCTCGAGATCCACCTCGGTTGGCTCGCCAAGCAGGGCTGGAACGTCGAGGGCATCCAGGAGTGGGCATCGGCCCTCCCCGAGGCAGCGCACAGCGCCGCTCCGGGCACGAAGGTCGCCACCCCGGTGTTCGACGGTGCGTACGAGCGCGAGATCGAGGGCCTCCTCGACTCGACCCTCCCGAACCGCGACGGCGAGCGCCTGATCGGCTCGTCCGGCAAGGCGCAGCTCTTCGACGGTCGCTCCGGCGAGCCGTTCCCCGAGCCCGTCTCGGTCGGCTACATGTACATCCTCAAGCTGCACCACCTGGTCGACGACAAGATCCACGCTCGTTCGACGGGTCCGTACTCGATGATCACGCAGCAGCCGCTGGGTGGTAAGGCGCAGTTCGGTGGCCAGCGATTCGGTGAGATGGAGGTGTGGGCGCTCGAGGCGTACGGCGCCGCCTACGCCCTCCAGGAGCTCCTGACGATCAAGTCCGACGACATCCTCGGCCGCGTGAAGGTCTACGAGGCGATCGTCAAGGGCGAGAACATCCAGGAACCCGGCATCCCCGAGTCCTTCAAGGTCCTCATGAAGGAGATGCAGTCGCTCTGCCTGAACGTCGAGGTCCTCTCGGCCGACGGCCAGGCGGTCAGCCTGCGCGACAACGATGACGAGGTCTTCCGCGCTGCGGAGGAGCTGGGCATCAACATCTCCTCGCGGTTCGAGTCGTCGTCCGTCGACGACATCTGATCCCGCCCGTACATCGAAGCCTGAATCAAGCAAGAGAGAAGAACATTGCTCGAAGCAACTTCCTTTGACGCCATTCGGATCGGCCTCGCGACCGCCGAGGACATCCGTCAGTGGTCGTACGGCGAGGTCAAGAAGCCGGAGACCATCAACTACCGCACCCTGAAGCCCGAGAAGGACGGTCTGTTCGGCGAGCAGATCTTCGGTCCTTCCCGCGACTGGGAGTGCGCCTGCGGCAAGTACAAGCGTGTCCGGTTCAAGGGCATCGTCTGCGAGCGCTGCGGCGTCGAGGTCACCAAGTCCTCGGTCCGTCGTGAGCGCATGGGCCACATCGAGCTCGCTGCCCCCGTCACGCACATCTGGTACTTCAAGGGCGTCCCGTCGCGCCTCGGGTACCTGCTCGACATGGCGCCGAAGGACCTCGAGAAGGTCATCTACTTCGCGGCGTACATGATCATCGACATCGATGAAGAGGGCCGTCACGCGGACATGCCCGGTCTCGAGAACGAGATGCGTCTCGAGATCAAGACCCTCGAGGGCCAGCGCGACTCGATCATCGCCGACCGCCTCAAGAAGCTCGAGGACGACCTCGCAGCCCTTGAGGAAGAGGGTGCGAAGGCCGACGTCAAGCGGCGCACCAAGGACACCGCCGAGAAGGAGATGTCCCAGGTCCGCAAGTCGTTCGACGAGGACATCACCCGTCTCGAGCGTGTGTGGGAGGACTTCCGCAACCTCAAGGTGGGCGACCTCAAGCCCGAGGACGCCGTCTTCCACGAGCTCCAGGACCGGTTCGGGATCTACTTCGACGCCTACATGGGCGCCGAGGCGATCAAGCTCCGGCTCGAGGCGTTCGACCTGGCCGCCGAGGCCGAGGCGCTGCGCTTGCAGATCGCCGAGGGCAAGGGCCAGAAGAAGATCCGCGCGATCAAGCGTCTGCGCGTCGTCAGCTCCTTCCTCGCCACCGGCAACTCGCCGGCAGCGATGGTGCTCGGCGTCGTTCCGGTCATCCCGCCGGAGCTGCGCCCGATGGTGCAGCTCGACGGTGGCCGTTTCGCCACGTCGGACCTCAACGACCTCTACCGTCGTGTGATCAACCGCAACAACCGTCTCCGCCGCCTGCTCGACCTCGGTGCCCCCGAGATCATCGTGAACAACGAGAAGCGCATGCTGCAGGAAGCCGTTGACGCGCTGTTCGACAACGGTCGTCGTGGACGTCCGGTCACGGGTACCGGCAACCGCGCCCTGAAGTCCCTGAGCGACATGCTCAAGGGCAAGCAGGGTCGTTTCCGCCAGAACCTGCTCGGCAAGCGCGTCGACTACTCGGGCCGTTCGGTCATCATCGTCGGCCCGCAGCTGAAGCTGCACCAGTGTGGTCTGCCCAAGCAGATGGCGCTCGAGCTCTTCAAGCCGTTCGTGATCAAGCGCCTGATCGACCTGTCGCACGCGCAGAACATCAAGTCGGCCAAGCGCATGGTCGAGCGTTCGCGTCCGCAGGTGTGGGACGTGCTCGAGGAGATCATCCGCGAGCGCCCCGTGCTGCTGAACCGTGCGCCGACGCTGCACCGTCTGGGCATCCAGGCGTTCGAACCGCAGCTCGTCGAGGGCAAGGCCATCCAACTCCACCCGCTCGTGTGTGCTGCGTTCAACGCGGACTTCGACGGTGACCAGATGGCCGTGCACCTGCCGCTGTCGGTGGAGGCCCAGGCCGAGGCCCGCATCCTGATGCTCGCCTCGAACAACATCCTGAAGCCGTCCGACGGCCGTCCGGTGACCCTGCCCGCACAGGACATGATCATCGGTCTGCACCACCTGACGACCGTCCGCGAGGGCGCCGTCGGTGAGGGCCGTGCGTTCTCCTCGGTCGCCGAGGCGATCCTGGCCAACGACCAGCACACGCTGCACCTCAACGCCATGGCGAAGATCCGCATGACGGGTGTCCACTTCGCCGAGGGTGAAGCTCCCGAGGGCTACGAGCAGGGCGACACCGTCCTCCTCGAGACGACCCTGGGCCGTGCGCTCTTCAACGAGACCCTCCCGGCGAACTACCCGTTCGTCCAGAAGGTCACCGACAAGGGCGTGCTGTCCGCGATCGTCAACGACCTCGCCGAGCGGTACTCCAAGACCGAGACGGCCGCTGCGCTGGACCGGATCAAGGACGCCGGCTTCTACTGGGGCACGCGCTCCGGTGTGACCGTGGCCCTGTCGGACGTCGTGACGCCTCCTCGCAAGAAGGAGATCATCGCGGGCTACGAGATCCAGGCCGCCAAGGTGCAGGGCGAGTTCGACAAGGGTCTGATCACCGACTCCGAGCGTCGCGCCGACCTGATCAAGATCTGGACCGAGGCCACCAACGAGATCGCGCAGGAGATGCGGGACAACTTCCCCGTCGACAACACGATCAACCGCATGGTGTCGTCGGGTGCTCGTGGTAACTGGCTGCAGGTCCGCAACATCGCGGGTATGCGTGGTCTGGTGAACAACCCGAAGGGCGAGATCATCGCCCGCCCGATCATCAACTCGTACCGCGAGGGCCTGACCGTGGCGGAGTACTTCATCGCCACCCACGGTGCTCGTAAGGGTCTTGCCGACACCGCGCTCCGTACCGCGGACTCCGGGTACCTCACCCGTCGTCTCGTGGACGTCTCGCAGGACGTCATCATCCGCGAGGACGACTGCGGTACGACGCGTGGCCTCGAGCTGCCGATCGCGACCGTGGACGCGGACGGCAAGCTGGTCCGCGACCCGCGCGTCGAGAACACCGTGTACTCGCGCACCCTGGCCACTGAGGCCGTGGACGCCAAGGGCACGGTCGTCGCTGAGGCTCGTGAGGACGTCGGTGACGTGCTCCTCGAGAAGCTGCTGGCAGCCGGTGTCGAGAGCATCAAGGTGCGCTCGGTCCTGACCTGCGAGTCGGCCGTCGGTGTCTGCGCGAAGTGCTACGGCCGTTCGCTCGCCACCGGCAACCTGGTCGACATCGGTGAGGCAGTCGGCATCATCGCCGCGCAGTCCATCGGTGAGCCCGGTACCCAGCTGACGATGCGTACCTTCCACACGGGTGGTTCGGCCTCGGCCGACGACATCACCCAGGGTCTGCCGCGTGTCACGGAGCTCTTCGAGGCCCGTACGCCCAAGGGCGCGTCCCCGATCGCCGAGGCCCCCGGCCGCGTCGTCGTCGAGGACACGGACAAGGGTCGTCGGATCATCCTCACGCCGGACAACGGTGACGAGCCGTTCATCTACCCGGTGCTCAAGCGTGCGACGCTCCTCATCGAGGACAACCAGCACGTCGAGCTCGGCGAGCAGTTCATCGCCGGCACCGTCGACCCGAAGGAAGTCCTCCGGGTCAAGGGTGTCCGAGAGGTCCAGAAGCACCTGGTCAACGGTGTGCAGGACGTCTACGGCTCGCAGGGTGTGCCGATCCACGACAAGCACATCGAGGTCATCGTCCGTCAGATGCTCCGCAAGGTCACCGTCGTCGACCACGGCGACACCGACCTGCTGCCGGGCGAGCTCGTCGACCGGTCGCGCTACAACATGCTGAACCGTGCGGCGCTGCAGGAGGGTCGCAAGACCGCCTCGGCTCGCCAGGAGGTCATGGGCATCACGAAGGCGTCCCTCGCGACCGAGTCGTGGCTGTCCGCCGCTTCCTTCCAGGAGACCACCCGCGTGCTCACGCAGGCGGCCATGGAGGGCAAGCAGGACCACCTCGTCGGCCTCAAGGAGAACGTCATCATCGGTAAGCTCATCCCCGCCGGGACGGGCCTCAGCCGGTACCGCGACGTGGACGTGAACGCGACGGAAGAAGCGAAGGCAGAGCGGTACCCCAACCGCATCTTCGCGGACGACTCGTCGTTCTCGGACGCCGACCTGAGCTTCGTCGACTTCGACAGCTTCTCGTCGGACGACTTCACGCCGGGCACGTACAACTGAGTCTGATGTGATCCCACGAAGGCCCCGTCTCCGCAAGGAGGCGGGGCCTTCGTCGTGTCGTCACCACGTGGCGGACAGGAGGCCCGGTGCCAGGCCGCCACGGGCCTCCCGGCCTGCGACCGGGTGCGTCTAGAGCGCGCGGTCCGCGCCGTTGTCGCGTCCCGATCCGCGACCGGTCTCGTCCACGAGCGAGAACAGGCTGAGGACGTTGCCGTCGGGGTCGCGGACGTCGAACCAGTTCACGGCTCCGTCGACGCACTCGACCGGTCCGATGTCGATGCCGAGCGAGCCGATGCGCGCGTGCTGGGCTCCGACGTCGTCGACGCCGAACCGGACGCTCACGGGGTTCTCCTCGGCGGAGTCGTCCTCGTAGAGCTGGATCCAGATCCCGCCGACCTCGTACTCGGCGACACCGTCCTCGGGTTCGAGGTCCGGTTCGGTGCGCTCGAAGACGGCGCCGTACCAGAGGCAGGACGCCTCGATGTCGGTGACGGGCAGCCCCACGGTCACGCTCGTGATGTCCATGACTCATCATGGTCCCGGTCGGGCCTGCTCGTCGAGGGGCTTTCGGTGGCGTCTCGCCGCGCGGCGGAACTGGCAGGCTGGAGGGATGGCGACCCTGCGCGAACGGATCACGGCCCCGGCACACCTCTCGTTCCCCACGCCGATCGGCGGGCTGACGTTCCGCGCGGGCGCGCACGACGACGTCGGGGCGATGCACGCCGTCGCGGTCGCGTCGGCCGCGGT
The DNA here is from genome assembly GCF_003751685.1 of Curtobacterium sp. PhB78. Taxonomy (NCBI): domain Bacteria; kingdom Bacillati; phylum Actinomycetota; class Actinomycetes; order Micrococcales; family Microbacteriaceae; genus Curtobacterium; species Curtobacterium sp. PhB78. The sequence goes on from NZ_RKIA01000003.1 coordinate 282,754, forward strand.
CGACGACCCGCTCGCTCGTCCCTCCACAGCCGACCTCGAACGGTCGTTGTCCACCGAGGGGCTGGACGTCACCAGGGACACCGTGGTGGGCGTCGATGCTGGAGGGCATGTGCAGGCCTACGGCATCGTCATCGACGTCCCCTCCCGCGTCACCGCTGCGCGCGCCGTGCTCGACGGGGCGGTCCACCCCGACCTGCGCGGGCAGGGGATCGGACGGCGGGTGCTTGCATGGCAGGTGGGCCGCGCCCGGCAGCGCGTGGCGACGCTCGACGTCGACCTGCCGGCGACGCTCGACGTCGGTGGGCGGCAGGGGTCCTCGGCGCTGCGGCTGGCGGCGCACCACGACTTCGCGCCGGTGCGTACGTGGCTCGACATGCAGGTCGTGTTCGACGACCGCGGGCCGGGCGCCGACGCAGTACCCGTCCTGGGGGACGGGCTCGTCCTGCGGCCCGTCACGGCGGACGACATCGAACCGCTCCGGACGGCCAAGAACGACGCCTTCCGCGACCACTGGGGTTCCCAGCCGATGGTCGCGTCGGACTGGCGGGGGTTCCTCACCTCGGACAAGAGCCGGCTGGACCTGTCGCGGGTCGTCGTCGGTGCCGACGGCTCGGTCGTGGCGTTCACGATCGTCGAGGTGGAGCCCGACGGGTTCGCTGCCCGGGGCCGTTCGTACGGGTACGTGCACTGGGTCGGCGTCGTCCGTGCAGCTCGGGGGACGGGGCTCGCCCCGATCGTCCTCGACGCCACGCTGGAGGCGATCCGCGCCGACGGGTTGTCCGCGGCGGTGCTGCACGTCGACGCCGAGAACCCGAGCGGAGCCGGGCGCATCTACGAGCGACTCGGGTTCGTCGCCGGCGAGGTCCACGTCACCGCGTCGACGTCGCTCTGACCGTCGCGTCGGGGGTCCTGGACCCCAGTTCTGGGTGCATCCGGACCCCCTCCGCCCCCTCCTTCTGGGACTGCGGCCGACGACTGTCGCAGAAGTAGCGTGGTCGAGCGCCACATCCCTGGTGGTGCGCAACCCGACCACGTCTCGCCGCGCGCGAGTCCAAGGAGGCACAGGACTCATGGCGACCCTGTCCGAGATCCTCATCCTGAACGGCGCCCTGCCGATCGAGCACCTCGACTCGATGACGGGCGACGAGGACCTGGACGAGCGCGCCATCCGCGGCCTGGTCGACCAGGGCGTCGTGAGCGAGGCGCAGTTCATCACCGCCCGCGCGGCGTCGAACAACTCCCGCACCGTCCCGTTGACCGACTACCCGGTCGACGGCACCGCGGTCTCGATCCTCCCCGCTGCGCTCTGCCGGCGCCACGGCGTCCTCGGCGTCGGGTTCGAGGGCGAGCTGCTCATCCTCGCGATGGTCAACCCGACCAACGTGCTCGCGATCGACGACGCCCGCGCTGCGTCCGGCCGACCGATCAAGCCGCTCCAGGTGGACGAGCGCGACCTGCTCACCGCGCTCGACCGCTACCTGCGTGCCGACGACGAGCTCAACGACCTGACCTCGTCGCTCGAAGAAGAAGCCTCGATCAGCTCCTCGGCTCAGGTGGACCTGGCCGACGGTGCCCTCGACGACGTCCCGATCGTCCGCTTCGTGAACCTGCTCGTGTCGCAGGCGATCCAGGACCACGCCTCGGACATCCACATCGAGCCCGGTGAGCACGAGGTCCGGATCCGCTACCGCATCGACGGTGTGCTGCACGAGATGGCCCCGGCGCCGAAGAACATCCAGAACGGCGTCATCAGCCGCCTGAAGATCATGAGCGACATCGACATCGCCGAGCGTCGCAAGCCGCAGGACGGCCGCATGTCGGTCCGCCACGGTGGCCGCCAGATCGACCTCCGCGTGGCGACGCTGCCCACCGTGTGGGGCGAGAAGGTCGTCATGCGGATCCTCGACAACACGAACACGTCGCTGACCCTCAAGGACCTCAACCTCCTCGAGCAGAACTTCCAGGCGTACCAGCGGTCGTACTCGAAGCCGTACGGCATGATCCTGGTCACCGGGCCCACCGGCTCCGGCAAGTCCACGACGCTGTACACGACCCTGAACGCGGTCGCGAAGCCCGAGATCAACGTCATCACGGTCGAGGACCCGGTCGAGTACCGGATGGCCGGCATCAACCAGGTGCAGGTCAACCCGAAGGCCGGGCTGACCTTCGCCTCGGCGCTGCGCTCGATCCTGCGCTCCGACCCCGACGTCGTCCTGCTCGGTGAGATCCGCGACCACGAGACCGCCCAGATCGCCATCGAGGCGTCTCTCACCGGACACCTCGTGCTCTCCACCCTGCACACGAACGACGCCCCCTCCGCCGTGACCCGCCTGACCGAGATGGACATCGAGCCCTTCCTGGTCGGCTCCGCGTTGGACTCCGTCGTGGCCCAGCGTCTGGCGCGACGGCTGTGCGACCGGTGCAAGGCCCCCGCCGTGTACGAGGCCGAACAGCTCCGCACCCTCGGGTTCCTGCGCCCCGGCGACGAGGTCCCGGCGTTCTTCGCCCCCATCGGCTGCGCGGTCTGCTCGAACACCGGGTACCGCGGCCGCATCGCCCTGCACGAGGTCATGACCGTCACCGAGGAGATCGAACGCCTCGCCGTCTCGCGAGCCTCGAGCGCCGAGATCAGCCGCGTCGCCCAGGCGCAGGGGATGCTGACGCTCCGCCAGGACGGCTTCGAGAAGGTCAAGCTCGGTCTCACGAGCGTCGACGAGATCCTGCGCGTGGTCGCGTAGTCACGAGAGAGCGCAGCAGATGACCGACTCCGTGTACGACATCACGCACCCCGGCGACGAACCCGTCGCCGGCTGGCACCCGGGCAACCCCGGCACCGAAGTGGGCTCCCGCCGTGCAGCACGCCTGGCTGCCGCCGCAGCGTCGGCCCCTCCGGAGCAGGTCTACGACCTCGGGGACGACACCGCCGGATGGCCGGCACCGTCCGGGTCGCCCGTCGCCGTGCCCGTCGCGCAGCCGCTCGCCGCTCCGGCGACGCCGCCCGCCGGGGTGCCGTCGTCGATCGCGACCTACGGCTACGCCGAGGCTCCGACGCAGCAGCTCCCCACGGCGCCTGCGGCCCCGGCACCGGCCGCCACGATCGGCGGCGACATCGAGTTCTCGCGCCACGCACGCGAGGTCGCCGACCCCGACCTGATCACCGCACTCGCCCAGGTCGTGTACCAGGGCGCGTCCGATCTGCACGTCACCGCCGACGCCCCGCCCACCGTCCGCGTCGACGGCTCGCTCCGTCCCGCTGTCCCCGGAGGCGCGTGGTCGCGCGGCAAGGTCATCGCTGCACTCAAGACCATGCTGTCGGCCGAACAGGCCGGTCAGTTCGACCAAGAGCAGGAACTCGACTTCGCCTACTCGCTGTCGCCGGAGTACCGCTTCCGCGTGAACTTCTACCAGCAGCGCGGCAACTGGGGCGCAGCCTTCCGCATCATCCCCACCAAGATCAAGACGCTCAAGCAGCTCGGCATCCCCGAGCACGTCGGCGACTTCGCCGGCCTGCCTCGCGGACTCGTCCTGGTCACCGGCCCGACCGGCTCCGGCAAGTCCACGACCCTCGCCGCCCTGATCGACCTGGTGAACGAGAGCCGGGCCGACCACATCGTGACGGTCGAGGACCCGATCGAGTTCATGCACGAGCACAAGAAGGCGATCATCAACCAGCGCGAGGTCGGTGCCGACACGCACTCCTTCGCCGCCGCGCTGAAGCACGTGCTGCGTCAGGACCCCGACGTCATCCTGATCGGGGAGCTCCGCGACCTCGAGACCATCTCGGTCGCGCTCACCGCGGCCGAGACCGGTCACCTGGTGTTCGCCACCCTGCACACGCAGAGCGCCCCCGGCACGATCGACCGTGTCATCGACGTCTTCCCGCCACACCAGCAGGGCCAGATCCGCACGCAGCTCGCGGCGACCCTGCAGGGCGTCGTCTGCCAGACCCTGGTGCCGAAGGCCAACGGTGTCGGCCGGGTCGTCGCCACCGAGATCATGACGATCACCCCCGCCATCGGCAACCTGATCCGCGAGGGCAAGACCTACCAGATCACGTCCGCCATGCAGGCCGGCCGTGACCTGGGCATGCACACCATGGACCAGGACCTCGCCGAACTGGTCAACGTCGGCACGATCTCGCGCAAGGCCGCGATGGACAAGGTGCACGACGAAGAGGGCTTCGACCGGCTGGTGCAGCGCGTCGAGTCCCCGTCCGACTCCTCGGCAGCCGCGATCGCCGCCAGCGGGATCGACTTCGGCGACAAGTTCTCCGGAGGCTACTGATGTCCCTCGCATTCGACTACCGCGGGCGCGATGGTGCCGGCAAGCTCGTCAAGGGGCGCCTCGACGCCTCGTCCGAAGGAGCGGTCGTCCAGCGGCTCCGGGGCATGGGTGTCTCGCCGATCGCGATCACGGAGTCCAAGGCCGGCACCGGCCTGCAGACCGAGATCAAGATCCCCGGGTTCGAGAAGGGCGTCGGGCTCAAGGACCTCGCGATCATGTCGCGGCAGGCCTCGACGATGCTCACCTCGGGACTCTCGCTGCTGCGCGCGCTGTCGATCCTCGCCGACCAGACCGAGAACAAGAAGCTCAAGGACATCCTCGGCAAGGTCCGCGACGACGTCGAACGCGGTGTCTCGTTCTCCGACGCGGTGGCGAAGTTCCCGGTCGACTTCCCGCCGATCATGATCAACATGATCCGTGCGGGGGAGACCGGCGGGTTCCTCGACCAGGCCATGGACTCCATCGCCACGAACTTCGAGAAGGAGCACAAGCTCCGCTCGACCATCAAGTCGGCGATGACCTACCCCGTGGTCGTGCTGTGCATGTCGCTGGCCGCGGTCGTCATCATGCTCATCTTCATCGTGCCGATCTTCCAGAACATGTTCTCGTCGCTCGGTGGACAGCTCCCGATCCCGACCCAGATCCTCGTCTCGATGTCACACGCCATGCGTTGGCTGGCGCCGGTACTGGCCGTGATCGCGGTGGTCGGCTGGTTCTGGTACCGGGCCAACAAGAACACGGATCGGTTCCGGGCGTTCCGCGACCCGATCCTGCTGCGTCTCCCCGTGTTCGGCGCATTGGCGAAGAAGATCGTGATCGCGCGGTTCGCGCGCAATTTCTCGAACATGATCGGTTCCGGAGTTCCAATTCTGCAGGCCTTGCAGATCGTCGGAGAAGTGTCGAACAATTTCGTCGTGCAAAGCGCGCTCGTCCGCGTTGCCGAAGCCGTTCGGAAAGGTGAATCCATCGCAGCGCCGATGGCGGTGGAAAAAGTGTTCCCGAGCATGGTCTCGCAGATGATCGCCGTTGGTGAGGACGCCGGCTCGCTCGAGACGATGCTCGAGAAGATCGCTGTCTTCTACGACGCCGAGGTCGAATCCACCACCGAATCGTTGACGGCACTCATTGAGCCGCTGCTCATCGCGTTCCTCGGAGTCGTCGTCGGCGGGATGATCGTCGCGCTCTACCTGCCGATCTTCCAGATCACCTCGCTCGTCAAGTAACCACTCGGAGTCCATGCCCCTCGTGCGGGGGCATGGAAGCACGAAATGCCCCCGTTACTGGGGGCATTTTGGTACCCCCGGACCCCCCGTTCTCGGGATTACGCACGGAAACACCCCTGAATACTCTTGTGACCGGCGGCGGAGCACTCCCCGGCACAATCCCCATCGCATTCCCAGAAGAATGGAAACCACCATGTACTTCGCTCTCATGGGCAAGCTCGACGCTCGCCGCAAGGGTCTCCTCGAGGACAACGAAAAGGGCTTCACGCTCATCGAGCTCCTCGTCGTCGTCATCATCATCGGCATCCTCGCGGCCATCGCGATCCCGGTGTACCTCAACGTCCAGAACAACGCGAAGGACGCGACCGTCAAGTCGGACCTCGCGAACGCGAAGACTGCCGTCATCGCGTTCCAGACGGACAAGAACGGCGTTCTCCCGACCGCGACCGAGTTCGGCACTTCCGCGACGATGACCCCGTACGGCTACACCCAGAGTGATGGCACGACCTTCACCTACAAGCCGGCCGCGACGGGCTCGAGCTTCGCGATCTGCGCTGTCGGTGCGACGAAGACCAGCTTCAAGATCACTGACACGGCGGCTGCCGCGGCAGGCACTTGCTGACCTGACCACGTCGAAAAGGCGGCTCGTCGTGAGACGAGTCGCCTTTCGTGCAAGAGCCAACTGGAGGAGGTGACCATGTTCCGTCGAATGAACCGCGTCCTACAACGCGCGGAGTCCGGGGATGCCGAGGCCGGCTTCTCCATCATCGAGGTCATGGTCGCGATGATGGTGTTCGCCGTGATGTCGGTGGGGATCGCCTACGGCATCGCGAACACCCTGCAGCTCACCCAGACCAGCCGCGGACGTGAAACCGCCGTCGCACTCGCGTCACAGGACATCGACACGCTCCGCCAGACGGCAGCTGCTTCGACCGGCGGCATCTTCAAGGTCGTGAGCAAGGCCGGCGCTGACAACACGAAGACCATCGGCGGGGTGACCTACAAGATCGAGCGCGCCGTGACCTGGGTTCAGAGCGACGGAGCCAGCGGTGCCTGCGGCACGTCGAACGGCAAGCTCGCCTACAAGAGCGTCGTCGAGACCGTGAGCTGGCCGAACCCTCGTGGCGGCGGAGCAAGCTCGACGACTGTCACCTCCGCGATCGCCCCGAGCGACGCCGTCACCGACCCTGGGTACGGGACGATCATTATCTCGGCAGTGACGGCGTCGGGAAGCCCCTACCAGGGCGTCTCGATCACTGTCACGCCGCTCGCCGGGGGCGGCGGTTCGCCGCTCACCACCGCGGTGCAGTCGACGGACGCGCAGGGCTGTTCGTACGCGGTCAACGTGGCGCCGGGCGACTACACGGTGACGGCGACCACGACCGGAGGCATCGACACCAACCAGGCGCAGCCGTCCTCACAGACTCCGATCACGGTTTCTGCAGGCGCGAGCTCCCCGGTGCCGTTCGTCTACGACCGCGCGAGCCAGCTGACCCTCCAGTACGCGAAGACCTACAATGCCACCCTGCCGACGAACATGGTGACGGTGCTCTCGAGCTCGGTGGGGGGGCTCGACACCATCAAACCGTGGGACGTCGCGAGTACGTCCCTCGTGGTGACCTCGACGTCGAAGCCGTCAGTGCCGGTGTTTCCCTTCACCTCGGGCTACGCGGCATACGCCGGGCCCTACTCCAACAGTCCAAGCTCCACGGTGAGTTGTTTGAGCCCGAACCCCTCAGCGTGGTCGACACCGAACGCCGCCGGGGCCATCGGGGCCATCCCGCCCACGATCGAGGCGTCGCCGGGCGCTCCTGCGTCGGCGTCTGTCATGACCGGCGTCGCCACGGTGAGTGGAGTGAAGGGCCGGTTCATCACCGCGGTCTCCTCGGCGAGCCCGGCGGCGGGCGACCCCGGATGCTCAGCCGGGATGACGATGAAGTTCCCGGTCTCCTCGACAGACGCCGCCACGGTGGCGCTGCCGTTCGGGACCTGGACCATCTACTCGGGCACGAGCTTCGGATCCACGACGAAGAACGAGATCGCGTCGAACGCATCGAACGTGAGGCCGGTGACCAATGGCTCCATCAACCAGAAGACCGCACTGGTGGTCATCAGCTTCGACAACACGTTGACCCTCGACCCGCGAGGCCAGACGTCGTGATCCGCCTTCTCCGCCGTGTGCACCGTGATCAGGCCGGCATCAGCCTCTCCGAGCTGCTCGTCGCCGTGAGCGTCTCGATGGTCATCCTCGTCGCGGTGGGGGGTTTCTTCACCGCCACGTTGCGGGCGGGTGCGACCAACACCTCGTCCGACCAGAACGCGCGGTACGCATCGGTCGTGATGAACTCCGTCACTCGGTACGTCCACGCCGCCAGCCTGCTGCCCAAGTCCGACGGTAGCTACGCCGCAGCCGTCACCGAGGCGGCCCCGACGCGACTGACCTTCTACGCCTACATCAACCTCGACGGGAGCGGTACCGACAACCCGGTCCAGATCCGCTACTCCCTCAACGCGGCGAAGAAGGTCGTCCTCGACCAGTGGGACGGCACGGCGTCGAACGGCTTCTGGACCTTCCCGTCGACGGCGCAGGCGCCGACTCGTTCGATGGTGATCGGAGGCCCGGTGGCTTCTCCCACCGGTGGCGCTCCGATGTTCGAGTACCTCGGGGCGGACGGCAGCCCGCTGCCGGCGCAGAACGACGGCACCATCTCGACCACGCAACTCGGCAACGTCCGCGCCGTCCGGGTCAACCTGGAACTCGGGTCGACCGTGAGTGGGGCAGCAGGGAACACGACCATCCAGAACACGCTCTACCTCTTCAACGTCGTCTACGGGACCAGCAACGGAGGAACGCCATGACCCGGCTCCGGAGCGTGCTCGAGCGGGCGCGCGACGACGACCGAGGGATGATCCTCGGCAACGTCCTGATCTTCGGGACCGTAATGATGCTGCTTGTCGCAACGATGATCGCCGTGTCGACCTCCGGGGCGGTGAAGTCAGCGACGGACCGCAACTTCCAGAACGCGATGGCGGCCGCATACGCAGGACTGGCCGACTACCAGTCCAAGCTGTCCAATGACAACGGCTACGCGCTCTACGGAAACTCGAGCGCGCAGTTCAGCAAGGCGAGCGGTTCGAGCTTCAGCGGGCAGGCGGACAACATCGCCTTCACGAATGCCGGCTCCACCTGGGCCAAGGTGGTTGGTTCAACCGACCAGTGGTACCGGTACGAGGTGGACAACTCGAACTACTCCGCAAAGGGCGTCCTGAAGGTCCGTGTCACGGGGAAGTCGGGGGGTAGCGTCCGGTCGTTGGTCGCGAACCTCAAGGGTGACGGGTTCATCAACTACCTGTACTTCACCAACTACGAGTCGTCGAACCCGGCGATCACCGGAAGTACCTGCACGACCGTCTACCAGTGGCAGTCTGCAAGCAACAAGTGCGCGGCGGTCCAGTTCGCCGGTACCGATGTCCTCAACGGTCCGATCCGGACCAACGACGTCTTCACCGCGGCCTGCGCGACCGTGTTCAACGGGCCGGTCGAGCAGCACGACACCTCGGTCCGCCCTGCGAGTGGGACCTGCGCTGGCGCTTTCAACGGGGGTGCCGCGAGTGCGGTGCCCTACCTCGGGCTGCCTGCGCTGAACTCGAACCTCTCGCAGGAGACACGCGTCGACCTCCCGACCTCGGTACCTCGGCCGGGCTGCCTGTACACCGGCCCGACCCGGGTGTCGTTCCTGGGCAACGGCAAGATGACTGTCTGGTCGCCGTGGACGAAGGCAACGCAGGTGCAGGTGAACGGTTCGACCGGTGAGGTCAAGGCGGGTGCCGACATCGCGAAGGCCGCTGCGCTGTGCGGAGCCGTCGCTGACCTGCAGAGTTCGGCAGGCGCCACGATCCCGACGCTCCCGACGAACCTGATGTACGTCCAGGACATCCCTTCTGCCGCGAACGACGTGAACGCTTGGGCCGCCAACACCTTCCCTTCCCGGTACACGAACACCTACTGCACGACGACGGTGACCGTCCGGTCGAACGGGACAGCGACGACCACCAGCAACCAGGCCTTCAACAACGGTCAGGGTTTCCCGGCGTCGGGGGAGTGGGTCAACGGTGGGCAGTCTGGGTCCTACTACCAAACCGGATCGGCATCGGACACGTACAGCTGCTCAGCTGGCGATGTCTTCGTCAGCGGGGGCTTCAGCGGCGCCATGACGATCGCTGCATCGGGGACGGTCTGGGTCACCGACGACATCACCTACGCCAGCGCCACCAACGACGTCCTCGGACTCGTGGGCCAGAACGCGGTCGAGATCTACAACCCCGCGCGGTGCAGCTCGTACCCGACGACGTACCAGCCGCGGGTCGGCTACGTGACTGACACCACCCGTTGCAACCAGAGCGGCGTCGGCCTCCTGAACCGCAGCAGCGGCGCGGGCATAACGATCAGCGCTGCTATGGCGAGCAACGCCGGCACGTTCTGGAACCAGAACTACGACATCGGGCCCAAGCTCGGCGTGCTCAAGGTCGTCGGATCGATCGCGCAGAACTGGCGTGGTGCGGTCGCGACGACCGGCAGCACCGGGTTCTCGAAGAACTACGTGTACGACCAGCGGCTCCTCACGACGGCACCACCGAAGTTCCTGCAGCCCGTCTCGACGTCGTACGGCGTCACCACGCAGGTCGAGGTCCAGACGGCGTACAAGGTAGACGGATCGTGCGCGACCACCAGCAGCGGGGCATGCCGGTGACCGCGGTCCGTGAGCTCCTTCCGGTGACCCTGGCACTGGCAGGCGTCTTCGGTCTCGTCGTCGGGTCGTTCCTCAACGTCGTCGTGTACCGGGTACCCGCAGGATTCTCGGTGGTCGCACCGCCGAGTGCCTGCCCGCGTTGCGGTCACCAGATCCGGCGCCGCGACAACGTTCCGGTGCTCTCGTGGTTGGCCCTGCGCGGTCGGTGCCGGGACTGCGGCGCGCCCATCTCGGCGCGCTACCCGTCGGTCGAGCTGGCGACTGCCGCCCTGTTCGTGGGCGTGGCGTGGTCGTGGTCCTCGTCGGTAGCCGTGATGCCGCCCGGGGCGGCCGTGCTCGCTGAAGCCATCGACTTCGCAGCACTCCTCTTCCTGATGGCCGTCTCCGTGGCACTGGCACTGATCGATGTCGACACGCGCCGACTACCGAACGCCATCGTCTACCCGTCCGCAGGCGTCCTCGGGATCCTGCTCGTCACGGCTACCGTCCTCAGCGGTGATCTCGGTGCGTTCGTGCGAGCTGTGGCTGGTGCTGCTGTGCTCGGCGGCGCCTATCTCGTGCTCGCGCTCGCGGTCCCCGGGGGAATGGGGCTCGGGGACGTGAAACTCGCCGTGGTCCTCGGCTTCGTGCTCGCGTACCTCGGATGGGGACCCCTCGCAGTGGGTGCTTTCGGAGCCTTCGTCGTGGGCGGTACCGTCGCGATCGCACTGCTCGTGAGCGGGCGAACACGGTGGCGCGGCGGTCTGCCCTTCGGGCCGTCGATGCTCGCGGGCGCCTGGATCGGGATCTTCTTCGGCCAGGGCCTCTGGACCGCCTACCTCCGGCTGCTCGGGCTCGCCTGACTTCTCCGGCAACCAGACTCCAACCAAAGCGAAAGCAGCATCATGGGCAAGAGCATCGTCGGCATCGACATCGCGGGTACCGCGATCCGCGCGGTCGAGGTCGCGAACGCAGACCGCGCTCGGCCGACCGTGTTGCGTTTCGCCGAGGTCCCGACGCCGCCCGACGCCGTCAGTCGCGGTGAGGTGCTCGAACCGAACACCGTGGCTGCGGCGCTGCGCTCGCTGTGGACCACCGGCCGCTTCCGCTCTCGGGACGTCGTGCTGGGCATGGGGAACCAGCGTGTCCTGTCCCGCGACCTCATCGTCCCGGCAGCACCCCTGGAGCAGATTCGAGAGAGCCTGCCGTTCCAGGTGCAGGACATGCTCCCTGTGCCGGTCGGTGATGCGATCCTCGACTTCTATCCGACCTCAGAGGGCATGAGTGAGGACGGCCCGGTCGTGCACGGGCTCCTCATCGCGGCGATCAAGGACGCAGTCCTCGCCAACGTCCACGCGGCGCAGCTCGCCGGGCTGAACCCCGTCGGGGTCGACCTCATCCCGTTCGCGTTGACCCGGGTGCTCGTCGGCCGCCCTGGCCTGCCGGGCACCACAGTGCTGGTGCAGCTCGGCGCGGACACGACCACCGTCGTCCTGTCGACCGACGGCATTCCGCAGTTCGTCCGGATCATCCCCATCGGGGGCAACGACGTGACCCGCGCGCTCGCCGGCAACCTCGACATCGAGTTCGCGCAGGCGGAGGCCGTCAAACGTCACCTCGGGATCGGGCAGGGTGCGAGAACGCCTGATGACGGCCGGGCAGTGGCGATCATCAGCGATTCAGTACTCGAGCTGATCGCGAGCCTGCGGAACACCATCAACTACTACGTGAACACCCGACCCGGCGAGCGGGTCGAACGGATCGTCCTCGTCGGCGGCGGAGCCCGACTCGTCGGGTTCCGGAACGCGCTCGCTGAGCACACGCGGCTCCCGGTCGAGTTCCGGTCCGCATTCGCAGGAGCCGACGTCGCTCGGTCGATCCCGGCCGACGACATCGCAGTACACGAGGACGCGATCGCCGTCGCCTACGGGCTGGCAGTAGGGAGCCGGGCAGCATGACTGCAACCGAGATCAGACCGATCGTCGCCAGTTCGGACGCGACCGGCGAACAGCGTGGTCGAGGCCGTCGACCGAAGAAGGCTGCCTCGACGACGTCCATCGTCGGCCGTGAGCCGCGCGTCGACCTGCTCCCGGCCGAGGTGCACACGGGGCGCCGAGAGCGTGCGCTTGCCCGCCGGGCCTGGCTCGGAGTCGTGGTGGCGGCCGCCGTGGTGGTCGTCGGATCGGGGGTGGCGTACGTGCACCAGCTCGAGACCGCCGAAGCCCTCCGCAGTGCACAAGCGGAGACGACGTCGTTGCTCCAGCAGCAGCTGCGGTACTCGGACGTGCGACAGGCGGAGCGGGACGCAGCGCTCCTCGAGGCGGCGCAGGCAGTCGGCGGGTCGACGGAAGTCGACTGGAACGCGTCCCTCGCACAACTCGAAGCCGTCCTCCCTGCGGGGGTGTCGATCACAGCGATGTCCATCGACTCGGCAGATGTGACGAAGGCGTTCACACAATCGACAGTGCCGTTGGAGGGAACGCGGATCGCCACGATGCAACTGACCATCGAGAGCCCGAGCATCCCGTCCGTCCCCGACTGGACTGCCCGCTTGTCGACGATCAAGGGGTACGCGGATTCGACCATCACCTCGGTCTCGCTCGAGGCCGACACCGGTACGTACTCGGCGACGATCGAAGCGCACCTTGGCGACAAGGCTTACGACGACAAGTACACGAAGGACGATGCCAAGTGAACAAGAGCCGCCTCTCGCTGATCGTCGCTCTCGCCGCCGCGCTCGCCGTCCTCGCTGGCGGGTGGTTCCTCGGTGCGCAGCCGCAGATCGCACAGGCGTCCACCAACGCGTCGCAGCGAGCGGACATCGCAGCGACGAACTCGGGCAACCGCGCTGAACTGCGCCGCCTCGAGAAAGCGTCCGAGTCGCTCGACTCGACGAAGCGAGAGCTTGCAGCGCTGCGCGCGTCAGTTCCTGCAGCGCCCGAGACTGACTCCTTGTTGTCCCAGCTGAATCTCGCGGCCTCTTCGAGCGCCGTCACCGTGACCTCGGTCACCTTCGGCGAGCCGAAGGCCTACCTGCCGGAGGGCTCCGGATCAGCGGCGCCGAGCCCGTCAGCATCCCCGAGCGCTGCGAGCTCGAGTGCCACGCCGACGGCGGCAGCGACGCCGGCTGCGCCCACCCCGTACAGCGATGACCAGATCACCGCGTCGAACTTCGTGCTCATCCCCGTCACCGTTGCCGTCACGGGCTCATACGACCAAGCGCTGAGCTTCACGAAGGCCGTCCAGGGCGGCGAGCGGCTGTTCCTGGTGAACGGCATCGCTGCGACGAGTGCGGATGAGGGGGACTCGCCGATGGCGAGCCAAGCATGGTCGCTCTCCGGTTCGGTCTACGTGCTCTCGGACGCCGCAGCCGCGGCCTCCGCGAAGGGCTGATCCGACCCCCTCCCACTGGGGTGTGACGCGCCACGCCGACCCCTCTTCCGCGACACCCGTCGCTGTGCGTACGATGCTCACGACGCCGCGATCGCGGCTGCTCATCTCCCTCTCGAACGGTCGGCTCGAACCGGCCGTTCCCGTCGTGCCCGGAGTCGCGCGTGTTGGTCGGAATCGTGGAATTCCTTGGTTGGTTCGGCGCTGTAACCGTGCTGGCTGGTTACATTCTCTTCTCCACGGGGAAGCTCCCGAACGGGCCGGTCTACCAGCTCTTCAACCTCGTCGGCGGGCTGGCCGTCGCCGTCAACGTGGCCGCGCACCACGCGGTGCCGTCGACCATCGTCAACGGCATCTGGGCGATCGTGGCCGTGGTCGTCCTGGTGAAGATGGGACGCGCCCGTCGTGCGGCGAAGCGCGGCGAGCCGGCGGCCTCCGAGGCGACCGTCCTGCACGCCGAGCCGGCGTCCACCACCGGCGTCCTGCCGATCATCGGCCCGGCCCTGCGTGACCACGAGCCGGATGAGCCCTCCGGGGCGGACGCAGCCCCGGGCCTCCAGGCCGCACCGACCACCAGCACGACGCAGGTCGCTCCGATGACCGAGACCGTCCCGATCATCACCGCGACGATCGCACTGGCCCTGGTCGCCGCAGCCCAGGGGCACGTGGAGCGTGCGGACGGCGCGGACAGCGCAGGCGCCACCGAAGGTGCCGACCACGCGGAGCGGACCGAAGCCACCCGCTGACCGTCCCGTCGGCGATACGATCACCTCATGTCCCGGTGGTTGATCGCGACGATGACGTCCGTCCTCTTCATCGCGCTCGTCGTCGCCGTCGCGGGGTTCGAAGCGCTCCTCGCCGACGTCGAGGCGATCGCGCAGCCGGACGCGACCCCGTACCTCGGCCCGGCCATGGTGATCGGCGCCGCCGTGGTGGTGTTCCTCGCGACCGCGGTCGGCGCGCGAGAGGGCAACCCCGGTGTCACCGGCCTGGTCGCCGCCGCGACCGCCTACCTGGTGATGCTCGGCGTCGGCGCCGTCGGGTACGCGGCGATCCGCCGCGACGTGACCGAGCTCCTCGTCTTCCCGGCCGGCTACGCACTCGGGCCGTTCGTCGTCGGCTCCGTCGTGGTGGCGCTCCTGTCGGTGATCGGCGGGATCTCCATGGCCCGGCACCAGGCCCGGACGACGGGCTCGACATCCACGGCAGGGCAGCGGCAGGAGCCGACCGTCGCGGGTGACGACACCGTCGGGCGGTAGTCTGCCCGGGCACGACGCACACGCAACGGGGGAACGATGAGCGACCAGCACACGCCGGATCCGGACCAGCAGGACGGTTGGGGAGCCGTGCCGTCGGTGGCGTCGATCCGCGGGACGCAAGAGCCGCCAGCGGCCGCGCAGAACGCGCAGGCCGGGTCGACGGCGCAGGCCGGGACGACCGCGCACGGCGCGCAGTACGCCCCGACCGCGTCGCGTGCTCCGCGCCGGAAGCTCCGCCGCGGCCAGCTCATCGGGATCATCGCCGGCAGCACCGCCGTCGTGCTGTTGCTCGTCGCCGGTGTCGTCGGGTTCTCGGTCGGCTCGGCCACCCACTCGGCCGACCGCCCCGTGCGGGCGTTCCTCGACGACCTGACCGCGGGGAAGGTCACCGACGCCCTCGACGCAGCGGGCATCGACCGGACGAAGGCCGACGTGCTCCTGACCGACGCCGCGTACGCGAAGGCGACCGCGAAGGTCACCGGTTACCGGGTGGCCGCGACGCGCACGGACGGCGACACCGCCACCGTCCGCGCCTACCTGCGCCAGGCCGGCCGTGACGTCGCGGCGACCTTCACGCTCGACAAGACCGGCACCGACTGGGGCGTGTTCCCGGTGTGGGAGCTGCAGGCGCCGGAGCTCGGCAGCGTCGACGTCAGCGTCCGGGGTCCGGCCGGCGCCTCGGTGCAGGTCGCGGGCACGTCGACGAAGACCCCGAAGGACGGCACGGTCGGTCTCCGCGCCCTCCCCGGCACCTACGCGGTCACGTACGACGGCGGCAAGTGGACCAAGGCCACTGGAGGCAGCGCCGTCGTGGGCGGGTTCGGTGGCAGCACCTCGACGCCCGTGCAGATGACCGCGACGCTCACGAACGCGGGCGACCAGGCGGCGAAGCGGGCCGTGGACGCCTGGGTGGACGGCTGCATCGCCTCGAACGACGCAGCGCCGGCCGGGTGCAGCTTCTACGCGTACGGCGAGAACCCCGCGTACACCTACACGAACGAGAAGTGGACGCTCGAGTCGCGGCCGACCGTCGCCGTCGGCAGCTGGACCACGAACGGCTGGCTCGTCTCCACCACCACCTTCGGTCGGGCCACCTTCACGGCGGACATCGCCGGCGCGGGCGGCACCGGGACGGCCACGGCCGGACCTCTCAACGTCAACGCGAGCGGGTACATCACGGGGTTCTCGAGCTCGGGCGCGACGTTCCGGTCGGCGGTCGGCAACGGGTCCTCGGACACCGGCTCATGACGGTGTCCGGCGTGGTGCCGGCCCGGATTGATTTCGTCCCGTTACGCGGGTAGTCTCTTCTGGGTGTGCGCCCTCGGGCGCGCCCGAAAAGTCCGGCGAGCGAGATCGCCCAGTCGGACCACTCCGTCCCCCCGCAGGTTCCTCCGCCGTCAGGCGGTCATCAGCGTGGGACGAGGAAGCCGGCGGATCGCGCCGGCCAGAGAGCACGAGCGAAGAACCAGGAGAACAGTTGCCTACTATTCAGCAGCTGGTTCGCAAGGGTCGTACGCCGAAGGTCACCAAGACCAAGGCGCCCGCCCTGAAGGCGAACCCCCAGCAGCGTGGTGTGTGCACCCGCGTCTACACCACCACCCCGAAGAAGCCGAACTCCGCACTGCGCAAGGTCGCTCGTGTGAAGCTCTCGAACGGCACCGAGGTCACGGCGTACATCCCCGGTGAGGGCCACAACCTCCAGGAGCACTCGATGGTGCTCGTCCGTGGCGGTCGTGTGAAGGACCTCCCCGGTGTGCGGTACAAGATCATCCGTGGCGCCCTGGACACCCAGGCCGTGAAGAACCGTAAGCAGGCTCGTAGCCGCTACGGCGCGAAGAAGGGTTGAGTTAGATGCCTCGTAAGGGTCCCGCCCCCAAGCGTCCCGTCGTCGCCGACCCGGTCTACGGTGCGCCGATCGTCAGCCAGCTCGTCAACAAGATCCTGCTCGACGGCAAGAAGGGCCTCGCCGAGCGCATCGTCTACGGTGCACTCGAGGGCGTCACTGCCAAGAACCAGCAGGATGCTGTCGTCACGCTCAAGAAGGCGCTCGACAACGTCCGTCCGACCCTCGAGGTCCGCAGCCGCCGCGTCGGTGGCTCGACCTACCAGGTCCCGGTCGAGGTCAAGCCGCACCGCGCGAACACCCTCGCGCTCCGCTGGCTGACCTCGTACGCCAAGGCCCGTCGCGAGAAGACGATGACCGAGCGTCTCATGAACGAGATCCTCGACGCGTCGAACGGTCTCGGTGCCGCGGTCAAGCGCCGCGAGGACACGCACAAGATGGCCGAGTCGAACAAGGCCTTCGCCCACTACCGCTGGTAGTCCCGGCACCGTCCGGGCACCGGTGGTCAAGAACCCCGGCGCCCGGACGGCCGCCAACCTCTCCTACAACTCTTCCGGAGGAACCCTGTGGCACAGGACGTGCTCACCGACCTGAACAAGGTCCGCAACATCGGCATCATGGCGCACATCGATGCCGGCAAGACCACGACGACCGAGCGCATCCTGTTCTACACGGGCATCACGCACAAGATCGGTGAGGTCCACGACGGCGCTGCCACGATGGACTGGATGGCGCAGGAGCAGGAGCGCGGCATCACGATCACGTCGGCCGCGACGACCTGCTTCTGGGACAACAACCAGATCAACATCATCGACACCCCCGGTCACGTGGACTTCACGGTCGAGGTGGAGCGTTCGCTCCGCGTCCTCGACGGTGCGGTTGCCGTCTTCGACGGCAAGGAGGGCGTCGAGCCCCAGTCCGAGACCGTGTGGCGTCAGGCTGACAAGTACAACGTCCCGCGCATCTGCTTCGTCAACAAGATGGACAAGCTCGGCGCGGACTTCTACTACACCGTCGACACGATCATCAACCGCCTCGGTGCGGAGCCCCTCGTGCTCCAGCTGCCGATCGGTTCGGAGAGCTCGTTCGAAGGCGTCGTCGACCTCGTCCAGATGCGTGCACTCACCTGGCGCGGCGACGCCAAGGGTGACGTCGCGATGGGTGCGAAGTACGAGATCGAAGAGATCCCGGCCGACCTGCAGGACCGCGCCGCCGAGTACCGCGAGAAGCTCATCGAGCGCGTGGCCGAGGCGGACGACGTCCTCATGGAGCGTTACCTCGAGGGCGACACCGACTTCTCGGTCGACGAGATCAAGGCCGCGATCCGCGCCCTCACCGTGAGCAGCACGCTCTACCCGGTGCTGTGCGGTTCCGCGTTCAAGAACCGCGGTGTCCAGCCGATGCTCGACGCCGTCATCGACTACCTCCCGTCCCCGCTCGACGTGCCGCCGATGATCGGCCACGACGTCAAGGACGAGGAGAAGGAGATCATCCGCAAGCCCGACGCGTCGGAGCCGTTCTCGGCTCTCGCGTTCAAGGTCGCGGTGCACCCCTTCTTCGGTCGCCTCACCTACGTCCGCGTGTACTCCGGCTCGATCGAGTCCGGCGCACAGGTCATCAACTCGACCAAGGGCAAGAAGGAGCGCATCGGGAAGATCTTCCAGATGCACTCCAACAAGGAGAACCCGGTCGCCAACGTGACCGCTGGCCACATCTACGCGGTCATCGGCCTCAAGGACACCACCACCGGTGACACCCTGTGCGACCCGACCAACCAGGTCGTCCTCGAGTCGATGACGTTCCCGGAGCCGGTCATCGAGGTCGCGATCGAGCCGAACACGAAGGCTGACCAGGAGAAGCTCTCCACGGCCATCCAGAAGCTCGCCGAAGAGGACCCGACGTTCCGCGTCGAGCTCAACGCCGAGACCGGTCAGACGACGATCAAGGGCATGGGCGAGCTCCACCTCGACATCCTCGTCGACCGCATGAAGCGCGAGTTCCACGTCGAGGCGAGCGTCGGCAAGCCCCAGGTGGCCTACCGCGAGACGCTCACCAAGATCGTCGAGCGCTACGACTACACCCACAAGAAGCAGACCGGTGGTTCCGGCCAGTTCGCGAAGGTGCAGATCGCGCTCGAGCCGATGGAGGTCACGAGCGAGAAGGTCTACGAGTTCGTCAACGCGACCTCCGGTGGCCGTGTCCCGCGCGAGTACATCCCCTCGGTCGACGCCGGTATCCAGGACGCCATGCAGGTCGGCATCCTCGCGGGCTACCCGACCGTCGGCGTGAAGGCCATCCTCAAGGACGGCGCGGCGCACGACGTCGACTCGTCCGAGATGGCGTTCAAGATCGCCGGTTCCATCGCCTACAAGGAAGCGGCCCGCAAGGCCGGTCCCGCGATCCTCGAGCCGATCATGGCCGTCGAGGTCCGTACTCCCGAGGAGTACATGGGCGACGTCATCGGTGACCTGAACTCCCGTCGTGGCCAGATCGCCTCGATGGAGGACGCCTCGGGCGTCAAGGTGGTCCGCGCGAGCGTGCCGCTGTCCGAGATGTTCGGCTACGTCGGCGACCTGCGGTCGAAGACCTCTGGTCGTGCGGTCTACTCGATGACCTTCGAGACCTACAGCCAGGTCCCGGCCAAGGTCGCCGAGGAGATCATCGCGAAGAACGCGGGGGAGTAGCGCTCAGCGCTTCTCCACAGGCGGGGGTGCCCGGCGACGGGCCCTTCGCCACCAAGTAAAGTACAGACACACACCGCGCATCAACGGTCGCGAGCCCATCCAGGGCCGGCCGGGGATGACGCTTCCGAGTCCTGAGGAGGACCCACAGTGGCCAAGGCCAAGTTCGAGCGCACCAAGCCGCACGTCAACATCGGAACCATCGGTCACGTCGACCACGGCAAGACCACGCTCACGGCGGCGATCACCAAGGTTCTGCACGACCAGTACCCGGACCTCAACGAGGCCCGTGACTTCGCGCAGATCGACAACGCTCCCGAGGAGCGCCAGCGCGGCATCACGATCAACATCTCGCACGTCGAGTACCAGACCGAGAAGCGTCACTACGCGCACGTCGACGCCCCCGGTCACGCCGACTACGTGAAGAACATGATCACGGGTGCGGCGCAGATGGACGGCGCGATCCTCGTGGTCGCCGCCACCGACGGCCCGATGCCCCAGACGCGTGAGCACGTGCTGCTCGCCCGCCAGGTCGGCGTCCCCTACATCGTCGTCGCGCTGAACAAGTCCGACATGGTGGACGACGAGGAGATCCTGGAGCTCGTCGAGCTCGAGGTCCGCGAGCTCCTCGGCTCGCAGCAGTTCGACGAGGACGCCCCCGTCGTGCAGGTCTCGGCGCTCAAGGCGCTCGAGGGCGACGAGAAGTGGGTCAAGTCGGTCCAGGAGCTCATGGCCCAGGTCGACGAGCACGTGCCGGACCCGGTGCGCGCCACCGACCAGCCGTTCCTGATGCCGATCGAGGACGTCTTCACGATCACCGGTCGTGGCACGGTCGTCACCGGTCGCGTCGAGCGTGGAACGCTCAACCTGAACGCCGAGGTCGAGATCGTCGGCATCCGCGCGACGCAGAAGACCACGGTCACGGGCATCGAGATGTTCCGCAAGCTGCTCGACCAGGCGGTCGCCGGTGACAACACCGGTCTGCTCATCCGTGGCCTCAAGCGCGAGGACGTGGAGCGCGGCCAGGTCGTCGTGAAGCCGGGTTCGGTCACGCCGCACACCGAGTTCCAGGCGAACTCCTACATCCTGACCAAGGAAGAGGGCGGGCGTCACAACCCGTTCTACGCGAACTACCGTCCGCAGTTCTACTTCCGCACCACGGACGTCACCGGCGTCATCACGCTGCCCGAGGGCACCGAGATGGTCATGCCCGGTGACACCGTCGCCATGACCGTCGAGCTGATCCAGCCGATCGCCATGGAAGAGGGCCTCCGCTTCGCCATCCGTGAGGGTGGTCGTACGGTCGGCGCCGGTACGGTCGAGAAGATCCTCAAGTAACTCCGGTTACCTGCCTCAGCGGGGTCGAGCCTTCG
This sequence comes from Curtobacterium sp. PhB78, assembly GCF_003751685.1. Classification (NCBI taxonomy): domain Bacteria; kingdom Bacillati; phylum Actinomycetota; class Actinomycetes; order Micrococcales; family Microbacteriaceae; genus Curtobacterium; species Curtobacterium sp. PhB78. The sequence goes on from NZ_RKIA01000003.1 coordinate 303,537, forward strand.
GGCTCGGCCCCGCTGTGTCGTTGCCCCGGTCGTCGTGGCAGCGCTCGGAGCCACTGTCGGCCGCTCACGGCCCTGGCGGGCGGCGGACGGGAGGCCCGGGGTACGCCCGCTACGACGGCGTCCGTCCGCCCCGTACGGCGTCCCAGGCACCGGGGAGTTGGCTCGGCCGGGTGACTCGTCTGCGCCGTTCCACGACCTCCGGTCGTGGCTACCACCGTGTCCGGAGCGGCCGCGGCTTCTCGTACCGTGACCCCGACGGTGCGACCGTCACCGATGCCGCGGTGCGTCAGCGGCTCGAGGACCTCGTCATCCCGCCGGCCTGGGACGACGTCTGGATCTCGCCGTACGAGAACGGGCACGTCCTCGCGACCGGCATCGACGGAGCCGGACGCCGCCAGTACATGTACCACCCGTCGTGGCGCGAACGGATGGACCGGATCAAGTACGACCGGGCGCTCGCCCTCGCGGAGTCGCTGCCGGTCGCACGGCGCGGGGTCACGCAGGACCTCCGACGACCGGAACCCGATCGCCGCCGAGCGCTGGCCGCAGCGTTCCGGATGCTCGACCAGGGCTCGCTGCGGGTCGGATCGGAGCGGTACGCCAGCGAGCACGGCAGCCGCGGACTGTCGACCCTGCTGTGCGCGCACGCCCACGTCTCCGGTGACGACATCGAGCTCGACTTCCCCGGCAAGAGCGGGCAGGAGTGGTCGTCGTCGATCCACGACGCCGACCTCGCGACGGTGATCGCCGGCATGAAGCGCCGTGGGCCGAACGCCCGACTGCTGTCGTTCCGCGAACGCCGCGGTGACGAGTGGGAGCCGTTGTCCGCCGAGGACATCAACGCCTACGTCAAGGAGCGTGCTGGTGACGACTTCACGGCGAAGGACTTCCGCACCCTGCACGGCACGGTGGCCGCGGCCGTCGACCTTGCCCAGACCGGTCCGCTGTCGTCGCAGGCGAAGCGGAAGCGTGCGGTGTCCCATGCCGTGAAGGCCGCGAGCGACGAGCTCGGCAACACCCCGACGGTGTGCCGGCAGAGCTACATCGACCCGCGGCTGCTCGACGCCTACGAGCACGGCGAGACCATCGATCCGGCCCGGATCCACGCCGCCGAGTCCGAGGTCCGGGCACTGCTCTACCGACAATGACCCCGGGAGCGTCCGGATGACGTAGCGTTGGTCGACGTGCCGGACCACCCCACACGGCACGGAAGGACCCACAACAGTCGTGACTGACGAGTGCATCCACGGTTTCCCCACCGAGCTCTGCGACATCTGCGCGCCCCGGCAGCGTGAGGAGTCGGCGATCCCAGCCGCTCCGGCGCCACGGCGGACCCGCATCACCACCAACCTGCGCGTCGACCCGCCGGCCTCCGGCCCCGGGACGTCGCTGCGTTCACCGACGTCGCTCCGGTCGTCGTCGGCCGACCTGCCCGAGGCTCGGGTGTTCGCGTCGCTGCGTGCGCACCACGTGACCCACATCGACAACCTCGACGGCATCGTCGGGTCCGGCGCCATCCTGGCGGCCGACCAGGCGGAGCCCGCCGTCGACGTCAGCAGCCCCGAGACCCGGGCCGCACGCGCCGAGGCCGAAGCACCCGACGGCAGCACCATCGCGAGCCACGTGCCCTTCACCCTGTCGCCGGATGCCGTCCGGTGGGACGAACTCCGCACCGGCGCCGTCGGGGAGCGGTGGTCCGACGCCGCCCGACGCACGCGCGCGGTGGACTACGTCGTGCTCGTCGTCCCGGTCTCGGCGTTCGGTGACTCGGTGGTCGTCGCCGACCAGGACGCCGACGCCGACGACGTCCGGTTCGCCGTCGGCCCCGACGCCGGGACGAACCTGATCCGCCGCACCGACTTCTCCGACCCCGAGATGCTCGGACTCGAGCTCCTCGCGGGGCCGAGCGTGCCGTTCTCGTCCGTCGCGGTGATCGGTGTCCCGAACGACAAGGCCCGTCAGACGGTCCGTGCGGTGCTCGCCGACCACGGCGGCCACGCGCCGCGCGTGGCGGTCTTCCCGCCGTGGTTCGTCCCCCCGGTGACGGCCGAGTAACCGTCTCCACGAGCGCCCTCCGGACCATGTCCGGAGGGCGCTCCGCGTTGCGGCGGCGACCCGTGCCTCCAGGCCGTCCGATCCGCGTCGATCCGGGGAAGCGAGCCGGTGTCGACACGCCCGGCACATCGCGACACGCCCGGGTTGCACGTGGGCTCGGGACATGCGAGACTTGTCCGGTTCCGAATTCCCCGCGGGTGCGAGTCCGCAGGATCACTGCTCTGGCAGTGCACAACCCCCCTGTTCAGCAGGGCTGGGTTGGGCCGCAGGCAGCAGAACACGACTCCCCGAGGTCATGACGGACGCGACACTGTTGCGCCCGGAGTGCGAGGAAGTCGATTGCCCACGCTGGACGGCCAAGGTCGCCCGCGCGGTTGACAGGTGAACAGCGGTCATCCCCAGCGGATGCGGCCGGTTGGTTCAGGAAAACAGCACGGTCTGCAGCAATGCGGAGCCGAGCGGCGTCAGGCGGCCTGCGGGTGCGCGGCGCAGAGAGAGGACAAGAGACACATGGCGGGACAGAAGATCCGCATCCGGCTCAAGTCGTATGACCACGAGGTCATCGACACGTCGGCCCGGAAGATCGTCGACACGGTGACCCGTGCCGGTGCAACCGTGGTCGGCCCGGTGCCACTCCCCACCGAGAAGAACGTGATCGCAGTGATCCGTTCCCCTCACAAGTACAAGGACTCGCGCGAGCACTTCGAGAAGCGCACGCACAAGCGGGTCATCGACATCGTCGACCCGACGCCGAAGGCCGTTGACTCGCTCATGCGACTCGACCTGCCGGCAGACGTCAACATCGAGATCAAGCTGTAAGGGGGCTGACCAATGGCGAACTCAACCAAGACCGTCAAGGGCCTCCTCGGCAAGAAGCTCGGGATGACCCAGGTGTGGGACGAGAACAACAAGTTCATCCCCGTCACCGTGATCGAGGTCGGCCCGAACGTGGTCACCCAGATCCGCAACGCTGAGCGCGACGGCTACGAGGCGATCCAGATCGCCGCCGGTGCCATCGACCCGCGCAAGGTCAACAAGCCGGCCGCTGGCCACTTCGAGGCCGCTGGCGTGACCCCGCGTCGCACCCTCACCGAGATCCGGACCAACGACTCCGCTGAGTACACGCTCGGCCAGGAGCTCACCGTGGACGGCACGTTCACGGCGGGCCAGAAGGTCGACGTCGTCGGTACCTCCAAGGGCAAGGGCTTCGCCGGTGTCATGAAGCGCCACGGCTTCCACGGCGTCGGCGCCTCGCACGGTGCACACCGCAACCACCGCAAGCCCGGCTCGATCGGTGCTTCCTCGACCCCGTCGCGTGTCTTCAAGGGCATGCGCATGGCCGGTCGTATGGGTGGCGACCGCGTGACCGTCCTCAACCTCACGGTGCACGCCGTCGACGCCGAGAAGGGTCTGCTGCTCGTCAAGGGCGCCGTCCCCGGTGCTCGTGGCCGCTCCGTCTTCGTCCGCACCGCCGTGAAGGGTAAGTGATCATGGCCACCACGACCGCAACCACGATCGACGTCCTCGACGCATCGGGTGTCAAGTCCGGCACCGTCGAGCTGCCCGCAGCTCTCTTCGACGTCGAGACCAACGTCCCGCTGATCCACCAGGTCGTCACCGCGCAGCTCGCAGCCGCGCGTCAGGGCACCCACAAGACCAAGAACCGCGGCGAAGTCCGCGGTGCCGGTCGCAAGCCGTTCAAGCAGAAGGGCACCGGCCGCGCCCGTCAGGGTTCCGTCCGTGCTCCCGAGCACACCGGTGGTGGCGTCGTCCACGGACCGACCCCCCGCGACTACTCGCAGCGCACCCCCAAGAAGATGATCGCCGCAGCGCTGCTCGGCTCGCTCTCGGACCGCGCCCGCGGTGGCCGCATCTCGGCTGTCGACGGCTTCGTCGAGGCCGATGTGCCGTCGACCAAGGTCGCTCGCACGCTCCTCGAGAAGGTCGCGCCCGTCAAGCACGTGCTGATCGTGCTCGAGTCGAACGACGAGCTGACGCTCAAGTCGATCCGCAACCTGCCGAACGTCCACGCGCTCTCGTACGGCCAGCTGAACGCCTACGACGTCCTCAAGTCGGACGCCGTCGTCTTCAGCAAGAGCGCCCTCGACGCCTTCATCGCGTCGAAGACCGCGAAGGAGATCACCGCATGAGCGGCTTCAACAAGGACCCGCGCGACGTCATCATCTCGCCGGTCGTCTCGGAGAAGAGCTACGCGCTCATCGACCAGGGCAAGTACACGTTCATCGTGGACCCCCGCTCGAACAAGACCGAGATCAAGCTCGCCATCGAGAAGATCTTCGAAGTCAAGGTCGCGAGCATCAACACGCTGAACCGCCCGGGCAAGACCCGTCGCACCAAGTTCGGTCTCGGCAAGCGCAAGGACACCAAGCGCGCCATCGTGACGCTCAAGTCCGGTTCGATCGACATCTTCACGGCTGTCGGCTGAGGACCAGAGGGATAAATCATGGCTATTCGTAACTACAAGCCGACGACCCCCGGTCGTCGCGGCTCGTCGGTCGCCGACTTCGCTGAGATCACCCGTTCGACTCCGGAGAAGTCCCTGCTTCGTCCGCTGCCGAAGACCGGTGGTCGCAACAGCTCCGGCCGCATCACCACGCGTCACATCGGTGGTGGCCACAAGCGCCAGTACCGCGTGATCGACTTCCGTCGCTCCGACAAGGACGGCGTGGACGCCAAGGTCGCTCACATCGAGTACGACCCCAACCGCACTGCGCGCATCGCGCTCCTGCACTACGTGGACGGCACGAAGCGGTACATCATCGCGCCGAACAAGCTCAAGCAGGGCGACGTCATCGAGCAGGGCCCCGGCGCCGACATCAAGCCCGGCAACAACCTGCCGCTGCGCAACATCCCCGTGGGTACCGTCGTGCACGCGATCGAGCTCCGCCCCGGTGGCGGCGCGAAGATGGCCCGCTCGGCCGGCGCCTCGGTGCGTCTCGTCGCCAAGGACGGCCCCTACGCGCAGCTCCGTCTGCCGTCGGGCGAGGTCCGCAACGTCGACGCACGCTGCCGCGCCACGATCGGCGAGGTCGGCAACGCCGAGCAGTCGAACATCAACTGGGGCAAGGCCGGCCGCATGCGCTGGAAGGGCGTCCGCCCGACCGTGCGTGGTGTCGCGATGAACCCGGTCGACCACCCCCACGGTGGTGGCGAGGGCAAGACCTCCGGTGGTCGTCACCCGGTCAGCCCCTGGGGCCAGGCCGAGGGTCGCACGCGCAAGCCGAACAAGCCGAGCGACAAGCTCATCGTCCGTCGCCGTAACGCCGGCAAGAAGCGCAAGTAGGAGTTCAGAAGATGCCACGCAGTCTGAAGAAGGGCCCCTTCGTCGACGAGCACCTGCTCCGCAAGGTCGTCACGCAGAACGAGGCCAACACCAAGAACGTGATCCGTACCTGGTCGCGACGGTCGATGATCGTCCCGAACATGCTCGGTCACACCATCGCGGTGCACGACGGCCGCAAGCACATCCCGGTGTTCGTCACCGAGTCGATGGTCGGTCACAAGCTCGGCGAGTTCGCGCCGACCCGCACCTTCCGTGGTCACGTGAAGGACGACAAGAAGGGCCGTCGCCGCTAACGCGGGGACGCAGAGGAGGAACGAAATGGTGGAGTCGATCGCACGCGTGCGACACATCCGCGTCACGCCTCAGAAGGCCCGTCGCGTCATCGAGCTGATCCGCGGCAAGCAGGCCCACGAGGCGCTCGCCATCCTGAAGTTCGCCCCCCAGGGCGCTTCGGAGCCCGTGTACAAGCTGGTCGCCTCGGCGATCGCGAACGCCCGGGTGAAGGCTGACTCGACGAACAGCTTCCTCGACGAGCGCGACCTCTACGTGAGCCGCGTCTTCGTCGACGAGGGAACGACCCTGAAGCGGTTCCAGCCGCGCGCCCAGGGCCGGGCCTTCCGCATCAACAAGCGCACCAGCCACATCACGGTCGTCCTCGCGACGCCGGAAGAGGCCGAGGCTGCCGCGACGAGCAAGAAGGCGAGCAACTAATGGGCCAGAAGGTCAACCCGTACGGCTTCCGTCTCGGGATCACGACGGACCACGTCTCGCACTGGTTCACCGACAGCAAGAAGGCCGGTCAGCGCTACGCCGACTACGTGGCCGAGGACATCAAGGTGCGCGAGTACCTGAAGAAGACCCTCGACCGCGCCGGTGTCGCTCGCATCGAGCTCGAGCGCACCCGTGACCGTGTCCGCGTGGACATCCACACGGCGCGTCCGGGCATCGTCATCGGCCGCCGCGGCGCCGAGGCGGAGCGCGTTCGCGGTGAGCTCGAGAAGCTCACCAAGAAGCAGATCCAGCTGAACATCCTCGAGGTCAAGAACCCCGAGACCGAGGCCCAGCTCGTCGCGCAGGGCATCGCCGAGCAGCTCTCCGCTCGTGTCGCGTTCCGTCGCGCCATGCGCAAGGGCCTGCAGGGTGCACAGCGCGCCGGCGCCAAGGGTGTCCGCATCCAGGTGTCGGGCCGTCTCGGCGGCGCCGAGATGTCCCGTTCGGAGTTCTACCGCGAAGGCCGTGTGCCGCTGCACACCCTCCGCGCGAACATCGACTACGGCTTCTACGAGGCCCGGACCACGTTCGGCCGCATCGGCGTGAAGGTCTGGATCTACAAGGGCGACATCACGAACAAGGAGCTCGCTCGCGAGCAGGCGAACCAGCGTTCGTCGCGCCCCGAGCGTCGTGGCGGCCCGCGCGGTGAGCGTGGCGACCGTGGCGGCGACCGTCGTGGCGGCGACCGCGGTGACCGCCGCCCGCAGCAGGCCCCGCAGGACGCGCCGGCCGGCGCAGGAGTTGAGGCGTAACCATGCTTATTCCCCGTCGAGTCAAGCACCGTAAGCAGCACCACCCGAAGCGTTCGGGTCAGGCAACCGGTGGTACCAAGGTCAGCTTCGGCGACTACGGCATCCAGGCCCTCACCCCGGCGTACGTGACCAACCGTCAGATCGAGTCCGCTCGTATCGCCATGACGCGTCACATCAAGCGTGGCGGCAAGGTCTGGATCAACATCTACCCGGACCGCCCGCTCACGAAGAAGCCGGCTGAGACCCGCATGGGTTCCGGTAAGGGCTCGCCCGAGTGGTGGGTCGCCAACGTCAAGCCGGGTCGTGTGCTCTTCGAGCTCTCCGGCGTCACCGAGGACATCGCCCGTGAGGCGCTGACCCGTGCAATCCACAAGCTGCCCCTCAAGGCACGCATCATCAAGCGCGAGGAGGGCGACGCATAATGGCGATCGGTTCCAAGGAGCTCCGTCCGACGGAGCTCGACACGTTCGAGAACGAGCGTCTCGCTGACGAGCTGAAGAAGGCCAAGGAGGAACTCTTCAACCTCCGCTTCCAGTCGGCCACCGGCCAGCTGGAGAGCCACGGTCGTCTCCGTGCCGTCAAGCGCGACATCGCTCGCATCTACACCGTCCTCCGCGAGCGCGAGCTCGGCATCCGTGCCACTCCCGCGCCCGTCGAGACCGCCACCAAGGCCAAGAAGACGACGAAGAAGGCTGACAAGCCGGCTGAGTCGACCGAGGCCGAGACCGCCGAGGAGAAGTAATGGCGAACGAAGAGAAGACCTCCGCCGCCCTCACTCGCGGCTACCGCAAGACGCGTCGCGGCTACGTGACCAGCGACAAGATGGACAAGACCATCGTGGTCGAGGTCGAGGACCGCGTGAAGCACGCGCTCTACGGCAAGATCATCCGTCGCACGTCCAAGGTGAAGGCCCACGACGAACTCGGCACCGCTGGTGTCGGCGACCTCGTCGTGATCAGCGAGACCCGTCCCCTCAGCGCTTCCAAGCGCTGGCGCCTGGTCGAGATCCTCGAGAAGGCCAAGTAGGCCTCGGCCTGCTTCGGAATAGGAGACAGCAGTGATTCAGCAGGAATCCCGCCTGAAGATCGCCGACAACACGGGTGCCAAGGAGATCTTGACCATCCGCGTGCTCGGTGGTTCGGGTCGTCGCTACGCCGGTCTCGGTGACGTCATCGTCGCCACGGTGAAGGACGCCATCCCCGGCGGCAACGTGAAGAAGGGTGACGTCGTGAAGGCGGTCATCGTTCGCACCAAGAAGGAGACCCGTCGTCAGGACGGCTCCTACATCAAGTTCGACGAGAACGCGGCAGTGATCCTCAAGGCCGACGGCGACCCGCGCGGCACGCGCATCTTCGGTCCGGTCGGTCGCGAGCTCCGTGACAAGAAGTTCATGAAGATCATCTCGCTCGCGCCGGAGGTGCTGTAAGCCATGGCGAACATCAAGAAGGGTGACCTCGTCCAGGTCATCACGGGCGCGACGCAGGAGCGTGGCGGCGACCGTGGCAAGCAGGGCAAGGTCATCGAGGTCCTCAAGGACAAGCAGCGCGTCGTCGTCGAGGGCGTGAACTTCGTCACGAAGCACGTCCGCGTCGGCCAGACGCAGCGCGGCTCGAAGACGGGTGGCATCGAGAAGCACGAAGCCTCGATCCACGTGTCGAACGTCGCTCTCGTCGACCCGAAGACGAAGAAGCCGACCCGCGTCGGCTTCCGTACCGAAGAGGTGGAGAAGGGCGGGGTCAAGAAGACCGTCCGTGTCCGCTACGCCAAGAAGTCAGGTGAAACGCTCTGATGACTGACACGACTGCAACGACTGAGGCCCCCAAGGCCCAGCCGCGCCTCAAGCAGAAGTACAAGGACGAGATCAAGGCCACGCTCACCGAGCAGTTCGGCTACGCGAACGTCAACCAGGTCCCCGGCCTGGTCAAGGTCGTCGTGAACACCGGTGTCGGCGAGGCCGCTCGCGACTCGAAGATCATCGAGGGGGCCATCAAGGACCTCACGGCGATCACGGGTCAGAAGCCCCAGGTCAACATCGCTCGCAAGTCCATCGCACAGTTCAAGCTGCGCGAGGGTCAGGCGATCGGCGCGCACGTCACCCTCCGCGGTGACCGCGCCTGGGAGTTCCTCGACCGCCTGATCTCCCTCGCACTGCCCCGCATCCGCGACTTCCGCGGTCTCAGCGACAAGCAGTTCGACGGGAACGGCAACTACACGTTCGGTCTCTCGGAGCAGTCCGTGTTCCACGAGATCGACCAGGACCGCATCGACCGTGTCCGCGGCTTCGACATCACTGTCGTCACCACCGCGAAGACGGACGACGAGGGACGCGCGCTGCTCCGTCAGCTCGGCTTCCCGTTCCGCTCCAACGAGCAGACGGTCTAAACTACTTCGGGCGGTGCGGGCCGGAGGATTCACGTCCTCCGGCCCGCACGCACGAACACACCGATCCTGGGGAACCGCCCCGGGATCACTCGATCGCTCAGGTCGGCATTCGTGGAACGGGTGTCGAAACCAGGCGAGAAATGGACGAACATCATGACGATGACCGATCCGGTCGCAGACATGCTGACCAGATTGCGGAACGCGAACTCCGCGCACCACGACGCCGTCGCGCTCCCGAGCTCCAAGCTCAAGAAGAACATCGCCGACATCCTCAAGCGTGAGGGCTACATCAGCGAGTGGAAGGTGGAGGACGCCCGAGTCGGGCAGACCCTCACCATCGACCTGAAGTACGGCCCCGAGCGCGAGCGTTCGATCGCCGGCATCAAGCGCGTGTCGAAGCCGGGCCTCCGGGTCTACGCGAAGTCGACGGAGATCCCCCAGGTCCTCGGTGGCCTCGGCGTGGCGATCCTCTCGACCTCGTCCGGCCTGCTGACCGACCGCGAAGCCGAGCAGAAGGGCGTGGGTGGGGAAGTCCTCGCCTACGTGTGGTGATCGACAATGTCACGAATCGGACGTCTTCCCATCGACATCCCCGCCGGCGTGACCGTCTCCGTTGACGGTCAGAGCGTGGCGGTCAAGGGCCCGAAGGGCGAGCTCGCGCTCGTCATCGCGGAGCCCATCCAGGCCAAGGTCGAGGAGAACCAGGTTCTCGTCACCCGTCCGGACGACGAGCGCGAATCGCGTTCGCTCCACGGCCTGACCCGTACCCTCATCGCCAACAACATCATCGGCGTGACCCAGGGCTACACCAAGGGCCTCGAGGTCGTCGGTACCGGTTACCGCGTGCAGGCGAAGGGCTCGAACCTCGAGTTCGCGCTCGGGTACTCCCACTCGATCACGGTCGAGCCGCCCGCGGGCATCAGCTTCGCGGTCGAGGGCAACAACAAGGTCACGGTCGCCGGCATCGACAAGCAGGCAGTCGGCGAAGTGGCGGCGAACATCCGGAAGCTCCGGAAGCCCGAGCCGTACAAGGGCAAGGGTGTCCGTTACGCCGGCGAGAACGTGCGCCGCAAGGCCGGAAAGTCAGGTAAGTGATCATGGGACTCCTCAAGACACGAGGCAAGAGCAAGGCGGCCGCCAAGGCGCGTCGTCACAACCGTCTCCGCAAGAAGATCACCGGCACCGAGGCTCGTCCCCGTCTCGCCGTCACCCGCTCGTCGCGTCACGTGTTCGTGCAGGTCATCGACGACGCGAAGGGTCACACCCTCGCAAGCGCCTCGACGATGGAGGCAGACCTCCGCTCGTTCGACGGCGACAAGACCGCCAAGGCCCGTCGCGTCGGTGAGCTCCTCGCCGAGCGCGCGAAGTCGGCTGGCGTCGAGGCCGTGGTCTTCGACCGCGGTGGCAGCAAGTACGCCGGTCGCGTCGCCGCGATCGCCGATGGTGCCCGTGAAGGAGGGCTGAACCTGTGAGCGACAACGCGAACACCAACGAAGACGCCAAGACCGAGGCCGTCGAGGCCACGGACGCCGTCGAGACCACCGAGGCGAGCACGGAGGCCCCCGAGGCCACCGAGGCAGCCGCTGAGGGCACCGACACCGCCGCGAAGGGCAAGGAGGCGGAGGCACCTGCCGTCGCCGAGCGTCCCGTCGAGACCGCTGCCGGTTCCGCATCGAACAACCGCGACTCGGCTGACAACCGCGGCCGTCGTGGTGGCGGTCGTGACCGTCAGCAGGGCCGCGACCGCAACAACCGCGGTGGCGACAGCCAGTTCCTCGAGCGCGTGGTGACCATCAACCGCGTGTCGAAGGTCGTCAAGGGTGGTCGTCGCTTCAGCTTCACGGCGCTCGTCGTCGTGGGTGACGGCAACGGCCTCGTGGGCGTCGGCTACGGCAAGGCCAAGGAGGTCCCCACGGCGATCTCCAAGGGTGTCGAAGAGGCGAAGAAGAACTTCTTCCGCGTCCCCCGCGTCGGCAACACCATCCCGCACCCCGTGCAGGGTGAAGCCGCTGCTGGCGTCGTCCTCCTGCGTCCGGCCGGCCCGGGTACCGGTGTCATCGCCGGTGGTCCCGTCCGCGCCGTGCTCGAGTGCGCCGGCATCCACGACGTCCTGAGCAAGTCGCTCGGTTCGTCGAACACCATCAACATCGTGCACGCGACCGTCGAGGCTCTGAAGCAGCTCGAGGAGCCCCGCGCCGTCGCGAGCCGTCGTGGCCTCGACGTCGAGCGGGTCGTCCCGGCTCGTCTGCTCCAGGCCGAGGCCGCAGCACTGCGTGCCGCGACCGAGAAGGCAGGTGCGTGATGGCGACGCTGAAGATCACGCAGATCAAGTCCGTTATCAGCGAGAAGCAGTACCAGCGCGACACGCTCCGCAGCCTGGGTCTCAAGCGCATCGGCCGTACGGTCGAGCGTGAGGACAACGCCCAGAACCGCGGGTACATCGCAACGGTGGCGCACCTCGTGAAGGTCGAGGAGGTCGACGCATGAGCGACGAGAAGAACGAGCGCGTGCAGGTGCTGAAGCTGCACCACCTCCGCCCCGCAGAGGGCGCCAAGAAGGACCGCACCCGTGTGGGTCGCGGTGAGGGCTCGAAGGGCAAGACCGCTGGGCGTGGTACCAAGGGCACGAAGGCCCGTTACCAGGTCCGGGTCGGCTTCGAGGGTGGGCAGATGCCGCTGCACATGCGCACCCCGAAGCTCCGCGGGTTCAAGAACCCGTTCCGGGTCGAGTACCAGGTCGTGAACCTGGACAAGATCTCGGAGCTCTACCCCGATGGTGGCGACGTCACCGTTGCGGGCCTGGTCGCCAAGGGCGCCGTCCGCAAGAACGAGAAGGTCAAGGTTCTCGGTCAGGGTGACATCACCGTGAAGATCACGGTCACGGTCGACAAGGTCTCGGCGTCCGCCGCCGAGAAGATCGTGGCTGCTGGCGGCACCGTCTCCCAGTAACCCCCGTCGGCGGCCCGTGCGTTTGCGCACGGGCCGCCGTTACGGTTTCCTTGACAGTGGCCGGCATCCGCCAGCCTGGTCGGCCCTGCCGACCGACACCGGAACGGCCGCGATCGACGGCCCCGGTCCCAGAAGTTCGGAGTCCTCGTGTTCAGAGCGGTCGCGCGCATCATGCGCACCCCTGATCTTCGCAAGAAGATCGGCTTCACCCTCGCGATCATCGCGCTGTTCCGCCTCGGGTCGTACATCCCGGCACCGTTCGTCGACTACGCGGCCGTGCAGAGCTGTCTCGCCAGCGCCTCGTCGTCCGGCGGTCTCTACGACCTGATCAACCTGTTCTCCGGCGGCGCGCTGCTGAAGCTCTCGGTCTTCGCGCTCGGCATCATGCCGTACATCACGTCGTCGATCATCGTGCAGCTCCTGCGCGTGGTCATCCCGCACTTCGACTCCCTCTACAAGGAGGGCCAGTCCGGTCAGGCGAAGCTGACGCAGTACACGCGCTACCTCACGATCGCGCTGGGCGTGCTGCAGTCCACCACCCTGATCACGGTCGCCCGCTCGGGTGCCCTCTTCGGCACGAACGCGTCGTCCTCCTGCTCGTCGATCATCTCGAACGACAGCTGGTACGCGATCATGCTCATGGTCGTCACGCTGACCGCCGGTACCGGCCTCATCATGTGGATGGGCGAGCTCGTCACCGAGCGCGGCATCGGCAACGGCATGTCGCTCCTCATCTTCACGTCGATCGCGGCGCAGTTCCCGTCGGCGCTCTGGGCCATCGAGCAGTCGCAGTCGTTCGAGCTCTTCCTGTTCGTCATCCTGGTCGGACTGGTCATCATGATGGCCGTCGTGTTCGTCGAGCAGTCGCAGCGGCGGATCCCGGTCCAGTACGCCAAGCGCATGGTCGGCCGACGCACGTACGGCGGCAACAACACGTACATCCCGATCAAGGTGAACATGGCCGGCGTCGTGCCCGTCATCTTCGCGTCGTCGCTGCTGTACCTGCCGGCCCTGGTCGCGCAGTTCAACAAGCCCTCGGACGGCTCCGAGCCCGCGGCGTGGGTCACCTGGATCGAGAACAACCTCGTCTCCGGCGACAACCTGTTCTACATGGTGCTGTACTTCCTGCTCATCGTCGGGTTCACGTACTTCTACGTGGCGATCACCTTCAACCCCGAAGAGGTCGCCGACAACATGAAGAAGTACGGCGGGTTCATCCCCGGCATCCGTGCCGGTCGTCCGACCGCCGAGTACCTCGACTACGTCCTCACCCGGGTGACGCTGCCCGGCTCGCTCTACCTCGGTTTCATCGCGCTCATCCCGCTGGCAGCACTGGCGCTGTTCGGCGCGAACCAGAACTTCCCGTTCGGTGGCGCGAGCATCCTGATCATCGTGGGTGTTGGTCTCGAGACCGTGAAGCAGATCGACTCGCAGCTGCAGCAGCGTCACTACGAAGGGCTTCTCCGTTGAGCGCACGTCTCATCATCGTCGGACCCCCCGGAGCGGGGAAGGGCACCCAGGCCGGACGGATCGCCGAGTCCTTCGGGATCCCGGCGGTCTCGACGGGCGACATCTTCCGCAAGAACGTCGCAGAGGGCACGCCGCTCGGTGTGCAGGCCAAGGCGATCATGGACGCCGGCGACTACGTGCCGGACTCCTTGACGAACGAGCTCGTGAAGTCGCGCCTGAACGAGGCCGACGCAGCCGAGGGGTTCCTGCTCGACGGGTACCCCCGCACGGTCGGGCAGGTCGAGTACCTCGACGCGCTGCTCGCCGAGCAGGGCACCGGGATCGACGCGGTCGTGCAGCTCGTCGCCGACCAGGACGAGCTCGTCGGCCGGTTGCTCAAGCGTGCCGAGCAGCAGGGCCGCAGTGACGACAATGAGGAGACGATCCGTCGTCGCCAGCAGGTCTACACCGAGCAGACCGCTCCGATCGTCGGTGCCTACGGCGACCGCGGTCTCGTCCTCGACGTCGACGGCCTCGGCGCGATCGACGAGGTCGGCGACCGCATCCAGGCGGCGCTGTCGGCTCGCGGGCTCACCGCGGGCGTCTGACCCGGCGTGGTCCGCTTCCGCAAGCCCTCGATCTACAAGACGCCGGACGAGCTCCGCGCCATGGTGCGCCCCGGGCTGCTGACCGCCGAGGCGCTCGACGCCGTGCGTGCGGCGATCCGTCCCGGCATCACGACCGGTGAGCTCGACGCGATCGCCGAGCGGACGATCCGCGACGGCGGCGGGATCCCGAACTTCCAGCTCGTGCCGGGCTACCGGCACACGCTGTGCGTGTCCGTGAACGACGAGATCGTGCACGGCATCCCCGGTGACCGCGTGCTCGCTCCCGGTGACATCGTGTCGGTGGACGCCGGTGCCGAGGTCGACGGCTGGAACGGCGACAGCGCGTTCACCACGGTCGTCCCCGGTGGTGACGCCGAGGTGTCCGCAGCGCGCCAGACGCTCTGCGACACCACGGAGCGATCGCTCTGGCACGGCATCGCGGCGCTCGCCCACGCGAAGAACCTGCACGAGGTCGGTTCCGCGGTCGAGGACGCGATCGACGAGACCGGCGCCTGGGGCATCGTCGAGGACTACACGGGGCACGGCATCGGTCGCTCCATGCACGAGGACCCGCCGGTCTTCAACTACCGCGTCCGCGGTGCCGGTCCGGCGGTGAAGCCCGGCCTGGTGGTGGCCATCGAGCCGATGGTCACCGCGGGCACGATCGACAGCTCGACGGACGACGACGACTGGACCGTCCGCACGATGGACGGCAAGGACGCCGCGCACTGGGAACACAGTGTCGCGGTGCACGCCGACGGCGTGTGGGTCCTGACGGCCGCCGACGGCGGCGCTGCGGGCCTGGCCCCGCTGGGCGTGACGCCCGTCCCGATCCCGTAGGACGGGCCTCCAGGCTGCCTCGGTCGCGACGGCCAGGAGGCGCGGGTCGTCCCCGCCTCGTCGCCCGCCGCGCGCAGACGCGACTGCCCAGTGCCCGGAGGGCGCCGCGCCGTCAGCCCTGTCCGGCGGTCAGTTGCCGACGGAGCAGGTCTGCTCGGAGGCGCTCTGCCCGGTGATCGACGAGGGCAGCGGGGTCGACGTCGCCGTGCTCGTGGCGGACGAGCTCGGTGCGGACGACGTCCCCGACGATGCGCCGCTCGATGCGGGCGCCGACGCTGTGTCGGACGGCGTCGTGCCGGTCGACGGTGCGGTCGTCGCGGTGCCCCCGGCGGTCGGCGACTCCTCGGACGCGCGCCCGGTGCTCGAGTCGCTCAGCGAGGACTTCACGTCGTTCTGCAGCGCCACGTTGAGCGTGTGGGCGGTCTCCTGGTCGACGATCACCCGCGCGCTGTCGTCGGGGTCGTCGGCGACGGGGTACTGCACGAAGAGCATGTTGGCGGTGCTCATGCCGCGCAGTGCCGAAGCGAGGCCGACGAGGGTGCGGGTCTGGGCCAGGCCGTCGGACAGCGTCATGTTCGACAGGGCCGCGCCGGCGAGCTTGTAGAGCGTGATGGGGTTCGACAGGGTCCCGTCGGAGGTGACCTTGCGGAGCAGCGCCGACAGGAACACCTGCTGCGAGCTGATCCGGGCCAGGTCGCTGCCGTCGCCGACGCCGTGGCGGGTGCGCAGGAACGCGAGGGCGTCGGAGCCCTCGAGGTTGTGCGAGCCGGCCGTGAGGTGCAGCCCGGTGAAGGTGTCGTCGATGGGCTCCGCGACGCAGACGTCGACGCCGCCCAGGGCGTTCGACATCTCGATCACGCCGTCGAAGGTGATGAGCCCGGCGTAGGGGATGCTCAGGCCGGTGAGGTTCTCGACGGTGTCGACGACGCACGAGACGCCACCGTTGCCGAGCGCCGTGTTGAACATGGCGGAGGTCGAGGCCGGGTAGGTCGTCCCGCTCGCGGGGTTGGTGCAGGCCGGGATCGGGACCATCAGGTCGCGGGGGAAGCTGACCGCGGTGAGCTGCTGGTGGTCCTCGGAGATGTGGATGAGCATCGTGACGTCGTTGCGGGCGCCCTCGACGTCCTCGTCGGAGTCGAACTGTCCGACGCGGGTGTCGCTGCCGATGAGCAGGATGTTCGCCCCGCCCTTGATCGCCGTGATGTCGGCGGTCTTCGCGGTGCTCTGGTCGTCGGTGCTGAGCTGCACGGTCTGCGGTGCGGTCGCCAGCTGGGCGCCGGCGATGGCGGCGACGCTCGTCCCGCTCACGAGCACGACGGCCAGCGCCGAGGCCACGACGGTCACGAGCGTGGTCCAGCCGCGACGGCGGGCCTGCTTGCCGTGTGCGGCGAAGGGGCGTCGTGTGGCGTCGGGCACGTGGTCTCCGTTCGGTGGTCCGCGCAGGGTACGTGGGCGGCGGACGTGGCTGCGGAGCAACGCTACGGTCCGGGCACAAGCTCCGGCCCGGAGCACGCCGTCAAACCACTGTGGAACACTCAGGCGTGCCACCGGAAGCCCCAGGTGAGGGGGCGTGCCGCGCCTGCACTTGGCAATTGCGGGTTTACCACATAAGATCGATCTTTGGTGTGTCATGCCCTCTCGGGTGTGGCGACCGACCCGCAGACCGGTTCGGGGATCACACCTGTTCCACAACCAAGCGACAGTGAGGCTATGGCCAAGAAAGACGGCGTCATCGAGATCGAAGGCTCGGTGCTCGAAGCTCTGCCCAACGCGATGTTCCGCGTTGAGCTGACGAACGGACACAAGGTCCTCGCGCACATCTCCGGGAAGATGCGCCAGCACTACATCCGCATCCTCCCCGAGGACCGCGTGATCGTGGAGCTGAGCCCGTACGACCTGACCCGCGGCCGGATCGTCTACCGCTACAAGTGATCCGCGAGCTGGAAAGGAACGGCTCGGCAATCCTGCCGCGCACGAAGCCAGCGAGCACGAGGAAAGAACAATGAAGGTCAACCCCAGCGTCAAGCCCATGTGCGAGCACTGCCGAGTGATCCGCCGCAAGGGCCGCGTCATGGTGATCTGCAAGAGCAACCCGCGTCACAAGCAGCGCCAGGGCTAGTCCCGGGCGCGTGACCGGCGCCGACGCTGTCCCTCGGACAGCAGGCTGCTCGAGCACGACCCACAACTGAAGATCGACAACGCAGTACCAGAACCCGGTCGCACGACGACCGGGGGACACCTCGGGTCGGAGGCCCGGGCACCGGTACTGCTCCACACCTCCATCGACAACAGGAGCAGCCATCACATGGCACGTCTAGCAGGCGTCGACATCCCGCGCGAGAAGCGCGTGGAGATCGCACTCACGTACATCTACGGCGTCGGCCGTACCCGCGCGGTCCAGGCACTCGCCGAGACCGGTATCTCCGGTGACATCCGCGTCAAGGACCTGACCGACGACCAGCTCGTCGCCCTCCGTGACTTCATCGAGGGCAACTTCAAGGTGGAGGGTGACCTCCGCCGCGAGGTGGCAGCCGACATCCGTCGCAAGGTCGAGATCGGTAGCTACGAGGGTCTTCGCCACCGTCGTGGTCTCCCGGTGCGCGGTCAGCGCACCAAGACCAACGCGCGTACCCGCAAGGGACCGAAGCGCACCGTGGCAGGCAAGAAGAAGGCTCGATAGGAGACCCCGATGGCTACCCCCAAGACTGCCGCGCGCAAGCCGCGCCGCAAGGAGAAGAAGAACGTCGCAGTGGGCCAGGCCCACATCAAGAGCACGTTCAACAACACGATCGTCAGCATCACCGACCCGTCGGGTGCCGTCCTCAGCTGGGCGTCCTCGGGTGCCGTGGGCTTCAAGGGTTCGCGCAAGTCGACGCCGTTCGCGGCGCAGCTCGCCGCCGAGTCCGCTGCGCGTCAGGCGCAGGAGCACGGCGTCAAGAAGGTCGACGTCTTCGTGAAGGGTCCGGGTTCGGGCCGTGAGACCGCGATCCGTTCGCTCCAGGCCGCTGGCCTCGAGGTCGGTTCGATCAACGACGTCACTCCGCAGGCGCACAACGGTTGCCGCCCGCCGAAGCGTCGTCGCGTCTGACGCGAGGAGCAACCGGCCGCGCCCTGCTCGTCCCCTGACGGGGTCGGGCAGGGCCCGCGGCCATTCCTGGTCGTTCGATCGCGCACATCGGTGCGCGTGATCACAACTCAACAGACCCGTCGGGGCCCACGCGGCCCCGTCGTACCGCCAAGTGTCATATAGCGGACACTTCGCCGAAAGGAATCCCACAGTGCTCATTGCACAGCGCCCCACCCTGACCGAGGAGTCGATCTCCGAGCACCGCTCGCGCTTCGTCATCGAGCCGCTCGAGCCGGGCTTCGGTTACACCCTCGGCAACTCGCTGCGCCGCACGCTCCTCTCCTCGATCCCCGGCGCGGCTGTCACCAGCATCCGCATCGACGGTGTCCTCCACGAATTCAGCACCGTTCCCGGTGTGAAGGAAGACGTCACCGAGATCATCCTCAACATCAAGAGCCTCGTCGTCTCCAGCGAGCACGACGAGCCGATCACCGCGTACCTGCGCAAGCAGGGTGCCGGTCAGGTCACCGCAGCGGACATCTCCGCTCCGGCCGGCGTCGAGATCCACAACCCGGAACTCGTCATCGCGACCCTGAACGACACCGCGCGGTTCGAGCTCGAGCTCACGATCGAGCGCGGCCGCGGCTACGTCTCGGCCACGCAGAACCGTTCCGAGTTCTCCGAGGCCGGTCAGATCCCGATCGACTCGATCTACTCGCCGGTCCTCAAGGTCACCTACCGCGTCGAGGCGACGCGTGCCGGTGAGCGCACGGACTTCGACCGCCTGGTCGTCGACGTCGAGTCGAAGCCGGCGATCACGCCGCGCGACGCCATCGCGTCGGCCGGTCGCACGCTGGTCGAGCTGTTCGGGCTCGCTCGCGAGCTCAACACGGCCGCAGAGGGCATCGAGATCGGCCCCGCGCCGGTCGACGCTGTCCTGTCGAACGAGCTGCAGACCCCGATCGAGGACCTCGACCTGTCGGTCCGCAGCTACAACTGCCTGAAGCGCGAGGGCATCAACACGGTGTCCGAGCTCGTCGCCCTGTCGGAGACGCAGCTCATGAACATCCGCAACTTCGGTCAGAAGTCGGTGGACGAGGTCAAGGACAAGCTCACCGAGCTCGGCCTGTCCCTCAAGGACACCGTCCCCGGATTCGACGGCGCCCACTTCTACAGCGGGTACGACGAGGACGAGTCCAACAACTGATCTCGCGCTCACGCGCAAGCGCGCTGACACCGCGCGCACCACTTTCACCACTGGAGAACTGACATGCCGAAGCCCACCAAGGGCCCCCGCCTCGGTGGCGGTCCCGCTCACGAGCGCCTGCTCCTGAGCAACCTCGCCAACGCCCTCTTCACGCACGGTCGCATCACGACCACCGAGACGAAGGCCAAGCGCCTCCGTCCGGTCGCCGAGCGGCTCATCACGTTCGCGAAGCGCGGCGACCTGCACGCTCGTCGTCGGGTCATCGCGACCCTGCGCGACAAGTCCGTCGTGCACACGCTCTTCACGGAGATCGCCCCGCAGGTCGAGGACCGTCAGGGCGGTTACACCCGCATCACGAAGCTCGGCTTCCGCAAGGGCGACAACGCCCCGCTGGCGTCGATCGAGCTCGTCCTCGAGCCGGTGTCGGGCACGCCCGCCCCGGTGAAGCGCACCGCGGCTCCGGCCGCCGCCGCTCCGGTCGAGGAGCCGGCTGCCGACGAGACCACCGAGGAGGCCCCGGTCGAGGCGACCGAGACCACCGAGGAGTCCGCGCCGGTCGAGTCCGAGACCGAGACCGAGGCTGCCGCCGAGGTCGAGGCCGACGCCGCCGAGAAGAGCGACGACACCAAGTAGTACCCCGCGTCACCACGAAGCCCCCGCGACCCAGGTCGCGGGGGCTTCGTCGCGTTCGGGAGCGCTACCCCTGCTCCCCGACGTCCGGAGAACGCAGGACCGTCGCCTTCCCAGTGGGCGCCCCGTAGCGTGTCCGCCCGACAGGGAGAGTCACCACATGGAGTTCCAACACATCGCGGGCGTCGGTCGCCGCGCGTGGCGGTGGAGCCGCACGTCCGGCACACAGCCGCGACTGCTGCACGCAGCCAAGGCCGCCGGCGCCGCGGCACTGGCCTGGTTCATCGCCAGGCACGTGCCCGGGGTCGCGTCCGACTACCCGTACTACGCACCGCTCGGGGCGATCGTCGCGATGCAGACGACGGTCTACGCGGGGCTGCGCAACGGCATCCAGACGCTCGTCGGCATCCTGCTCGGCATCGCCGTCGCGGGCTTCACGATGATCGTGGGCGACCCGGGGATCCTCGCCGTGGCCCTGGCGGTCGGCATCGGCGTGCTCGTCGGCGGGTTCCGGGTGCTCGGCGAGGGCAGCACCTGGGTCTCGACGGCGGCGTTGTTCGTGCTGCTCGTCGGCGGGGCGAACGCCGAAGGCTACTCGTTCGGGTACCTGGTGCAGATGGGCGTCGGCGTCGTCGTCGGTCTGCTCGTGAACTTCCTGGTGTTCCCACCGCTGCACTTCTGGGACGCCGAACGTCGGATCGACGAGGTGAACGCCGTGTTGGCCGAGCACCTCGAGGGGCTCGCGCGCGTGCTGGAGACCGGCAAACGCGACGAGGACGCCTGGAACCGGCAGCAGGACAAGCTCGACCGTGCGATCGCCGACGTGCGCGCGCGGGTGTCCGTCGCGCACGAGAGCCGGAAGATCAACCCCCGCGGGGCGCTCCGCGGGTCACGGGCTCGGCTCCAGCAGGACGGGGCACGCTTCCGGGCGCTCGAACGGGTCGCCTGGTACACGACGGACCTCACCGAGCTCGTCGCCCGGTCGGGTCCGGTGTCGGCGAACATCGGGCGTCCGGATCCGGCGTTCACCGAGCCCCTCACGGAGGCGCTCCGTCAGCTCGCGTGCATGATCCGCGGGGAGTGCCCCGAGGACGAAGGCGACAAGGCGATCGAGCGACTCGAGCAGGCGCTCGACGCTTCGCGCGAGAACCCCTCGCACGTCGCGGTGACGGCGTCCGCGCTCGTGGCGCTCCGCGGCATCGTGGAGTCCGAGCGCCGTGCGACGGACAACCTCGACACCCGCACGGGGCCGTCGGCGTTCCACCGTCCGCGCGGCTGACGCGAGGACCCCGTGACACCGGCGCTCCGTAGACTCGCACCGTGACCGTCCCGCCCCGAATCAACGTCCTCGGACCGGTCACGGTGACGGGTGCGGACGGCCGGCAGTCGCCGGTGCCCGGTGCGCTCGCTCGGTCGTTCGTGACGGCGCTGGTGCTCGCGCGCGGCCACGCCCTGACCACCGAGTCCCTGATCGACGACCTCTGGCCGGACGTGCAGCCGCGGGGTGCCCGTGCGGCGCTGCAGACGCTCGTGTCCCGACTGCGCCGGAGCGTGGCGGACGGCCTCGTGGTGTCGACGAGCACCGGGTACGCGTTGGGCGGCGACCCCGAGGACGTCGACCTCGCCCGTGCCGAGCGTGCGGCGGGGGAGGCAGAGCCGGCAGCGGTCCGTGCGGCCCTCGACCTCTGGCGTGGTGACCCGGGCGCGGACGTCGACGGGGACCTGGGCGCGGCGCTCACGGACCGTGCGGCAGTGCTCCGGCGGACACTCCGGCGCGCGCTCGGCGGTGCACTGCTCGACGAGGGCGATGCCGACGAGGCCGCCGCACTCTGGGCGGCAGAGGCCGTCGCCAACCCCTACGACGAGGTCGCGGTCGCCGGTTCGATGCGTGCCCTCGCCGCGGCCGGCCGCACGAGCGAGGCCATCGCCGCCTTCGCGGCGCACCGTGACCGCCTCGCCGACGAACTCGGCGCTGACCCCTCGGCCGACCTGGTCCGCCTCAACGCCGAGTTGCTGCGCCGATCCGGCCCCGCCACGGGCAGTGTCCGCCGCGTCGGCCTGCGTGCTGCGCCGAACACCTTGGTCGGGAGGGAGGCCGACCTCGCCGCCGTCTCGGACCTGCTGTCCGCCGGACGGCTGGTCACGATCCTCGGTGCGGGTGGGCTGGGGAAGACCCGCCTCGCGCAGGCGGTCGCCGCCGGCCTGCCGCCGACACAGGGCGTCGTCGTGTTCGAGCTCGCGCCGCTCGCCACGGCCGACGACATCGTGCCGGCCCTCGGCGCGCTGCTCGGGATCGCCGAGTTCCGTTCCACCAGGTCGCTCCGGGACGCCGTCGCGGCCGACCTGCGCACCCGGGTCGTGCGGGCGCTCGCCGACGGGCCGACCGTGCTCGTCCTGGACAACTGCGAACACCTGGTTGCCGAGGTCGCCGCCTTCGCCGCGGACCTGCTCGCGACCGTGCCCGAGCTGCGGATCCTGACGACGTCACGCGCGCCGCTCGCCATCGCCGGCGAGGTCGTGGCTCCCCTCGCGCCCCTGCCCGTCGAGGCCGACGGGGCAGCCGTCCGGCTGTTCACCGAGCGGGCGCGGGCCGCACGACCCGGAGCCGTGCTGCCGGTGGACGCGGTGCGCCGGATCTGCACGCGGCTCGACGGGTCACCGCTGGCCATCGAGCTCGCGGCCGCACGCATCCGGGGGATGAGCGCCGACGAGATCGAGCGCCGGCTGGACGACCGGTTCGCGCTGCTGCGCGGCGGCGACCGGAGCGCCCCGGAGCGGCACCGCACCCTGCTCGCCGTGATCGAGTGGAGCTGGCGCCTGCTCGACGACGGGGCCCAGGACCTGTTGACCCGGCTGGCGCTCTTCCCGGACGGACTCGCGGTCGACGCCGTCGAGGCCGTCGCCGCCCCGGACCGCCGGGCCGACGCGCTCGACGACCTCGCCGAGCTCGTGGAGCAGTCGCTCGTGCAGCTCGTCGAGCACGAGGGTGAGCCCGTGCGGTACCGGCTGCTCGAGACCGTGCGGGAGTTCGGTGCCGCCCGGCTGGGGGACCGCGGCGCCACCGAGGCCGTCCGAGCGGCCATGATCGGCTGGGGCCGTGGGTTCGCGGCCGAGCGCAACCTCCTCACCATCACGGGTTCCGCCCAGCTCGAGCGGTTCCGCGAGGTCGCCCGCGAATCCGACAACCTCGTCACGCTGCTCCGCTGGAGCCTGGCGGCCGACGACACCGCGGCGGTCGCGCACCTGTTCGCGGCCCTCGGCGGCTACTGGTCGCTGCGCGGTGCCCACGGTGAGGTCGTCGCACTCGGCCCCGAGGTCGTCCCGGTCCTGCGCCGTACCGGACCGGCGACCGAGGACCGTGCCGCGACCGTGCTCGGACTCGTCGTCACCGGCGGGTCGTCCGCGTTCAGCGACAAGCGCACCGCAGCCCTCGCCGTGTCGACCCTGCGCCGCGTGATGCGCGACGGCACCACCGGGTTCGCGGTGCTCGACGCCCAGGCAGCGCTGCTCCTCACCCTGGGGCGACCGGCCGACGGGTACGCCCTGCTCGCCCGCTACCGCGACGACCCGGAGCCCGGGGTCGCCTGCCTGGCGAACATGCTCAGCGCGCCGCTCGCCGAGAACGACGGGGAGTCCGCCGTCGCCCTGCGGTACGCGACCCGCGCCGAGACGCTCTCGCGGTCGAGCGACGACGCCTGGACCACCGGGTCGATCGCCGTCACCATGACCCAGCTCCTGGCGCAGACCGGCCGGCACGCCGACGCACTGCGGTCCGCCGAGGTCGCCCGCGAGCAACTCGAACGGTTCGGGGCCGACGACGACCTGTACGAGATCGGCTGGACCGTCGGCCTCTGCGCCGCGAGCACCGGCGACGTCGTCCGTGCCCGGCAGGTCGCCGACGACCTGCAGCACCGTCCGGTCGAGGCCCGCGGCGGGTTCGACGAGGACCGGGTGCAGATCGGCGTGCTCGCGATGGCCATCGGTGCGGAGTGCTCGCGCTGGGAAGGAGCCCTCGACGACGCCGCGGCGGAGTACGCCCGCGCCTGGGACTCCGTGCTGCCCCTGCGGAAGCAGACGCCGCACTGGACGCTCATGGCGGGCTCGGCGCGGATCGCGGCGCGGGACGAGGCGGCGGTGCACCGGACCGACGGAGCCGCGCCGGGCCTCCCGGTCGACGACGTGGCGGTCGCGAGACGCCTGCGCGTCGGTGCGCTCGTGATGCTGCGCGTCCACCCGTGGTGGCTGGACCTGCCCGTGATCGGGACCGCCCTGCTCGGCCTGGCGCTCGCCGCCGCCCGTGACGGACAGCCGGAGCACGCCGCTCGCTGCTGGGGGCTGGCGACCCGACTCGGTTCGCGGCAGGACTTCGGCGTGCTCGCGCACCCACGGATGCGGTCGGTGCTGGCCGACGCCCTCGGCGACGCGGTGCTGGCGGACGCCGAGACGGCCTCGGCCGGATCGAACCGGACCGAGGCCGTCTCCGAGGCGCGGCTCCTGCTCGAGGAGCTGCGGTTCCGCGTGCGCTGATCGGCGCCCGTCAGGCCTTCCGCATGTACGCGCGGACCGTCAGCGGTGCGAACACCGCGACCACGACCGCTGCGCCGAGCAGGCTGATCCAGAGGTCGACGCCCACCGTGCCGTGGTTCACGAGCTCGCGGACCGCCGTGATGAGGTGCGAGATCGGGTTGACCTCGGAGAACCAGCGCAGCCAGTCCGGCAGGGTGTCCGCCGGCACGAACGCGTTCGACAGGAACGTCAGCGGGAACAGCACCATGTTGGAGATGCCGGAGACGCTCGACGCCGTCCGCGCGACGACGCCGAAGTAGGCGAAGATCCAGCTGATCGCCCACGCGACGACGATGACCAGCAACCCGGCCAGGACGACCGCACCGAAGCCGCCGGCCGGACGCAGACCCATGATGATGCCGACCGTGAAGGTGATCGTCGTGGCGATCGCGTACCGGACGGTGTCGGCGAGCAGCGCACCCGCGAGCGGGGCGATCCGGGCGATGGGCAGGGACTTGAAGCGGTCGAAGACGCCCTTGTCCATGTCCTCGCGCAGCTGCACGCCCGTGACGATCGACGACGTGATGTTCGTCTGCACCAGGATGCCGGGGATGATGATCGGCAGGTAGCTCGCGACGTCACCCGCGATCGCACCACCGAAGATGTACGTGAACATCACGGTGAAGATGATCGGCATCAGGGTGACGTCGAACAGCTGCTCCGGGGTGCGCCGGACCTTGATCAGCCCGCGGTACGCCATCGTGAGCGACTGCCGGACGGTGGCGCCGAGGCCGGTCGCACCGACGCCGGGGCGCGGGGTGATCCGGGGCGCAGCGGTGCCCGTGGTGGTGATGGTGGTCATGCGATGCTCCCTGCGAGTTCGCGGTCGGTGCTGTCGTTGTCGTCGTCGGTGCCGTCGTCGTCGGTGGTCGCCGGTGCGCCGGTGATCGTCAGGAAGACCTCGTCGAGGGTGGGCTTCTGCACGCTCATCTCGGCGAGGGTGATGCCGGCCTCGCGGAACGACACCAGCAGGTCCGTCACGCGGTCGGGGTCCGACATCGGTGCGGTGAGACGCGAGCCCTCGGGGCTGGCCACCGCGTCGACTCCGAGGGTGTTCCGGACGATCGTGCGCGCGGCGTCGAGCCGGAGCGCATCGGTCAGGCGGAGCTGCAGCGACGAACTGCCGATCGAGGCCTTCAGCTCGTCGCTCGTGCCCTCGGCGACGACCTTGCCGTGGTCGATGACCGCGATGCGGTCGGCGAGCTGGTCCGCCTCGTCCAGGTACTGCGTCGTCAGCAGCACCGTCGAACCCGTCGCCACGAGCTCGCGGATGGTGTCCCACATCTGCGCACGGGTCCGGGGGTCGAGCCCCGTGGTCGGCTCGTCGAGGAAGATCAGCGGCGGCTGCGCGATGAGGCTCGCAGCCAGGTCGAGCCGGCGACGCATGCCACCGGAGAAGCCCTTGAGCGGGCGTGACGCGGCCTCGGTCAGCCCGAAGCGTTCGAGCAGCTCGACGGCCTTCCGCTTCGCGTCCGCGCGGGACAACCCGAGCAGGCGCGCGAAGATCACCAGGTTCTCGGTCGCGCTGAGCGTCTCGTCGACGCTGGCGTACTGACCGGTCACCCCGATCAGGGTGCGGACCGTCTGCGCCTCGCGCCGGACGTCGTGCCCGAAGATCCGGGCCTCGCCGCCGTCCGCCTTGAGCAGGGTCGCGAGCATGGAGATGGTGGTGGTCTTGCCGGCGCCGTTGGGACCGAGCACGCCGTAGACCGTGCCGGCCTCCACACGGAGGTCGACACCGTCCACTGCGCGGTTCGTCCCGAAGGTCTTCACGAGGCCGGAGGCCTCCACCGCGAGCGGTGTCGTGGTCATCGAAATGTCCTTTCGTCGATGTCGAGGACGATGGTGCCGCGGGGCGCTCACGCGGCACTGACGTGGCGCTGACATGGCTACCGTGGGGACGTGAGCGAAACGGTGCGACTGCGGCTGGACATCGCGTACGACGGGGCCGCGTTCTCCGGGTGGGCCCGGCAGCCCGGGCTGCGGACCGTGCAGGGCGCGCTCGAGGCCGCCCTCGCCACCGTCTTCACCCGGTGGGGTGAACCGCCACTGCTCACCGTCGCCGGACGCACCGACGCCGGCGTGCACGCCACCGGCCAGGTCGCCCACCTCGACCTGTCCGCCGAGCAGTGGGACGCGCTCGGCGCCAAGCGCGGCACGGGGCGCTCGCCGCTGGACGGGCTCGTCAAACGCGTGAACGGCATCGCGGCACCCGAGGGCGACGTCGTCGTCACCCGGGCGTCGGTCGCACCCGACGGGTTCGACGCACGGTTCTCGCCGCTCTGGCGACGGTACGAGTACCGGATCGCGGACGCCGACGCCCCGCGCGATCCACGTCGGCGCGGGCACACGGTCTGGCACGGTGCGAGCCTCGACCCGGCAGCGATGGAGCGCGGTGCGCTGACGCTGTTGGGGCTGCACGACTTCGCGACGTTCTGCAAGCCGCGCGAGGGCGCGACGACCATCCGGACGTTGCAGGAGTTCCGCTGGGACCGCGAGCCGGACGGCGTGCTGGTGGCGCGCCTCCAGGCCGATGCGTTCTGCCACTCCATGGTGCGCGCGATGGTGGGGGCGACCATCGCCGTCGGCGAGGGACGGTTCGGGCCGGAACGACTCGAGGAGCTCCGCGTCGCCGAGACGCGGACGAGCGCGTTCAAGACCGCTCCGGCGAAGGGGCTGACGCTGACCGAGGTGGGGTACCCGGCCGACGCGGAGCTCGCGGGACGGGCGGAGCAGACGCGGGCGCGACGGGAGTGAACGCCCGGCCCTGATGTTGCCGAACGCAATCATTTACCTCGACGCAACCTGAGGGACTCCGCAGGTCGGTAGCGTGCGGGCATGCCCAACTCCCTCGGGCGCACTCTGCTGTGCGCCACGGCTGCCGCGACACTCCTCGCGGCCCCGCTCGTCACCGTCACCGCAGCGACCGCGAACCCCGAGGGGAGTGGCCTCGTCATCGAGGAGGCCTACCTGAAGGCGGGCAGCAACGGCGCCTTCTACAACCAGAAGTTCATCGAGATCGGCAACCCGACCGACGCCCCGGTGTCGCTCGACGGCTGGTCGCTGCAGTACCGCTCGGCGACGAGCTCCGGCGCCTTCTCGACGAGCGCGCTCGAGGGGACGGTGCCGGCCGAGGGCACGTTCCTGGTGTCGATGGCCGGCAACGGCGGCGCCACCCCGGTCGGAGCGGACCTGCCGACGGCGGACGACACCGCCTCGCTGAACCCCTCCGGAACCACGGGCACGCTCGTGCTGTCCGACGCCTCCACGCCGGTGGCGCTCGCCGCGGGTCCCGTGACGACCGGCACCGCGGGCGTCGTCGACCTGCTCGGCTACGGCGCCTCGAACACCTTCGAGGGCACCGTGCGCACCGTCGAGGGTGCGAACGCCGTGCCGAACGGCCTGGTCCGCCAGGGCACCACGGACACCGACGACAACGGCGCGGACTTCTCGGTGACGACGACCCTGACCCCGCGGAACGCCGCGGGTGAGACGGCTGCGCCGACCGACCCGACCGAGCCCACGGACCCGACCGACCCGACGGAGCCGACGGACCCCGGCGCCCCCGCCGAGGCCGTGACCATCGCCCAGCTGCAGGGCGCCACGGACACCTCGCCCTACGCCGGCAAGACCGTCACCACCGACGGTGTCGTCACCGCGGTGTACGCGTCCGGCGGCTTCAACGGCTACACGATCCAGACGCCGGGGACCGGCGGCGCGATCGACTTCGGCACCCACACCGCGTCCGACGCCGTCTTCGTCTTCTCGTCCGCGACAGCCGGGCTGGTGGCCGAGGGCGACCACGTGCGGGTCACCGGTGCGGTCTCCGAGTACTTCGGCCTGACCGAGCTGACGGTGTCGGGGGCATCCTCGCTCGAAAAGCTCAGCGACGCCGTCGCCGCCCCGCAGCCCGCCGCGGTCGCGTTCCCGTCGTCGGACGCGCAGCGCGAGTCGCTCGAGAGCATGCTCATCGCCCCGCAGGGCTCCTTCACGGTCGCCGACAACTACACGACGAACCAGTACGGCGAGGTCGTGCTCGCCAGCGGTGCCGGCCGCCTCGTCCAGCCGACCGAGGTCGGTCGTCCGGGCAGCGCCGAGGCGACGGCCGCCGCGGCGTCCAACGCCGCGCGCAAGGTCACGCTCGACGACGGTGCCAGCACCAACTTCCTGACGAAGGCCAACCAGGGCATCCCGGTGTCCTGGCTCACCCAGGGCCCGGTCACCGTCGGTGCGACCGCCACGTTCGAGGGTCCGGTCGTCCTCGACTACCGCAACAGCGGGTGGAAGTTCCAGCCGACCGCGCCGATCACCGGTGCGACCCCGGCGGCGGACCTGCCCGCGTCGTTCTCGAACGTGCGCCAGGCGAAGCCGCAGGACGTCGGCGGCGACCTCAAGCTCGCCGGGTTCAACGTGCTGAACTACTTCCCGACCACGGGTGACCAGCTCACCGGCTGCTCGTACTACACCGACCGTGCGGGCGACCCCGTCACGGTGAACTCCGGCTGCGACGCCCGCGGTGCTGCCGAGGAAGAGGACTTCCTGCGCCAGCAGGTCAAGATCGTCAAGGCGATCAACGGCCTCGGTGCCGACGTCGTCTCGCTCGAGGAGATCGAGAACTCGGCGCGCTTCGGCCAGGACCGCGACGCCGCGGTCGCCACGCTCGTCGACGCCCTGAACGCCGCCACCGGCGAGGACACATGGGCCTACGCGAAGTCGCCCGCGACCGTCCCGGCGAGCGAGGACGTCATCCGCCTCGCGCTCATCTACAAGCAGGACCGCGTCGAACCCGTCGGTGAGTCGACGATCCTGCTCGACGACGCCTTCACGAACGCCCGGCAGCCCGTCGCGGACGCGTTCCGCCCCGTCGGCGGCACCGCGGACGACGACTTCCTGGTGATCGCGAACCACTTCAAGTCGAAGGGCTCCGGCACCGGCGAGAACGCCGACCAGGGTGACGGCCAGGGCGCCTCGAACGCCGACCGGGTGCGGCAGGCGAAGGCCCTCGTGACCTTCTCCACCGACATGCAGGCGCAGTACGGCACCGACAAGGTGTTCATGCTCGGCGACTTCAACGCCTACAGCAAGGAGGACCCGGTGGTCGTCCTCGACGACGCCGGTTACACCGACCTCGGCCCGGCGCTCGACGCCACCGAGTACTCGTACGTGTTCTCCGGCCTGAGCGGGTCGCTCGACCACGTGTTCGCGTCCCCGGCCGCCACCGAGACGGTCACGGGGGTGGACATCTGGAACATCAACTCGGTCGAGTCGGTGGGTCTGGAGTACAGCCGCTACAACTACAACGCGTCGGACCTGTACACCGACGACGTGTTCCGCGCGAGCGACCACGACCCGATCCTGGTGGGCTTCGACCTCGATGCTGCGGGCACCGACCCGGGCACGGACCCGGGCACGGACCCCGGGACCGGCCCGACCCCGGTGCCGACCCCGACCCCGACGCCGGGTGACGGCGGCACGACCCCGACCCCGACGCCGACGCCCACGTCGAAGCCGACTCCCGCTCCGACCCCGTCGGCTCCGGGGGCGGTGCCGCCGGTGGCCCCGTCGGAGACCGGTCTGACGGACACGAACCGTGGGGGCGTCTCGGCGCCGTCGTCGGCTCGTGCGGGGGAGACCATCACGGTCACGGTGGGCACGCAGTACGCGGGTGACGTCGTGAACGTGTGGCTGTACTCGACGCCGACGCTGCTCGGCACCGTGACGGTCGGCGCTGACGGCACGGTGCGCGTCACGATCCCGTCGGACACTCCCGCTGGTGCACACCACCTCGCGGTGACGGCCGCGGACGGGAGCCTGATCGGGTGGACCCCGATCACGATCACCGCTGACGGGCAGCTCGCGTTCACGGGTGCCGAGGGCCTCGGTGCCGGAGCACTCATCGCGTTCCTGCTGCTCGCCGCGGGTGCCGGCGTCCTGATCGTCCGCCGTCGCCGCCGGGCGGCCGCGGAGTAGCCCCCACGCCCCACGGGGGTACTTCGTGAGCAGGAATGGTCGGGTTCGCCGTGCGCGACCCGACCATTCCTGCTCACCATGCGGGGTGGGCGCGACCCACGGACGGACGGGAGGCCCGTGGCGAGGCCGCCACGTGCCTCCCGTCCGGCAGTGGCTGCGTTTGACCGACGCGACCCGCGTCGGCTAGGCTCTCACCTTGGTCTGTGCGCCACGCGCGCCGGACAGTCAGATGAGCCCTCCATCCGGGCGTTCCGCCGGCTTCTGCCGTGGGGAACCCCGACCGGAGTGGGATTCACGGACTCCTCACCTCGACACGAAAGCAGCACTCCTGTGACTCGCACGTTCTCACCGAAGCCGGCAGACGTCCAGCACGACTGGATCGTCATCGACGCGACCGACGTCGTCCTCGGCCGTCTCGCCACCCACGCCGCGGCGCTCCTGCGCGGCAAGCACAAGGCCACCTTCGCCCAGCACATGGACATGGGTGACTACGTCATCATCGTGAACGCCGACAAGGTCGCCCTGACCGGTTCGAAGCTCGCGAAGAAGGTCTACTACCGCCACTCCGGGTACCCGGGCGGCCTGACGGCGACCTCCTACCCGGAGATGCTCGAGAAGCACCCCACCCGCGCCGTCGAGAAGGCGATCCGCGGCATGCTGCCGAAGAACACCCTCGGTCGCGAGCAGCTCAAGAAGCTGAAGGTCTACGCCGGCGCGGAGCACCCGCACTCCGCGCAGCAGCCCAAGGCGTACATCTTCGACCAGGTCGCACAGTAGTTCCGGCCACGACGACTTCAAGGACATAGAGAAACTCATGGCTCAGATCGCTGATTCCCTCGACCAGACCCCGGAGAGCTTCACCACGGAGAGCGCACCCGCCGCTGCCGAGGCTGCTCCCCGTCAGATCCTCAACGTCTCCGGCGGTGCCGTCGGGCGCCGCAAGGAGGCCATCGCGCGCGTTCGCCTCGTTCCGGGCTCCGGCACGTTCGTCGTGAACGGTCGCTCGCTCGAGGACTACTTCCCGAACAAGCTGCACCAGCAGCTCATCAACGACCCGTTCAAGGTCCTCGAGCTCCTCGGCTCGTACGACGTCGTCGCCCGCATCACCGGTGGCGGCCCCTCGGGTCAGGCCGGCGCACTCCGCCTCGCCATCGCCCGCACGCTGAACGAGATCGACCGCGAGAACAACCGCGCGACCCTCAAGAAGGCCGGCTTCCTCACCCGTGACGCCCGCGTCATCGAGCGCAAGAAGGCCGGTCTCAAGAAGGCCCGCAAGGCTTCGCAGTTCTCGAAGCGCTAGTCGTCACCGGCTGAAGATCGCAATGCCGCGTCTGTTCGGTACCGACGGGGTTCGTGGTCTCGCCAACGGCGAGCTGACGGCCGCGCTCGCACTGGGTCTTGCCCAGGCGAGCGCGGCCGTCCTCACACACGGACACCATGCCGACGCCCGCCGGGCGTCCGGTCGACCGCGCCCGCGCGCGGTCCTCGCGCGTGACCCGCGCGTCTCCGGCGAGTTCCTCGGTGCCGCCGTCGCGGCCGGGCTCGCTTCCGCCGGCGTCGACGTGCTCGACGCCGGGGTCATCCCCACCCCCGCTGCGGCGTTCCTCGTCGCGGACATCGACGCCGACTTCGGCGTGATGATCTCCGCGTCGCACAACCCTGCCCCGGACAACGGGATCAAGTTCTTCGCCACGGGTGGTCGCAAGCTGCCGGACGAGGTCGAGGACCGCATCGAAGCGGCCATGCACGACCACTCCGCGCCGACCCCCACCGGCATCGACGTCGGTCGGATCACCCGGTTCGCCGACGCCGAGGACCGCTACGTCGTCCACCTGCTCGGCACGTTGCCGCACCGGCTCGACGGCATCCACGTCGTGCTCGACTGCGCCAACGGTGCTGCCGCCGGCGTCTCGCCCGAGGTGTTCGTGAACGCCGGGGCCCGCGTGACGCTCATCGGCGCCGAGCCCGACGGCTGGAACATCAACGACGGCGTCGGCTCGACCCACATCGACAACCTGTCCCGCGCCGTCCTGGCTGCCGGCGCGGACATCGGCATCGCGCACGACGGCGACGCCGACCGCTGCCTGGCGGTGGACGCCGCGGGCAACGCCATCGATGGTGACCAGATCATGGCGATCCTGGCGCTGTCGTTGCAGGAGCGCGGCCGGCTGAAGGACGACACCCTCGTCGCGACGGTCATGTCCAACCTCGGGCTCAAGCGCGCCATGGCGGATGCGGGCATCACCGTGATCGAGGCCGGCGTCGGCGACCGCTACGTGCTCGAGAAGATGAACGAGGGCGACTACTCCATCGGTGGCGAGCAGTCCGGCCACATCATCTTCAACGAGTACGCCACCACGGGTGACGGCATCCTGACCGGGCTGCACCTGGTCGCCGAGATGGCGCGCACCGGGAAGTCGCTGCAGGAGCTCGCCTCGTGCATGACGGTGTTCCCGCAGGTGCTGCTCAACGTGCGCGGGGTCGACCGGCACGGTCTCGCCGACCAGGGTGTGCAGGACGCCATCGCCGCCGCCAGCGAGGCGCTCGGAGACAGCGGCCGTGTGCTGCTCCGTCCGTCGGGCACCGAGCCCGTCGTGCGCGTGATGGTCGAGGCCGCCTCGCAGGACGATGCCCAGCGCATCGCCGAGGAGCTCGCCGCCGTCGTGCAGGAGCGCCTGGCGCTCGACGCCGCGTAGGGCGGAGTGCCGACCGCACGCTGCACAACCAAAGTTCGTTCGAACCATGCAGATGCGCGGTTCGAACGCACTTTGGTTGTGCGGGCGGATCCGCACCGGCCGTGCAGGCAACGCTCCGACTAGATCTTGCGGAGCAGGACCGAGTTCACCTTGTGGTCGGCGGCCTTCTTGAGCACCAGGGTCGCGCGGGACCGGGTCGGTAGGACGTTCTCGAGCAGGTTCGGTTCGTTGATCGCCCGCCAGACCTCGGTCGCCGTCCGGACCGCGTCGTCGCGCGACAGCGAGGCGAACCGGTGGAAGAACGAGTCCGGGCTCGAGAACGCCTCTTCCTGCAGGGCCAGGAACCGGTCGACGTACCAGGCCTCGATGTCCTTGGTCTTGGCGTCGACGTAGATCGTGAAGTCGAACAGATCGGACAGCGCGAGCCGCCCGTGCACCGGCGGGGCGAGCACGTTCAGGCCCTCGACGATGAGGATGTCCGGCTGGCGGACGACGATCTCGGCGTCCGGCACGATGTCGTAGACCAGGTGCGAGTAGTACGGCGCCCGGACCTCGGTCGCGCCGCTCTTCACCTGGCTGACGAACCGCAGCAGGGAGCGACGGTCGTAGGACTCCGGGAAGCCCTTCCGGTCCATGATCCCGCGACGCTCGAGCTCGGCGTTCGGGTACAGGAAGCCGTCGGTGGTCACCAGCTCGACCCGCGGGGTGTCCGGCCAGCGCTTCGTCAGCTCGCGGAGCAGTCGGGCGACGGTCGACTTGCCGACGGCGACGGAGCCCGCGACGCCGATGACGAACGGCGTGCGACCGGCGCGGTCACCGAGGAACCGGCTCGTCTCGGCGTGCAGGTTCCGTGCACCGGCGGCGTAGAGCGTCAGCAGCCGTGACAGCGGCAGGTAGACCTCCTGCACCTCCTGCATGTCCAGCCGGTCGCCGAGCCCGCGCAGCTGCACGATCTCGGTCTCGGTGAGCGACAGGTGCTCCTTGGGTGCGAGCTGCGACCACTCGTGCCGCGGGATCTCCACGAACGGGGTCGGGTGCGCGACGGCGGTCTCCGGGATCGGCATGGGGACGAGCGTACAGACGGGAGGCCCGGTGCAGGTGAGCTGACCGGCTCACCTGCACCGGGCCTCCCGTCCAGTGCTCGGTGTGCGTCCGCAGGACGCGGTGCGTCAGGCGGGCAGGGCGGCCTCGATGGCCGCGATCACCTCGGGAGCGTCCGGCTTCGTGGTCGGACGGAAGCGCGAGACGGTGCCGTCGGGGGCGACGAGGAACTTCTCGAAGTTCCAGCTGACCCGTCCGGCCTTGCCGTCGGCGTCCGGGGTCTCCTTGAGCGCCTGGTAGAGCGGGTGCGCGCTCTTGCCGTTCACCTTGACCTTCTCGGACATCGGGAAGGTGACGCCCCACGTGGTGGAGCAGTACTCGTCGATGGCCTCGGACGAGCCGAGCTCCTGCAGGAACTGGTTGCTCGGGAACCCGAGGACCGTGAAGCCTCGCGGGCCGTACTGCTTCTGGAGGGCCTCGAGCTGCTCGTACTGCGGAGCGAGGCCACACCGCGACGCGACGTTCACGACCAGCACCGCCTTGTCCGCGAACGAGCCGAAGGTGGTGTCCTCGCCGTGCAGCGTGGTGATGGCGATGTCGTCGAAGCGTCCCATGGCCGAAACGTTATCCCCAGCCCTGCTGCTTCGCAGGGTCCGCGCTCAGGCAGACCGTAGGATCGCTTCCATGTGTGGAATCGTCGGCTACGTCGGCAGCAACAGCAGCCAGGACGTCCTCCTCGGTGGCCTCCGTCGCCTCGAGTACCGCGGCTACGACTCGGCGGGCATCGCCGTGGTCGATCCTGCGGGGGACCTCGTCTCCGCCAAGAAGGCGGGCAAGCTCCAGGCCCTCGTCGACGAGCTCGAGTCGTCGCCGATCCCGGACGGCACCACGGGCATCGGGCACACCCGCTGGGCGACCCACGGCGGCCCGACGGACGGCAACGCCCACCCGCACCTGGCCGACGGCGACAAGCTCGCCCTCATCCACAACGGCATCATCGAGAACTTCTCCGAGCTGCGCGCCGAGCTGCAGGCCGAAGGCATCGAGTTCCGCAGCGAGACCGACTCCGAGGTCGCCGCGCACCTGGTCGGTCGGGCGTTCCGCGAGACCGGTGACCTGACCGCCGCCATGCAGCAGGCCGTGCAGCGACTGGACGGGGCGTTCACGCTCCTCGTCGTGCACGCCGACCAGCCCGGCGTCGTCGTCGGCGCCCGTCGCAACTCCCCGCTCGTGGTGGGCCTGGGCGACGGCGAGAACTTCATGGGCTCGGACGTCGCCGCGTTCGTCGCCTACACGCAGCGCGCGCTCGCCATCGGGCAGGACGAGATCGCCACGATCCGCCCCGACCGCGTCGACGTCATCCACTTCGACGGCACCCCGGCCACCCCGAGCGAGTTCGAGGTGAACTGGGACGCCTCCGCGGCCGACAAGGGCGGCTGGTCCTCGTTCATGGCGAAGGAGATCAGCGAAGAGCCCGAGGCCGTCGCCAAGACGATCCTCGGCCGCGTGCACGACGGTGCCGTCACCCTGACCGACCTCGACCCGATCGCCGAGCGCCTGGCCGCGGTCGACCGCGTCATCGTGATCGCCTGCGGCACCGCTGCGTACGCCGGCATCCTCGGCAAGTACGCCATCGAGCAGTGGGCCCGCATCCCGGTCGAGGTCGAGCTCGCCCACGAGTTCCGCTACCGCGACCCGGTGCTGAACGACCGCACCCTCGTCGTCTCGATCAGCCAGTCCGGCGAGACCATGGACACGCTCATGGCCGTCAAGTACGCCCGCGAGCAGGGCGCGCAGGTTCTGTCGATCTGCAACACCCAGGGCGCGACGATCCCGCGCGAGTCCGACGCCGTGATCTACACGCACGCCGGGCCCGAGGTCGCCGTCGCGTCGACGAAGGCCTTCATCGCCCAGGGCGTCGCGCTGTACCTGCTGGGCCTGCACCTGGCCACCCTCCGCGGCACCATGACGGCGGAGCAGATCGCCGAGCAGGTCGCCGAGCTCGAGGGCCTGGCCCCGAAGCTGCAGCAGACCATCGAGGACGCCGCTGGCATCAAGGACCTGGCGCGCTGGATGGCGGACACCCGCAGCGTGCTGTTCCTCGGTCGCCACGTCGGCTACCCGATCGCGCTCGAGGGTGCACTCAAGCTCAAGGAGCTCGCGTACATCCACGCCGAGGGCTTCGCCGCCGGTGAGCTCAAGCACGGCCCGATCGCGCTCATCGAGCCCGGGCAGATCGTCTTCGTCATCGTGCCGTCGCCGCGTGACCCGCGGTCGCTGCACCCGAAGGTCGTGTCGAACATCCAGGAGATCCGCGCCCGTGGTGCTCGCGTGATCGCCATCGCGGAAGAGGGCGACGCCGCCGTGCTGCCCTTCGCCGACGAGGTGCTGCGCATCCCGCTCGCGACCCCGCTGTTCGAGCCGCTGCTCGCCGTGGCGCCGCTGCACATGTTCGGCATGGAGCTCGCCGCGGCCAAGGGCCTCGACGTCGACCAGCCGCGCAACCTCGCGAAGTCGGTCACCGTCGAGTAGTCGCACGATGATCATCGGCATCGGGGTCG
The DNA here is from genome assembly GCF_003751685.1 of Curtobacterium sp. PhB78. Lineage (NCBI taxonomy): Bacteria > Bacillati > Actinomycetota > Actinomycetes > Micrococcales > Microbacteriaceae > Curtobacterium > Curtobacterium sp. PhB78. The sequence goes on from NZ_RKIA01000003.1 coordinate 340,384, forward strand.
ACGTGGTGGACCTGGAGCGGTTCGAACGGGTGCTGTCGCGCACGCCGGCGATGCGTGCACGGTTGTTCACCCCGGCCGAGCAGGTCCGCGACGGCGAACAACGGCCGATCGCGTCGCTCGCTGCGCGGTTCGCGGCCAAGGAGGCCCTGATCAAGGCGTTCGGCTCCAGTGCCGGGCTCAGCTGGCAGGACCTCGAGGTCGTGTCGGACGACCAGCGCAACCCGTCGCTGACGCTGCACCAACAGGCGCGACAGGTGGCGGATGCGCGTGGCGTGACGAGCGTGCACCTGTCGCTCTCGCATGATGGAGGGATCGCGACCGCGTTCGTGGTCCTGGAGGGAACAACGAAGTGAGTGCGTTCACCGGCATCACGGTCGATCGTGAAGCGCTGATCGAGAACTACGCGACGATCGCCGAGCAGGTCGCACCGGCCGGTGTCATCGCGGTCGTCAAGGCCAACGCCTACGGCCACGGCGCGCTCGACGCCGCACGGGCCTTCGTCGACGCCGGTGCCGAGTGGCTCGGCGTCGCGGACATCGACGAGGCCGTCGCGCTCCGGCAGGGCGGCATCGACGAGGACGTCCGGATCCTCGCTTGGTTGCACGCCCCGGACGAGGACTTCCGCCGGGCAGCGCAGTACGGCATCACCCCGGCGGTGTCGAGCGTCGAGCAGTTGTCCGCCGCTGCCGACTCCGAAGTCGGCGCCGTGCACATCTGCGTCGACACCGGCCTGAGCCGCAACGGTGCGGTCGAGTCCGAGTGGACCGAACTCTTCGCGACCGCCGGGGCCCTCGCCCGCGGTGGCAACCGCACCCGTGTCGAGGGGCTGATGTCGCACCTGTCGAACGCGTCGCGCACGGACGACCTCGACCAGGACGCCGCACTGCAGCGCGCACTCGACGGCCTGGCCGCCAGCGGGATCGTGCCCGACCTGGTGCACCTCGCCGCGAGTGCCGCGAGCATCGCCGTGCCGGAGACGCGCCGCGACCTGTCCCGCGTCGGGCTTGCCCTGTACGGCCTGAGCCCGTTCACCGACCGCACGTCGGCCGACCTCGGCCTCCGCCCCGCGATGCGTGTGACCGCTGCCGTGCTCCGCACCGTCGACGTCTCCGCCGGCGAGGGCGTGTCCTACGGCTACACCTGGCGGGCGTCGACCGACACCCGCCTCGCTGTCATCGGCCTCGGGTACGCCGACGGCTTCGACCGCGACTTCGGCAACCGGGTCTCGGTCCGCATCGGCGACCGCACGTTCCCGGTGGTCGGCCGGGTCGCGATGAACGCCATGCACGTGGACATCGGCGACGCCGACGTCAGCATCGGCGACGAAGCCGTGCTCTGGGGTGACCCGGCGAACGGCGACCCCGCGGTCGAGGACTGGGCCGCCGCGATCGGCACCATCAACTACGAGGTGGTCGCCCGGGTCGGCCACAGCGTGCACCGGAGGACGACGTGAGCTCCGCACCCCTGCGCCAGGCACGGATCGACCTGGACGCCTACCGCGCGAACCTCGACCTGGTCCGCGAGTGGATGGACCCCGTCGCGGTCATGGCGATCATGAAGGCCGACGCCTACGGCCACGGTCTGGAGCCGATCGCGCTCGCCGCGGTGGACGCCGGCATCCGGTGGATCGGGGTGCTCACGGTCCCCGCGGCCCTGCGTCTGCGGTCGATCGGCGTCGGTGAGGACGTCCACCTCTTCACCTGGCAGCACGACCCCGCCCTGGACTTCCGCGACGCCATCGACTCCGCCGTCGACCTCGGTGTCTCGAACGTCCCGGAGCTGCAGCGCGTCATCGACGCCGTCGACCAGCGACCCGCGCGCGTGCACCTCGGCTTCGACTCCGGGCTGCACCGCGACGGAGCGACCCCGGCGGCCTGGCCAGTGCTCGTGTCGCTCGCGCTGGACGCCCAGCGCGCCGGCCGCATCGAGGTCGTCGCGGCGTACACGCACCTGGCGGAGTCCTCGGACCAGGACGACGCCGACGCCGTGGCGCTCTTCGACGCCGCCGTGGAGCAGGCCGACGACCTCGGGCTCGACCTCCCGATGGAGCACGTCGCCGCCTCGCTCGCCGGGTTGGAGCGCAAGGAGTTCCGCAAGGACATGGTCCGGATGGGCGCCAACCTGTTCGGCATCCCCGGGGCGGACGGTGTCTCGGCGGCCGACCTCGGGCTCGAACCCGTGATGACCCTGACGGCGTCGGTCGCGAAGACCAAGCGGGTGCCCGTCGACACCGGCGTCTCGTACGACTACACGTACCGCACCGCCTCGGAGACCACGCTCGCGCTCGTGCCCGTCGGGTACGCGGACGGCGTCCCCCGTCTGGCGCAGGGCCGCATCGAGGTCGCGATCGGCGGCAAGCGCTACCCGATCGCCGGCCGTGTGGCCATGGACCAGTTCCTGATCGACGTCGGCGACGACGACGTCCGCACCGGCGACACCGTGACCCTGTTCGGCACCGGCGAGCACGACGAGATGACCGTCCTCGACTGGGGCCGTTCGTTCGGCACCATCGGCGAGGAGATCGTCTGCCGCATCGGGCCCCGCGTGCCACGGTTCTACGAGGGCCACGACATCGAGGGACGCGTCGGGGAGTACCTGCGGGGCGACCAGTCGTGACCGGCACCCCTCGGGTCCTGCTGGACGCAGCCGTCGACGGCACCGATGCGATGGGCGAGCTCGGGGCGCGGTTGGCCGCGGTCCTGCGTGCCGGGGACCTGGTCGTGCTGACCGGGCCGCTCGGCGCCGGCAAGACGACGCTGACCCGTGGCCTCGGCGCTGCCCTCGGCGCGCGTGGCCAGGTGTCGAGCCCGACCTTCGTCCTCGCCCGGACGCACCCCACCACCGCCGGCCCGGACCTGGTGCACGTCGACGCGTACCGGCTGTCCGACCCCGTCGAGCTGGACGACCTCGACCTCGACTGGGATGCGTCGATCGTCGTGGTCGAGTGGGGCCGCGGCATGGTCGACGGCATCAGTGACAGCGTGCTCGACGTCGAGATCACCCGGGCCACCGGCGCCGTGGACGCAGCCGCCGACGACACGGACCCGGACGACGTCCCCGACGAGCCCCGTCGCGTCGTCGTCACCGCAACAGGCCCGCGCTGGGAAGGCGTGGCCTTCTGACCCTCCAGCCCGTCGACGCGGACGACGTCGAGGCGCTCCGTGCGTTCCTCGTCGGGGCGGACCTGACCTTGGCCGGGCTCGACGAGCCGACGGTGCGGCTCTGGATCGACCGCGACGACGACGGCAGGGTGGTCGGCAGCACCGGCTTCGAGGCGAGTGCCGACGGCGTGCACGTGCTGATCCGGAGCGTGGCCGTCGCTCCGCAGCACCGCGGATCCGGGGCCGGCACCCGTCTCGCGCGGTTCGCGATCGAACGGGCGACCGAGGTCGGTGCGGAGCGCGCGTGGCTGTTCTCGCGTCGCTCCGGTCCGTTCTGGCAGTCGCTCGGCTTCACATCCGCCGACCGGCAGGCCCTGGCCACCGCACTGCCGGACACCCACCAGGTCCGCCTGTTCCGTCGGACCGGGCAGTTGGAGCACGAGGTCGCGTGGTCCCGCGGGCTGCCGGTGCGCTGACCCCCGCCTACGATGGACGGGTGCTCCTCGCCATCGACACCTCCGCCGGAACGTCCGTGGCCGTCGTCGACCCGGCCACCGGCACGCCCCTCGCCACCCGCGACACCGAGGACAGCCGCCGGCACGCCGAGGTGATCGGCCCGTTCCTGGCCGAGGCGCTGGCCGAAGCGGGCATCACCGGCGCGGACGTCACCGGCGTCGTCGCCGGCATGGGCCCCGGCCCGTTCACCGGTCTGCGCGTCGGCATCGCCGCCGCCCGCACCTTCGCCGCCGCCGTCGGCGTGCCCGTTCTGCCGCTCGTCAGCCACGACGCGGTCGCGGCCGACGAGCGCGACGGCCGACGGGACGGACCGTTCGTCGTCCTGACGGACGCCCGACGACGCGAGGTCTACTGGAGCGCGTACGACCAGACCGGCACGCGCGTTGCGGGTCCGGGTCTCGCCAGGCCGGCCGATCTCGACGAGGCGATCCGTGCCTCCCGGCCCGAAGCGGTGGGCTGGGACCGCGTGACTGCCCTGTCCATCCCTGCCTGGAGGCTCGGATCACTCGCCGCGGACCGCCTGCGGTCCGGCGCGGGGTTCGACCAGGACACCCCCCTCTACCTGCGGGAACCCGACGTCACGGTGCCGGGTGCGCCGAAACGGGTGAAGCAGTGACGGTGCCGGACGGGCTCCGCCTGCGGCGGGCGCACCCGCAGGACCTCGACGACATCATGTGGCTCGAGCACGTCTCGTTCCCGACGGACGCCTGGTCGGCGTCGCAGATGTCGGGCGAGCTGTACTCGCCGCACGGGTACTACGTCGTCATCGAGACCGTCGACGACTCGGCCGCGCCGTCGGTCGTCGGGTACGCCGGACTGTCCTCGTTGGCGGGCAACCCGGTCGCCGACGTGCAGACCATCGCGGTCGCGGCCGAGCAGCGCGGCAAGGGACTCGGGCGGGTGCTCTTCACGGACCTGCTCGACGAGGCCCGTCGCCGCGGTGTGCGCGAGGTGTTCCTCGAGGTCCGCGCCGACAACCCCGTCGCGCAGTCGATGTACACGGCGTTCGGGTTCGAGCACATCGCGACCCGGCCCCGGTACTACCAGCCGGACGGCGTCGACGCGTGGGTGATGCGGGCGGAGCTGCCGGTCGCAGTAGACGCGGCGCCGGCGCCGACGCCGACGACGACGCCGACGCCGTCGACCGTCGGCCCGATCGGACAGGAGGCGCTCGATGAGCGTGGCTGAACCACTGGTGCTCGGCATCGAGACGAGCTGCGACGAGACGGGCGTGGGCATCGTGCGGGGGAGCACCCTGCTCGCGAACGTCATCGCGTCGAGCATGGACGAGCACGCCCGGTACGGCGGCGTCGTGCCCGAGGTCGCCGCGCGGGCCCACCTCGAGGCGATGACCCCGACGCTGCACGAGGCACTCGAGCGGGCCGGGGTCACCCTCGACGAACTCGACGCCGTCGCGGTCACCGCCGGGCCGGGGCTGGCGGGCGCGCTCATGGTCGGGGTCGGTGCCGCGAAGGCGCTCGCCGTCGCCACCGGCAAGCCCCTGTACGGCGTGAACCACCTGGTCGGGCACGTCGGCGCCGACGTCCTGCGCACGGACGGCAGCGACATCGAGCTGCCGACGATCGCGCTGCTGGTGTCCGGCGGGCACACCTCGCTGCTGCTCGTGAAGGACCTGGTCGGCGACGTCGAACTGCTCGGCGAGACCATCGACGACGCCGCGGGTGAAGCGTTCGACAAGGTCGCACGGCTGCTCGGCCTGCCGTACCCCGGCGGGCCGCAGATCGACCGCGCCGCGGCGGACGGCGACCCGAAGGCCATCCGGTTCCCCCGCGGCCTGACGTTGCCGAAGGACCTGGCCGCGCACCGGTACGACTTCTCGTTCTCCGGGCTGAAGACCGCCGTCGCCCGCTGGGTCGAGCGCCGCCGCGACGAAGGCCGCGAGGTGCCCGTGGCCGACGTCGCCGCGAGCTTCCGCGAAGCCGTCGTCGACGTCCTGCTGACCAAGGCCCTGAACGCGTGCCGCGACACCGGCGTGGACCGGCTCCTGCTCGGTGGCGGTGTGGTCGCGAACGCTCGGCTGCGGCAGGTCGCCGAGGAGCGGTGCGCCGCCGCGGGTGTGCAGCTGCGGATCCCGCCGTTCGACCTGTGCACGGACAACGGCGCCATGATCGCGGCCGTCGGCGCACGGCTGGTCGCCGAGGGGCACGCGCCGAGCGACCTCGGGATCGCGGCCGACTCGACGTTGCCGGTGACGACCGTCCAGGTCTGAACCGTCCGGGCTCCGACCGGTCGGCCCTCGGGTGCCTGTGGGAGGATTCACGTGGCGTCGGAGAGACCGGGCGCCGAGAGGGGTTGACGGTGTCCGATCAGAACGAGTGGCCGAAGCCGGGCGAGACGACGCCGGGCGGCACGACCGGCGGGCAGCCCGAGGGGACGCCCGCTCCGGATGCACCGCAGGCCCCCGACGCACCCCAGGCCCCGTCGGCTCCCGAGCAGCCGCAGCAGTCCAACCCGTACGGGCAGCAGCAGCCGTCGAACCCGTACGCGGCACCGCAGCAGCCGAACCCGTACGGTCAGCCGCAGCAGTCCAACCCGTACGGCCAGCCGCAGCCGTCGAACCCGTACGCGGCTCCGCAGCAGCCGCAGAACCCGTACTCGGCACCGCAGGCGGCGCAGGACCCGTACGGCGCCGCCCAGAACCCGTACGGCCAGCAGAACCCGTACGCGCAGCAGCAGGGCGGCCAGAACCCCTACGCGCAGCCGCAGCAGCAGCCGTACGCGCCCGCGGGTGCCTACGGTCCGACGGGGTACCAGCCCTACGCGCAGCGCCCGAAGACGAACACGCTGGCGATCCTGTCGATCGTGTTCGGACTCGCCGCGGTCCCGATGTGGTTCATCGCGATCCTGCTCGGCCCCGCCGGCGCGATCCTCGGCCACGTCGCGCTCGGCAAGATCAAGCAGAACGGTGAGGCCGGCCGAGGGCTCGCCCTGACCGGCATCATCGCCGGCTGGGTGATGACCGGCGTCTGGCTGATCTGGATCGCCTTCATCATCTTCCTCGGCGTGATCGGCCAGAGCTCGTACTCCGACTACGGCTACGACTCGGGGACCGGCGCGTTCCTCAGCTGAGCCGCTCGCACAGGATCGCGGTGTGCCGGCCCTCCAGCCGGGTGAGCACGAGGGTCACACGACCGGTCCCGCGCAGCCGCAGGCGCTTGCGGAACTGCGCCGGGTCGACGTCGACGCCGCGCTTCTTGATCTCGACGGTGCCGATGCCGTCGGCGGCGAGCCGCGCTGCCAGCCGCTTGACGTCGAGCGGCATGGTGTCGAGCACCCGGAAGCCCTGGGCGAAGGGCGTCGACGCGGCACGGTCCGAGGTGACGTACGCGATCCCGTCGGAGAGCATGTGGCCGTCCAGGGCGCGGGCGAGGTCGCCGATGAGCCGTGCGCGGATGACGGCGCCGTCCGGCTCGTACAGGTAGGCCCCGAGCGGCCCCACCTCGGCGTCCTCCGAGTCTGCCGGGCCGGTCATCTCGGCGATGCCGTGCGCACCGATCACCGTGGCGGCACGGCGGATCCCCGGCCGGGCGAGGGGTCCGAACCACAGCGCGAGCTCGACGACCTCGCGGTCGACGGACGTCCACTGCGCCTCGGCGGTGTCCGGGATCAGGTCGCGGTCGATCCCCGGCCCGAGCTTCACGCCGGTCGGCGTCGTCGTCGCGGTGGCGAACACGGTGTCCAACGAGGGTGACCAGTCGTCCGGGTCGGCCAGCCGGCGGGTGTCGGAGTGGCCGGAGGTCCGACGTGCGGGGTCCATCCAGATGCCGTCGACGCGGGAGACGTCGAACGAGGCCGCGTCGCCCAGTTCGACCCGGGCGTTCGGCCACACCGCGAGGTTGTGCGTGGCGACCGCCGCGGTGACCTCGTCACGGTCGACCGCCGTGACGTCGAGGTCGAGCGCCGCCATCGCCATCGCGTCGCCGCCGATCCCGCACCCGAGGTCGGCGACCCGGGTCAGTCCGGCTGCGGCGAAGCGTCCGGCGTGCTGCGCGGCGACCTGCAGGCGGGTGGCCTGCTCGAGTCCGGCCTCGGTGAAGAGCATGCGTCCGGCGAAGTCGCCGAACTTGCCACGGGCCTTCTGCCGGAGCTTGGCCTGGGTCAGGACCGCCGCGACGAGCTGCGGGTCGTGCCCCTCGGCACGGAGCCGCGACACCACCCGGACGATCTCGCCGCCGTCCGAGACGCCGGGGGTACGGTCGAGCAGGGCCATCCCGTCGGGAGTCAGCAGTGCGGCGAGTTCGGCGGCTTCCATGTCCCGATCCTCCCAGGTGCTGGATGTTCCCCTGATGTGCTGGCACTCGGATTGACCGAGTGCCAGTGTCCCCCTAGAGTTGGCGTTGGCACTCTCCTGTGCGTAGTGCCAACCCGGTTTTCATCTGTACCGAGTCCGTACCGAGAAAGAAGAGGTCACCGTGGCCGTCAGCATCAAGCCGCTCGAGGATCGCATCGTCATCCGCCAGGTCGAGGCGGAGCAGACCACTGCATCCGGTCTGGTCATCCCCGACACCGCGAAGGAGAAGCCCCAGGAGGGCGAGGTCGTCGCCGTGGGCCCCGGTCGCATCGACGACAACGGCAACCGCGTCCCGCTGGACGTCGCCGTGGGTGACAAGGTCATCTACTCCAAGTACGGCGGAACCGAGGTCAAGTACTCGGGCGAGGACCTGCTGGTCCTGTCGGCCCGCGACGTCCTCGCGGTCGTCGTCAACTGAGTCCAGTACTCCACGCGTACGCCCCGTTCGGCCTGTCGGCCGGCGGGGCGTTCGTGCGTCTGCGGGCTCCCGGCGGGTCCGTCGCGTGCACGGGCTCCGACCGGGAGGCCCGTGGCACGCCCGGCCCGTCGGTGGCCGTTCCTAGGATGGTTCCGTGAGTGAACCGAGTCCCGCGCGACCCGTCCGCAGCGAGGCATCCGTCGGCGTGGTGCAGGCGATCATCGCGTACGGGCTCTGGGGCCTCATGCCCCTGCTCTTCGCGGCGATGGCCCCGGCCGGCGCGTTCGAGATCGTCGCCTGGCGGATCGTCTTCGGGCTGGTGTTCTGCGCGGTCGCGATCGCCGTCACCCGCTCGTGGCTTCGGACCCGCACCCTGATGGCGCAGCGCCGGGTGATGGCCGTGATGGGGCTGGCCGCGGTCCTCATCCTGGTGAACTGGACCGTGTACGTCCTGGCGACCACGACCGGCCACACCGTCGAGGCCGCGCTCGGGTACTTCATCAACCCCCTCGTCACGATCGCGCTCGGTGTCGTCGTGCTCCGCGAACGCCTGCGGCCGGCGCAGTGGGCCGCGGTCGGCATCAGCGTCGTCGCGGTCGTCGTGATCGCCGTCGGCTACGGCCAGGTGCCGTGGATCTCGCTCGTGCTGGCGTGCTCGTTCGGCCTGTACGGCCTGGTGAAGAAGCGGGTCGGCGGCACGGTCGACGCGCTGAGTGGTCTGACGATCGAGACCGTGTGGCTGCTGCCGATCGCGGTCGTGGCGCTGGTCGTGCTCGGCGCGACGGGGCTCGGCGGCGGCGTGACGTTCACGAGCGAGGGCTGGGTGCACGTCCTCGTGACGGTGCTCACCGGTCCGGCGACGGCGGTCCCGCTCCTGCTCTTCGCGTCCTCGGCGCGTCGGGTGAGCCTGTCGACCCTCGGGTTGACGCAGTACCTCGCGCCCGTGATGCAGCTGCTCGTCGGTGTCGTGGTGCAGCACGAGGCGATGCCGCCCGCGCGCTGGTTCGGCTTCGGCATCGTGTGGTTGGCGCTCGTGGTGCTGACGGCGGACTCGTTCGCCGCCGCGCGGGCGTCCCGTCGCCGAGCGCTCGCACCTGCTCCGGCCGAGCCCGCCTGACGGACGCACCCCGGGCCTCCCGTCCGCCCGTCCCACACGCGAAAGCGACAGTTCCCTGCGGATGATCCGCAGGGAACTGTCGCTTTCGTGAGGTGGAGCCGGTGCCCTACTTCTTGACCGCGCCCTGGATGGCGCTCTGGTAGACGGGCTTGTTGTCGCCGTCGAACTTGTAGATGCCGATGTAGGCGCTCGACGGGTCGTTGTTGTCGTCGAACGGACCGATGCCGGACGGGCCGGTGTAGTGGATGTCCTTGCCGTCGTCGAGGAGCGCGACGCACTCCTTGAACGTGGCGCACTCGGTGCCGCCGTCCGCTCCGGAGACCGCGGCCATGTTGGCCTGGATCGTGCCCGAGTCGGTGCCCTTGCCCTTCACCGCGGCGAGGGCGGCGAGGACGGTGGCGTCGTAGGACTCCGCCGCGTACGAGTAGTCGGCGAGCGTCTTGTTCGACGAGTCCTTGTAGAAGGCGGACAGCTGCTTCTTGAAGTCGTCCTTCGGCGAGGCACCGGGGATGGTGCCCTGGGCGCCGGTCAGGGTGCCCTTGTCGAAGTCCTTCGAGTAGTCGGCCGTGTTGCCGTCGGACATGTAGATCTTCGCCGTGTTCCCCTGCGAAACGAGCTCCGGGATGATCGACTTCGTCTCGTCGAAGGCCAGGACGACGATCGCGTCCGGCTTGGCTGCGAGTGCGGCCGTCACCTCGGACGAGAACGTGGTCTGACCGGGCGGGAACTCCTGGCCCTCGCCCTTGCCGCCGTAGACGACCTGGCCACCAGAGGCCTCGACCGCGGACTGCACCGAGTTGCGGAGGCCCGTGCCGTAGGTGTCGTTGAAGACGAGGAACGCGACCTTGGCGTTGCCGTCACCGGTCACGAGCTGACCGAGTGCCGAACCCTGCACGGAGTCCGGCGGAGCGGTCCGGTAGTAGTACGACGAGTAGCCGGACAGGTCGCTCGCGGTGTTCGCGGGTGAGATCTCGACGATGCAGTTGCTGGTGAGCTGGTCGATGACGTTGAGCGTGACCGACGAGGACTCGGCGCCGATCGCGACCGGGACCTTCGCGTTCACGAGCTTCGTCGCCGCCGAGCTCGACACGGTCATGTCGTTGCTGTCGCCCGAGTCCGTCGCCGGGTCGATGGTGACGTCCTTGTCGAGGACGCCGCCCGCGGCGTTGATGTCCTTCACCGCGAGGCCGACACCGGACTCGGCCGGCGGGTTCAGGTACGCCAGCGAACCGGTGAGCGGCAGGATCGTGCCGATCTTCAGCGCATCGGTGCTGGGGGTGTCGGGGGCCTTGCAACTGGCGGCGGGGTCCTTCTTCGCACCGCTCGACGCCGAGCTGGACGGGGAGTCGCCGCTGCTGGTGGTGGAACACGCGGCGAGCAGGACGGCTACTGCGCCTGCCAACGCCAGTGCCGTGGTGGCACGGGTGGTTCTGATCATCCGTGGAGCCCTTTCTCTGCGCGGAGGCCGTGCCGCTTCGGGTCGAACGCGGCGCCTCCACTGGATGTCGAGAAACGTAGGGTCCCGGTGTTTCGCCCGTGTGACGGGGCGGTACGGAAAGTGTTTCGTTACCGAGCCGTGATCGTTTCTGTGCGGAGGATCAGGGATCGGCGAGCCGCGCAGCCCGCGCGTCAGCCGTCGAGTTCAGCCACGGAACGCAGCACGCAGAACTCGTTGCCCTCCGGATCGGCGAACACGACCCACCCACCGTCGTCGTGTCGGAGGTCCGCGAGTTCGGTCGCACCGATGCCCCGCAGCCGCTCGACCTCGGCATCGCGCGTGCGGTCGGTGGGACGCAGGTCGAAGTGGATCCGGTTCTTCACGGACTTCGCCTCGGGCACCTGGATGAACAGCACCTGGTGCGAGCCGTCGGGAGCGGTGATCATGCACTCCTCGTGCCCGGGGCCGTTCGGGTCGTCGGCGATGTCGACGTAGCCGAGGACCTGCTTCCACCACTCCGACAGAGCGAAGGCGTCACGGCAGTCGATCGTGGTGTGGGAGACGGCGCTGACCATGCCGTGACACTACTGCCGGCAGACGACGAACGCCCCGCTCCGGTGGGGAGCGGGGCGTTCGGGGTGCAGTCGGCTCAGCTGCGGTAGTTCGGCGCCTCGACGACCATCTGGACGTCGTGCGGGTGCGACTCCTTGAGCCCGGCAGCCGTGATGCGGACGAACTTGCCGCGGGCCTTGAGCTCCGGGATCGTGCGGCCGCCGACGTAGAACATCGACTGCCGGAGTCCACCGGTGAGCTGGTACACGACGTTGCCGACCGAGCCGCGGTAGGGCACCTGGCCCTCGATGCCCTCGGGGATCAGCTTGTCGTCGTTGGGGACGTCGGCCTGGAAGTAGCGGTCCTTCGAGTACGAGGTCTTCTTGCCGCGGGTCTGCAGTGCGCCCAGGGAGCCCATCCCGCGGTACGCCTTGAACTGCTTGCCGCCCACGAAGACCAGGTCGCCGGGGGACTCGTCCGTGCCGGCCAGCAGCGAACCGAGCATGACGGTGTCGGCACCGGCCACCAGGGCCTTCGCGATGTCGCCCGAGTACTGCAAGCCACCGTCGGCGATGATCGGCACGCCGGCCTCTCGCGCAGCGAGGGACGCCTCGTACACGGCGGTGACCTGCGGGACGCCGACGCCAGCGACGACGCGGGTGGTGCAGATCGAGCCGGGTCCGACGCCCACCTTGACGGCGTCGACACCGGCGTCGATGAGCGCCTGCGCACCGGCACGGGTCGCGACGTTGCCGCCGATGACGTCGATGTCCGCGAAGGACGGGTCGGCCTTGAGGCGGCGCACCATGTCGAGCACGCCTTCGCTCTCGCCGTTGGCGGTGTCGACCACGAGCACGTCGACCCCCGCGTCACGCAGGGCCTCGGCACGCTGCCAGGCGTCGCCGAAGAAGCCGATCGCGGCACCGACGCGCAGTCGGCCCTCGTCGTCCTTGGTGGCGTCCGGGTACTGCTCGCTCTTGTCGAAGTCCTTGACGGTGATGAGGCCGCGGAGCTTGCCCTCGGCGTCCACCAGCGGGAGCTTCTCGATCTTGTGCTGCGCGAAGATCGCGATGGCTTCTTCGGGGTCGATGCCCTCCATCGCGGTGATCAGCGGCGCCTTGGTCATGACGTCGCGCACGAAGGTGGTCGACTGCTCGAACGTCGCCACGAACCGCATGTCGCGGTTGGTGATGATGCCGACGAGGGTGCCGTCCGCTTCGACCACGGGCAGGCCGGAGACCCGGAACTGTCCGCAGATCGCGTCGACCTCGGCCACGGTGGCGTCCGGGGTGGTGGTCACCGGGTTGGTGATCATGCCCGACTCGGAGCGCTTGACCTTGTCGACGTAGGCGGCCTGGTCCTCGATGGAGAGGTTGCGGTGGAGGATCCCGATGCCACCCTGCCGCGCCATGGCGATGGCCATGCGGGCTTCGGTGACGGTGTCCATCGCTGCGGAGAGCAGCGGGACGTTGACGGAGATCCGCCTGGTGAGCCGGGACGCGGTGGACGCCTCGCTCGGGATGACGTCGGTGTGCCCCGGCAGGAGCATGACGTCGTCGTACGTGAGTCCGATGAATCCGAACGGATCCGGCTGGTCCATGGGTCCCCTTCGTGGGCGAGTGAAGTGGTCGAGACACCGAGAACGCAACGGCGGGTTCCGGATAGGACATGGTAACGCGCGTGGGCCGTCCCGCTATTCCGCGTTCCGCCTGGGAGAACGGATCGCGGCTCTCTTCCACACAGGTCACGGTTGCGCGACGACTCACAGCGGGAACGAGTTGGAAACACGGGTGTCACACAATCCCCATAGCGTCACTCGACATCCGAACGAGAGGCTCTTCCGTGGGATCCATCACTCCTCCGGGACGGGCGCAGCCGCGCCTGTTCCGCCTCCGCCAGGCCCGGCGACGACCGGTCCTGGCGGCCGTGCTCGTCGCCGCGTTCCTGGCGACCTTCCTGATCGACTGGGCGGTCACCCTGCCGGCCTTCAGTGCCACGTCGGCACCGGCGACCAGCCAGGCCTGCACCGTCAGCCCGACGAACGGGTGCATCCAGGGCACGATCACCGACTCCGAGCGGGAACCGGCCGACGACGTCGACGTCGACGTCGCCGGGCCCGGCGGCTTCGCCGAGACCGCCACCACGAACGCCGACGGCCGCTGGTCGGTCAGCGTCGACGAGGCCGGCGAGTACACCGTGAGCGTCGACCAGGACACCCTGCCGAAGGGCCAGTACCTGACGAACGCGGCAGACGCGGAGCGCAAGGTCCAGGCGACCCTGAACGCCAACGTCGGGCAGATCTTCCAGCTGTCCGACCAGAAGGGCGCCACCACCACGACGGACTCGTCGAGCGTCAGCCCGCAGCGGGCCTGGCAGCAGTTCGCCTCGGGGATCCGCCTCGGCCTGCTCATCGCGCTGGCGTCGATCGGCCTCTCGCTCATCTACGGCACGACGGGGCTGTCGAGCTTCTCGCACGGCGAGCAGGTCACCCTCGGCGGGCTGCTGGCCTACGTGTTCGCGAACCAGCTCGGCTGGAACATCTGGGTGACCGGCATCGTCGTCACGCTGCTGTGCGCGGCGACCGGGTACCTGCAGGACGCCGGGATCTGGCGGCCACTGCGGCGCAAGCGGATCAGCCTCACGCAGCTCATGATCGTGACGATCGGTCTGTCGATCGCCGCCCAGTACGCGTTCCAGTACTTCTTCGGCGCCGCGACCGTCCGGATCCAGCAGGGCAACCCCGAGACCGTCCGGTTCGCCGGCGTCACGCTCACGGTGCAGTCCTACGTGGCGATGGGCATCGCGCTGGTCGTCCTGATCGCCACCGGCCTGTTCCTGGCGAAGACCCGCTTCGGCCGGGCCACCCGCGCGGTGTCGGACAACCCGGCGCTCGCCGCGGCGTCCGGCATCGACGTCGACCGGGTCATCCGGTTCGTGTGGACGCTCGCCGCCGGTCTCGCCGGCCTGTCCGGCGTGATGCTCGGCCTGGTGCTGAACGGCGTGAACTGGCAGACCGGCCTGCAGCTGCTCCTGCTCATGTTCGCCTCGGTGACCCTCGGTGGTCTCGGGACGGCCTACGGCGCGCTGGTCGGATCGATGATCATCGGCGTCGTCGTCGAGCTCACGAACCTCGTGCTCCCCGGTGACTTCAAGTACGCCACCGCCCTCGTCATCCTCATCCTCATCCTGCTGTTCCGGCCGCAGGGCATCTTCGGCCGCGCCGAGCGGGTCGGCTAAGGGAGCACGCGCATGGACTACATCCTCAACCTGCTGTCCTCGCTCACCCAGGAGGCCCTCGCCCCGACCACGGCGGCGTTCGCCCTGGCGGCCATCGGACTGAACGTGCACTTCGGCCTGACCGGGCTCGTGAACATGGGCCAGGCGGCGTTCCTGCTGCTCGGCGCCTACGGCTTCGCGATCTCGATCACGAACGGGCTGCCGTTCGTGATGGCCGTGCTCATCGCCCTGCTCGTCGCCATCGTGTTCGCGATCATCCTCGGCGTCCCGACGTTGCGACTGCGCGGCGACTACCTGGCGATCGTGACGATCTCCGGCGCCGAGATCATCCGCATGGTCGGCCGCTCCAGCCTGCTGACCACGACGACGGGTGGCTCCAACGGCATCACCGGGTCGAGCTACCGCGACCCGTTCACCGCCCTGAGCCCGCTGCCGGACGGCACCACGACCATCCTCTGGTTCACCTACGCGAACAACGGCGTCAACGGCTGGTGGATCCGCATCGCCGCCTGGGCCCTCGTCGCGCTGTTCACCTTCGTGCTCTTCCTGCTCATGCGCAGCCCCTGGGGCCGTGTCCTGAAGGCGATCCGCGAGGACGAGGACGCCGTCCGCTCCCTCGGCAAGAACGTGTACTCGTACAAGATGCAGGCGCTCGTCTTCGGTGGTGCGCTCGGAGCGCTGGCGGGGATCATCTACGTCCTGCCGAGTTCGGTGCAACCGGACGCCATGGGCCGCTCGATGACGTTCTTCATCTGGACGGCGCTCATCCTCGGCGGTGCCGCGACGGTGTTCGGTCCGGTGCTCGGCGCAGTGCTGTTCTTCGTCGTCCGGCTCTTCATCCGCACCCTGGCCGGCGACTTCATCCCCGACTCGATCATGAACGCCCAGCAGGCCGAGCAGTTCTCGTACGTGCTCGTCGGCGTCGCGCTCATGCTCCTGATCGTGTTCCGACCACAGGGCCTGCTCGGCAACAAGAAGGAGCTGACGTTCAGTGTCTGAGACCTACGGCTACACGAAGGCCGACCCGATCCTCACGGTCGACGGCGTCACCCGGCACTTCGGCGGCATGACCGCCGTGGACGTCGACCACCTCGAGGTCCAGCGCGGCTCCATCACGGCCCTGATCGGCCCGAACGGCGCCGGCAAGACGACCTTCTTCAACCTGCTGACCGGCTTCGACAAGCCCAGCCCCGGCGCCAGGACGCAGTTCAACGGCGCCACGCTGCAGAAGACCAGCGCGACCCACATCGCCAACCGCGGCATGGTCCGCACCTTCCAGCTGACGAAGGCGTTGTCGCGGCTCACCGTGATGCAGAACATGCTGCTCGGCGCCCGCGACCAGCCAGGCGAGAACTTCTTCGCCGCGCTGATCAAGCCGGTGTGGGCGAAGCGCGAGCGGGAGATCACCGCGAAGGCCGAGGACCTCCTCGCCCGCTTCAAGCTCGACGACAAGGCGGACGACTACGCCGGTTCGCTGTCCGGCGGCCAGCGGAAGCTCCTCGAGATGGCCAGGGCGCTGATGTCCGACCCGACGATGATCATGCTCGACGAGCCGATGGCGGGCGTGAACCCCGCGCTGACGCAGTCGCTGCTCGGGCACATCCAGTCCCTGCGCGACGACGGCATGACCGTGCTGTTCGTCGAGCACGACATGCACATGGTCCGGCACATCTCGGACTGGGTGGTCGTGATGGCCGAGGGCAAGGTCGTCGCCGAGGGCCCGGCGGACACCGTGATGGACGACCAGGCGGTCATCGACGCGTACCTGGGTGCGCACCACGACACCGACCTGGGTGACGACTCGCTCCTCACCGAGGAGACCTTCGAGGAACTGGCGGAGGAAGTCGCGGAAGAAGACGCGGCGGACGCAGCAGCAGAGGAGAAGACCCGATGACGGACGCAGTCGACCCCACGAACGCGAGCAGCGCCTCCAGTCCGGAAGCGCCGAAGGCGAGCACCGCCACGCTGGAACGCGAGCCGGTGCTGAGCGCGAAGAACCTCGTCGCCGGCTACCTGCCGGGGGTGAACATCCTGAACGGCTGCGACCTGGACTGCTACCCCGGTGAGCTGATCGGGATCATCGGGCCGAACGGCGCGGGCAAGTCCACGCTGCTCAAGGCCCTGTTCGGTCTCGTGTCGATCCGCGAGGGGTCGGTCACGTTGCAGGGCGAGGACATCACGAACCTCAAGGCGAACAAGCTCGTGCAGGCCGGCGTCGGCTTCGTCCCGCAGACGAACAACGTGTTCCCGTCGCTGTCCATCGAGGAGAACCTGCAGATGGGGCTGTACCTGCGGCCCCGCAAGTTCGCCGAGCGCCTCGAGGTCATCTACGACCTGTTCCCGGTGCTCGCGCAGCGCCGCGGCCAGCGGGCGGGGTCCCTGTCCGGCGGTGAGCGGCAGTCGGTCGCCATGGCACGTGCGTTGATGATGGACCCGAAGGTGCTGCTGCTCGACGAGCCGAGTGCCGGGCTGTCCCCGGTGCGGCAGGACGAGACGTTCCTGCGGACCCGCCGGATCAACAAGGCCGGTGTGTCGATCGTCATGGTGGAGCAGAACGCGCGACGCTGTCTGCAGATCTGCGATCGTGGGTACGTGCTCGACCAGGGGAGGAACGCGTACTCGGGCACGGGGAAGGAACTCGCGGACGACCCGAAGGTCATCGAGCTGTACCTCGGGACGCTCGCCAAGGACGTCGACGCGGGGCGCTAGCGCACTGTGTCGACTGCGGGTACCGCTGTGGGGGTGGTATCCGCGACGGGTGGGGCCGTGCGTGGTCGCTTCGCGCCGCACGGCCCCGCTCCTGCATGCGGTCGTCTGTTGGCCCACCCCGGTGCGTGGCCGGCTCCGGTTCTGACGGGAGGCCCGCCCCGCGTCCGCCGGGTCGGTATCGTTCCGCAGGTGCAGAGACTGTCGGCGGGCGCGATGGACGCCCTGGTGTGGGTGGTCTTCATCGCGCTGTTCGTCGGTGCGGCGCTGCTCGTGAAGGTGGCGGCTGCGCTCCTGGTCGTGCTCGTGGTGCTCGCGCTCCTGCTCGGCTTCGTGCTGCGGGTGCTCCGCAAGCGACGCCGGGCCCCGCGCCGCCCCCGCTGACCGCACACCATGCGCGGCGCCCCTCGCACGGTGCGAGGCCGCCAGCCGCGGTCCGCACCGTCCGGTCCGTGCACGCCCCCGGACCTGCCCGGTAGGCTTGCCGGGTGAGCGAAGTCGAGATCGGTGCAGGCAAGCGCGGACGTCGGGCGTACGCGTTCGACGACATCGCGGTGGTCCCCTCCAGGCGCACGCGTGACCCGCGCGACGTCAGCGTGCAGTGGTCGATCGACGCGTTCACCTTCGCGTCGCCGATCCTCTCCGCGCCGATGGACTCCGTGTCCTCGCCGGCCACGGTCATCCAGATGGGCAAGCTCGGCATCCTGGGCGTCCTCGACCTCGAGGGGCTGTGGACCCGCTACGAGGACCCGACGCCCTACTACGACGAGATCAAGTCGCTCACCGACGGCAACGTCACGAAGCGCATGCAGGAGATCTACTCCGAGCCGATCAAGCCGGAGCTGATCACCGCGCGCCTGGCCGAGATCCGTGCCGCCGGGGTGCCGGTCGCCGGCTCGCTCAGCCCGCAGCGCACGCAGGAGTTCTCGAAGACGGTCGTCGACGCCGGTGTCGACCTGTTCGTCATCCGCGGTACGACGGTCTCGGCCGAGCACGTGTCGCAGAACGAAGAGCCCCTCAACCTCAAGAAGTTCATCTACGAGCTCGACGTCCCGGTGATCGTGGGCGGTGCCTCGACGTACACGTCGGCGCTGCACCTCATGCGCACCGGTGCCGCCGGTGTCCTCGTCGGCTTCGGCGGCGGTGCTGCGTCCACCACGCGTGCCGCGCTGGGCATCCACGCGCCGATGGCCACCGCGGTCGCCGACGTCGCGGGTGCGCGTCGTGACTACCTCGACGAGTCGGGTGGCCGCTACGTGCACGTCATCGCCGACGGCGGTCTCGACACCGCCGGCGACGTCGTCAAGGCGATCGCGGTCGGTGCGGACGCCGTCATGCTCGGTACCGCGCTCGCCCGTGCCACCGAGGCACCGGGCGGCGGCTTCCACTGGGGTGCCGAGGCGCACCACCCGGAGCTGCCCCGAGGCCGGCGGGTCGAGGTGGGCACGATCGCCCCGCTCGAGAACGTGCTGAACGGCCCGACCCCGACGTTCGACGGCCGCGCCAACCTCGTCGGTGCGCTGCGCCGCTCGATGGCGACGACCGGATACTCCGACGTCAAGGAGTTCCAGCGAGTAGAAGTGGTCGTGGCGCCGTACCACCAGTGATCCTGGTGGCACCCGCGCACCGACGCGGGTGACGCTTCGGCGCCGACCGTGACCCGGAGGCGACGATGGCGAAGTCCAGCACCACGAAGCAGACCAGTTCGGCCGGACGTCCTGGCGACGTCGTGCCGGGGGCGGGGTTCGACCCCGCGGCCAAGCTCGGCCCCGACGAACGCGCGGCGGCGATCGAGACCCTCAAGACGAAGGAACTCGACGTCCTGGTCGTGGGCGGCGGCATCGTCGGTGCGGGCAGTGCGCTCGACGCCGTCACCCGTGGCCTGACCGTCGGCATCGTCGAGGCCCGTGACTGGGGCTCCGGCACGTCGAGCCGTTCGTCGAAGCTCGTGCACGGTGGCATCCGCTACCTGGAGCAGTTGAACTTCGGGCTCGTGCGCGAGGCCCTCATCGAACGCGGCCTGCTGCTGCAGCGGATCGCCCCGCACCTGGTCAAGCCGGTGCGCTTCCTCTACCCGCTCAACCACCGCGTGTGGGAGCGGTTCTACATCGGCATCGGCATGGCGATGTACGACGCCTTCAGCTGGTCCGGCGGTCGTCCGCCCGGGGTCCCGCACCACCGGCACCTCAGCCGCACGCAGGTGCTCCGCTCGATGCCGTCGCTCAAGAAGGACGCCTTCGTCGGCGGCATGACCTACTACGACGCCCAGGTCGACGACGCCCGCTACGTGGCCTCGCTCGTCCGCACGGCGGCGTCCTACGGCGCGCACGCCGCGAGCCGGATCCGGATCGAGGGCTTCATCAAGGTGGGGGAGCGCGTGGTCGGCGCCCAGGCCCACGACATCCAGACCGGCGAGCGGTTCGAGATCCGCGCGAAGCAGGTCGTGAACGCCACGGGCGTCTGGACGGACGACACCCAGGCGATGATCGGCACCCGCGGGCAGTTCAAGGTGCGGGCGTCGAAGGGCGTGCACCTGGTCATCCCGCGCGACCGGTTCCAGTCGAACATGGGCATGATCCTGCGCACCGAGAAGAGCGTGCTGTTCGTGATCCCGTGGGGCCGGCACTGGCTGGTCGGCACGACCGACACCGACTGGTACCTCGACAAGGCGCACCCGGCGGCGACCGCAGCGGACATCGACTACATCCTCGAGCACGTCAACAAGGTGCTCCGCGTCCCGCTCACCCGCGAGGACGTCGAGGGCGTCTACGCCGGACTCCGTCCCCTGCTGGCGGGGGAGTCCGACCAGACCTCGAAGCTCAGCCGCGAGCACGTGGTTGCCCACACGGTGCCCGGGCTCGTGGTGGTCGCCGGCGGCAAGTGGACCACCTACCGGGTGATGGGCAAGGACGCCATCGACGAGGCCGTCGCCGCGATGGACGGCAAGATCCCGGCGTCGACGACCGAGGACATCCCACTGCTCGGGGCCGAGGGCTACCCGGCCGCGTGGAACCGTCGCGCACGGACCGCCCGCAGCTTCAACGTGCACAAGGTCCGCATCGAGCACCTGCTGAACCGCTACGGCACCCTGGCCACCGAGGTGCTGCAGCTCGTCGAGCAGGACCCTGCCCTGGCCGAGCCGCTGCCGGGAGCCGACGACTACATCGGCGCCGAGGTCGTGTACGCCGCCTCGCACGAGGGAGCCCTGCACCTGGAGGACGTCCTCGCCCGCCGCACCCGCATCTCGATCGAGGCCTGGGACCGTGGTGAGTCGGCGGCCCCGGTCGCCGCGAAGCTCATGGCCGACGTGCTCGGCTGGGACCAGGAGACCACCGAACACGAGGTGTCGAACTACCTGAAGCGTGTGGCCGCGGAACGCGAGTCGCAGCTGCAGCCCGACGACGAGAGCGCGGACCGAGTGCGGCTCGAGGCACCGGACATCGCGTTCGGCTTCGACGAGGACGACGTCGTCGTGGGCGGCGGCCGCAGCAGCGGCGCGGAGGGCGCGAAGGCGTCCGACGAGCAGGTGGTGGGGGAGAAGACGAGCGAGCCGGAGTAGCGACCCGCGTTGCGGACGCGGCCACCGGCCTCCGGACGGGAGGCCCGTGGTGCGTCCGTCAGGCGGCCAGCGTCTCCGACACGGCGCGGCCACGGCGTCGCTCGCCGACGACGAGCACGACCGGGATCGCGAGCAGCGCGACGAGGCTGGTGACGTAGAGGACACCGGCCCAGATGGTGTGGTCCTCGCCGCCGATGCCGTAGCCGTCGGCCACGTCCATCCCGAGCTGGAAACCGGAACCGAACACCTGGACGGCGCCGGCGGCCACGATCGCCAGTAGCCAGGCGGCGGCGACGTGCGCCGTCGTCCGCCGGACCAGCGTCACGATCAGGACCGTGACCGCCAACGCGATGCCGACCGCTGCGATGACGAGCACGGCCACGACGTCGGTCCGCACCTGGAAGCCCTGCGCGTCGAGGTGGCCGTAGATCGCACCGAGCGACTGCCCCGGCACCGCACTGAGCGGGTCGAGCACGAGCGCGTTGAGCGCCAGCAACCCCGCGTACAGTGCGACGACCAGCGTCCCGACGACCCCGACGACGATCCGAGTGTTCCCCATCCGCAGAACAGTAGCGACCGGAATGCGCGGGGCCGCGCGGTGGTTAGCATGGGCGTACTCGAAAAGGGAGCCATCATGGTCGACGTCCATCGCGTCAAACTCCCCGGAGTCGGCGTGCTGCACAGCTTCTACACCGACGACGGTGGCAAGTGCGGTGTCATCACGCACCGGTCGGGTCACTCCGACCTCATCTCGTTCGCCGACGTCTCCGACGGCGCGGACAAGTCCGAGAAGGTCTCGCTGCGCCTCAGCGAGGACGAGGCGCACACCCTCGCCGAACTCCTGGGCGGCAC
Organism: Curtobacterium sp. PhB78; assembly: GCF_003751685.1. Taxonomy (NCBI): domain Bacteria; kingdom Bacillati; phylum Actinomycetota; class Actinomycetes; order Micrococcales; family Microbacteriaceae; genus Curtobacterium; species Curtobacterium sp. PhB78. The sequence continues at coordinate 362,192 of NZ_RKIA01000003.1, forward strand.
CCGGATCACCGAGGGCCTCGACAAGCTCGACGAGATCCCCGGGCTGTCCATCGACTGGTTCTCGGTCGACTACGACGACGCGATCGCCGGCAAGCCGCTCGGCGACCTGCACGACTCCGGCTTCATCGGCCTGACCGTCGTGGCCGTCGTCCGTGGCGACAGCGCCAACCCGGCACCCTCGCCGGACTTCGTCGTCTTCCCCGGTGACACCATCGTCGTCGCCGGTTCCCCCGAGAAGGTCGCCAAGGCCTTCTCCTTCTACCGCAGCGGAGAGCTTGCGGCCGCATCGGCCGAGGCCCCGCGGAAGAGCTAGCGCATGCACCTGGGCGGTGAACTGCTCACCATCGGTGTGCTGTTCGTCATCGCCTACGTGCTCGGGCGGCTCGGCAAGACCATCGGTCTGCCGGCGATCCCGATCTACATGATCGTCGGGCTCATCGCGAGCCCGCACACGCCGTGGATCGGCCTGAACGTCGAGTCGCACACGATCGAGCTCATCGCGACGTTCGGGCTCATCCTGCTGCTGTTCAACCTCGGGTTGGAGTTCGACCAAGAGGAGTTCTACGGCAACGCCGGCAAGCTCCTGGTGTCGGGCGGCACCTACGTCGTCATCAACATGGGCGTCGGGTTCGCGTTCGGGTTCTCGCTCGGCTGGGGCACCCGAGAAGCCCTGATCATCGCGGGCATGACGGCCACCTCGTCGAGCGCGATCGTCACGAAGCTCCTCATCGAGCTGCGACGACTCGCGAACGACGAGACCCCGATGATCCTGGGCGTCACGGTCATCGAGGACGTCTTCATCGCCATCTACCTGGCGATCGTGTCCGTCGTGCTGTCCGGCGACACCAACGCGTGGGCGGTCGTCGGCAAGCTCGCGCTCGCGTTCGGCTTCCTCATCGTGATGTTCACGCTCGCCCGGTTCGCCGGCAAGTGGGTCTCGAAGATCTTCGCGACGCGTGACGACGAACTGTTCACGGTGCTGTTCTTCGGGCTCGCCGTGATGTTCGGTGGCATCGGCGACCTGCTCGGCGTGACCGACGCCATCGGCGCGTTCGTCATCGGGCTGCTCTGCGGCGCCACCCGGTACCGCGACCGCATCGAACAGCTCGCCCTGCCGATGCGTGACGTCTTCGCCGCGTTCTTCTTCGTGAACTTCGGACTCGGCCTCGACCTGTCGACCTTCGGTGAGGTGCTCTGGCCGGTCCTCGGTGCGATCGGCATGACGGTCGTGCTCAACGCGGTCGCCGGGCAGATCGTCGCGCGCATGAACGGCTTCAACGTCCAACAGGGGATCAACACCGCCGTCATCCTGGTGAACCGTGGCGAGTTCGCGCTGATCCTCGCGACGCTCTCGGCTGCCGCCGGACTGGAGGCCCGGATCACCGCGTTCGCGGGCCTCTACGTCCTCGTCATGGCGATCCTCGGGCCGCTGCTCGCGGTGAACTCGGAGCGGATCGGCCGCCTCGTGGTGCGCCCCGCCCGCCTCGCCCGCCTGCGCGGACGACTCGGTGGCCGCCGAGCGGTCGCCGCGGCTGCCGCCGCCGAGGCGGCGGAGGCCGAGGAGGCCGAGGCAGCGTCCGCCGCCGCGGTCCGCCGTGCCGAGCGGGACCGCCAGTTCGCGGAGGAGTTCGCGCTCGTGGAGGCCGCTGGCAGGGACGAGCAGGAGAATGGGTCACCGGAGGCGACCGACGAACCCGTCACGTCGCCCGTCGAGATCCCCACCGAGCGCCCTGAGCGTCCGGTCCGACAGCGCGATCCGGAGTACTGATACAGATGTGGGCCGTTGCCCGACGACCGAGGTGGATCGCGCTGCTGTTGCTGGCGCTCGTGCTCGCGGCGGTGTTCGCCGGGCTGGGCAAGTGGCAGCTCGAGCGGAGCATCGCCAACGGCAAGCCGCTGCCGGAGACCACCGAGACCCGCAAGACGCTCGATGCGGTCACCGCCCCGGAAGAACCCGCGAGCGAGACCATCGCCGGCCAGAAGGTCACCGTCACCGGCACGTTCGTCGCCGGCGACACCACGATCCTGACCGGCCGCACCGGGGGTGGGACGTACCAGACCGTCGGGCACTTGGTGGACTCGGATGGTGGGGCGAGCCTCCCGGTCGTCATCGGGTGGTCCGACCAACGGTCGGCTGCGGTCGCCGGTGGTGACCGCCTGACGGACGGGCAGACGCTCACGGTGCAGGGCCGGTACTACCCCGCCGAGTCGCCCGACCAGGACACCTACAAGCAGGCGGAGTACTCCGCCGTGGCACCCGCGCGCTTCGTGAACACATGGAAGGCGTTCGACGACCGGATGTACCTCGGGTACGTCGTCGCCGACGGTGCCACCGCGCAGGCCGCCGACCTCGGCACCATCGCCGACCGGGCGCCGTCGCGCGAGGTCCAGTTCGACTGGCTGAACCTGTTCTACGCGATCGAGTGGGTCGTCTTCGCCGGCTTCGCGGTGTTCCTCTGGTACCGGTTCGTGAAGGACGCCTGGGAGCGCGAGGAAGAGGAGCGGCGTGAGGCTGCCCTCAGCGTCGACGGGGCCCTCGCGGACCGACGGTAGGCTGGTCGTCATGGCCTTGACCGTCCGAACCCGCGACATCCCGAAGATCCCGGGTGCGGTGAAGTGGTACCGCGTCTCCGCGTACATCACCGGTGTGCTGCTGCTGGCCCTCGTGATCGAGGTCATCATCAAGTACACGCCGCTCCAGCTCGAGATGCAGCTCGGCAACGGCCCGTTCTTCGTGCCGAACGGCACGGCCGGCGAAGCACCCGGCACGTTCAACCTGTCGATCGCGATCCTCATCGCGCACGGCTGGCTGTACGTCCTCTACCTCTTCACGGACTTCCGTCTGTGGAGCATCATGCGCTGGAAGCCCTCCCGCTTCCTGCTCATCGCCCTCGGTGGCATCATCCCGTTCATGTCCTTCGTGGTCGAACACCGCATGCAGCAGAAGGCCATGGACACCTACCACGAGCTGATCGCTGCCCAGCAGCGTGAGAAGGAGGCCGCTCGGTGAGCGAGACCGAACAGCGTCCCGTCCTCGTCGTCGACTTCGGGGCCCAGTACGCGCAGCTCATCGCGCGTCGGGTCCGTGAAGCGAACGTCTACAGCGAGATCGTCCCGCACTCCATCACGGCGGAGGAGATCCGCGCGAAGGACCCTGCAGCCATCGTGCTGTCCGGTGGTCCGTCGTCCGTGTACGAAGAAGGTGCACCGTCCCTCGACGGCGACATCCTCGACCTCGGCGTCCCCGTGCTCGGCATCTGCTACGGCTTCCAGGCCATGGCGACCGCCCTCGGTGGCGAGGTCGCGAACACCGGCCTGCGTGAGTACGGCGCGACGCCCGTCGACGTCAGCGGCACCGACAGCGTCCTGCTCGGCGGGCAGCCCGGGTCCCAGGTCACGTGGATGTCGCACGGCGACTCCGTGGCGAAGGCCCCCGAGGGCTTCGAGGTCCTCGCGTCGAGCGCGTCGACCCCCGTCGCGGCCTTCGCGTCCGACGAGCGCAAGCTCTACGGCGTGCAGTGGCACCCCGAGGTGAAGCACTCGGAGCACGGCCAGGCCGTCCTCGAGAACTTCCTGCACCGCGCCGCCGGTCTGCCCGGCGACTGGAACTCGAGCAACGTCATCGACGAGCAGGTCGCCCGGATCCAAGCCCAGGTCGGGTCGAACCGCGTGATCGCCGGCCTGTCCGGCGGTGTCGACTCCGCCGTCGCCGCAGCCATCGTGCACAAGGCCGTCGGTGACCAGCTCACCTGCGTCTTCGTCGACCACGGGCTCCTCCGCGCCGACGAGCGCAAGCAGGTCGAAGAGGACTACGTCGCCTCCACCGGTGTCCGGCTCATCACGATCGACGCCGAGCAGCAGTTCCTCGACGCCCTCGCCGGTGTGAGCGACCCCGAGCAGAAGCGCAAGATCATCGGGCGCGAGTTCATCCGCACGTTCGAGGCCGCGGCCGAGGCGCTCGTGCTCGAGGCGCGTGGGGACGGTGACGACGGCGAGGTCAAGTTCCTCGTGCAGGGCACCCTCTACCCCGACGTCGTCGAGTCCGGCGGCGGAGCGGGTACCGCGAACATCAAGTCGCACCACAACGTGGGCGGCCTGCCCGAGGACATGACCTTCGAGCTCGTCGAGCCGCTCCGTGCACTCTTCAAGGACGAGGTCCGTGCCGTCGGTCGCGAGCTCGGTCTGCCCGAGGTCATCGTCGGCCGCCAGCCGTTCCCCGGACCGGGGCTCGGCATCCGCATCGTGGGTTCGGTCGACAAGCAGCGGCTCGAGCTGCTCCGCGCCGCCGACAAGATCGCGCGCGAGGAACTCTCCGCAGCGGGTCTCGACGGGGAGATCTGGCAGTGCCCGGTCGTCCTGCTCGCCGACGTCCGCTCCGTGGGTGTCCAGGGTGACGGCCGCACGTACGGGCACCCGATCGTGCTCCGTCCGGTCTCGTCCGAGGACGCCATGACCGCGGACTGGACGCGCCTGCCGTACGACGTGCTCGCGAAGATCTCGAACCGCATCACGAACGAGGTGCCCGACGTCAACCGGGTCGTGCTCGACGTCACGTCGAAGCCGCCGGGGACGATCGAGTGGGAGTGACGCTCCCCTGAACGACCGGAGGCCCGGCACGCCCTGCGTGCCGGGCCTCCGCGCGTCCGGGGCGGGGCTGCCGGGGGAATGGGTGCTGCTGGGGTGGTCGAGTGGCGACAACACCCCGCGGGCCCGGTTCCGAGCGGTCACGAACTGTCGATTGGCCCCGGCCCGGGCGACACTTCGTGACCACTCGCCGGGCGACCGGCGGGGTGTTGCGACCACTGGCGCTGCCGCCGCTCCCGCCCACAGCACCCCGGGAACGACGAAGGGCCCCGGCAGCGCCGGGGCCCTTCGTGGACGCGGTGGTGCTAGTTGCGCGCGCTGCTCGCGACGATGGCGAGGATGCGCAGGATCTCGAGGTACAGCCACACGAGCGTCACGATGAGGCCGAACGCCGCGGTCCACGCGTAGATCTTCGGGGCGCCACGCTGGACACCGGTCTTGATCTGGTCGAAGTCGAGGATCAGCGAGTACGCCGCCATGACCACGACGAAGATGCCGATGAGGACGCCGAGCGGGATACCGAACAACGTCACACCCATGAGGCCGAAGGCGCTCTGGGTCACACCGGTCCACATCAGGACGAGGTTCACGAGCGAGAACGCCATGTACCCGACGATCGCGATGAGGAAGAAGCGGGTGGCCTTCGGGGTCGCACGGACCTTGCCCGACAGGAACAGGAGCAGCGTGACCGCGAACACCCCGAGGGTGCCGAACACGGCCTGGGCGACGATGCCGCCAGTCTGCGTGAAGTTGTACTCGAAGAAGTTCGAGATCCCGCCGACGAAGAGCCCCTCGAAGAACGCGTACGTCAGGATCAGACCCGGCGACGGCTTCTTCTTGAAGGTGTTCACGAGCGCCAGGACGAACCCGACGATCGCGCCGACGATCCACACGATCGGGGGCAGGTTCCAACCGGCCACCGCACCGACGAGCAGCACGCCGAAGGCGAGCAGCGTCTTGACGATGGTGTCCTCGTACGACATGCGGTCGGTGTCGACCGTCGATGCCGCCGGGCGGTCGTACATGTACTGCAGCTGCTCGGGGGTCATCCCGCCCTGTGCCTGCTGCGGGGTCTGTCCCCAGCCGGCCTGCTGCTGACCAGCGCCACGCCCGCCCCAGGTGTTGGGTCCCTGGGCGTTGAAGGCGGGGGACTGGTCGAAACCGGGCTTGAAGGCCATGGTGTCCTCTTCCTAGGAGATATGAGTCCTCTCAGCCTAGGTGCGCTCGGTCGCGGAAGGCTGAGGATTCGCGGCGAGCGGACGCGGGCCCGGAGGCCCTGACGATCGCAGCCTATGGGCACCCGCTGCGCGCGCGCCTCGAAGTCGTCGAGAGTCCGCCGTCCAACGCGCCGAGCCGGACGGCAGCGCCGGGTAGACCCAGGTGACGAGCGCGACCGAGATCGTCATGAGCAGGAACCACGCCACGATCTTCGTCGGGGCCACCGGGTGCCAGACGGCGAGCTGCGTGGGGTAGCTCCAGGCCCCGGCCCAGGTCGCGACGTTCTCGGCGAACCAGATGAACACGGCGACGAGTCCCATGGCGACGAGCACCGGCATGCGCATCGTCGATCGGTGGATCCGGACGTGCATGGTCGTGCGGGCGAAGAGCAGGACGACGAGTGCGAGCAGGACCCAGCGGGCGTCGGGCAGGAAGTGGTGCCCGAAGAAGTTCAGGTACACGCCGGCAGCGACGACGGCGAGCAGCCACTGCCGCGGGTACCGGTCGAACCGCAGGTCGAACAGGCGGTGCACACGGACCATGTACGACCCGACCGCGCCGTACATGAACCCGGAGAACAGCGGGACCCCGGCGATGACGAGCAGCCCGCCGGGTTCGTACGACCACGAGCCCATGTGCGTCTTGAAGACCTCCATGGCGGTGCCGACGACGTGGAAGAGCAGGACGACCCGGAGTTCCCGCACGGTCTCGAGCCCGAACACGAGCATGCCGAGCTGCAGCAGCACCGCCACGACGGTCAGCGCGTCGTTCCGGAACGCCGCCGGCACGGTCAGCGAGGCCACGGCCATCGAACCGAGCAGCAGCGCCCCGAACGCGCACGCCCACGCCTGCTTCGCGCCGAACACCAGGAACTCGGTGACGAACAGCCGGACGGGCCGGTGCGGCTGGTGCCCGGCGTCGAGCAGTCGGCGGGCGGCACGGTCGATCCTGGCCTCGACGGCGGTGGAGAGCGATCGGACGATCATGCAGCGATGGTCAGCGCCGATGCTGAGATGCACGGGCTCCGGCCGGGCGCGTGTGTCCCGCGACACAGGACGGTCCGCCGTCACCCTGGCCCAGTAGGGTCGCGCCATGACCCTCGTGATCGCCCACCGCGGTGCGTCCGGCTACCGCCCCGAGCACTCGCGGAGCGCGTACGAACTCGCCATCGAGCTCGGTGCCGACGCGATCGAGCCGGACCTGGTGCCCACGAAGGACGGCGTGCTCGTGCTCCGCCACGAGAACGAGGTGTCCGGCACCACCGACGTCGCGGACCACCCGGAGTTCCGGCACCTGCGCACGACGAAGACCGTCGACGGCCAGAGCCTGTCCGGCTGGTTCACCGAGGACTTCACCTGGGCCGAGCTGCAGACGCTCCGCACCCGGGAACGTCTGCCCGCCCTGCGGCCCGGGTCGGCCGAGCACGACGGCGAGGAGCCGATCCTGCGCCTCGAGGACCTGCTCGCGATCCTCGACGCCGCTCCTCGTCCGGTCGGGCTGGTCGCCGAGGTCAAGCACGCGGCGTTCTTCGACCGCGCGGGCTTCCCGATGGGCGAACTCGTCGACCGCACGCTCGGTGACGCCGGGTGGCGCCGTGACGAGCGGCTCACGGTCGAGAGCTTCGAGAAGGGCGTGCTCCGCGACCTGCGCGAGCGGCACACGGGTGGTCGGCTGGTGTACCTCCAGGAGGCCCGTGGCAGTGCCGCCGACGAGGTCGCGTCCCACGGATCGCTCGCCCCCACCTACGCCGCGGAGCGTTCCGAGGACGCGCTCGCGTCGTTCGCGACCGAGTTCCACGGCATCAGCGTCGACCTCGGCACGCTGATGGCCGGGGTGGACAGCGTCGCGCTCGAGGACCCGACGCCGGTCCGGAGCGCGATCGTCGACCGTGCGCACGCCGTGGGCCTCGCGGTGTACACGTGGACGCTCCGACCGGAGAACCGGTTCCTGCCCGGGCCGCTGCGCCGCGGTGGCGACGTCGCGGCCTTCGGCGACTGGGAGCGCTGGTACACCTCGGTGATCCGGACCGGCCTCGACGGGGTGTTCGCGGACCACACCGACCTGGCGGTCCTCGCCCGGTCGGCTGTCGGGGGTCCCGCTTAGACTGTCCCGAACATGACGATCGTGCTCGACCCCTTCGAATCGACGCCCGAGCCGGGCGCCGGTGCCCGTGCGTACGAAGACCCGTTCACCGCGGGTCTGAACCCCCAGCAGAAGGAAGCCGTCGAGTACCGCGGCGAGTCCCTGCTGATCGTGGCCGGTGCCGGATCCGGCAAGACGAGCGTCCTCACGCGCCGCATCGCGCTGCTGCTCGCCAACCGTGAAGCCTGGCCGTCGCAGATCCTCGCGATCACCTTCACGAACAAGGCCGCGGCCGAGATGCGTGAGCGCGTCCGGGCCCTGGTGGGTGGCGAGTCCGACGGCATGTGGATCTCGACGTTCCACTCGGCGTGCGTGCGCATCCTCCGGCGCGAGGCCGAGCGCTTCGGGTTCGCGCAGTCGTTCACGATCTACGACTCCGCCGACTCCAAGGCCCTGCTGAAGCGGATCATCAAGGACCTCGAGGCGGACACGCTCGGGCTCACGGTGGGCGCCGCGGCGTCGAAGATCTCGAAGCTCAAGAACGAGCTGCAGGACATCGACTCGTACGCGCGCAACATCAACGTGAACGACCCGCAGGAAGTCATGTTCACCGAGGTCTTCCGTCGGTACACGAACGACCTGCGCCGGGCGAACGCGTTCGACTTCGACGACCTCATCGGCCAGACCGTCTTCCTGTTCCGGGCGTTCCCCGAGGTCGCTGCGCTCTACCAGCGGCGCTTCCGCTTCATCCTGGTCGACGAGTACCAGGACACCAACCACGCGCAGTACTCCCTGATCCGCGAGCTCACGCGTCCGGTGCCGGTCGAGCAGGTCGACAAGCTCGAGGACTCCGGCCAGCACGTCGCCCGCATGCGCGAGCGCGACGGGTCGATCGCCGGAGCGTCCCTGACCGTGGTCGGCGACTCGGACCAGTCGATCTACGCGTTCCGCGGGGCCGACATCCGCAACATCGTCGAGTTCGAGCGCGACTTCCCGAACTCCAAGGTGATCCTGCTCGAGCAGAACTACCGCTCGACGCAGACCATCCTCGACGCCGCGAACGCCGTCATCGCGAACAACTTCGACCGTCAGGCGAAGAACCTGTTCACCGACGTCGGCGCGGGCGAGAAGATCGTCGGCTTCACCGGGTACACCGGTCACGACGAGGCCCAGTTCGTCGCCGACGAGATCCAGCGCCTGCGCGAGGACGGCATGGACTACCGCGACATGGCGGTGTTCTACCGGACGAACTCGCAGACCCGTGCGCTCGAGGAGATCTTCATCCGTGCCGCGATCCCGTACCGGGTGCTCGGCGGCACGAAGTTCTACGAGCGCGCCGAGATCAAGGACGCCATGGCGTACCTGATCACCGTGGCGAACCCCGCCGACCCGATGGCGCTCCGTCGTGTGCTCAACGTGCCGAAGCGCGGCATCGGCTCCGTCACCGAGACGACCCTGCAGCGCTACGCCGACGAGCACGAGACCACGATGCGCGATGCCCTGCGGCACGCGGGTGAGCTCGGCTTCGGGCCGAAGGTGCGGAACGCCATCACCGAGTTCGCGGCGCTGCTGGACTCCGTGTCCGAGAAGGCCCCGACGCAGCCGGTCGTCGACACCCTGACCCAGCTGCTCGACGGCTCCCACCTGCTCGAGAACCTGCGGAAGTCGCCCGACGCGCAGGACGCCGCCCGGGCCGACAACATCGACGAGCTCGTGGCGGTGACGCGCGAGTTCCAGAAGAACAACCCCGAGGGCACGCTGACGGACTTCCTGACCGAGGTCTCGTTGGTCGCAGCGGCGGACGAGCTCGACGACTCGTCCGGCACGGTGTCGCTCATGACGCTGCACACGGCCAAGGGGCTGGAGTACGAGGCCGTGTTCCTGACCGGCGTCGAGGAAGACCTGCTGCCGCACCGGATGTCCGCGAACGAGCCGGGCGGTCCCTCCGAGGAACGTCGGTTGTTCTACGTCGGCATCACCCGTGCGAAGAAGGTCCTGTTCCTGTCACTGGCGATGACCCGCGCCCAGTTCGGTGACGTCAACGTCGCCATGCCGTCGCGCTTCCTGCAGGAGATCCCCGAGGGGCTCATCGAGTGGAAGCAGTCGCCGGGCATGGCGAACAGCCGTGGTGGCACGCAGCCCCGGGCGCTCAACGCGAAGCGCGAGGGCGGCATCGGCGGCGGCGGTGGCGGTGGTTACCGCGGCGGTGGCGGCTGGGGCGGTGGCTCGTACGACCGCGCGGCCGCTGCGTCGAAGACCCGCCCGAAGACCGAGTGGGCGAACCGGGTGTCCGGCCAGGTGCGCGACAACGGCGACATGGAACTCGTCGCCGGCGACCGGATCAAGCACGTCGACTTCGGCGAGGGCACCGTCTCGGCGGTGACCGGCCAGGGCGCGAAGCGCATCGCCGAGATCGCGTTCGACTCCGCGGGCCGCAAGAAGCTGCTCATCAAGATCGCGCCGATCGAGAAGCTCTAGCCAGAGCTGGCTGAACGTCCGTACACCCCGCCGGTTCCCCGGCGGGGTGCGTTCGTCGTGGGTACGAGGACGTCGCGCCACGCCCGAGACCTGGGAGTCCACCCCTGTTCGGGTGACACCGAAAAGCAGGTGAGGTTAGCCTTACCTAACGTGACACCCATCGAACTGCTGACCACTGCCAACGCCGAGCGCTACCGGTCGACCGTCGGGTCGACGGTGGACCAGCTCGCCGACCGACTCGCCACCGTCGACCGCCCGACGACCGCGACCGCCCCGGACGCGCTGCACGACCGGGTGCGCGCGGTCGACCTGGACGCCGCTCCCGTCGGGACGGAACAGGCGCTCGCCGAACTCGACGACCTGTTCGTCCGCGAGGCCGTGTGGTTCCACGACCCCGGCTACCTCGCGCACCTGAACTGCCCGGTCGCACTGCCCGCGGTCGCCGCCGAGTCCGTCCTCGCCGCGGTGAACCCGTCGGTCGACACCTGGGACCAGTCCCGCATCGGCACGGACATCGAACGCCACGTGGTCGACTGGCTGGCCCGTCGTGCCGGGTTCGCTGCCGGCGACGGGGTGTTCACCTCGGGTGGCTCGCAGTCCAACCTGCAGGCGCTGCTGCTGGCACGCGAAGCCGTCGGAGTCGCCGGAACCGTGTTCACGACGGCGGAGACCCACTTCAGCATCGCGAAGTCGGCACGACTCCTCGGCCTCGAGGCCGTGGTCGACGTCGCCACCGACCACGCCGGTCGGATGCGGCCGGCAGCCCTCGCGGAGGCGATCGCCGTGACCCGGGCAGCGGGCCGTACCCCGATCGCGGTCGTCGCGACTGCCGGCACCACCGACCGCGGGGTCATCGACCCGATCGAGCCGATCGCCGACGTGTGCGACCTCGAGGACGTCTGGCTGCACGTCGACGCCGCGTACGGCTGCGGACTGCTCGTCTCCCCGACGCGTCGGCACCTGCTCGCCGGCATCGAGCGGGCGCGCAGCGTGACGACCGATCTGCACAAGTCCTTCTTCCAGCCGGTGTCCTCGAGCGCACTGCTCGTCCGTGACCCGGCCGACCTGCGCCGGACGGCCTGGTACGCCGACTACCTCAACCCCGAGGACGCCGCCGAGCCGAACCAGGTCGACAAGTCGCTGCAGACCACCCGCCGCTTCGACGCCCTGAAGCTCTGGGCCACCCTGCGCGCGACCGGGGCCGACGCGATCGGCACCGCGTTCGACGCCGTCATCGACCTCGCCGCCGCCACCCACCGGATCGTCGGGGAGCACCCCGACCTGGTGCTCGTCGCGCCGACGCAGCTCAGCACCGTGCTCTTCCGCTGGCAGCCCGCCGGGGTGAGCGACGAGCAATCCGACGCGCTCGTCGCCCCGATCCGTGCGGCGCTGCTCGCCGAGGGCCGGGTCCTCATCGCGAAGACCGTGATCGACGGCCGACCCTGCAACAAGCTGACGCTGCTCAACCCCGAGACCACCCCGGCGCAGATGCGCGCCTCGCTCGAGCACGTCGCCGCGACGGCAGCACGGGTCCGCGCGACCACCACCGCCCCGGAAGGAGCAACGCGATGACCACCGACCGCACCGTGCACGACCTGATCGGCATCGGCATCGGCCCGTTCAACCTCGGCCTCGCCTGCCTCACCGACCCGCTCGACGACCTCGACGCGGTGTTCCTCGACGCCGCCGACGGCTTCGCCTGGCACCACGGCATGATGCTCGACGACGCCACGATCCAGGTGCCCTTCATGGCGGACCTGGTGACGATGGCCGACCCGACCTCGCCGTTCTCGTTCCTCGCGTGGCTCAAGGAGACCGGCCGCCTGTACCCGTTCTACATCCGCGAGGACTTCCACCCTCTGCGCAGCGAGTACGACGCCTACTGCCGGTGGGCCGCCGACCGGCTCGACACGCTCCGGTGGGGCCGGTCCGTCACAGCGGTGGAGCACGACTCGGCGACGGACGTGTTCACGGTGCACGCCGAGACCGATCAGGGTCCCGAGACGTACCGCGCACGCCACGTCGTGGTCGGCATCGGTACGGAGCCGTCGGTCCCCGCCCCGCTGCGCGGGATCGCCGGACCGGTCATCCACTCCGCCGAGTTCCTGCCGAACCGCGACGCGCTCCGCGGTGCCGCCTCGATCGCGGTGGTCGGCAGCGGGCAGTCCGCTGCCGAGGTCTACCGCGAGCTGCTCGAGGACCTGCGCCAGGACGGCTACCGACTCGACTGGATCACCCGGTCGCCGCGGTTCTTCCCGATGGAGGACACGAAGCTCACGCTCGAGATGACGAGCCCGGAGTACACGGACCACTTCCACGGCCTGCCCGAGGATGCTCGCGACCGTCTCGGGCGCGAGCAGCGCGGGCTGTACAAGGGCATCAGTGCGGACCTGGTCGACGAGCTCTACGACCAGCTGTACCGCATCAGCGCTCGAGGCCCGATCCCGACGACCCTGCGCACCGAGACCAGCGTCGTCGACGCCGAGTGGCTCGCCGACCGGGGGACGTACCGGCTGACGCTCCGCCACGAGCAGCTCGGCGAGACCTACGAGCACGAGGTCGAGCGGCTCGTCCTGGCGACCGGGTACACGCCGCGCACGCCACGGTTCCTCGACCCCGTCGAGCACCTCGTCGCCCGCGACTCCCGTGGTCGCCTGGCCGTCGCGCGCGACCACCACGTCGACACGCTCGGCGGACGCATCTGGGTGCAGAACGCCGAGGAGCACACGCACGGCCTGACCGCGCCCGACCTCGGCATGGGTGCATGGCGGAACGCGTCGATCATCCGGTCCGTCACGGGTCGCCCCGTGTACGGCCTGGAGGCCCGGATCGCCTTCCAGGAGTTCGGCCTGCCCGCCACGGACCAGTCCACCGCTGCTCCCGCCGGTGCGCACCGCGCACCGGCCCGGCAGGCGACCGAGCGCACGGAGGTGCCCGCATGAGCGCGCACGTGACGGGCAGTGCACCGGCCGGTGCGCCCGAGGCGACGGTGTCTGCCGGAGCTGCTCCGGGCCTCCTGGCCGTCGAACCCGTGGACCCGGAACGCGACGCCGCCGTCGTCCAGTCGTGGCTCGCCCACCCGGCGTCGTCGTGGTGGGAGATGGGCGACCTCGACGTGGACGGCGTCCGGGACTACCTGACCGGCGTGCAGGCGGACCCGGCGCAGGCTGCGTGGCTCGGCCGACGCGACGGTGAGCCGTGCTTCCTGGTCGAGACCTACGACCCCGCCGCCGTCCTGCTCACCGACGTGTGGGCGGCGGAGCCCGGCGACGTCGGCATGCACCTGCTCGTCGCACCGGTGCCGGCCGCCGGCCGCGTGCACGGACTGACGAGCGCCGTGATGCGCGCCGTCGTCGAGCACTGCCGCGACGTCCTCGGCGCGCGGCGGGTCGTCGTCGAGCCGGACGTGCGGAACGCCGCGGTGCAGGCGAAGAACGCCGAGGTGGGGTTCCGCGCACTGCGCCAGGTGGACGTCGACGGCAAGCGGGCACTGTTGTCGGTGCTCGACACCGACCGGATCGGCGTGCCCGACGACGACGGGCCGGCCGCGCACCTGCGACCCGAGCACCTGGAACCCGCCGAACGACACCTGGTGGCGAAGGCCATCGCCGAGTTCACCCACGAGCGGCTGATCGAACCCGTGCCGGACGGGGAGGGCTGGCGGCTCGACGCGGGGGAGTCGACCTACCGGTTCCGGGCACGGCAGCACGTGCTCGAACACTGGTCGATCGACGAAGCCTCGCTGACGCGCACTCGCGCTGGCATGCCGGCGTCGCTCAGTGCGCAGGACCTCGTGCTCGAACTGTACGAGGTGCTCGGGATCCCCGACGAGCTGCTCGGTACCTACCTGGAGGAGATCGCCTCGACCCTGGCGAGCGCCGCCGCGAAGCACCGGCGGGGTGGGCCGTCGGCCGCGCAGCTCGCGCGTGGGCGGGCGGGCGGTTCCGTCGAGGCTGCCGTCGCCTCGTTCCAGGACGTCGAGGCGGCGATGACCGAGGGCCACCCGGCCTTCGTCGCCGCGAACGGGCGGATCGGGTTCGGGCTCGACGAGTACCGGGCCTTCGCACCCGAGGTCGGCGGCCGGTTCCGGTACCGGTGGCTCGCCGCCCGACGGGAGCACACGCACCTGGCGCTCGCCGCGGACCGGACCGAGCGCGACCACTGGGCGGCCGAGCTCGACCCGCAGACCATCGCCGGGTTCCGCGCCACGCTGGAACGTCGGGGCCTCGACCCCGACGACTACGTGTGGATCCCCGTGCACCCCTGGCAGTGGCAGCACCGGATCGCCGTGACGTTCGCACCCGACCTGGGGCAGCAGGACCTCGTCGACCTCGGCGAGGGGCCGGACGAGTACCAGCCGCAGCAGTCGATCCGTACCGCATTCGACCGCTCGGACCCGACGCGCTCGTACGTCAAGACGGCGCTCGCCGTGCAGAACATGGGGTTCCTGCGGGGGATGTCGCCCGCGTACATGCGGAACACTCCGGCGGTGAACGACTGGGTCGAGTCGATCGTCACCGCCGACCCGACACTCGCGTCGGTCGGGTTCTCGGTGCTCCGCGAGCACGCCGCCATCGGCTACACCGGCGACGCATACCACCAGGTCGACGTGTCGTCGCCGCAGCGCAAGATGCTCGCGGCCCTGTGGCGGGAGAGCCCGCTGCCGCGGGTGGCGGACGGCGAGCGACTGCTGACGATGGCGGCGCTGCTGCACCGGGACGCCTCGGGCGACGCCGTCGCCTCAGCGCTGATCGAGGCGTCGGGGCTGCCTGCCGACGAGTGGGTGCGGCGCTGGCTCGACGCCTACCTGTTGCCCGTCGTGCACTGTCTGACCGTGCACGACCTGGTGTTCATGCCGCACGGCGAGAACCTCGTGCTCGTCGTCCGCGACGGTGCCGTGGTCCGTGCCGTCATGAAGGACATCGGGGAAGAGGCAGCGGTGCTCGGGCGCCACGACGATCGTCCTGTGCCCGCCGACATTGACCGGATCGTGCACCCGGTGTCCGACGACGAAGCCGCGCTCGCCGTGTTCACCGACGTGTTCGACGGGGTGCTGCGGTTCGTCGCGGCGATCCTGGACGACGACGGGGTGCTGCCGGAAGGCCGGTTCTGGGAGGTCGTGGGGGAGTGCATCGACGCGCACGCCGCCGCGCACCCGGACCGCCGCCGGCCGTTGGACCTGCGGGTGCCGACGTTCGAGCACTCCTGCCTGAATCGGCTGCAGCTGCGGAACACCCTGTCGATGGTCGACCTGGCGGACCAGTCGTCGTCGCTCATCCGGGCGGGGGCGATGGCGAACCCGATCGGGCGGTAGGGCGGTTCCGCTCCGCGCTCGCTCTGCGTCGGCAGGTGCGTCGGCGTCACGTCGGCCGGTTCCGCTCCCACTCGCACAACCAAAGTGCGCTCGCGCCGCGGAATCCCGCGGTTCGAGTGCACTTTGGTTGTGCGGGGTGCGGGAGACTGGACGGGTGCAGACGGGCGGGGGCGGCGCGACGGGTGAGGTCACGGTCGACCTCGGGGACGTCCTCGACGCGGATCAGACCTGGCGCCGTGCATTCCGGCTAGTCAGGCGCATCCGAGGCGCCGGACTGTTGCTCGGCGGGGCGGTCCTCGTCGGGGGAGTCGTCGTCGCGGACCGGCCGAGAGACCGCGGTACGGCAGTGGTCCTGGTCGGCACGGTGCTGGTTGCCGCGGGGCTCATCGCCCTCGGGTACCTGGTCACGCGACGCCGGCTCCGGCTGGCCCGGGCTGCGCGGACGACGGCCGTCGATGCCGGTGTCGCTCGTGTCCTCACGCAGGCGCGGGCTGCTGGCGTCCCCGACCTCGACCCTGCCAGCGTTCGACGTGTGTTGGTCGAGACCGACAACGGACCGGGGCCCTGGTACGACCCGAAGCTCGGTCCGCACACATGGCCGGTGTGGCGCGTGCGGACCACCGACCCCACGGCGACGGTGTTCGTGGTGGCCAGGAAGTCCGACGACGCCCGGTCGCTGACGATCACCGTCGAGACCGCGAAGCCGTCGTGGTGGCAGCGGGACTGACCGGGAGCGGACTCGACTACGGCTGCAGGCGGGTGGCCGACCAGACGCCGTTGGCGAGCACGTACTGCAGGCGGCGGTGCATCCGGTCGCGGCTGCCGTGCCAGAACTCCACCACGTCGGGCTCCAGCCGCCACGCGACCCACCCAGCCGGCCGTGGGACGGCGTCGTCGGACTCGTCGAGCAGCACGTTGGCGTCGTCGATCAAGTCCTGCAGCGTCCGCGGTTCGAGCACGGCGGACTGGTCGGCGATGGCGGTGGCGGCGCGGGACTTCGGCGACCGGTCGGCGAACAGCGCGTCGGATTCGTCGTCGGACAGCTGCACGGCCCGGCCCTCGAACCGGAGCTGCTGCATGGTCTCGCGCCAGTAGACCTGGAGTGCCGCGTGCGGGTTGTCGGCGAGCTGACGACCCTTCGGGCTCAGCGTCGAGGTGCCGAACACGAGCCCGCGGTCGTCGAGCCGCTTCACGTCGACCGTGCGGGCGGACACTCGGCCGTCCACACCTGCCGTGGCGAGGGTCATCGACTTCGGCTCGGAGACGTCGCGTTCGTCCGCGGCATCCAGCCACTGCTGCGCGAGGTCGAGCGGCGACGCCGGGGGTGCGTCGAACTCGGGCAGGTGCAGGGAGTCGTCACCGGACAGGGAGGAGGACATGGGTCCACCCAACCGTGCTCAGTCCTGCCACGTCCAGGCTGCCGGGGGACGCCCGCCCCGGGGTCCCGCACTCGCTGGGAGGTCGACCCGGGCAAGCGCGGTGTTCGTACGGAGCGTCCGGTTGAGGTTGCCCGGGTCCGGTGTGGTCCCCGTCAGGGCGATCCGCAGCCGAGCGGCGTCCGCCGTGGTGAACGGATCGCCGAGCAGCGCTCGTGTGAACGGCAGGTCAGACCAGAGGAGGACCCGTGCGCGCTCGAGCGCCGAGTCGACGATCCGGTCGTGGTCGAACGGCAGTCCGAGCGGCAGCGCGCCGACCTCGTGCCACGTTGCGTCGGCGTGCGCTGCCGGGTCGATGACCGCGAGGAACGCGATGCTGATCGCGGAGCTCCGTGGATCGCGTTCGGGTCCGTCGAACGCGCCGACCTGCGCGAGGTTGCGCACCGCTGCCGGCCCGATGCCGGTCTTGGTCCGCAGGGCGCGCCGCGCACCGTCGGCGAGGATCTCAGTGCCGTCGAGGAGCACGCCGGGGAGCGCTTCCTTTCCGGCGTACGGTGCGTACGCCCGACGCGCGGTGGCGACCCGTAGACCGTCGGTCGTCACGAAGGACACCGGGACGACGTCGATCGCGATGAGCGGTTGGTCGCGGATCGCCGCTGCGGCATCGGTCACGCGGTGGCCGCCCGGCGGGTGGCGCGAGCCGAACGCTCGTCGCGGAGCGTCTGGCGGACGTCGGCGAAGGACTGGAGGCGCGTGAAACGGCCGTCGACCCACACCGGCTGGAGCAGGCTGCTCGCCTCGTCGTCGGCCGTGGCCTGGTCGGTCTGCCGGATCTCGCCGGTCTCGTCGCGGTGCAGGGCGATGCGGCCCTTCGCGCTCTTCTTGCCGCTGCCGGTCTTCGGGTCCTTCTGGATGTCGACGGGCTCGCCGTCGACGAGTGCCCACGTGGCCTTGACCGCGCTGCCGAGGTTGTCGCGGGTCATGTACTGGTACGTGTACGACCCGATGCCGAGCACGATGTTGTCGCTCGAGTACCCCTTGGCGGCCAGGCGCTCGTAGATGCGACGGGCACGGTCGAGCGTGATGCTGTCGCCGTAGATGACGCCGATGTGCTGGTCGAGGACCTTGAAGCCCTGCTCGTTCACGGTGTGCCCGAAGATCTCGTCGAGCAGTTCGACGACGCCCTTCTGCTCGTGGCTGCGGTCGGCGGCGAACAGTTCGGCCTGGTCGACACCGTGCACGGTGCCGGTGACGATGTCGACCGGGTCGCCCGAGTCGGGTCGGATCACGAGCTTGCCGTCACGACCGGTGATGCGGTCCTTGAGCTGCGGCAGGGTCTCGGTGATGACCTTGAACAGGTCGAAGCCGTCGCTGACCGCCGAGACGATGCCCGTCGGGTACACGTCGAGGATCTGCTCGAAGGTCGCCAGCTCGCCGTCGGCGCCGCGGACGCACATCACGCTGTGCTCGGTGGCGGGCACGCTCGCGGCCACCCAACCGTTGTCGCCCGGGTAGTAGCGGTCGATGAAGTCGAGCGACGGCATCGAGTCGGTGCCGAGGAACGACAGGAGGTGGCCCGCGCCACCCGCTGCGGCCGACTCGATGCTCGACTGCCCACGGAACGAGAAGTCGTGCGCGGCGAAGTCGATGCCGGCCGGGACCGCGCCGGTGCGGGCGGCCCAGTCCTCCATCAGGTCGCGGTACTCGAGCGCCTTCGTCGCGACCGTCGACGGGTGCCAGATCGACGCCGACAGGGCGGTCTCGATGTAGTTGGGCAGCCAGTAGAACTCGTCGATCGTGTTCTCGACGGTGAGGGTCGCGACACCGATCGGGGCGAGGGTGCCCTCGGGCAGCGCACGGATCTCGAGGGGCAGGGAGCCGAGGCGGTGCAGGGCCCGGACGTGGTCGGTGCCGATGTGGTTCGGGCCGAAGTAGCTCTGCAGTGCTTCGTCGAAGAGCCGGACGACCTCGTCTTCGTCCGCCGCGAAGAACGGTGCCCAGGCTTCGACGAGCGCGCGCTGGATGAACGCCTGCAGCCCGAAGACCACGGCGTGCGTCGACTCGGGCATGTGCGCGTTCGACCGGTTCGTCCAGTTGATCAGGATGCGGGTGGTGCCGGCCGGGTAGACCTGCCGGTGCGAGTGCTTGTAGCCGTCGACGGCCAGCAGCGGCGCGATCGGGCTCGCCGTGGTGATGCGCGGCTCGATCCCCGTGGTCGTTCCGGCGTTCGCGGTGGTCGTGGTGCTCGTGGTCTGCGTCATCGGATCTGCTCCGTCAGGTAGGGGGTGAGTGCGATCGTGCGCAGGCCGTCGATGGCGTTCTGCGCCGGGTACGAGTCGGTGGTGACGATCTCGCCGAAGTGGTCGGCGAGCTGTGCTGCCCGGCCGGAGAAGACGCCGTGCGAGACCCAGAGGCCGAGGCGTTCCTGGGGCAGGCCCGTCGAGCCCGCGAGCCCCATGAACGTGCCGCCGCCGTCGCAGATGTCGTCGACCACCAGGAACCGGCCGGTGTCGGGCAGGGGTTCGCAGGTGAAGCCGTCGAGCTTGCCGGTGTCGGGGTTGCGGTGCTTCTCGGCCCGGTAGAGCGGCAGCCCGCACGCCTCGGCGACCGCGGTTGCACGGGGGACCGCGCCCTTGTCCGGAGCGATGATGCCGGTGTACGGGGCGCCGCCGTCGTGCTCGGGTGCGCCGACCACGGCGTCACGGACGACCTGCTCGCTCGTGACGACGGTCAGGTTGTCGACCAGGCCGACGATGACCGGCGAGTGCGGGTCGAACGCGATGACCTGGTCGAGGTGGAAGCCGTTGAGGACGTCCGCGTAGACCTTCGCGCCGAACGGCAAGCCGCGGTCCTGCCGGGCACCGGGCAGGTAGGGGACGAGCGCGACGGACCTCGATCCGCGCTGCCGTACGGCGTCCGCCCACATGCCGAGCATGATCAGGTCGTCGCCGCTCGTGCCGCGCAGGGTCGCGATCTCGGTGAGTCTCCCCGGCTCGGCGGTGTCGTTCGCGACCTTGACGTGGGCTTCACCGGCGGGGAACCGCATGGTGGAGAACGTCGCTGTCGTCTGGTTGCCCTGGGCGTCCCAGGTGCTGAGTTCGACTGCCATGGCTCGACCGTACCACGGTATTTGTCAGGAGGACAAGAACGCGGCTTCGATTGCTGCCTGCGCTCCAGCCCGCCACGGCCGCGGCAGCCCTCCGGGACGTTCCACGACGAAGATCGCCGGGTGCGGGCGGTCGCCGAGGGCATGTCTGATCGCCGCAGCCGTCGCCCGGGGGTCTCGGGCCAGCACCACGGGGAGCGACCACCGACCCGAACGGAGCATGAGCGACCGCCCGGGCGAGACGGTGTCGGCGGTGATCGCGGCCCAGAGGCCGGCGGCCGTCCCGAGCGGCGTCGGCGTCACGGACCGGAGCGTGGCGAGCACCGGCGGCCGAGGAGGTGGGAGGAACTCCGTACCGGCGCGGGACGGGCCCGCCGGGTCGATGACGAACCGTACCGAGCCCGTGGCCTCGCGCTGGCGGAGCGTGTCGCTGGAGATGCACTGCGTCCCGGCACCGAAGTCGGTCGGACGGTCGGCCGGATCGCTGTAGGCCCAGTGCACCGCGGCACCGTGGTCGAGCTGCTCCCGTTCCGGTCGGCCGCGCGAGTCGACGACCACGTGCAGCTCTACCGGGACGCCGACCCGCTGGACCACGACCGCCGGGTGTCCACGGTGCATCGGGCTCAGTGCCGTTCGACGTGCGCGAGCGGCGGCTGCTGACGCACCCACGTGGCGTGCTCGACGGGGAGCTCGTCGATCCAGGCGGTGAGGACCGGCACCGGCACGTCGTGCGCGCGTGCGACCTCGAACACGATCTCGGAGAAGGCGAACGCGGCGTCACGGTCCGCCGTCGCGACCACGACCATGAGGTCCTCGGGCACGATGTCGACGCCGTGGCGGAACAGCCACACGCGGACCACGCCAGGCGTGAGCGGGGCTCGTTCGGCGAGCGCGTCGGAGAACCCCTGGGACGCGGACGGTGCCGGGCGGAGCGTGACCTCGGCTCCGTCGGGGAACGGACCGCCGGCGGCGATGACCGTCTGCTTCTCGTCGGGCTGCACGACCTGCGGGTAGGGCTGGTCGATGTCGAGCACGAGACCCCAGTCAGCGGGCAGGCCGGCGACCAGACGTGACATCGGCAGTGACAGCGGCGTCGCGGCGACCCCGGCCGGGATGCGGGCGACGGCCGCTGCGGGATCGGTGAAGGCCAGCGCGAGGGGGATGCCCTCGGGGCTGACGACGCCGAGTGGGATTCCCTGCTCGTCGTGTCGGAGCGCGACGACCTCGGCAGCTGCGAACGCGAACCGCGAGCGCACCATCAGGGCGCGTCGCTGTGCGGAGGTGAGGTTCGTGGTGGTGCTCATCAGGAGAAGATCCTCGCGAACAGGCTCGGTCGTGCCGCCGACGGGGGTGTGAACACGAGCGCGAACGTCGGGTGCAGCGGGTCGCCGGGATGGGGGATGTCGCGGATGATCGCGTACCCGTCGGAGAGTACCTCTGACTGGACGCCCTGCGGGAACACGAACCGGGCGAGCAGTTCGGTCCAGTCGTCGGCTCCGCGGATCTCGGTGCCCCACGTCGGGCGGACGACGCCGGACAGCGTCGCGTACGCGCCGAGGTCGGGACGCACGTCGTACCCGAGATCGCCGATCGTGCGGACGATCGGAGCGAGTCTGCCCCACCCCTGTTCGTACGGGCCGGTCGACGGCACGGTGTACGTTCCGCGGGCATCGGCCGGCAGGGGTTCCACGGTCTTCTCGATGCGGGACACCGTCGTCGGCACCACCCCGGGTTCGTGGCGGTCGATCGCTGCTCGGTCCGGGCTCAACGTCGTGCGGAAGCGGCGCGGTTCGTACTCGTTCCGCCAGCCGTCCTCGATGTTCGCGTCGGTCCGGCCGTCGACGGCGAACGATGCGACGTGGAACGAGTCCGGCAGGGCCACCGACTCGAGGACCGCGGGTGCGGAAGTCGTGTGGACGAGCGCCGCGCGCGGGACGACGACCTGTCGCCCGCGTTCGAACAGCGTGCCGTCGAGGTCCTCGACCTCGTGGCCATCGT
Organism: Curtobacterium sp. PhB78; assembly: GCF_003751685.1. Lineage (NCBI taxonomy): Bacteria > Bacillati > Actinomycetota > Actinomycetes > Micrococcales > Microbacteriaceae > Curtobacterium > Curtobacterium sp. PhB78. The sequence continues at coordinate 384,348 of NZ_RKIA01000003.1, forward strand.
CCGACAGGGCGTTGAGCAGTCGCAGGCTCGCGCCGTACTCCGGCCACAGTGGGTCGACGGTGTCGGTGATGGTCCACCGGCCGTCCGCGGCGCGCTCGGGCAGGGCGTTCCAGGACGGTGAACGGTCCAGGAGCTCGTGACCCGCCCGGGTGACGCCGCTGCGGGTCACCGCAGTCGGTCCTGGACGGACTGCGTCGCCTCGCTGATGTCCCACGGCGCCGTGACGATGCCCGCCGCGACGGCCGGCCCGCGCGAGCCGAGGTCGTGCAGCGCGTTCGCGTACTGGTTCGTCGTGAGGACCCCCGGCTGTGGGCTCCGCGTGGCCGGGTCCATCAGCACCTGGTTCATCCCGTCGGGGACGACGTTCCCCGCTTGGTCGACCGGGCTGAGCACGCCGGTGTTCACCAGGTCGCTCGTCGACTTGTCCGTGAAGAGCTGGTGCTGCCCGCCACCGCCGAACTGGGTGTTCGCCTGCGCGGTGCCCTCGGCGTGCGGCAGCGGTTGGTTCACCAGGTAGCTGTCGCCGGTGTTGCGGTAGTCGGGGTGCGTGGACGCTCCTGCCGGGACGCCGTCGTGACCGGCGTGGGACTGGACGCCCACCTGCACGGACTCGCTGTAGTTCGAGGCGCTGCCGCCGGCGTGCATGGTGCCGTCGGGGACGTAGAAGTTGCCGTGGCCCGGTCCGCTGATCTGGAGCGTCTGCCCGACGAGCGAGTCGGCGTCGCCGTTCGCCCAGCGGTCGACACCGAGGTAGCCGCTCTGGAAGCCGCCCTTGCCACCCTGCCAGTGCCGCGCGAGCTCGGCGAGGGAGGACCCGCCGCTGTCCCAGTACGCCTGCGTGGCCTTGTTCGCGATCTCCGGCATCGACCGGACCGAGGCGATGAAGCCGTCGCCCGGACGTCGGAGTGCACCGACCGCCGCGGAACCGCCGTGCACGGCGAGGGCGCGGAGCGACTCGACCGAGCGGAGGGCTGCACCGTGGCGCAGGTTGTTGACGAGGTGCAGACCCGGCGCGAACAGCTGTCGGCTCTCCGAGGCGACGTGTCGACCGGCCGAGCTGAACTTGGCAGCGAGTGAGGCGCCCTTCGCGAACTCCTCGCCGATCTTCGCCGCGGTGGTGATCCCCTTCATCCCCGGGATGCAGTCGAGCAGCGCGAAGGCGAGGTCCCACCCGTCGGCGGTGCCCTTCGACATCTTGTACAGGGTGTCGGCGAGCACGAGCAGGGCTGCGCCGAGCACGATCCAGGCGAGTGGCCCGCCGATGATCATGACGATGATCCCGCCCACGGCGACGACGACCTTCGCGATGGAGACGATGGTCTCCCACGCCTCGGACCCGAAGATCTTGTCCCACGTGGACTGCTTCCCCAGCCCCGCGTCAGCCGCTTCACCGATCTTCGTCGCGGTCCGCTGCTCCGCGTCCTGCCAGTCGCCCTTCGCATCGGCGACGAGTCGCTTCGCTGCGTCGATCCGGGACTGCGCCGCTGCGATGTCGCCCTGCGCGGACGACACGGACCCCTGCGCGACGGAGGCGTTGTCGGACGCCGCCCGCAACTGCGCCGGCGACGGCACGTCCACCCCGTCCGGCACCTCGGAGCCAGCCGGGTACTTGTCGGCGACGGTGCTCAAGCGAGACGACGCCGACTGGTAGTGCGACAGGGTCGACTGTGCGTCGGAGAGCCGGTCCTGCGCCGCGGCGAGGTCTCCGGAGGCGTCCTTCGCGTCCGCGAGCGCACCATCAGCCCGGTACTGGGTGTCATCGACCGTGTCCGCCCACCCCGACAACGCCGTCGCGGCGAGTTCGTACGAGTCGACGAGCTTGGTCAGGTCCGACGGGGTGTCCTCGATCGCGTCGACGAACACGTCGGCCGCTTCACCCTCCCAGTCGGTCAGCCACCCCGACCCCTTCACCGACTTCAGCCGGGTCGAGGCGTCATCCGCTGCGTCGGAGATGCGCTGGTACTCCCGCGACATCATCCGCAACGTCGACGGATCCCCCTTGACCGGATCATCACCCTGATCGACGACATCCCACCCCGACGGCCGCCCCATGACTACTCCGCCCTCGAGGCAGCGGGTCCGCCGCCGCCGTTCTCGTCGTTGACCTGCAGTGCCTGTGCGAGCTGCTCGTCGGTCTCGGTGTAGGTCTCGACGGACGCGCTGAGCATGTCCGCCAGCGCCTTCGTCGAGTCGCTGATCTTGTCGCGCTTGTCGCCCCATCGGTGGTCGAAGTCGTGCAGGGCGTCCTGCACGGTGCCCGAGCCGATCTCGTCGTCGGACGCGTCGACGCGCTTGTGCGCCTGTTCGAGCGTGCTGTGCACGGTCGACAGGTCGGTCTGGAGCTCCCCGAGCCCCATCAGGTCAACGAGCAGTCTCGAAGCCACGGAACAATCCCTCCCCGATCACGAACCGGCAGCCACCACCACCGGAACCGCGTCGACCCCGTGCCCCACGCGATCGCGGGACACGGGGTCGTCAGCGGTGTCAGCCCTTGAGGCCGGAAGCGAGCGACTCGTCCGTCTCGGACAGGGTCTGCGACGCCTTCGACAGGAACGTCGACAGGCCCTCGAGCCCCTGGACGGTCTGGGTCACGCCACGGTTGAACTCGTCGTAGGACTCGCCGAACGCGACGGACGACTTGTCGGTGACGTAGCCGTCGGAGATGAGCTGCTGGATCTTGCGCTGCAGGGCGGAGAGACGGTCTTCGATGTCCGCCTGACCCGCCTTGAGGTCGGAGGCTGCTGCCTCGAGGTCTGCGTACGAGACGTTGATGTTCGCCACGGTGTGACTCCCTTTCCCCGGAGTTTCGTCATGTCCCCCCAACGGGGCGTGTTGCAGGGGACATTACCATCGTCCTGCGACATGTAGTCAATGCTACGGGGGATGCCCATGACCTTCACGTTCACGATGGTCGACCGCGAGAGCGGTCAGACCGCCAACGTCTACGTCGACGGGGACGACACCCGTGCGGTCGGCGAGCTCGTCGCCGAGGCCGAACGCCTCATCGCGACGGACGTCGTGGCCTCCGGACGGACCCCGGCGTACTTCGTCGGGGAGCAACCGCTCGACCTGTCCGCGACGGTCGCGGAGTCCGGTGTGCGCGAGGGCGTGGTCGTGGCCCGCAGCCTCGAGCACGTGCCGCCGCAGCCGCTCCGTCCGCTGACCGACGCCGAGATCCGGATCGTCTCGGGCCTGCACGCCGGCACCATCGTGCGGGTGGGCACCGGCACGGTGACGATCGGTACGGCGACGAACGCGACGGTGCGCATCCCGGTGAGCACCACCGCCGAGGTCGAGGCCGAGGCCACCGGAGCCGAGACCGTACCGGAGGTCGCCCTGCTCGTGTCGGTCACGGCCGACGGCGCGAAGGTCCGTCCGGCGAACGGCTTCGCCGGGGCGGTGCTCGACGGTGCTGCCGTCACCGAGGAGACCGACTGGCCGGAGACCGCGCAGCTCGCGATCGGCGGGGTCCTGCTCGGCTTCGGTCGGGCGCCGGACCGTGGGGCCCACCTGTCCCTGGCCGACGACGGCATGTCGCTCGAGTACAACCGCCCGCCGCGCATCCTGCCGCCCGACGAGCACACCCGCTACCAGCTGCCGGCCCCGCCGACCGAGCCCCCGGCGCGGGCGCTGCCCATCCTGATGGCGCTGGCGCCGATGGGCATGGCCGTGATGTTCGTGTCGACCACCGGTCGCTGGATCTACCTGCTCATCGCCCTGCTGTCGCCGATCCTGATGATCATCACGGGCCTCCAGGGCCGCCGTCAGGGCAAGAAGACGTACCGCCAGCGGATCGTGGAGTACGAGGACACCAAGGCGCGCATCGAGGCGGACGCGACCGAGAGCCTCCAGTCCGAACGGGCGCGCTGGATCGCGAGCGCCCCCGACCCGGCTGCCGTCTACGAGACGGCGGTCACGCCGCTGCCGCGCCTGTGGGAGCGGCGCCGGACCGACCCCGACCACCTGCTCGTCCGCGTCGGCACGGCGACGCAGCGGTCCGAGGTGACCATCGAGGACCCGGAACAGCTGTCGCACAAGCGGACCGTCGCGTGGGACGCGACCGACGTGCCGGTCCGGATCCGCCTGGCGGAGCGCGGCGTGATCGGCATCGCCGGTCCGGACGACGACGCCCGCCGGCTGGCGAACTGGGTGGTCGCGCAGCTCGCGACGCTGCAGAGCCCGAAGGACGTCACCTTCACGCTGCTCACTGACACCACCCGGACCGCGCTGTGGGAGTGGATGTCCTGGTTGCCGCACGTCCGCCGCGACGGCGCCGACCAGCCGATGACGAGCATCGCCTCGAACGCGGCGACGACCGCGCGGGCCATCGCCGAGCTCGCGGCGGTCATCGACGCCCGGAAGGAGGCCGGCATCGGCAAGAAGACCCCGCCGGCAGACGAGATCGTCGTCGTGATGGACGGCGCCAGGCGCCTGCGAGCGATGCCGTCGCTCGTGCAGGTGCTCAAGGAGGGGCCGTCGGTCGGGGTGTTCAGCATCTGCCTCGACCTGGACGAGCGGCTCCTGCCCGAGGAGTGCGACGCCGTGGTCGTGGTCCGTGACGACCGGATCCGGGTCACGCAGCAGCGCAGCGAGCGGATCGACGATGCCCGACCCGACCTGGTCGACCAGGACTGGCTCGAGTGGGTCGCCCGGTCGCTGTCGCCGATCGTCGACGCCAGCCCGGACGTGCAGGACGGCGCCATCCCGTCGTCGGCGCGGCTGCTCGACGTCCTCCAGCTCGAACCGCCGACGTCCGAGGCCGTGCAGGCCCGGTGGCTGCTCGGCGGACGCAGCACGACCGCCGTCATCGGCGCCTCGATCGACGGGCCGTTCGCGATCGACCTGCGGAACGACGGTCCGCACGGACTCGTCGCCGGCACGACCGGTTCCGGCAAGTCCGAGTTGCTGCAGACGATCGTCGCGTCGCTCGCCGTCGCGAACCGGCCGGACGAGATGAACTTCGTGCTCGTCGACTACAAGGGCGGTGCGGCGTTCAAGGACTGCGTCGACCTGCCGCACACGGTCGGCATGGTCACCGACCTCGACACCCACCAGGTGGAGCGGGCGCTGGAGTCGCTCGGCGCGGAACTGCGCACCCGCGAGCACGCCCTGGCGGAGGTCGGCGCGAAGGACCTGGAGGACTACCAGGACCTGCAGGCGAAGCGCGCGGCGTCGGGCGACGCGATCCCGAGCCTGCCGCGGCTGCTCATCGTCATCGACGAGTTCGCCTCGCTCGCCCGCGAGCTCCCGGACTTCGTCAAGGGCCTGGTGAACATCGCCCAGCGCGGGCGCTCGCTCGGCATCCACCTCGTGCTCGCCACCCAGCGCCCCGGCGGTGTCGTGTCGCCCGAGATCCGCGCCAACACGAACCTGCGGATCGCGTTGCGCGTCACCGACCAGTCGGAGAGCCAGGACGTCATCGGCGCGAACGACGCCGCGCGGATCGCGAAGACGACGCCCGGTCGCGCGTACGTGCGGCTCGGCGCGGCCTCGCTCTTGCCCTTCCAGTCCGGTCGGGTGGGCGGGCGTCGGCCCGGCACGGACGACCAGGAGGCCCGGCCCGCCCTGGTCCGCGAACTCACCTTCGCCTCGTACAGCGAACCAGCCCCCCGCCCGGCAGCCGTCGAGGCCGCCGCCAGCGACGTGGAGGTCACCGACCTGAGCGTCCTCGTCGCGTCGATCGGCGACGCCACCCGCGCCCTCGGCACCCCCGAGCAGCGGAAGCCGTGGCTGCCGCCCCTCGGTGCGGTCGTCGGACTCGACGACGTCGAAGCCGCCGGTGCCGCAGGTGCCGCCGAGCTGCCGCCGCTCGCCGTGGCCTGGGGCATCGAGGACCACCCCGCCGACCAACAGCAGCGCCCCGCAGTGTTCGACCTCGACGCCGACGGCCACCTGTTCGTCATCGGGTCGCCGCGCTCCGGCCGCAGCCAGACGCTCCGCACCCTGGCCGGTGCGATGGCCCTGCGCCTCGGCGTCGGTGACGTGCACATGTACGGGATCGACTGCGGCAACGGCGCCCTGCTCGCGCTCGGGGCCCTGCCGCACTGCGGTGCCGTGGTGCAGCGGCACGAGCCTGACCGGGTCTCGCGGTTGCTCGGCATCCTGCTCCGCACCGTGCAGGAGCGCCAGGCGGCCTTCGCGAGCGGCGGGTACTCGTCCATCGCCGAGCAGCGGTCCGACGAGCACACCACCCCGCTGCCGCACGTCGTCGTGTTCCTGGACCAGTGGGAGAGCTTCATGGCGACCCTGGCCGACGCCGAGAACGGTGCGCTGCACGACGCCGTCCAGACGCTGCTGCGCGAGGGCGTCGGCGTCGGCGTGCACCTGATCGTCTCCGGCGACCGCACGCTGACCTCCGGCCGGATGTCGAGCCAGGTGGAGCGGAAGCTGCTGCTCGCCCTGGCCGACCGCGGCGACTACAACTACGAGGGCATCAACGGCAAGAAGCTGCCGGAGTCGATCCCGCCCGGTCGCGGCTTCCGGAACGCCACCGCGACGGAGACCCAGGTCGCCGTGCTGCCCGGCGGCCTCGGCGGACGCGACCAGGCGGCGGCGATCCGCGGCATCGGCGACGAGGTCCGCGCCCACGTCCCCGCGACCGTGCCGAAGCCGTTCCGGATCGACGTGCTGCCGCGGTCCATCACGTTCGAGGAGGCCGTGCGGTACCTGCCCTCGGCGGACGCCTCGGTCGGCCGGGTCGCGCTCGGCGTCGGCGGCGACGAGCTCCGGCTCTTCACCCACGACTTCGTGCAGGACACCCCGGTGTTCATCGTCGCCGGCAGCCCGCGCTCCGGCAAGAGCACCGCGCTCGTCGCGATGGCCCGGCACGTCCTGTCCGCGGGTGGGTCGGTCGTCGCGGTCACGCCGCGGGACTCCCCGCTCCGGGCACTCGAGGGCGCACCGCGCGCGACCGTGGTCACCGACGGCGGGATCGGGGCCGAGGGCCTCTCCGCCGCGATCGACACCGGCTCGGACGGCTTCACGCTCGTGCTCGTCGACGACGCCGAGGCGCTCAAGGAGACCCCGGCCGAACCGGTGTTCCGGGCGGTCATGGACTCCGACCGGGGCCGTTCGGTCGGGCTGGTCATCGCCGGCGACGTCGAGGGCGTCGCGAGCGGGTTCCGTGGCTGGCAAGTCGACGCGAAGAAGGCCCGTCGCGGGATGCTGCTCGCACCGCTCAGCACCGTCGACGGCGACCTGATCGGCACGAAGCTGTCGAAGAGCCTGGTGACGCAGGACCGGGTGCCGGGTCGGGCACTGCTCAACGACGCCGACCAGGCGCTGCGGCTGGTGCAGGTGCCCGCCGACTGACGGGGACGGCGCGACGTCGCGCGCCAGCGTCGCGCCGCCGCGCCGCTCGGCGTCAGCCGAGTGGGGCTTCGCCGACCAGCGCGGTCTGCGGCTCGGCGCGCAGCGTGTGGCCGCCGAACACGACCACGTCGCCCGGTTGCACCACGGTGCGCTGCGCCGGCGGCACCATCGTCGCCGGGAACCCCGGCCGCTGCAGCTCGACCCCGTTCGCCGACGCCGTGTCGAGCACCCAGAGCGAGCCCTCGGCACCGAAGCCGAACTCCAGGTGCGTGCGGCTGAGCAGCTTGTCCGGGTCCTCGAGCGCGATCATGTGCGCGTAGCCGCCGTCCGGGTGGGCGCTCGCCGGGTCACGGCCGATCAGCCCGCCACCGGACACGGTCACCCGCTGGTGGTCGTCGAGCACCAGGACGGCCGCCGCGGTCTGCCGGGCCGGAGCCGCGTCGCGGCGAGCCGTGCCACCGGCGGAGCCCAGGGGACGCCCGGGCAGCTGCGCGACGGTCGCCCGCACCCGGTCGGCGCTGGCGCGGGGAGCCGGCGGCGGCGTGACGACCGCGCGGGCGAGTTCGCCGCGCTGCGCCATCCGCGCGAGGTCGTCGACGGTGACCCGCTCGACGACGGGCTCGACGGGCTTCCGACGCTTCCGGAACGGCCAGATCCGCATCAGTCGACCCCGCCGCCGACCGTGGCCGAGTCGATGAGCTCGAAGGTGTCGGTCACGGTCTCGAACAGTTCGTACAGCGGCTCGGCCAGGTCGGTCGCGGGCGAGGACACGCTCACCAGCGCGACCTGGTCACCGGCCGGCACGAACGTCTGCATCAGCACGACGTCGAACGAGCCGCGGCCGTCCGGCGCCTGCACGGTCGAGACGCCCCAGACGCGCGGCACCCGACCGACGCGCGGGACCTCGTGCACGTCGACGTGCATGCCGTCGTCGTCACCGCCGAGCGCGGCGACGTGGTCGGTCAGGGCGGCGAGCGGGTCGCCGCCGGCCTCGGGAGCGGGCAGGACCGTGACGGTCAGGGCGCCGGAGACGATGCCGTCCTCGCTCGGCTCGGCGAAGGCCGCGCAGTACCGCGCACCGCTGTCCCACGCCGACCGCGCGAACCGACGGAGGGCGCGGACGATCTCGGTGCGGTGGTCCCAGAGCTCGCGCTGGTCCTCGATGCGCTCCTGCACGAGGGCGCTGATCCGGTCGTCGCGGCGCTCCGGCTCGACGGGCAGCTCGAACCAGGAGCGCGGGACCGTGATGGCGAAGTGGTCGACCGACATGCCCGCTACCGTACCGTGGCGTGTCGCCCGGCCGTCCGGCGCATCGCCCGCAGCAGCAGCGGACCCGGCAGCCGCAGCAGGGCCCCGGGCAGGACCGACCGCACCCCGCTGACCACGGCGACCGTCCGCTGGAACCGACGGTGCTCGCGCGGCCCCCACGCGAACCCGTACGCGGTCCGCAGCCGTTCCGGCAGCATCCCGACCGTGACGATCCGGACGAGCGGCATCGCGGCACGCACCCAGAGCGGCGCGAACCGCGGGTGGAGCAGGTCACGCACCACCCCGCGGGCGTCGTCGGTGACCTCGAGCCGCTCGAGGGCGTCGGCCCAGTACTCGTCGAAGGCCGCGACCGAGGTCGGCCAGCGCTCGGCGGGCACCCGCAGCGTCGTCGCGATCGGGGCGTACGCGGCGAGCACGGCCTCGGCGCGTTCCGCCGTGACGGGAGCGTCGAACAGGTCGTGCGCCCGACGAGCCGAGTCGAACAGGGTCGCGGCCACCCACAGCTGCCGGTCGACCTCGTCCGCGCCGGTCACGGGCGCGTGGGCCCGGTTCACGAAACCCGCGGCGATCGCGGCGTCATGCTCCGTGCCGGAGACGACGGCGTACACGAACATCAGGGTGTGGGCCAGCCGCTGCTGCGGTCGACGGGCGAAGTCCGAGTGCCGACGGACCCCCGCCGCGACGACCGGGTCGGCGATCTGCAGCAGGATGGCGCGGCCGCCCGCGGCCACGGGTGTGCTGTCACCGAGGAACCGACGCAGGCTGCGGTCGTGGACGCGACCGGACGACGGACGGGAGGTGGGCCCCACCAGCCGGTTCCGGCGCACCGCGCCAGCGGGGTGACGGCCGTGACTGGAGGGACGTGGCGGGCCCGGCACCGGGCCTCCAGGCCGTGGGGTGGTCACGGTCCACCCCGTCGGCGTCGCGCGCGCAGGACGGGGACGAGGTCAGCGGCGATCGCCGCGACGAGCGCAAGCGCGCCGGTCATGAGGGCGATCACCAGGTACGTGCCGTCCACCCGGACGTCGCCCGTCAGGGCGAGCAGGGTCGCGACGAGCCAGATCGCGGGGAGCGGCCAGAGGCGGCTCGGTGCTCCGGTGACGACGGCTCCGACCACCGCGACCGCGAGGAGCGGGACCCATCGACCCGCCGGCTCGGACTGCGCGGCGAGGTGTGCGGAGGCCGCGACGAGCAGCATCGCCGCGATGGCCACCAGGCGGGCGGCCGACGGCATGCTGCGGACGCTGGCTCGGACGCGACGGAACACGGCCCGATGCTACGGGCCGTGTTCCGCGGATCCCTGGGGTCGGAGCCCAGGGAAGTCGATCAGAGCGACTTGGTGCCGAGGTCGCCTCCGAGGTCCGGCCGGTCCTCGTCGGCGTCGTGCTCCCACAGGTCGGGCGACCCCTCGCGTGGGGAGCCGCCGGTCGGGCCGTCGTCGGTACCGTCACCGCGCTGGGGCTCGACGGTCTCGCCGGCGACCGCGTCGTTCGTCACGGTCTCGAGGGACTCCTCGGACTCGTCCACCTCGTACGGGCCGACGTGCTCGCGGTCGATGTCGTCGTCGCGGCGCTGCTGGGCCTCGAAGTCGTCGACGGGGCTGATGCCGGGATCGCTCATGGTGTCCTCCTGGGTGTGGGTGGTGCCGGGTGTCCGATGGTGTTCAGGCGCTGACGAAGTGGACGTCGCCGGAGCCGAGCGCGAGCTGCTCCGCCAGACCCTTCTCGTCGGTCGCGCCCCAGCGTTCGGCGATCTTGCCGTCACGGAACTTCGAGACCTGGATGCCGCGGACCTCGAAGGTGCGACCCGTCGGCGCGTGGCCCTGGAACGGACCGGTGTGGGTGCCGCGGATCGTGAACACCGCGGTGATGTAGTCGTCCGTGACGACGAGCGGGTCGGGCTCGAGCGTGAGGTCCGGGAACGCGGTGGTGAACTCGGTCCAGAAGTCGACGATCCCCGCGAGACCGGGCTGCTGGTCGGGCGCGGGGTCGTGGTCCACGACGTCCTCGGCCCACACCTCGGGGAAGCGGTCGAAGGCCCGCGCCTCCAGGATCTCGCCGAGTCGTTCCTGTGCCTGCTGGTTCTGTTCCGCGGTCATGCGCGCTCCTTCGTTCGGGCCATCCGGTGGTTCGGGCCATCCGGTGGTTCGGGCCTTCCGGTGTACGCCGGGTCGGTGAGAGCGGCGTCCAGGGTGCGCGAGTTCACCTCCGGGACACCTCCCCGTCACGACGGCCGTGCACACTGCCGGTGCTCGGGGGAGTGGAGCGCGGTCGCCGACGGGTGGTCGAGCGACCGCGCCTTCCCCTGCGTCCCGCGCCGCCCGTTGTCTCGACGTCCATGTCGCCGCGCTAGGCTGCGTGACGGCCGTTGTCTCGACATCGAGCGACCCTCGATGTGGAGTGCGCGACCGGGAAACCGATGCCGATCGCACGAACCGTGCGGGAAGAAGAACAGCGTGGATCTTTTCGAGTATCAGGCCAGGGACCTCTTCGAGTCCTACGGCGTCCCCGTCCTCCAGGGGATCATCGCCGACACCCCGGAAGAGGCGAGAGCGGCGGCCGAGAAGATCGGTGGCGTCGTGGTCGTCAAGGCCCAGGTGAAGGTCGGTGGGCGCGGCAAGGCCGGCGGCGTCAAGGTCGCGAAGACCCCCGACGAAGCGTTCGAGTACGCCCAGGCGATCCTCGGGCTCGACATCAAGGGCCACACCGTGCAGCGCGTCATGATCGCCCAGGGCGCCGACATCGCCGAGGAGTTCTACTTCTCCGTGCTGCTCGACCGGGCCAACCGCTCCTACCTGTCGCTCACCAGCGTCGAGGGCGGCATGGAGATCGAGCAGCTCGCGGTCGAGAAGCCCGAGGCGCTCGCCCGCGTCGAGGTCGACCCGCTCACCGGGATCGACGCGGCCGCCGGTCGCGCGATCGCCGAGCAGGCCGGGTTCCCGGCGGAGCTCGTCGACCAGGTGGCCGACGTCTTCTCGAAGCTCTACGACGTCTACAAGGGCGAGGACGCCACGCTCGTCGAGGTGAACCCCCTCGTCCGCACCGGCGACGGCCAGATCCTGGCGCTCGACGGCAAGGTCTCGCTCGACGAGAACGCCGACTTCCGCCACCCCGCGCACAAGGACCTCGAGGACTCCGCGAGCGAGGACCCGCTCGAGGCCAAGGCGAAGGCCCACGGCCTGAACTACGTCAAGCTCGACGGCCAGGTCGGTGTCATCGGCAACGGTGCGGGCCTCGTCATGTCGACGCTCGACGTCGTCGCCTACGCCGGTGAGCGCCACGGCGGCGTGAAGCCCGCGAACTTCCTCGACATCGGTGGCGGCGCCTCGGCCGAGGTCATGGCCAACGGCCTCGACGTCATCCTCGGCGACCCGCAGGTGAAGAGCGTCTTCGTGAACGTCTTCGGTGGCATCACCGCCTGCGACGCCGTCGCGAACGGCATCGTCGCCGCCCTCGGGATCCTCGGCGACGCGGCCACCAAGCCGCTCGTCGTGCGCTTGGACGGCAACAACGTGGAAGAGGGCCGACGGATCCTGGCGGAGGCAGCGCACCCGCTCGTCACCGTCGCCGCGACCATGGACGACGCGGCCGAGCAGGCCGCCGAACTCGCCGCTGCCGCGGCCTGAAGGGACTGACCATGTCGATCTTCCTCAACAAGGACTCCAAGGTCATCGTCCAGGGCATCACCGGCGGCGAGGGCACCAAGCACACCGCCCTCATGCTCAAGGCCGGCACCCAGGTCGTCGGTGGCGTCAACGCCCGCAAGGCCGGCACCACCGTCACCCACGGTGACGTGTCGCTGCCCGTCTTCGGCACCGTGCGCGAGGCCATCGACACCACCGGTGCCGACGTCTCCATCGTCTTCGTGCCGCCGGCGTTCGCCAAGGACGCCGTGCTCGAGGCCATCGACGCCGCGATCCCGCTCGTCGTCGTCATCACCGAGGGCATCCCCGTGCAGGACGCCGCCGAGTTCTGGGCGCACGCCAAGGCGCTCGGCGGGAAGACCCGCATCATCGGCCCGAACTGCCCCGGCATCATCACCCCGGGGGAGTCGCTCGTCGGCATCACCCCGGCGACGATCACCGGCAAGGGCCCGATCGGTCTCGTCTCGAAGTCGGGCACCCTGACCTACCAGATGATGTACGAGCTGCGGGACCTGGGCTTCTCGACCGCCATCGGCATCGGCGGCGACCCGGTCATCGGGACGACGCACATCGACGCGCTCGCCGCGTTCGAGGCCGACCCCGAGACCGAGGCCATCGTGATGATCGGTGAGATCGGTGGCGACGCCGAGGAGCGCGCAGCCGAGTTCATCAAGGCGCACGTCACGAAGCCGGTCGTCGGGTACGTCGCGGGCTTCACCGCCCCCGAGGGCAAGACGATGGGCCACGCCGGAGCGATCGTGTCCGGTTCCGCCGGCACCGCCGAGGCGAAGAAGCAGGCGCTCGAGGCCGCCGGCGTGAAGGTCGGCAAGACGCCGTCCGAGACCGCTGCGCTGCTGCGTGAGGTCGTCGCCGCCCGCTAGCGGCCATCGCCCGGCACACGGTCGGGACGAAGCCGGGAGGCTCGGTGCGGGTTCCGCGCCGAGCCTCCCGTCGTTCGGGGGTCGGCTCACGTATCCTCGCTGCGATGAACCGCCTGGGAACCGCTCTGCTCGCCGCGATCGAGGCGGTCGTGACGGTCGGCGTCGGCATCGGGATCGCACTGGTGCCGCTCACCCTGCTGTGGGGCTTCGAGTACGGCCTGCAGATCGACTGGGACGTGTTCTGGAAGGCCACCGGCAGTGTCTGGCTCGTCGGCCACGGCGTCGACGTCTCGTTCCTGCTCGGCTCCGCGCTGGCGAAGAGCTCCGGGGTCAGCGGTGCCGCCGATCCCATCCACGTGACGCTCGCGGCGCTCGGCTTCGCGGTCGTGACCGCCTGGCTCGGCGCCCGTGCGGGTCGACGCTTCGCGGAGACCGAGCACCGCACCACCGGCCTGCTGGTCGGGACGGCGGTCGTCGCGGCGCTCGGCCTGGGCGTCGCGCTGTCGTCGACCTCCGCCGCCACGCAGCCGACGATCTGGCAGGCCGTGGTCCTGCCCGCACTGTGGTTCGGGATCCCGGCGCTCATCAGCTCGGAGGTCTGCCGACGACGGCGCGACCTGCCGGCGGACCCCGCCACCCAGCGTGTGCTCGACCTGCTCGACCGCGTGCCCGTGCTCTGGCGTGCGATCGCTGGGTTCGGTCTCCGTGCCGGGACCGCCGCCACCGGAATCGTCGTCGCGTTCGCCGGGGTCGTCGTCGCGTTCCTGCTCTTCACCTCGTTCGCCGAGGTCATCACCCTGTACGAGCAGTCCCACGCCGGTGTGATCGGCGGCATCGCCCTCACCGTCGGGCAGCTCGCGTTCCTGCCGGACTTCGTCGGGTGGGCGACGTCGTGGCTGATCGGCCCCGGGTTCGCCATCGGCACCGGTTCGAGCGTGTCCCCGATCGCCACGACCCTCGGACCGATCCCCGGACTGCCGGTGTTCGGCGCACTGCCGACCTCGGGCCACACCTTCGGCCTGGTCTGGATCCTGGTGCCGGTGATCGCCGGCTTCGCGATCGGCGGCTCGATGCGCCCGCGACTCGTCCGTGCGCTGGGGAGCGCCGACTCCGCACTCCACCGAGCGCTCGCCGGTGTCGCGACGGGCATCGTCGCCGGTGTCCTGACCGGGCTGATCGCCTGGGTGTCGTCCGGATCGTTCGGCCCCGGACGACTGGCCGACGTCGGCCCGCACGCCCTGGTGGTGGGTGGGTTCGCCGCGCTCGAGATCGGCCTGCCGGCGGTCATCGCCCTCGCCGCGGGCAGCGACCTCGTCCGACTGCCGGACCGGGGCTGGACACGGGAGCGCTGGACCGAGGCGGACGACGACGACGCGGACCGCAGCGGAGCCGAGGCCGGGACGGGATCGCTCCTCGCCGCGCTCGACCAGGCCGGCGCGGGACGGACCACCGACGTGCACCGGTTCGTGGTCGAGGAGTCCCACGACGGGTCGACCGCTGCCCGCTCGCGCACCGCCGTGAACAGCCCGACGGAACCGATCGCCGACGAACCAGTCGCGCCGGCGCCCGTCGCAACGCCTCGGACGCCCCCGCGCGACCCGGACCACGACGTGGAACTGCCGGCCTGGGCGAAGACCGACACCGTCGCCTCGGAGCGTCTGACGGACGAGAGACCGACCGAGACCCGCTCGTCGGGACGTGCCGCGATGGGTGCCCTGCGCGATCGACTGCACGGTGCCGCCGACGGTGTGCGGGAGCGTGCCGGTGGACTCCGCGAGCGAGCCGGTGGACTCCGCGACCGCGTGACCGGTGCCGACGCCGTAGCGGAGCAGCAGCGCCCTGCGCCCGCTCCGGAACGGCCCGCCACGTCGACGCCCGTACCCGACCACACCGACGCGCAGCCGGCGTTCCCGTGGAGCACCGAGGAGTTCGTCGCCGGACGGGACGACGTCGACGACGAACCGGCCGCAGCCGAGGCCCCCGCAGCCGCTCCCACCCAGGCGGCCCGTCCGACGAACTGGGACGTCACCGACCAGATCCCCGACGAGGAGCTGCCCTGGTGGCGCCGCCCGAAGGACGATCGCTAGCGCCGACGTCACGTCGCGCGGGTCCCGGTAGGGTTGGTGCCGTGCTCGAACTGGTCGTCCTGATCTCCGGTACCGGGTCGAACCTCCGAGCCCTGCTCGAAGCGACCTTCGACGCCGAGTACCCCGCCCGTGTCGTCGCCATCGGTGCCGACCGCGATGCCGAGGGTCTCGGCCTGGGCGAGGAGTTCTCGATCCCGACCTTCACGGTGCCGTTCTCGCGCTACGAGACCCGTGCCGAGTGGGGGCAGGCACTCGCCGAGCAGATCCGCCCGTGGTCGCCCGACCTGCTCGTGCTCTCCGGCCTGATGCGCCTGCTGCCCCCGGCCGTGGTGTCCGAGTTCGCCCCGGGCATCATCAACACCCACCCGGCGTACCTGCCCGAGTTCCCCGGCGCCCACGGCGTGCGGGACGCCCTGGCAGCCGGCGTCACCGAGACCGGCGCGAGCGTCATCGCGGTCGACGACGGCGTGGACACCGGCCCGATCCTGGCCCAGGAGCGCGTTCCCGTGCTCCTGGGCGACTCCGAGTCGACGCTGCACGACCGCATCAAGCCGGTCGAGCGCCGCCTGCTCATCCAGACCATCCTCGACATCGCCAACGGCACCACCGACCTGAAGGGCACCCCGAGCGCATGAGCGTGCACGCAGCCGACCCCAGCCTCTACCGCGACCGTGACGTGGTGCCGGTCCGCCGCGCACTCATCTCGGTGAGCGACAAGTCCGGCCTGCTCGAGCTCGCCGGTGCCCTCGCCGAGTCGGGTGTCGAGATCGTGTCGACGGGGTCCACCGCCCAGACGATCCGTGACGCCGGGTACGCCGTCACCGACGTCGCGAGCGTCACCGGGTTCCCGGAGTCGCTCGACGGCCGGGTCAAGACGCTGCACCCCTCGGTGCACGCGGGCCTGCTCGCCGACCTGCGCCTCGAGTCGCACGAGCAGCAGCTCGCCGGCCTCGGGATCGCGGCGTTCGAGCTCGTCGTCGTGAACCTGTACCCGTTCGTCGAGACGGTGGCCTCGGGCGCCGACACCGCGACCGTGGTCGAGAACGTCGACATCGGCGGCCCCGCGATGGTCCGTGCGTCGGCGAAGAACCACCCGAACGTCGCGATCGTCGTCTCGCCGTCGTCCTACGCCGAGGTCGTCGAGGCCGTCCGCGCCGGCGGCACCTCGCTCGAGCTCCGCAAGCGTCTGGCGGCCCAGGCCTTCGCGCACACCGCGGCGTACGACACCGCGGTGGCGTCCTACTTCGCCAGCGACGTCGTCGCGGCCGCTGCGGCGCCGACGACCAGCGGCGACATCCAGACGCCCGGCGCGTTCGACGAGCACCTCGGCTTCACCGCCGACCTGTCGGCCACGCTCCGCTACGGCGAGAACGCGCACCAGGCAGCCGCGTTGTACACGAGCACCGACGGCGCCGGCATCGCGCAGGCGACGCAGCTGCACGGCAAGGAGATGTCGTACAATAACTACGTCGACGCCGACGCGGCCGTCCGTGCGGCGTTCGACTTCGACACCCCCGCGGTCGCGATCATCAAGCACGCCAACCCGTGCGGCATCGCGATCGCCCCGGCGGACGCCGCCGACCCGATCGCCTCGGCCCACGCCGCCGCGCACGCCTGCGACCCGCTGTCGGCGTTCGGTGGGGTCATCGCCGCGAACCGTCCGGTCACCGTGGCGATGGCCGAGACCGTGAAGGACATCTTCACCGAGGTCGTCGTCGCCCCGGGCTTCGACCCCGAGGCGCTCGAGATCCTGTCGCGCAAGAAGAACATCCGCCTGCTCACGCTGCCGGCCGACTTCGCCCTGGCACCGCGCGAGGTCAAGCAGATCTCCGGCGGCTTCCTGGTGCAGGACGCCGACCGCTTCACGGCGTTCGACCAGTCCACGTGGACCCTGGTCGCCGGCGCGCCCGCCGACGACCAGACCCTCGCCGACCTGGCCTTTGCGTGGAAGGCGAGCCGTTCGGTCAAGTCGAACGCCATCCTGCTGGCGAACCAGGGCGCGAGCGTCGGGGTCGGCATGGGCCAGGTCAACCGGGTGGACTCGTGCCACCTCGCGGTGAACCGTGCCGGTGACCGCGCGACCGGCAGCGTCGCGGCGTCGGATGCGTTCTTCCCGTTCGCCGACGGCCTGCAGGTGCTGCTCGACGCCGGTGTGCGCGCGGTGGCCCAGCCCGGTGGCAGCGTCCGCGACGACGAGGTCATCGCCGCGGCGACGGCCGCGGGCGTCACGATGTACTTCACGGGCGAGCGCCACTTCTTCCACTGAAGTGAACAAATCGCGGCACCCTATTGCGCGCTGAGAGTCACTGTGAATAGTCTGTAAGGCTCCGCGACAGGCAGCCGACGGTCCCCCGGGACCGGTGGCACCGCGGACACAACGGTGACGAAGACGACGACTGGAGTGACGATGGACAACATGACCGGAACCGTGGCGACGGCCGCCCGTGCAGGTCTCGTGTCCGTCGTGGGGACCACTCCCGCACGGCGATCCCTGATCGCACCGCGACCGCGCGTCGCGGCCGCCGTCTAGCCAGGCCGTTCCCACGGCCTCGCGGCGCCGCACGACCAGCGTCCGCGAACCACCCGCCTGAACCCGGGGGACGAGTATCTCCCGGTGCCCTCCGGCCCGACCGACGTCACGCGAGTGACGGCGGAGGCGCGACCACGCGCCCGGCCGATGATCACCACGCAACGCCACACCGAGCCTCCAGGTCGAGGCCGCGCACGCACCGCACGCAAGCAAGCAAGCAAGCAAGCAGCAGGCGGCCAGGGCGCAGCGCGACCCGGGGACCCGGCAGACGCATGAGGACGCAACGCATGTCCAAGTCGCCCACCACGGCGCGCCCGTCCACCTTCCGCGCGATCGCGCGGATCTACCCCTACGTGAAGCCCTACCAGGGGCGCCTCATCGGCGGCATGGCCGCAGCGATGGGAGCCTCCTTGGTGGCGCTCGCAATCCCCTACGTCCTGCAGTGGCTCGTCGACGGCCCGCTGTCATCGAAGGACGGCGCACAGATCTGGCCCGCCGGCCTCGGCGTGCTCGCCCTCGGTGTGCTCGAGGCGTTCTTCATCGCCTCGCGCCGCCGGATGGTGATGCGCCCCTCGACGCGGATCGAGGCCAGCATGCGGAACTCGCTGTACGCGAAGCTGCAGGACCTGCCCGTCGCGTTCCACGACCGGTGGGAGTCGGGGCAGCTGCTGTCCCGTTCCGTGTCGGACCTGTCGTTGATCCGCCGCTGGCTGGCCTTCGGTGTCGTCCTGCTCGTCGTGAACGTCGTGACGATCGTCGTCGGCTTCGTCGTGCTGTTCACCTTCGGGTGGCTGCTCGGGCTGATCTTCCTGATCGCGTCGATCCCGCTGTGGATCAACGGGCTGCTGTTCGAGCGTCGGTACTCCGTCGTCGCGCGCCGCAGCCAGGACCAGGTCGGTGACCTCGCGACGAGTGTCGAGCAGTCGGTGCACGGCATCCGCGTGCTCAAGGCGTTCGGTCGCGGCGGGTCGAAGCTCGAGGAGTTCAGCGAGCAGGCCGAAGCCCTGCGCGGCACGGAGATCAAGAAGGCGAAGGCCATCGCGAGCATCTGGCTGTGGCTGCTGCTCGTGCCGGACGTCGCGTTCGCGCTGTGCCTGCTCGCCGGCATCTGGCTGGCGTCGCAGGGCGAGATGACCGTCGGTCAGCTGTTCGCGTTCTTCGCGACGGCGACGGTGCTGCGGTTCCCGATCGAGTCGATCGGCTTCCTGCTCTCGATGACGTTCGACACCCGTACGGCGGTCGACCGCTTCTTCGAGGTCATGGACTCCGAGAACACCATCACGGACCCGCAGGACCCGAAGACGATCGCGGAGCCGCACGGTGCGCTGTCGTTCAACGGCGTGCACTTCCGGTACCAGGACTCCGCGCCGCAGTACCCGGACCTGATCAACGGCGTCGAGCTGCAGCTGCAGCCGGGCGAGACCATGGCGCTCGTCGGGCTCACGGGCTGCGGCAAGACGACGTTGCTCTCGCTGGTGCCGCGCCTGTACGACGTGACCGGCGGATCGGTGACGATCGACGGGGTCGACATCCGCGACCTCACCCGCGAAGAGCTGCGCCGGCACGTCGGCGTCGCCTTCGAGGACGCCACCCTGTTCTCCTCCACCGTGCGTGAGAACGTGCTGCTAGGTCGACCGGACGTGCAGGGTGCCGAGGCCGAGGCGCTCATGCGCGAGGCACTCGACATCGCGCAGGCGTCCTTCGTGGACGACCTGCCCGACGGCGTGGACACCCGGGTGGGCGAAGAGGGGCTGTCGCTGTCCGGTGGACAACGCCAGCGCCTGGCGCTCGCTCGCGCGATCGCCGCGCGGCCGTCGGTGCTGGTCCTCGACGACCCGCTGTCGGCGCTCGACGTCGACACCGAGGCACGGGTCGAGGCCGGCCTCCGCCGTGTCCTCGCCGAGACGACCTCGCTCATCGTGGCGCACCGTCCGTCGACGGTGACGTTGGCCGACCGGGTCGCTCTGATGGAGAACGGCGTCGTCACCGCCGTCGGGACCCACCACGACCTGATGGCCACCAACGAGCACTACCGCTACGTCATCTCGTCGCTCGACGACGACGACGCGACCGCACGACAGGAGGCGATGGCATGAGCCAGCAGACGGACCAGAACCTGCCGGGAGGCACGGCACCGGTCACCGACGACGCTGCGGACGCGCAGTCTGCCGCGCCCGTCACCGCCTCGATCACCACCCTGGGCGTGCGCGGCGAGGAGCGTGAGGACTTCACCAAGGCGGAGAGCAAGCGCCTGCGGCGTCGTTCCCTCGCCCTGCTCGGTTCCCTCGCGGCCCCGCTGAAGCTCCGCCTGGTGCTGCTCGGGATCGTCGTCGTGGTCTCCACGGCGGGCACCGTCGCGGGCCCGGCGCTCATCGCGTGGGGCATCGACAACGCCCTGCCCGCCGTGATGGACCAGAACGACTGGGTGCCGGCGTTCGGCGTCGTCGCGACGTACATCGTCGTGGCCGTCCTCGGCGCGGTGCTCACCGCCTGGTACACCGTGCTCGCCGCACGGATCAGCCAAGCGATCCTGTTCGACCTGCGCAAGCGGGTGTTCCTGCACACGCAGCGGCTGTCGCTCGAGTTCCACGAGACCTACACGTCCGGCCGGATCATCTCCCGCCAGACGAGTGACCTCGACTCGATCCGCGAGCTGCTCGACTCCGGCCTGAACCAGCTCATCCAGGGCGTGCTGTACATGGTGTTCACCGCCGTGGCCCTGGTTCTGCTCGACCCGACGTCCGGGCTCGTGCTCGCGGTGTCGCTCGTGCCGCTCTGGTTCCTGATCCGCTGGTTCCAGAAGAACTCGCAGACGCTGTTCCGCGCCACCCGCGTCACCTCGGCGCGCGTGATCGTGCACTTCGTCGAGACGATGACGGGCATCCGTGCCGTGCAGGCGTTCCGCAAGGAGTCCCGCAACAAGGACGAGTACGGCGGCTTCGTCGAGGACTACCGGCTGGCGAACACGAAGGTGTTCAACCTGTTCGGGACGTTCGACCCGGTGCTCGTGCTCATCGGCAACGCCACGCTCGCCGCGGTCGTCGTCGTCGGCGGCTTCCGGATCGTCGGCGGGACGCTCGAGGTCGGTGCGCTGCTCGCGGTCGCGCTGTACGCCAAGCGCTTCTTCGACCCGGCGCAGGAGCTCGCGATGTTCTACAACGGGTACCAGTCGGCCTCGGCGGCGATGGAGAAGATCTCCGGCGTCCTCGAGGAGCGGCCGAGCGTGCCGGACCCCGTGAAGCCGACCAAGCTGGCCGACGCCACGGGCAAGATGGACTTCGACGAGGTCGTGTTCGCCTACAACGCGGGCAAGGTCGTCCTGCCGGAGTTCGACCTGCACATCCCGTCCGGGCAGACCATCGCGCTCGTCGGATCCACCGGCGCCGGGAAGTCGACGCTCGCCAAGCTCATGGCGCGCTTCTACGACCCGTCGCACGGTTCCGTGCGGCTCGACGGCGTGGACCTGCGCGACCTCGACACGAAGGACATGCGCCGCGCGATCGTCATGGTCACGCAAGAGGCCTACTTGTTCTCCGGAACGGTCGCGGACAACATCGCGCTCGGCAAGCCGGGGGCCTCCCGCGCCGAGATCGAGGCGTCCGGCAAGGCGGTCGGCGCGCACGAGTTCATCATGGCGCTCCCCGACGGGTACGACACCGACGTGAACAAGCGCGGTGGTCGTGTCTCGGCGGGACAGCGGCAGCTGCTCTCGTTCGCGCGGGCGTTCATCGCGGACCCGAAGGTGCTCATCCTCGACGAGGCCACGGCGTCGCTCGACATCCCCTCGGAGCGGCTGGTGCAGGAAGGGCTCGAGACCCTGCTCGCCGACCGCACCGCGGTGATCATCGCGCACCGCCTGTCCACGGTCGCGATCGCCCACCGCGTGCTCGTGATGGAACACGGGAAGATCGTCGAGGACGGCACCCCCGCCGACCTCATCTCGGGTACCGGACGGTTCGCCCAGCTGCACGCGGCCTGGCGCGACTCGCTCGTGTAGGACGCAGCCGGGCTGCACCACGTGGTTGGCTTGCTCCATGAGCAACGACAGCGTGCAGCCCGGCGGCGTCGCCCTGCGCGACCCCTTCTACGGCGCACCCTTCACCGAGGCCGTCCGGCGGTTCTGGCGGAAGTACACCGTGTTCACCGGACGGGCCTCGCGTGCCGAGTTCTGGTGGTGGTGGATCACGTCGCTCGCGATCGGACTCGTGCTGCAGCTCGTCCCGCAGGCGTTCACGCCGGACACCGCGCTGTTCGAGAACCCCGTCGGGTCCTACCTGTTCGTCCTCTGGGGCCTCGCGACCCTGATCGGGTCGCTCGCCCTCGGCGCCCGGCGGCTGCACGACGCCGGCCTGTCCGGCTTCTGGCAGTTCCTGCACGTCGTGCCCGGCATCGGCTCGCTCGTCGTGTACGTGCTGTGCCTGATCCCGACGAGCCCGAAGGGCGAGCGCTTCGACCGCTGACCGCCGGCGGACGGACGGCCGACGTGCGCAGGCCGCACGTCAGAACGGGTCGTCCGCATCCGTGGACGGCGACCAGCGGGCACGACGCATGTCGAGCCTCCAGGCCGCCGTCCCCTGCACGAGCGGCGTGCCCTCCGCGCGGTAGTGCTGGAGCGCACGGGCCTCGTGGTGCAGCGGCGGGTGCCCACCCGCGCGCACCACGCGCCACCAAGGCAGGTCGGCGCCCTCGTGGGCCATCACCTTGCCGACCGCACGCGACGCGCGTGAGCCGAGCGCGGCGGCGACGTCGCCGTACGTCATGACGTGACCCGGCGGGATCATCCGGACCACCTCGGCCACCGCCGCCCCGAAGTCCTGCTCCGGCGCGGGGGCGTCGTCCTCGGGCACGTCGTTGATGAGTACGTCGTCGGAGACGTACTAGAGCGTCAGGACCGCGAAGTGGTCGCCGTACTGGGTCTCACGGACGACCTCGAAGCCCACGGCGCGGAAGAACGCCTCGGGGCTGTCGTCGCCACCGGGCTCGTACACGACCGTCAGGCGTTCCTGCCCGCGGCTGCGGGCCTCGTCCGCCAGGCCGTGCACGGCGAAGCGGCCGACGCCGCGACCCTGCGCCGTGCCGGCGACGTTGACCCGCCAGATGGCGCTGCGCAGCTCTTCCTGCGCGTTGTCCGCGTCGAACGAACCGATGATGAGGCCCAGGACCTCGTCGCCGTCCAGGACCACCCGGGTCCACGCGGAGCTCGGCTTGACGTCGGACTCGGCGACCCCGTAGGTGGTCGGCTGCACGAACTGTTCCTGACCCGGCTTGAGCGTCAGGGAGTTCGCCGCGGCAGCGGTCTTCGCGGAGAGTTCTTCGAGACGCAGGTCGGCCATGCGGCCAGGGTAACGGTGCGACCCGTGTGGGGGCCAGCGCGGACGGCAGACCGAGACCGCACCGTTGCCGCGGTATGGTCGCGGAATGGCAGAACATCGGCGTGGAGCGAACCTCCCGTCGATCGGCGGGTTCAACCGCACGGTCGTGCTCGATGCCGTCCGACGCTCGCCGGACGGCCTGAGCCGTGTCGAACTCGCCTCGCGAACCGGTCTCAGCGCGCAGACGGTGTCGAACGTCACCCGGTTCCTGATCGAGGCCGGCATGATCGTCGAGTCCGGCACCGTCGTCGCCGGTCGGGGCAAGCCGCGCACCATCCTGCGGCTCGAACCCGGCAGCCGCTACGCCGTCGGCGTGCACGTCGACCCGGCCGTCGTCACCTACGTGCTCCTCGACCTGGCCGGCACCGTCGTCGCCTCGTCCACCACCTCGACGCCGACCGCCGACGACCCGTCCGAGGTCGTCCGCACCATCGGCTCCGCCGTCGACGGCCTGATCGCCGACGCCGGCGTGGACGTCGACGGGGTGCTCGGTGTCGGGATCGCCAGCCCCGGCCCCATCGACGTCGACGCCGGCATCGTCGTCGACCCGCCGTTCCTGCCCCGGTGGCGGGACGTGCCCCTGCGCGACGCGCTCGCCGAGGCCACGGGCTACCCCGTCCTGCTCGAGAAGGACGTCACGGCCGCCGCGGTCGGCGAGATGTTCCTGGCGGGGGAGTCGTCGGCGCGGAACTTCGCGTTCGTGTACTTCGGCACCGGGTTCGGCGTCGGGCTCGTCGTCGACCACGAACCCGTGCGCGGGGTCGGGTCGAACGCCGGCGACGCCGGGCACATCATGGTCGACCAGCGATCGCTCGCCGGCACCCCCGACGGGTCCGGCACCCGGGGAGAGGTGGGTGCGGCCGTGGCGCCGGACCGGCTCGTGCGGATCGCACGGGAGCGGGGGGTGGCGTTGTCCGGCGGTGGCGACGCTGCGGGTGCGGTCTCGTCCGGTGGTGCGGCCGCGTCCGACGGGTCGGTCCCGTCCGACGGGTCGGTCGATGCGGTGAACCGTGCCTGGGACGAGCTCGCCGAGGCCATCGCTGCCGGCGACGAGGCCGCGATCACGCTCGCCGCCGAGGCCGGCACCGTCATGGGCGACGCCGCCGTCGTCATCGTGAACCTGCTCGACATCGACCGGGTCGTGTTCGGCGGACCGTTCTGGTCCCGCATCGCGAGTGCCGCACTGCCGGCCGCCCGCGCGGCGATCGTCGGGTCGCCGTTGCTCGTGCCGAAGCACGCGGTCGACGTGGTCGAGAGTGACCGCGGTGCCGACGTCGCCGCGGTGGGAGCCGCGTGCCTGGTGCTCGACGCCGCGTTGTCCCCGCGGGCGAGCGGGCTGCTCATCCGCCGCTGACGGCGGTCGGGGGTGGCTCGCACCGCCCGCTACGCTGCGAACCGACGGATCCGCCAGGTGGGCGGCGAACGACGGGGGACACATGACGGACAACGGCGCCGCGGGCACGATCGACCGACGCTGGGCGAAGGTCCGGCCACTGGTGTTCCGGACGATCATCGGCGCGGTCGTCGCAGCCGGGCTCGTCGGCATCGTGGCGGTGCTGGTCGGCGACTTCGGACGGGTCGCGGTACAGCTGCTCCTGACGATCGTCGTGGTGGTCGTCTTCGCCCTGCTGTCCTGGTACGACGCCGACGTCTCGTCACGCCGATCGGGCACGTTCGCGTTCGTCAGCATCGCCACGTCGATGTACCTGCTCGTCGCGGGGCTGTACAAGGTGTGGCTCGCCCCGACGGACTCCTCCGGCGAGGACGGCCTCTGGCTCGTCGGCGAGCGGTTCTGGCACTGGATCTGGCTCGTCGGGGTCGCCCGCGTGGCGCTCCTGCACGTGCACCTGCTGCTCGTCATCCACCGCCGCTACCCGACACCGGCACTCCAGGTCGTCGCGAAGGCCACCGTCGGGGTCATCGCCCTGCTCGCACTGCTGCTGTCGATCCCGCTGCTCGCGCCCGACGTGGACTACGCCCGCGGCTACTGGCGACTCGTCTGGGTGGTGGTCATCCTCGACCTGCTCGGAACGGTCGTCGTCCCGCTCAGCAACGCGCTCTTCCGCCCGCGGGGCGCCGTCCCGGCGGGGGCGGTCGGAGCGTGGCCGACGCCGGAAGCGCCGCCGGCAGCACCCCCGATGGCGCCCGCGGTACCGATCGCGACGTGGGCCGCCACTCCGGTGCCCGATGCCCCGACGGCTGCCACGGCTGCCACTGCTGCCACGGCCGCCGGCCCGGTCAGCGGGGACCGGTACCGGTACGAGCCGCGCCCGGAGGCGTCGCGTGCCCTGGCGTGGCCGCGGTACGTCGACGGCACGCCACTGCCGGCGCTGCCCGACGGGTCGCCCGACTTCTCCGGGGTCGCGCAGGGCTGAGGGATCTCGGGCACTGCGGGGTCGCGTCACTGAGGGATCCCGGCGCTCGGGCGCCGCGCGACACCTGTCGTTCACCGGGCGGCCACCGGTCGGATGCCCGGGTGCTGAACAGTCGTGCAGGTCTCCCCTCCCCTCCCGAGAAGGACCTGCATGCGCACTCCTGCCCTGCGCCCCCGCTCCGTGCGGATCGGTGCTGCCATCGTCTCCGCGCTGGCCCTCGGCGCCGGTGTCGTCACGGCCAGCCCGGCACTCGCCGCCGTCCGTGACGACGACCCGAGCGTCGGCGCCGCCGCCCCGAACGGCCTCGTCGTCAACGAGGTCGAGTCGAACGGCGACGACACCGACTGGGTCGAGCTCGCGAACACGTCGTCGGCGTCGATCGACCTGACCGGGTACGCGTTCCTCGACGACGACAGCACCCACGACGCCTACGTCCTGCCCGCCGGCTCGACGATCGCCCCCGGCGGGTACTTCGTCATCGACCAGCTCTCGGCGACCGCGCCCGGGTTCGACTTCGGACTCGGCGGCGCCGACACCGCGCGGGTGTACGACCCCGCCGGCGACCTGGTGCTCCGGTACTCGTGGACGAGCCACGCGGTCGTCACGTACGGCCGGTGCGCCGACGGGACCGGTGCGCTGGTCGACACCACCGCGTCGACGAAGGGGGCCGCCAACGACTGCTCCTCGCCCGTGCGCATCAACGAGGTCGAGTCGCAGGACGGCACCCCCGGCGACTGGGTGGAGCTGACCAACGTCGGCAGCACCACGGTCGACCTGGGCGGGTACGTCCTCAAGGACAGCGAGGACGACCACGCGTACACGATCCCTGCCGGCACGACGATCGTGGCCGGGGGCTTCACCGTCCTCGACGAGGCGGACTTCGGCTTCGGACTCGGCAAGGCCGACTCCGCCCGGGTCTTCGACCCGCGGGGTGCGCTGGTCGACTCGTACTCGTGGACGGCCCACGCTGCCGCCACGTACGGCCGCAACCCGGACGGCACCGGCGACTTCGCCGAGACCGCCGAGTCGACGAAGGGCACGGCGAACCGGTTCGCCGGAGTCGTCACCGCCGAGCCGTGGCCCGGCGGCCCGGACGAGACCGTGCTCGACGACGAGGACACCTTCACCGGTGACCTGAGCGGCATCGACTGGACCACGTCGAGCACGTCGAGCACGTCCGAGGACGGCCAGCTCTGGGCCGTGCAGAACGGCGACGGCCTGCTCTACCACCTGACCTCGGACGGCCAGGGCGGCTGGGCGCCGTCGAACGCCGCGGGCACGGATCTGCGGTACGCCGACGGCACGGGGACCCCGGACGCCGAGGGCGTCACCGTCACGAGCGACGACCCGGGCGCAGTGTACGTGTCGACCGAGCGGGACAACGACGTGTCGAAGACCAGCCGTCCGTCGGTCCTGCGGTACGCCACCACCGACGGGTCCGAGTCGACCCTGCGCGCCACCGACGAGTGGGACCTCGCAGCCGACTTCCCGGGGCTCGGTGCGAACGCCGGCCTCGAGGGCGTCACCTGGATCCCGGACTCGTGGCTCACCGAGCAGGGCTTCGCCGACGAGCACACCGGCGCGGCCTACGCACCGTCGACGTACGCCGGCCACGGCGAGGGGCTCTTCTTCGTCGGCGTTGAGGGCACCGCGAGCGTCTCCGCCTACGCCCTGATGGCGGACGGCTCGTTCCAGCGTGTGGCCACCATCGGATCGCCGTTCGCGGTCGTGGCCGACGTGCAGTTCGACCCGACCCTCGACGCGCTCTGGGTGGTGTGCGACGACGCCTGCGCCGGACGCACCGCGCTGTACGAGCTGACCGACGGTGCCTTCACCGCAGCGAAGGTGTTCGAGGCTCCGTCGAACGCGGACCGGACGCTCGCCAACGAGGGCTTCGCGATCTCCGGCGTCTGCGCCGACGGGGAGCGCGCAACGTTCTACGCCGACGACAACGACACGGACGGGTTCTCGCTCCGCACCGGGACGTACCCGTGCGAGGGCAGCGGCACCGATCCGGGCACGGACCCGGGCACCGACCCGACGCCCACGCCTGCTCCGGGTGACGGTGGATCGACGCCTGCGCCGACCCCCGGGACCGGTGGACCGACGCCGACCCCGTCGCCGACCGCTCCGGCCGCTCCGATCGCCCCGGTGGCTCCCTCGGAGACCGGTCTGACCGACACGAACCGTGGGGGCGTCTCGGCCCCGTCGTCCGCCCGCGCGGGGGAGACCATCACGGTCACGGTGGGCACGCGGTACGCCGGCGACCGGGTGAACGTGTGGCTGTACTCGACGCCGACGCTGCTCGGCACCGTGACGGTCGGCGCTGACGGCACGGTGCGCGTCACGATCCCGGCCGATGCTCCGGCTGGCGAGCACCGCATCGTCGTGACCGCGGAGGACGGCACGGTGCTGGGCTGGACCCCGATCACGATCACCGCTGACGGGCAGCTCGCGTTCACGGGTGCCGAGGGCCTCGGTGCCGGAGCACTCATCGCGTTCCTGCTGCTCGCCGCGGGTGCGGGTGTGCTGATCGTCCGCCGTCGCAAGGCGGCGGCCGCAGAGTAGCCCCCACGCCCCACGGGGGCAATTCGTGAGCAGGAATGGTCGGGTTCGCTCAGCGGACCCGACCATTCCTGCTCACCATGCGTGATCAGCAGTCCTCGCCGCCCCCGCAGTAGCGTCGCACCATGAGCATCGACGTCCTCCGGTACACCGCCTTCGCCGCCGAGCCCGGGGGTGGCAACCCCGCCGGACTGGTCCTCGACGCAGCGGCACTGACCGACGACGAGATGCTCGCCGTCGCCCGCGAGGTCGGCTACCCCGAGACCGCGTTCGTCGTCGGCGCCACGGCGACGGGCCCGCACGTCCGCTACTTCTCGCCCGCCGCCGAGGTGCCGTTCTGCGGGCACGCGACGGTCGCGCTCGCGGTGGCGCTCGCCGAACGGCAGGGGCTCGGCCGCCGAGTGTTCACGACGGCCGCCGGCGAGGTCGCCCTCGACGCCACCACCGGCCCGGACGGAGTGGTCCGGGTCGCGATGACGAGTGTCGAACCGGCGACGCGGGACATCGACTCGGCGCTCCTCGGGCGGTTGTTCGACCTGCTCGGGCTCACGGCCGACGACATCGCGCCGGGCTTCCCGGTGCTCGAGTCGTTCGCCGGCAACTGGCACCCGGTGCTCGTGCTGCACGACCGCGAGCTCTTCCACCAGTTCCGGTTCGCACCCGGCCCGCTCGCCGACCTCAAGCACGAGGCCGGCTGGCAGGGGACGGTCACGGTGCTGCTCCGGACCGGGGAGCGCGAGTACGAGGCGCGGAACCTGTTCCCCGCCGGCCGCATCACCGAGGACCCGGCGACGGGTTCGGCTGCGGCGTCGACCGGGGCGTACCTGCGCGAGGTCGGTGCCGTCGAGCCGGGGGACCGCGTCGTCATCCGGCAGGGGCGCCACGTCGGTCGTCCGAGCCTGCTGCTCGTCGACGTGCCGGAGTCCGGCGGGATCACCGTGACGGGGAGCGCGACCCCGATCGACTGACGGACGTTCCTTCCCAGATCGCGTGCGATGGGAAGCGGAATCGGGCGTACCTGGTCGAAAGTTCCGACCAGGTACGCCCGATTCGGCACGGTACGCCCGATTCGACCACCCGCCCCGACGCGCGCGGCGCGAAAAACTCCTTGACACGGATAAGTCCATACGCTGGACTAATCCTGCGCGCGGGCGATGGAGCCCGCGGATGTCACCCGTGCAAAGGAGCACCGATGAAACGCACCCGCATCATCGCCGGACTCGCAGCCGTGGCCGTCGCCGCGGTCGGCCTGGCAGGCTGCTCAGCCTCGGGGTCCGCCTCGAGCGACACGATCAAGATCGCGTACCAGAAGTTCGGAGCCTTCCAGCAGCTCGACGCCCAGATGAAGGTCGTCAAGAAGGAGTACGAGAAGGACAACCCGGGCAAGAAGGTCACGCTCGTCCCGATCCAGGCCCAGGGCAACGACTACTACACGAAGCTCGCGCTCATGAACAAGGCGCCCGCGACGGCTCCCGACGTCATGTACGAGGACACGTTCCTCGTCAAGGCCGACGCCGAGGCCGGCTACCTCCTGCCGCTCGACAAGTACACGGCGAAGTGGAAGGACTGGGACCAGTTCTTCGACAACGCCAAGCAGGCCGGCCAGGGTGACGACGGCAAGATCTACGGCGTCCCGATGGGCACCGACACCCGCGCGCTTTGGTACAACAAGGACATCTTCAAGTCCGTCGGCCTGCCCGTGCCGTGGCAGCCGAAGACCTGGGACGACGTGCTCGCCGCGGCGAAGACGATCAAGGACAAGAAGCCCGACCTCATCCCGTTCAACATCTACTCGGGCAAGGCGCAGGGCGAGGCGTCGACCATGCAGGGCTTCGAGATGCTCCTGTACGGGGCGGACGGCTCCGGCAACACGCTCTACAAGGACAAGAAGTGGGTCACGGGCTCGAAGCAGTTCGAGGACTCGCTGCAGTTCGTGAAGGACGTCTACCAGGGCGGCCTCGGCCCGACACCGCAGCAGGCGCTCGACACGAACGTCGGCACGACCATCGCGCAGACGTGGCTGCCGAAGGGCAAGCTCGCGATCGACCTCGACGGTTCGTGGCAGTCCGGCACGTGGCTCAAGTCCGGCACCGCGCCGTGGGCCGAGTGGAACGACGTGATGGGTCAGGCGCCGATGCCGACGCAGAACGGTCAGGACCCGGGCTACAACTCGATGTCCGGCGGCTGGACCCTGGCGGTCGGCGCGAAGTCGAAGAACCCGCAGGCGGCGTTCGACTTCATCACGAGCTTCCTCGACAAGGACGGCTCGCTGAAGTACGACACCGAGAACAGCCAGATCGCCGTCCGCAAGGACGTCGCGGACGACACCGCCTACACCGACGCCAACCCGACGTTCAAGTTCTTCTCCGGACTGGTTGAGAACACGAACTTCCGCCCGGCGACGAGTGACTACTCGCAGGTGTCGAACGCGATCCAGGTCGCGATGGAGTCGGTCATGACCGGACAGCAGACACCGAAGCAGGCGGCTGCCGTGTACGACAAGGCCGTCACGCAGGTGGTCGGCAAGGAGAACACCGTCTCGGCTGGTTGACGGACGTCACCCACTGACGGACGGGAGGCGCGGGGCGGCCCCGCACCGCGCCTCCCGGTCCGTCCTTCCCCACCTTCGGAACCCCTCCGCACCCGGAAGGCACCCATCGTGTCCAGCACCCCCCTCGCGCCGACGTTGTCGGCGCCCGGTGCGCCGAAGCGCACCGATCCACCCGTGCCGCGCAAGCGGCGACCACTGCGGAGCGTCGGCCGAGCGGTCCCGCTCCTGCCCGCCCTCGTCCTGCTCGTCATCTTCCTGCTCGGCCCCGTCATCTCGTCGTTCTACGGGTCGTTCACGAACTCGGCGCTCACCGGCGCCGGCGCTGCCGACCAGCAGTTCGTCGGCTTCCAGAACTACGTCGAACTGTTCCAGGACCCGGACTTCCCGAAGTCCGTCATCCTGACGGTCGTGTTCCTGCTCGCCTCGGCGGTCGTGGGACAGAACGTGCTGGGGCTCGGCCTCGCACTCCTGATGCGCTCGGCCAACAAGGCCGTCCGCGCGATCGTCGGCACCTTCGTCGTCGCCGCCTGGGTCCTGCCCGAGATCGTCGCCTCGTTCGCCGCGTACGCGTTCTTCAACGACGAGGGCACGCTCAACGAGTTCCTGAAGTCCATCGGCATCAGCGGACCGAACTGGCTCTACACGTTCCCGATGTTCGCCGTGATCCTGGCGAACATCTGGCGCGGTACGGCCTTCTCGATGCTCGTCTACTCCGCCGCCGTGCAGGAGGTCCCCGAGGAGATCACCGAGTCCGCCGAGGTCGACGGGGCCACCGGGTGGCAGCGCCTCGTCTACATCACGCTGCCGGTGATCCGACGGAGCATCTCGACGAACCTCATGCTGACGACGCTGCAGACGCTGTCGGTCTTCACCCTCATCTTCGTGATGACCGGGGGTGGGCCGGGCACGAACTCGTCGACCCTGCCGATCCTCGCCTACCAAGAGGCGTTCAAGTTCTCGCAGCTCGGCTTCGGGACCGCGATCGCGACCATCCTGCTCGTGGTGGGGGCGGTCTTCTCGATCATCTACATCCGAGCCCTCAAGCCGGAGGTGGACTGATGGCCATCACTGCCCCGTCCCTCGACCCGACCACCACCCGCTCGGTGACCGCTCCCGGTTCGCTGCACATGACGTCGCCCCGCGGCCGCACCATGCGGTGGGTGGCGAACACCGTGCTGCTCGTCATCGCGGTGTGCTTCGCGGTCCCGCTGCTCTGGCTCGTCCTCGCCTCGGTCGACACCCAGGCGTCGCTGTCCGTGAAGCTGCCGACGCAGTTCACGCTCGACAACTTCACCAAGGTGCTCACGCCCGAGCTGTCGTTCATCCCACTCGCGAACAGCCTGCTGCTCTCCGGCGGCACGGCAGTCGTCACCGTCGTCTTCGCACTGCTCGCCGCGTACCCGCTGTCCCGCTACAAGATGCGCGTCAACAAGCCGTTCCTGTACAGCATCCTGTTCGGGACCGGCCTGCCGATCACCGCCATGATGGTGCCGGTCTACGCGCTGTTCGTGTCGCTCAACCTGATCGACAACGTGTGGGGCTGCATCTTCTTCCTCGCCGCCACGTCGCTGCCGATGGCGATCTGGATGGCGAAGAACTTCATGGACTCCGTGCCGATCTCGCTCGAAGAAGCTGCGTGGACCGACGGGGCGTCGATGATGACCACCCTGACGCGCATCGTCGTCCCGCTCATGCGTCCGGGCATCGCCGTCGTGTTCATCTTCGTGTTCATCCAGGCGTGGGGGAACTTCTTCGTCCCGTTCGTCCTGCTGCTCTCGCCCGACAAGGTGCCCGCCGCGGTGAGCATCTTCAACTTCTTCGGGCAGAACGGGGCGGTCGCGTACGGACAGCTCGCCGCGTTCTCCATCGTCTACTCCGTGCCCGTCATCGCCCTCTACGTGATCGTGTCCCGAGGCCTCGGCGGCGGCAACGCCCTCGCCGGCGGCATCAAGGGCTGATCTGCTGGCCCCGGCCGGCTCTCTCGAAAGGAACCACATGCACCAGGACGAACCGCTCGTCGAGGCCCGGATCGCCCGCCTCGTCCGCGACCGTGTCGACCCCGCCGTCCACCGCCGCTCGGCGCCGGTGACGATCGAGGCGTGGGAGGTGCCGGACGAGCCGGTGCCGTTCGACTCCGCCGTCCAGCAGGCGTACACACCGTTCACCGTGGGCAGCGCCTGGGGTGGCCGGCCGTGGGGGACCACCTGGTTCCGGATCACCGGCACCGTCCCCGCCGACTTCGGCACGGCGCCGGGGACCACTGCGGAACTGCTCGTCGACCTCGGGTTCACGAAGCGGCACCCGGGGTTCCAGGCCGAGGGACTGGCGTACCGGCCCGACGGCTCCACGATCAAGGGCGTCGAGCCGCGGAACGACACCGTGCCGGTCGAGGTCGGCGCAGGGGAGTCGTTCGAGCTGTACGTCGAGGCCGGCGCGAACCCGGACATCGGCGGCGACTCGTTCCAGGGCGCGACGCCCCTCGGGTCGCGCTCCACCGCGGGTGACAAGCCGATCTACCGCGTGCGCGCCCTCGAACTCGTCGAGCGCGACGACGCCGTGTGGGAGCTGCAGCAGGACTTCTGGGTCCTGCGCGGCCTGATGGCGGAACTCCCCACGGACGGCACGCGCGGGGCCGACATCCTGCACGCCCTCGAGCTGGCAGCCGACGCCCTCGACCCCGACGACGTCGCTGGCACCGCAGCCGATGCTCGTCAGGTGCTCGCACCCGTGCTGGCCGTGCCCGCCAGTGCCGCCGCACACCGGGCGATCGCCGTCGGCCACGCGCACATCGACTCCGCCTGGCTCTGGCCGGTGCGCGAGACGATCCGCAAGTGCGCCCGCACCTTCTCGAACGTCCTCGACCTGATGGACCGCGACCCGGACTTCACCTTCGCGTGCTCATCCGCGCAGCAGTACGCGTGGATCCGCGACGGCTACCCGTCGATCTGGGCCCGCATCAAGCAGCGCGTCGCCGAGGGCCGGTGGATCCCGGTCGGTGGCATGTGGGTGGAGTCGGACACGAACCTGCCCGGTGGTGAAGCCCTCGCCCGACAGTTCGTCGCCGGCAAGCGGTTCTTCCTCGAGGAGTTCGGCATCGACACCCCCGAGGCCTGGCTGCCCGACTCGTTCGGCTACTCCGGGGCGCTGCCGCAGATCGTCCGCGCCGCCGGCTCGAAGTGGTTCGTCACCCAGAAGCCGTCGTGGAACGAGACGAACGTCATCCCGCACACCTCCTTCCACTGGGAGGGCATCGACGGCTCGCGCGTCCTGACGCACCTGCCGCCGGCCGACACCTACAACTCCGACGTCTCCGCCGCCGATCTGCACCGGGGCGAACGGAACAACAAGGAGCGTGGCGTCGCGAACACCTCGATGCTGCTCTACGGGTTCGGCGACGGCGGTGGTGGACCCACCCGCGAGATGGTCGCGGCCGCCCGACGCCAGCACGACCTGGACGGCTCGCCGCGCGTGCAGCTCGGTACCCCGGCCCAGGTCTTCGAGGAGCTCGAACGGGTGCTGCCGACCCCCGGTGTGTGGTCCGGCGAGATGTACCTCGAGTTCCACCGTGGCACCTACACGTCGCAGATCCGCACGAAGCAGGGCAACCGTCGCTCCGAGCACCTGCTCCGCGAAGCCGAGCTCTGGGCGTCGACCGCGGCCGTGCGCCTCGGGCTCGACTACCCCTACGAAGAGCTCGAGCGCGCCTGGCACACCGTCCTGCTGCAGCAGTTCCACGACATCCTGCCGGGGTCCTCGATCGCCTGGGTCTACGAGAACGCCGAGGAGAACTACGCGCAGATCGCCGAGGTGCTCGAAGGGCTGATCGGCAACGCGACGACCGCGCTCGCGAACGGGGGTGCTGCGGCGCTCGCCGGGGTCGGGGCCTCGTCGTCGGCCGCCGCCGGCGGCAGCAGCGCGCTGCTCGACGCGCCGTCCGGCGCCGACGCCGTCGGCGGGAGCGGCTCGTCCGGGAACGTCGTGCGCTTCAACGCCTCGCCGGTCGCGGCGGGAGACGCGGCCGCCCTGGGTGGTTCGCTCGGCTCGGAACCGCGACCCGTGCCTCCCGTCCGCTCCGGCGACCACTTCGTGTTCGACACCGGCGTCGTCACGGCGACCATCGACGGCGCCGGCCACGTCGTGTCACTCGTCGACCGCGTCAGCGGGCGCGACGCGATCGCACCGGGTGCGGCCGCTGCCGAGTACACCGTCTTCCGCGACACCCCGAACCAGTGGGAGGCGTGGGACATCGACCGCGCGTACCAGCGCAACGGCACCGTCCTGTCGGCGTCATCGGTCGCGATCGACGGCTCCTCGCTCGTGGTGGAACGGTCCTTCGGGTCGTCGACGCTCACGACCCGGTACTCGGCGGTCGCCGGGCTCGCAGAGCTGGTGATCGAGACCGAGGTCGACTGGCACGAGCACCAGAAGCTGCTGAAGCTCGCGTTCCCCGTCGACGTCCGTGCGTCGTCCGCCTCGAGCGAGATCCAGTTCGGGCACATCGACCGGCCGACCCACCAGAACACCTCGTGGGACCACGCCCGCTTCGAGACGTCGGCGCACCGCTGGGTCCACGTGGCGGAGCCCGGGTTCGGTGTCGCGGTGGCGAACGACTCCACGTACGGACACGACATCACGCGCTCCACGCGGGCCGACGGCGGCACCACGACGCTCGTGCGCGAGTCGCTGCTGCGCGGGCCGACGTTCCCGGACCCGAACGCCGACCAGGGGCACCACGTGTTCCGGACCGTGCTGCGGGTGGGGGCCTCGGTGCTCGACGCCGCCGACTCCGGCTACCGGTTGAACCTGCCGGTGCGCTCGGTCGCGGGGACGACCGGGGTTTCGCCGCTGGTCTCGGTGTCGTCGCCGCAGGTGCTGGTCGAGGCAGTGAAGCTCGCCGAGGACCGCTCCGGTGACGTGGTCGTGCGACTGTACGAGGCCTCCGGCGGTCGGGCGACCGACGTCGGGGTGTCGTTCGGGTTCGACGTCGCTTCGGTGGCGACGGTGGACCTGCTGGAACGCCCGCTGGGGGACTCGTGGGACTCGGGGGAGCCGGTCGTGCTCACGCTCCGGCCCTTCGAGATCGTGACCCTGCGGGTACGCCGGGCCTGAGGCAGCGGGGCCGGTCCCCCTCGGGGGAGAGACCGCGGCGCCGGACGGGACACGGGTGCGTTCCGTCCGGCGCCGCTCTGCGTGTGGTGCGTGGGGTGGGTGGGTACCTGGTCGAATCGGGCGTACCTGGTCGAAAGTTCCGACCAGGTACACCCGATTCCGCTTGGCATCGCGGCCGTTCTGGGAAGGAACGTCCTCCCTCCACAGGCGGGCAGGCCTGGAGGCCCGTCCACAGACCTCGACGTCAGCCCGCTGGGCGCATGGCGGGTCGGGCAACGTCTCCTCCATGAACGAACCGCTGCCCATCCTCCGAGCCTCGGCCACGCGTGAGGCCGGACTCGACGCCACCACCCTGCGCCGCCGGACCCGGCTCCAGGGTCCGGGCCGACTCGTCCGGGCAGGGCCGAACGCGTTCGTCGACGGGGCAGCGTGGGACGCGGCCGGGCCACGGCAGCGGTACGTCACCCGCGTGTACGCGCGGCTCGGCCGGCTCGGCCCGCGGGCGACGGCATCGCACGACTCAGCGGCCGCGGTGCACGGGCTGCCCGCGCTCGGCGGGTGGAGCGTCCCGGTGCACGCCACCGTGCCGGATTCGATGTACCGGGGCAGGACCCCCGATCTGGTCCTGCACACGAGACCGGTGTCCGGCGCCGAACGGGACCGGATCGGCGACCTCGCCGTGACCGCGGTCCCGCGGACGGTGATCGACATCGCGATGACCGGAGACCTGCGCACGGGGGTCGTCGTGGCAGACGCTGCGCTGCGCAACGGGACCGAGCGCGACGAGCTGTGGCGAGCGGTGCACCCGAGTGCTCGCGGGCGGGCCCGGGCCGCGCAGGTCCTCGACCTGGCCGACGGGCGTTCGGGGTCGCCGGCGGAGTCACTCGCGCGCGTGGTCTTCCGCGAGCTCGGGTTGCCCGCTCCCGTGCTGCAGCAGGAGTTCGTCGTCGATGGCCGCCGGTCCGCCGTCGACTTCTGGTTCCCCGCAGAAGGCGTCGTCGTCGAGATCGACGGACGCGCGAAGTACACGCAGGACCGGTACCTCGGCGGTCGCAGCCAGACCGAGGTGTTCCTGGACGAGAAACGTCGCCACGCCAGGCTGCTCACGGTGCCGGGCGTGCGGACGATCATCCGGCTCGAGTGGCGGGACCTGTTCGACCTCGATGCGCTGGCGCTCCGGTTCCGCGCCGCGGGGTTGCCGTGTGCGATCCGCCCGGTCCGGAGCGCCCGCCGCACCGCAGTCGGTGGGCGTCGGTGAGCCGGCTCAGCGCGGCGTGGTTAGCGTGGCGGCATGGCAGTGCAGGAGATCTGGCTCGTCCGCCACGGTGAATCGCTGGCGAACGTCGCCGCCGCCCGAGCAGAGGCCGCGGGCGAGGACGTCATCGACGTCGAGTACCGGGACGCCGACGTCCCGCTGAGCCCGCTCGGTGAGTCGCAGTCGCGGTCGCTCGGACAGGAACTCGCCGATCGTGGCATCGACGACGTCCCCGTGGCGCTGTGGGTCTCGCCGTACCTGCGTGCACAGCAGACCATCGAGATCGCGCTCGGGGCCGGCGGGCTGGCCGAGCCCGACAGGCGGGTGGACGAGCGGCTCCGCGACCGCGAGCTCGGTGTGCTCGACCTGCTCACCCTGCGGGGTGTCCGGAACCGGTACCCCGACGAGGAACGTCGCCGGCAGTGGCTCGGCAAGTACTACCACCGGCCAGCGGGCGGCGAGTCCTGGGCCGACGTGATGCTCCGGCTCCGATCGGCACTGGTCGACGTCGAACGGATCGAGGGCACCGAGCGGCTCGTCGTCGCGGCGCACGATGCCGTCGTGATGCTGGTCGTGGCGGTGTGCCTCGACCTCGACGAGCCGGCGCTCATGGAGTTCGCTCGGACGCACGCGGTCGCGAACGCCTCCCTCACCCGACTCCGGCGCGAGCGTGCGGGCGCACCGTGGGTGCTCGAGGAGTTCTCCTCCGTCGGGCACCTCGACGACGACGAGGTCACGGCACACACCGGCCGGAAGGACGACGAGCATGTCCGCTGAGACCGTCACCCCGAACTTCCTGCGGGACTGGCCGCTCCCCGAGCCCGGCGCCGGCAAGTACGGTCGCGGGCAGGTGCTCGTGGTCGGCGGCGCAGCGCGGACACCCGGAGCCGCGATGCTCTCGGCGCTCGCTGCACTCCGGGTGGGAGCGGGGCGGCTCACCCTCGCGGTGGGGCGGAGCATCGCGAACGAGGTCGCGGTCGCCGTGCCCGAGTCCGGTGTCGAACCGCTCGACGAGGACGCGGACGGTCACGTCGCCGTCGGCGCGATCGAGGGGATCGCGGATTCGGCTGCGAGTGCGGACGCGTTGCTGGTCGGCCCGGGACTCGACGAGCCGAACGGCACCCGTGACCTGGTGGCCGGACTCGCCGACGTCGTCGGACTCCAGACCACCGTCGTGCTCGATGCGTTCGCCCTCGGGGTGGCGGCCGACGTGCGGGACCGTCTGGAACCGCTCCGGGGTCGGCTGGTGATGACGCCCAACTCCGGCGAAGCCGAACGGCTCCTCGGTCGGGAGGGCAGCGACGACGACGTGGCCGACGCGATGGCGATCGCGCAGCGGTTCGGTGCGGTCGTTGCCCTGGGGGACGCCATCGCGACTCCCCAGGGGCGGAGCTGGATCAAGGGCACCGGCTCCGGAGGACTCGGCACCAGCGGCAGCGGCGACGTCCTGTCGGGTGCGGTCGCCGGCCTGCTCGCTCGTGGCGCGGAACCGGCACAGGCGGTGGCGTGGGCGTCCTACGTGCACGCGGCTGCCGGTGATCGGCTCGCGGTGCAGGTCGGGCCCCTCGGGTACCTGGCAAGCGAACTCGTGACCGAGATCCCGCGGGTGCTCGTCGAACTCGGCGCCTGAGCTCGCCCGTTCTCCCCCAGAGCGCGCGCGATACCTCATGGTTTCGGGCATACCTGCCAGGAACTTCTGACCAGGTACGCCCGAATCGACCAGGTACGCCGCCGCCCGCGCCGCGCCGCGCCGCGCCCCGCGCCGCTCAGCCCCGCAGCGCCTCCACGGCCTTCGCGATGCGCCGCGCTCGGGTCTCCGGCGCCTTCGCCTGCGACACCGGGTCGGCGAGCGCCCGCTGTCGCGAGTTCGACAGCGTGTCGAAGGCCGCACGGACCCCGGCCTCCTGCATCGCCTCCGCCAGGTCGTCGGGCAGGTCGATGACCCGGGGCTGCGTGTCGACGACGAGCGTGACCTCGACGGTGTCGCCGGCAGCGACGCCGGCGGACTCGCGGTGTGCTGCGGAGAGCGGCACCAGGAACTGCTCGTCCATGACCCCGACGGTGGACCGGTAGGTGTAGCCGCCGTTGATCGTGACCACCACCGGCGGGCGCTTCCCCGCACCCAACGCATCGATCACGGACGACGGGACCGGGAGCCCTGTCGCCGTCTTCCTCGCCAGCAGGACCGTCGTCGTGAACTGCATCCGTGCCTCCAGGCCGTGAACCGGAGCACGCACCGAGCGTGCCGCCAGGCGAGATCGTACAGCCGCACCCGCTGTTCCGCAGCCGTTCACCGGCGCAGCACGGGCCGGAAACCGGCCGCGTCCACGATCGTCCCGGGCCGAGAACCGCGGCCCCACACGCAGCACCCGAAGCACCCGAAGCACCCACCTGAAGCACCCGCAGCACCCACCCGAAAGGCACCTCCCGTGCAGCACAAGCGCACCATCGCCGGCATCGCCCTCGCCGCCGCAGCGATCGTCACCCTCGCCGGATGCTCGGCCACGAGCTCGGCCAGCACGACGAAGGACGACACGAACTGGAAGATCGCCACGAGCGCCGAGGCCTCCGGTGGCATGGACGCCCTCGTGAAGGCCGCGAAGGCCGAGGGACAGCTCAACGTCATCGCGCTGCCGCCGTCGTGGGCCAACTACGGCAAGATCATCGACGGCTTCACGAAGAAGTACGACATCACGGTCAACTCCGCGAACCCGAACGGCTCCAGCGCCGACGAGGTCGCCGCGGTGAAGTCGCAGAAGGGGCAGTCCACCGCTCCCGACGTGCTCGACCTCGGCAACGCCGTGCTGCAGGAGAACCTCGACCTGCTGACGGACTACAAGGTCGCGAACTGGAGCGACATCCCGGACACGCTCAAGGAGCAGGACGGCGCCTGGACCCGCGACTACACGGGCCTGATGTCGATCGGCTACGACTCGTCGAAGATCACGGACGCCCCGAAGGACCTGACGGACCTGCTCGGCTCCGAGTACAAGGGCAAGGTCTCGATCGCGGGCGACCCGACGCAGGCGAACCAGGCCGCATCGGCCGTGTACCTGGCCGCGCTCGAGAACGGCGGCTCGGCCGACGACATCACCAAGGGCGTCGACTACTTCGGCAAGCTCAAGCAGGCCGGCAACTTCCAGAACGTGCTGCCCACGCAGGCCACGGTCGCGTCGGGTGAGACCCCCGTGGTCATCCAGTGGTCGTACAACAACCTCGCCTGGGGCCCCGCCGCCGGTGCGAGTGGCAACAAGGACTGGAAGACCGTCGTGCCCGAGGGTCAGGCGCTCGGCTCGTACTACTCGCAGGCCATCAACAAGGACGCCCCGCACCCCGCCGCAGCGCGTCTGTGGCAGGAGTACATCGCCAGCCCCGAGGCGCAGAACCTGTACCTGCAGGCCGGTGCGTTCCCGTCGACCCTCGCCGCCCTCGAGGACTCCGGCAAGGTCGACCAGGACGCCCTCGACGCCGCCGGTGGTGCGCCGAAGGACTACGTCGAGCTGACCGACGCACAGGTGGCAGACGCCGCGAAGGTGCTGTCCGCCAAGTGGTCCTCGACCATGGGGTCCTGACCAGCATGACCACCG
This sequence comes from Curtobacterium sp. PhB78, assembly GCF_003751685.1. Taxonomy (NCBI): domain Bacteria; kingdom Bacillati; phylum Actinomycetota; class Actinomycetes; order Micrococcales; family Microbacteriaceae; genus Curtobacterium; species Curtobacterium sp. PhB78. The sequence goes on from NZ_RKIA01000003.1 coordinate 424,883, forward strand.
CATCGGCGGGCGCGCCCGCGCCAGCGGCGAGCGCACCGGCGACGAGCGCGACGAGCCCCGTGCTCCCGCCGTCCGCACGAGCGTCCGTCGATGCCACCCACGGCGCCGGACCCCGTGTCCGGCGCCGTGTCGGCCTGGCCTGGCTCGGCCTCACCCCGTTCGCCGCGTACGTCCTGCTCTTCCTCGCCGTCCCCGCGGTGATCGCGGTCGGCAGCGGGTTCTTCACCGACGACGGCGCGTTCACCCTCGCGAACCTCGCAGCGTTCGCCGAGCCCTCCGTCCTGCGGGCCTTCGGCGGCTCGTTCGGCCTCTCTGCGGTGTCCGCAGTGATCGGCGCCGTCATCGGAGCGCTCGTCTGCTGGGCGCTGTCGGCACTGCGGCCCGACGGGCTCGTCCGGTCGATGATCGACTCGGCCGCGAGCGTCCTCGCTCAGTTCGGCGGCGTCATGCTCGCGTTCGCGTTCATCGCCACGATCGGCGTGCAGGGCCTCGTCACGACGTGGCTGGTGTCCCTCGTCGGCGTGGACCGCAACGCGACCGGCGCCTTCCTCTACACGGTGCCCGGTCTCGTGATCCCCTACGTCTACTTCCAGGTGCCGCTGATGGTCCTCACGTTCATGCCCGCGCTCGAGGGCGTGAAGACGCAGTGGGGCGAGGCCGCCGCCACCCTCGGCGCCTCCCGCGCCACGTACTGGCGCCGGATCGCCCTGCCCGTGCTCGCACCGGCGTTCTGGGGCTCGTTGCTCCTGCTCTTCGCGAACGGCTTCTCGTCGTTCGCCACCGCCGCGGCACTCATCTCGCAGGGCGGCATCGTGCCGCTCACGATCCGCACGCAGCTCACCAGCGAAACGCTCATCGGTCTGCAGAACGTCGCCGGCGTGCTCGCCTTCGGCATGGTCGTCGTGATGGCGGTCGTGATGGGCGCGTACTCGTTGCTGCAGCGCCGGGCCGCAAGGTGGCAGCGATGAGCGCGGCAACGCCGGTGGGGCCGTCGCGTCCGACGTCGGTCGCGTCCGGTCGGACGGGAGGCCCGCCCCGCGTCGGCCGCTTCGGCACGGCCCCGTCACGGGGCACCGCCACGGCCGTGCTCACGGTCGTCGGGATCGTCTTCGCCGTCCCGCTGGCCGCGCTGGTGCAGTTCACCTTCCGCCAGGGCACCGACGACGGTCTGACCTTCGCGCACTGGGCGGCCATCGTCGACCCGGTCAACGCGTTCACCTACCAGCCGGTGTTCGACGGCCTCGGGGCATCGCTGCTCATCGCGGTCATCACGGTCGGCATCGTGCTGTTCGTCCTGCTGCCCGCCCAGATCATCACGGCGCTGCGCTACCCGAAGCTCCGCCGCGTGCTCGAGTTCGTCTGCATCGTCCCGATCACGGTCCCCGTCGTCGTGCTCGTCGTCGGCTTCATCCCCGTGTACCAGGTGGTCTCGCGGGTCTTCGGGTCCGGTGCCTGGACCCTCGCCTTCGCGATCGGCATCGTCACGCTGCCGTTCGCGTTCCGCCCGATCGCCGCCGCCATCACCGCGACGGACATGACGGTGCTGTCCGAGGCCGCCCGGTCGCTCGGCGCCTCGTGGTGGACGGTCACCTGGCGGGTGCTCCTGCCGAACCTCCGCCGGGGCATCACCGCCGCGTGCTTCCTCACCATCACGGTGGTCCTCGGCGAGTACACGCTCGCCGCGTTCCTGTCCCGCACCACCTTCCAGACCGCCCTCGTGCTCGTGCAGCAGACCGACCCGTACGTCGCCGCGATCTTCTCGGTCGCGGCCCTCGTGTTCGGCTTCGTCCTGCTCGTCGTCATCGGCCGCATCGGGACGGGCCGTCGTGCCGGCCGTACCCGCACCGTCCGCACCACCCGCGTCAAGGAGTCCGCATGACCGTCACCGCACCGGCAGCCCCGGCGTCCCTCGCCTCCACCGGCGCCGTCGTCGAGCTCGAAGCCGTCGAGAAGCACTACGGCACGCACCGGGCCCTGGCCGGACTCTCGCTCCGCGTCGAACCGGGCGAGTTCGTGTCCCTGCTCGGCCCGTCGGGCTGCGGCAAGACGACGGCGCTCCGAGCGCTCGCCGGCCTCGAGGCCATCGACGCCGGAGCCATCCGCATCGACGGCCAGGACGTCGCCGCCACCCCGGTGAACAAGCGCGACATCGGGATGGTGTTCCAGCAGTACTCGTTGTTCCCGCACATGACGGTGCGGCAGAACGTCGCATTCGGCCTCGAGATGCGCCGTGTCCCCGCCGCCGAGCGCAGGAGCCGCGTCGTCGAGGCACTCGACATGGTGCACCTGGGCGAGTTCGCCGAGCGCTACCCGCACCAGCTGTCGGGTGGCCAGCAGCAGCGCGTCGCCCTCGCCCGGGCCCTGGTCACGCGGCCCCGCGTCCTCCTGCTCGACGAGCCGCTGTCCGCCCTCGACGCCAAGGTGCGGGTCTCGCTCCGTGAGGAGATCCGCCGCATCCAGAGCGACCTCGGCATCACCACGGTGTTCGTCACCCACGACCAGGAAGAGGCGCTCGCCGTCTCCGACCGCATCGCCGTGATGAACGCCGGCGACATCGAGCAGATCGGCACGCCGGAGGAGCTCTACCGCTCCCCGTCGTCGGCGTTCACGGCGGACTTCGTCGGCCAGTCGAACCGGCTGCAGGGCGACCTGCGCGGCGGCGACGTGTTCGTGTACGGGTTCCGCGTGCCCGCGCTCGACGCCTCGGTCGCCGACGGGCCGGTGCTCGCCTACGTCCGACCGGAGGACGTCGCCTTCGCCCCGGAGGGCATCACCGGCACCGTCGTGTCGTCGAGCTTCCTCGGCTCGATCCGCCGCACCACGGTCCGGCTCGACGACGACACCGTCGTGATCGTGCAGCACGAGGTCGGCGACCGTCGCGCCGCCGGCGAGTCCGTCGCCGTCCGCCTGCTCGGCGCCCCCGTGGCGGTAGCCCCGCTCACCTGACCGCGACTGCTCGTTCGACGAAAGCGACAGTCCTCGCCGGGCCGGGCCCGTCCCCTCCGCGAAAGCGACAGTTCCCCGCGGAACGTCGGCGGCACACTGTCGCTTTCGCGGGGTGGGCGCGACCACGGGCGGACGGGAGGCGCGTGGCGGGGCCGCCCCGCGCCTCCAGGCCGGTGGGGTCAGCGCTGGAAGCGCGCCTCGCGCTCGTCGGCCAACGCCGCCGCGACACGGGCCCGCATGTTCGCGGGCATGTCGGGCAGGTCGTCGAGCCGGGCCCAGAACGCCTCGGTGTTCTCGCCGTCGGCGGGGTTCGGCGTGCCCGAGACGTACCGGCAGGCGAACACGAGGTCGAGGTACTGCGCCCGGTCGCCGTTCGGGTACGTCATCTCCGGCAGCACCTGCACCCACGCCAGCCGTTCGGCCACGGCGACGACGTCGGCCTCTTCCAGGACCTCGCGCTCGGCGGCGACGGCCGGTTCCTCGCCCGGGTCGACGATGCCGGTCACCGGGGTGAAGGCGCCGTTGTCCGCACGACGGACCACGAGCAGCTCCTGGTCGGCACCGGAACCCCGCGTGACCACGGCGGTGACGCCCGTCAGCCACAGCGGATCGGTGCCGATCCTCGAGCGGAGGGACAGGACGAAGTCGGGGGTGGGCATGTCCCCACGCTACCGATCCCGCCCTGTCGGAGACTGGTCATGACCAGTAGCATGGGCGTGTGGAGATCATCATCCTGCCCACGCCGGCTGAGGTCGGTCGCGTCGCCGCGGCCAAGATCGCGTCCGTCGTCGCCAAGAAGCCGTCCGCCGTCATCGGTCTCGCCACCGGATCCAGCCCGCAGGGCATCTACACCGACCTGCAGCGTCGGGTCGGTGCGGGCGAGATCTCGTTCGCCGAGGCTCGCGGGTTCGCCCTCGACGAGTACGTCGGCATCCCGCTCGAGCACCCGGAGTCGTACGCCAGCGTCATCGCGCGCGACGTCGTGGCGCCGCTCGGGTTCGACCCCTCGCGGGTGCGGGTGCCCGACGGTCGTGCCGACGACCTCGAGTTCGCGGCGAAGGAGTACGACGCCGCGATCCGTGCCGCCGGCGGGATCGACGTACAGATCCTGGGGATCGGCGCGAACGGGCACATCGGGTTCAACGAGCCGACGTCCTCGTTCGCCTCGCGCACCCGGATCAAGACCCTGGCACCCTCCACCCGTGACGCCAACGCGCGGTTCTTCGACTCGCCCGAGCAGGTCCCGACGCACTGCATGACGCAGGGGCTCGGCACCATCCTCGACGCCCAGCAGCTCGTCCTCGTCGCGCAGGGCTCCGCCAAGGCCGACGCGGTCGCCGCCGCGGTCGAGGGGCCGCTCAGCTCGTTCGTCCCCGGATCGGCGCTGCAGCTGCACGAGCACGCGACGATCGTCGTCGACGAGGAAGCCGCGGCCGGCCTGCAGCTCGCCGACTACTACCGCTACACGTACGCGAACAAGCCCGCGTGGCAGGTGTTCGAGTAGAACCGACGATCAGCCGTTTGCCCGCTGCCGGAACGCGGTGTGCAGGCGGCTGAGGCCGTCGTCCAGGGTCTCGGCCCAGCACCCGAAGTTCAGCCGCGCGAAGCCCTGACCCTGGCGTCCGAACGCCGGTCCGGAGGCGAGCGCCACCTTCGCCTCGTCGACCAGCAGCGCCGCGGGGTCGTCGCCCCACGGCAGGGCGCGCAGGTCCAGCCACGCCAGGTAGGACGCCTGCGGCTGCCGGTACTCCGCCCCGGGCAGGACGTCACCGATCCGCTCGGCCAGGGTGCGGCGGTTCGCGGCGAGTTCGGTGAGCAGGGATGCGAGCCACGGTCCGCCTTCGCTGAACGCGGCGACGCTCGCGGTGTACCCGAGGATCCCGGTGCGCTCGACGACCTCGGTCGGCAGGGCGTCGAACCAGGCACGGGCCCGCTCCGAGGCGCCGACGATCAACGCGCACTTCGTGCCCGCGAGGTTCCAGGCCTTGCTCGCGCTCGTCAACGAGACCCCGAGCGCGGCGGCCTCGGGGCAGGACTCCAGGAACGGCGTGAAGACCGCGTCGGCGTGCACGAGCGGCGCGTGGATCTCGTCCGAGACGACCACGGCGTCCCACTCGGCGGCGAGCTTCGCGAGTGCGACGAGCGACGAGCGGTCGTGCACCAGGCCGAGGGGGTTGTGCGGGTTGCAGAGCAGCACAGTGCGCGCGCCGTCGGCGAACGCCTGCGCGAGGCCGTCCAGGTCCATCCGCCAACCGGCCGTGGTGTCGAAGGGGTCCGCGGGGCCGTCGGGTGCGAGCAACGGGACCTCGGTCACGGTACCGCCGGCCTCGGACACGTACTCCCAGAACGGCGGGTACACGGGCGGCATGATGACGACCTGGTCGCCCGGCTCGATGATCCGGCGGAGCATCTCCACCGCAGCGACCGACACGTCGGTGGTGGTGCGGACGAGGTCGGGGTCGACGCGCCAGGCCCACCGGCTCTCGGCGAAGTCCGCGAACGCCTCGGGCAGCGCACGACCGTGGCCGACGTACCCGGTGTCACCGTTGGTGACCGCGGCGACGAGGGCGTCGCGCACCGGCTCCGCGAGCATCGAGTCCATCTCGGCGACGAACATCGGCAGGACGTCCGGCGGGTACGCGGTGTACTTCTCGCTCGTACGGCTGCGGTGCGCATCGAACACGGAGACCATGACGCTCATGCGCCCATCCTGACAGTGCCCGCCGCCGCCCGGCAGGATGAACCCGTGGAACACCGCTCGCGCACCGTGCTCCGGGCCGCCCGTGATGCGGTGCTCGTGGTGGCCGGCAGCGTCGCGATCGGCCTGGTGATCGTGATCGCCGGACTGGGATGGCTCGACGACATGCCCTACCGGGGGTCCTCGACCGAAGCGGCCTACATCGCGGTCGCGGTGGCGGCGGTGGCCGTCTGCGGGTTCGGGGCGCTCGTCGGCCTCGCCGCGATCAGGGCGTCGGTCAGCTCGTCGGACGGAGCCCGGCGAGCAGGATCTCGACGTAGCGCTCCGGATCGCTGACCCGGGTGCCGCCGGCGACGGCCGCCTCACGCAGCCCGCACAGCAGACGGCGGAGGTCGTCGGCGTCGACGTCGGACCGGACGATCCCCTCGGTGCGTCCGCGGACGAGCAGCGCGTCGACGGACACCACCAGGTCGCCGGCGAGGGCTGCGGTGTCCGCGCAGGAGAACCCGCCGTTGGTCAGCAGGTCACCGAGGGCTGCGTCGTCCACCATGCTCCGGAACGCGGCCGTGACGACCCCGCGCAGCGCATCGGCTGCGTTCGGCAGCACGACGGCGTCGCGGACCTGGTCGAGCATGTCCTCGAGCGCGTCGATCGCGAGCGCTTCGAGCAGGTGCTGCTGGCTCGGGAAGTGCCGGTAGGCCGTCCCGACCCCCACTCCGGCCTCGTGCGCGACGGCGTTGAGCAGGGCTGGTTCGCCCCGGTCGACGAAGGCGCGGGCGACGTCGAGCAGTGCCGTCCGGTTGCGCTGGGCGTCGGAGCGCAGCGCCTCGGGTCGGGCCATCGCGATCGTCATGTGGACACTCTATCCGGTTGTGCTAGCGTTCCGGATGAATCATCCGATTGGGTGCGCTGAACGAGCAGGAGACGACGATGGACAGCTTCGAGTGGGAACCGGCAGCGATGCCCGACCAGCACGGCAGGACCGTGGTGGTCACCGGCGCGACCGGTGGGCTCGGCCTCGTCGTCGCCACGACCCTCGCCTCCGCCGGCGCCCGCGTCGTCGCCGGGGTGCGCGACCTCGACAAGGCGGCTCGCGTCTTCCCCGTGGGTCTCGACCTGGAGGCGCGGCTCGTCGACACCGCGTCCGTCGGGTCCGTCACGGCGTTCGCCCGGCAGCTCGCCGAGGACGGCATCGTCGTGGATGCCCTCGTCAACAACGCCGGTGCGACGATCGGCACGTTCGGGCGCACCGACGAAGGGATCGAGCGCACCTGGGCGACGAACGTCGTCGGGCCGGCCGTGCTCGCCGAGGCGATGCTCCCGCTGCTCGGCGGGCCGTCGCCCCGCGTCGTGCTCGTCGGCTCGAACCTGTCGCAGCGCACCCGCCGCGTGCCTGGTCCGGGCGGGGTCGACGGTCCGGACGACTACTCGCAGTTCGGTGTGTACACCGACTCCAAGACCGCGGCCGCAGCGCTGAGCGTCGACCTCGGTGAACGACTCCGTGCTGCCGGTTCGGACATCCGGTCGGTGATCGCGCACCCCGGCATCGCGGCGACGGGGATGAACGACCAGGCGGAGACCCTGACACAGCGCCTCGGCGGCATGGTCGCACGCAGCTTGGCCCGGACTGCTGCGGACGGTGCTCGTTCGACCCTCTGGGCAGCCACCGCCCCGGACGTCACCGAGGGGGTGTTCGTCGGACCGGCGCTCCGTCGTGGTGACCGGCGGCTGCACGTCGTGCCGGTGAAGGGCCCGGCGGCGGACCCGGCGTTCCGCGCTCGAGTCCGGGCCTTCGTGGACCAGGTCGCGGTGCGCGACGGGTCCTGATCATCCGTTCACGTGGACAGCAGGTGCCGGAGTGCCGCTTCCGTGATGCGCGCCGGCATCGTGTGGCCGCCGTCGAACACCTCGGTCGTCGCGACACCCGGAGGGAACGCGTCGAGGACGCGCCGGACGCCGGCGAGGGGGAACAGTCCGTCGTCCCGTCTCGCCGCGACGAGGACCGGTTGATCAACGGCCGACGCGACCAGGGGGACGTCGCCAGCGGCGGTGAGTCCCGGGACGAACCAGGCCGGGTTGTGGCGGATCCGAGCGTCCTCGAACGAGGCCAGCGTCCCGAGTCCGCAGCTGACCACGCCCCGCGTGAGTCGGGCGTCCACGGCGAGTGCGAACAGCGCCACCTGTCCGCCGAGGGAGTGTCCGACGATGCCGAGTTCGGTGTCGGCAGTACTCGTCTCGATCATCCAGGACGTCACCGTGGCGATGTCACGCGAGTGCTTCGCCTGCAGGCTGCTGCCGTCCGCCACACGGAAGAGCGCGTCGAGGCGTTCGTCGGCCGCCGGGTCGTCAGTCCAGTCGCGTCGGCGTTCCTCGAAACCGATCAGATCGGGGATGACCACGCGGGCCCCACCGCGAGCGAGCACCACGCCGTAGGCGAGAGTCGGATCCCCCGCCCGCCCGGCGGCCTCGCTCTTCCCGGAGGTGAAGTCGCCCGCGTGCTGGTGGACGGCGATGACGTCCGTTCCCGTGCCGTGGTCCGGGGTCAGGAGGAAGCACGGGATGGTGTCGCCGTCGGCCGTGTCCAGCTCGACGCGTGCCCACCGCACCGACCCGTCGCGTCCGAGCGGCTCCAGGCGGACCGCCACCGGACGGAGCTCGTCAGGGGACGGCAGCCCGAGCAGGTCGCGGACGCGTCCTCGGGCCGGTTCGTCGGTCGTCGACACCATGCCCGGACGCTACCAGCGGCGGCGAACCCGCCTGTGGGCCCCGAACACGCCGACCGTGGTGAACAGCAGGAGAGGGCTCGGTGACGGATCGCGCGTCCCCCGTCCGAGGGGGCTAGCGTCGCCGACGTGAACCGTTCTCGCGTGCACCGTCGCCCGCTCGTCCGCCCGCTCCCGCTCGCCGCGGTGGCCACGATCGCCGCGCTGCTCGGGACGGGGGTCGTCGCCGCGCCGGCCGTCGCCTCGCCGTCAGGGCAGGCAGCGCTGACGGGGCGGACTGTCTCCGATCCCGCCCGGTACGTCGACCCGTTCATCGGCACGAGCGGCGACGGCAACACCTGGCCCGGCGCGACCGCACCGTTCGGCATGCTCCAGTGGAGCCCCTCCGGCACCGCGGGCGACCAGACCTCGACCCCGGTCGCGAACGGCTACTCGTACGACGTGAACCGGCTGCGCGGCTTCAGCCTGACGCACCTCAACGGTGCCGGCTGCGCGCCGGGGGCCGCCGGTGACGTGCCGATCATGCCGGTCACGACCCCGATCACGACGTCGCCGTCGGCCGACTCCACCGACGCGGTCTACGCCGCCGGCTACTCGCACGACGACGAGTCCGCGAGCCCCGGGCGCTACGGCGCCGAACTCGACAACGGTGTCCGCACCGACCTCGCCGTCACCACCCGGGCGGGCGTCGGCGAGTTCGCGTTCCCCGCCGGGAAGGCCGCGAACCTGCTCTTCCGCACCTCGAACTCGATCAACGGCAGCGAGGCCGCGACCACCCGCGTCGACGCCCGCACCCGCACAGTGAGCGGCAGCGTCCTCACCGGCGGCTTCTGCAGCCGCCGCGCGAACGGCGGCGGGGCCACCAACCCCGACCGGCGCAGCTACTACCGGCTGTTCTTCACGGCCACCTTCGACAAGGCGTTCACGAGCACCGGCACCTGGCAGGACGGCACGGTCCGACCGGGAGGCACGTCCTCCTCCGGTGGGGAGGGCTACCTGACCGGCGCCGACCGTGCCGGACGCGGCTCCGGCGCATGGGTCGGGTTCGACGCGCGTCGCGGTGCGACGGTGCACGCGAAGATCGGCATCTCGTACGTGAGCGCCGCAGGAGCGATCGCGAACCGCGACGGCGAGGTGACCCAGCGCTCGACCGTCGCGAGTGTGGCGGCCGGCACACGGGCCTCCTGGAACCGCGAACTGTCGCGTCTGCGCGTCGGAGGCGGCACCGCGGACCGCACAACCCAGCTGTACACGTCCGTGTACCACGCGCTCATGCAGCCGAACACGTTGAACGACCGCGACGGCCGCTACCTCGGGCCGGACCAGCGGGTGCACCGCATGGACCGAGGGCACCGGGCCGTCTACGGCACGTACTCCGGGTGGGACCAGTACCGGGCGCAGATCCAACTGCTCGCACTGCTGCGGCCGGACGTCGCCGGGGACATGGCGCAGTCGATGCTGCGGTTCGCCCAGCAGAACGGTGGGGTGTGGGACCGCTGGCTCCACCTCGGGGCGCCGACGCACGTGATGACGGGTGACCCCTCGGCCGCGACCCTCGCCACCTGGTACGCGATGGGGGTCCGGAACTTCGACGTGCGGGCCGCCTACGCCTCGCTGAAGCACCAGGCGACCGTCGAGAACGCCGACGCCGAGAGCGACATCGGGTGCCCGGGCCAGTGCCTGGCGCAACGCCCGGCGCTCGACGAGTACCTGCAGCGCCAGTACGCCGCGAACGACGACTGCTCGTGCTGGGGCGGCGCTGCCGAGACGCTCGAGGACTCGATCTCCGACAGTGCGCTCGGGTACTGGGCGGGTTCCCTCGGGCTGCGCTCGGACGCCCGGGTGTTCGCGGAGCGCGGGACCTACTGGAAGAACACCTTCAACGCGGCCGTCGGACACCAGGCCGCTCGCCAGGCCGACGGATCGTGGACGCCCGACTGGTCGCCCTCGACCGGCACCGGGTTCGCGCAGGGGACGAGTGCGCAGTACACCTGGCTCGTGCCGCAGGACGTACAGGGGCTGTCGACCGCACTCGGTGGCGACGACGCGGCGGTCGCGCGACTCGACGCGTTCTTCCACGACAGCACTGGTGCGTTCGCGGTGACCGGCGGCGACGCCACGAAGTTCGACCCGACCAACGAGCCCGACATCCACACGCCGTGGATGTACAACGCGCTCGGGAAGCCGTGGAAGACGCAGGAGACCGTGCGTCGGGTCGTCGACGACGCCTACACGACCGGGCCGAGCGGGCTGCCGGGCAACGACGACCTGGGCACGATGAGCGCCTGGTACGTCTTCGCGTCGATCGGGTTGTTCCCGCAGACGCCGGGGCGGGCGGAGATGCTCATCGGCAGCCCGACGTTCAGCACGGTCGACATCCGGCGGTCGAGCGGGGAGCGGATCGTCGTCCGGTCCTCCGGCACCGCGCCGTACGTGCACGGTGCGCGGTTGGACGGGCGGTCCCTCGAGAAGTCGTGGGTCCCGGCGTCCTTCGTCACCCGCGGCGGCACGCTGTCGCTCCGGGTCGGGGACACGGCGGACACGACGTGGGCGAGCGGTGCTCGGGGGCGCCCGATCGACCGGTGAACAGCGCTTGACACGTCGTACTCCAGTACTGATATGTTGACCCCGTCCGGAGGGCGGAAGGGGCAGCATGGGGGATCTGGTGGTCGACCTGTCGACGATGCAGGCGGTGTCACGAGGGGTCCTGCAGGCGGCTGGTGACTTCCGGTCGGAGCGTGCGCTGTCCGGGTCCGACAGCGGCACGTTCGGGTCGGCGACGGTCGAGTCGGCGTTCGTCCAGTCGGCCCGGGCCCTCGACGCGATGATCGGTTCGCTCGGTGACGACGCGGACACCCTGGGTGGGTACGTGACCACCGCTGCCGAAGCGGTCCTGCGTGCCGACGCCGACCTCGCCCGGCGGGTCCGGTGAGTGCCGACCCCACCGCCGGAGACCCGGACGGCATCCAACGCGTCGCCCGCCTGCACGACGAGCACGCGGATGCCGTCCGCGACGGAGCCCGTCACGTGCTCGTCGCGGCGGAGTCCGCGGCGGCCGGGTGGCAGGGCGCAGCGCAGCAGCAGCTCCTGACGGTCGCAGCGACGGTGCCGGCGAGTGCGCACCGCGTCGCCGCACGGTTGGACGCCGCGGCGACGGCGCTCGCCGACTACGCGCGCGAGGTCCAGCAGATCCAGGACGAAGCCGCTCGCCTGCAGACGGCGCTCCGGAACACGGCCGACGACATCGCGGTGAACGCGCGGGCGGTCCGCGCCGCGACCCGGACGGCGGCCGGACCCGATGCGGTCGAGGCGGACGAGGTCCTCCTGCAGCAGGTGCAGAACAGCGGCGTCTGGCTCGCGGGGCTCGAGGCGAGGTTGTCGGCGCAGTGGGACGAGCTCGTCGCCCGACGCGCTGCCGCGGACCGTGCGGCGGCGTCTGCGCTCGACGACCGAGCGGTGCTCGGCGGCCTGGTCTCGGCTGCGGCCGCCCGGGCGATGAGCGACGGGCAGTTCACCACCTGGCTCGGCACCCTCGACCGCGAGAGCATCGCGGCGCTGCGGGACGACCCGCGCATCGCCCGGCGTCTCGCAGGGCTCGACGCCACCGACGTCGCCGGGTGGTGGCAGGCGATGTCCGGCCCGGACGGAGCGCCGTCGGCAGCCCAGCGGGCGTTCGTCGTGGCGTTGCCCACGGTGATCGGGAACCTGAACGGCGTCGCGTACTGGGCACGGGTTCGGGCGAACACGACGGTGCTGGTCGACCGGCTCGCCCACGCGGAACGGCAGGTCGCGCACTGGCGGGAGCAGCTCGACGCCGCGAAGACCCCGGCCGGAGCTGCCGCCGCCCGAGCGGAGCTGTCCACGTGGTCGCGGCAGCGCGATGCCTACCGGAACATCCAGGACACCCTCGACACGACCCCGGTGTCGCTCGTGTCACTCGTCGACGACCGTCCACCACTCGCGCAGATCGTCGCTGGTGACCTCGACCGCGCCGCGCACGTCAGCGTCATCGTGCCGGGCATGAACACCGCGACGGACCAGCGCGGAACGGTGCAGAACTACAGCGCGATCGCACGGGGCATGCGCCGCGAGCAAGCTCGCGTGGGTGGTGTCCGACGCAGTGACATCGCCGTGGTGTCCTGGATCGGCTACCACCCGCCGATGGCCGACGACCCGTCGTTCGCGGCCGTGGTCGCGAACGGCCGGGCGCACGAGGGCGCTGACCGGCTCGTGGCCGACCTCGACGGGTTCCACGCGGCACGCGCCGCCGCCGGACGCGACGCCGACCTGACCGTGCTGGGGCACTCCTACGGCACGAACGTGGCGACGATCGCGTTGACGAGGACCCACGCCGACCACGTGGTGCTGCTCGGCTCGGCCGGGGTCACGGACGTCGCACCGAAGGCTTCGGCGCTGCACGTGCCGGCGGGCGAGGTCTTCGCCGGCCAGGGTGCCAAGGACGGCTGGGCCGTCACCGGCCAGAACCTGTCGGGTCGGCGGGATCCGACCGAGTCCTCGTGGGACGCACACGAGTTCAGCTCGGAGACGCAGCGGGGCAGCGACGGCACGCTGCACGGGGTCACGCAGCACGGCCCCTACGTCGGCGGGAACGGTGACGGCCGGTACTCGTACTTCGACGACGGCACCACGGCCCAGCACAACAGCGCGCGGGCCGCGATGGGACTCGGCAGCACGATCCCTGAACAGGGCGGGCCTTTCGACCGGATGCGACAGCAGACGACGGACGATTGGCTCATGTACGGCTGGCAGACAGGACTCACCGGTGACCCGAGGCTCTGAACGGTGGGGCGGAGCCGTCGTGGCATCGGTCGTCGTCACGATGCTGTTGGCCGGGTGCGCCGACGCCGCCCCGTACTCCCCGATGCAGAAGGACACGTCGATGAACGTCGAAGAATCCCACCAGGACGTCCTGGACGTCTTCGCTGCCGTCCGGTCGGTCGTCGGCGAGGACGGCTGGGGCGATGACGATCCCGCATGGTTCATCTGCGGTACCGGGAGCCACGAAGCGGCTCAGTACTCGTACTCGGCGACCCGTCGGCTGCCGCTGCCCGGTACGCCCGAGCAGGTCGCCCGGCGCGTCGTGACGGCGCTCGCCGCTGTCGGGTACGACGGCGCACGGGTGCAGCGCGACGCGACACTGACGCCGGAGCGGACGGTCATCGGCTACCCGAACGGCTACCTCGGCGGTACCGCGAGCGACGGGTTCGCCGTCATGTTCCAGGTGTACGAGTCCCACGCCGACGTGTCCATCTACGGGCACTGCGTGCCGGGGAAGGCTCCGAAGTTCGGTGAACCACTGAACCCACGCCCCACCGACCTGCCCTGACCGACGGACCGGCAGGCCCTACGATCGACCCGACAGAGGGGGACCACCATGACCGAACTCGCCGACTGGGAGACCGAGGGCGCCAAGGCCCGACCGACGACCCCGGACGATCGCAATCGAGTACCAGCACCGGCCGCCCTGCGCGCCACGACCTGGATCGGGGGGCTGCTGCTCATCGCGGCGGTGTTCGTGTTCGTGGGTGCGTCGTCCCTCGGCGTGCGCGAGGACGAGTCCGAGGTGCACTTCCTCACCCGATTCGTCATCGTGGTCGTCATCGGGGTCGCCGTCGCCGGGCTCGGTGCGGTCGCCCTGCTGCTCCGGCTGGTCGCGGGAGCACTCGTCCGGCGCTGACCGGTCTGGACGAAGTCGGTCGAGCCGATCAGCGCGTCAGCGCAGCTCGCGCCCGCCGCCCCACACCCGCTGCACCTCGAGCGCCGGGGACAGCGCCACGAGGTCGGCCGCGTACCCCGGCGCGAGCCGCCCCAGTCGGTCGCCGAGCCCCAGCGCCGCGGCCGGCACGCTCGTCAGGGCCGCGACGGCCTCGGGCAGCGTCCGTCCGGCGAGCGAGACCGCGTTCCGCAACGCCACGTCCTGCGTCAACGTCGACCCCGCGATGGTGTCGGTCCCGGCGACGTGCGCGACGCCGTCCGTCACGGTGACGTCGAGCGACCCCAGCCGGTACGAGCCGTCGGCTGCGCCCGCAGCACCCATGGCGTCGGTGATGAGCGCCACCCGGCCCGGAGCAGCGCGGAACAGGGTGTCCGCGACGACCGGGTGCACGTGCACGGCGTCCAGGATGAGCTCGAGTGTCACCCGGTCGTCGGCCACCGCGGCACCGATCGGCCCCGGGGCGCGGTGGTGCAGCCCCGGCATCGCGTTGAACGCGTGGGTCAGCAGCGTCGCACCGGCGTCGAACGCGGCACGGGCCTGGTCGTAGGTGCCGACGGTGTGGCCGACGGCGACGGTGACCCCGGCGGCGACGAACCGGCGGACGGCGTCGAGCGCGCCCGGCAGTTCCGGCGCGATGGTGACCTGGCGGATGACGCCCTCGCCGGCCTCGAGCAGTGCGTCGACCGCTGCGGGGGACGGGTCGATGAGGAACGACTCGTTGTGGGCGCCCTTGTTGTGCGGGGACAGGAACGGCCCCTCCAGGTGCACGCCGAGCACGAGTGGGTCGGTCGCCATCACGGCACGGATCCGTGCGAGCGAGTCCGCGAGGGCGGGGACCGGGTTCGCGACGAGCGACAGGACCGACCGGGTCGTGCCGTGGGCCCGGTGGACGGCCAGCGACTCGGCGAAGGAGTCGTCCTCGTACGACTCGGTCGCACCGCCGTGCCCGTGCAGGTCGATGAACCCGGGCGTCAGGACCGCGTCGCCCAGGTCGACGACCAGGTCCGCCGCGGGGGCTTCGGGGCCGGAGCCGACCGCGTGCACCACGTCACCGGCGAGCAGGACCCAGCCGTCCGCCGTGGACCCGGCCGCGTCGACGACGCGGGATGCGCGCACCAGGGTGCGCTGGGCCTCCCGACCGGCCTGGAGGCCCGTGGCGGTCATGCGGTCTCCCTGCGGAACGCGATCACGCCGCTCAGGGCGGCGATCACGATGAAGGCGAAGCCCACGACCGGGTGGCCGATGGAGATCCAGGTCGCGCCTGCGGCGATGACCAGGGCGACCTCGACGATCGTCTTGCCGACGATGTCGGTCTCGATCGGCGACGCCGGCGAGCGGAAGAAGTACCAGACGACGGCCGCGAACAGCGGGGCGCCGACCATGAACAGGTAGCCGGGCAGGGGGAGTTGCCACGACCAGTAGCCCCAGAACGCCAGGGAGAGCAGGCCGAACGTGCAGACCAGGACGCGGAGCACGCGCCAGACGTCGAACGGCCGTCGCTGCTTGCCGGCGGGTGCCGGGCCGGGGACTGCTTCCCCGTCGACGGGGGACTGCGGGGCGTTCGTCATGGTGCTGCCTACTTGAAGATGATGGTGCGGGCGCCGTCGAGCAGGACGCGGTCCTCGGCGATCCAGCGCACTGCCTGGGTGAGGGTGCGGGACTCTTCGTCCTGGCCGATGGAGACCAGCTCGGCGGGGTCCTTCGTGTGGTCCACGCGCACGACGTTCTGCTCGATGATCGGGCCCTCGTCGAGGTCGCTCGTGACGAAGTGGGCCGTCGCACCGATGAGCTTCACGCCGCGTGCGTGCGCCTGGCGGTAGGGGTTCGCGCCCTTGAAGCCGGGCAGGAACGAGTGGTGGATGTTGACCGCACGGCCCTCGAGCGCCGCGCAGAGCTCCGGCGACAGGATCTGCATGTAGCGGGCGAGCACGACGAGTTCGATGTCGTGCTCCTCGACCGCTTCGAGGACACGGCGCTCCATGGCCGCCTTGCTGTCCGCGTCGGTGACCGGACGGTGCTCGAACGGCACCGAGTAGAACGACGCGAGCTCGGACAGGTCCGGGTGGTTGGACAGCACGAGGGGGACCTCGATCGGCAGCTGCCCACCGCGCTGGCGGTAGAGCAGGTCGTTGAGGCAGTGCCCGGCCTTCGACACGAGGACGAGGCTGCGCAGCGGGCGACCGACGACGTCGAGCTGGACGCGGGCGTCGTACCGGGCGGCGACGGGGGCGAGGGCCGCCTCGAAGGTCGCACGGTCCACCGGCGCCATGACCTGCAGGCGCATGAAGAACGTGTTCGTGTCGACGCTCGAGAACTGCTGCGACTCGGTGATGTTGCCGTTGGCGGCGACGACCGCTCCGGAGACAGCGTGCACGATCCCGGGCTGGTCGTCACAGACGAGCGTCAGGGTCCAGTGCGTGGGGGTCGGGTCGGTCACCGGATCAGGGTACCGGGCGCGGCGAGCGCGGTGCTTCGTGCGCAGAAATGGTCGAGTGCCGTCACGCGACCCGACCATTTCTGCTCACGAAGCGGGCGTGGCGGCGGCGGCCGTGCGGAGGCGGCGGTCGGCCAGGGTCAGGACCGTCAGGAGCACCGCGACCCCGAGGATCACCGACGCCAGCACGTGCAGGTCCGGTGTGGTCGGGGCCTGGCCGAACACACCACCGATGAGCGACGAGGCCCCGATCGCCCCGATGTACACCGCCGTGCGGGACAGCCCGGCCGCGGTGCCGATGTACGCCGCGGGGACGAGCCGGTACAGCGCCGCCTGGTTCGACACCGACGCCAGGGCCTGCGGGACGCCGAACAGTGCCGGCGCCAGCGCGAGCAGCACGACCGGCGACCCGGTGTGCAGGAAGAGCAGGAGCGCCCCGCCGACGATCGGCACGACGGCCGCGACGATCAGGGGTCCGCGCACGGCGGTCTTCCGGGCGACGACGAACGACGCGATCCCGGCCACGATCGCGGCCGGCAGCTGGATGTACCCGGCGACGTCGCTCGAGTACCCGGCGACGTCCTGCACCCACTGCGAGAACCCGTAGGTCATCGTGTACGCGAGCAGGTAGGTCAGGAACAGTCGCACGTAGGTGCGGGACAGCGCGCCGTTCCGCGCGAGCATCCGGACGTCCACGAACGGCCGGACCGCGCGCAGCTCCCACAGCACGAGAGCGACGAGCAGCACGATCGCCACCGCGAGCAGCCACCACAGCCCGGCGGACAGGTCGAGCAGGAACACGAGCAGCGCCGAGACGGTGCCCGTCATGAGCAGCATGCCGAACGGGTCGAGCGCCTGCAGGACGGGCAGGGCCTCGTCGTCACGCGGACGGAGACGGTCGGACGGCAGCCACATCGACGCGACGACGATGCCGAACGCCGCCAGGGGCACGTTCACCAGGAAGATCGCGTGCCAGCCGAACGCGGCGATCAGCGCGCCGCCGAGCGGAGGCCCGGCCGCCGCGGACACGAGCGAGGTGATGGACAGCGCTCCGAGCACGAGCGGCGGGGTCGGCTTCCCGATCCGTGCCGAGTGCTGTCGGAGGGTGGTGAGGGCCGCCGGGTACGCCGACGAGGTGCCGATGCCGATGAGCACGCGGGCGAACACCGCGCCGCCGAAGCCGGTCAGGAACTCGGGCACGACCCCGGCGACACCGACGATCACGAGCCCGGTCAGGAACACCTTCTTCGGGCCGAAGCGGTCGGCGAGCTTGCCCATCGTCGGCTGTGCGATCGCACTCGCCAGGTACAGGGCGGCGACGAGCCAGATCGCCTGCGCCGCACCGATCCCCAGGTCGCGGGAGATCGGCGTGAGCGCGACGGACACCATCGTGGTGTTGATCGGGTTGAGCAGCGGCCCGACGAGCACCGGGATGAGGAGCTTCGGGCCGAAGCCACTGCCGGTGCTGCCCGGGGCGACGACGGGGGTGGGAGTGGTCGAGGTGGACGTGGGAGTGCTTCTTCCGGGGTCAGCGTTCGGTGAGCGGGGCGAGGATCGCGATCGCTCGGGCGACGGTGTCGCGGTCGGCGTCGGGCAGCGCGGCGAGCCGGTCGGTCAGGACGCGGGTGCGGGTGGTCCAGGCGTCCTCGCGGGCACGAGCGCCCTGGTCGGTCGCGCGGATGAGCGCACGGCGGCCGTCGGCGGGGTCTGGACGTCGTTCGACGAGGCCGAGGTCCTCGAGCGCCTGGACGGTCGCGCCCATCGACTGCGGCCGGACGCCCTCGGCGCGGGCGAGCTCGGCGACCGTGCTCTCGCCGTACCGCAGCAGGCGGCCGAGCGCGGCGGTCTGGGACGCCGTGACCTCGTCGGCCTTGCCGGTCAGCAGCGTGCGACGGATCCGACCGTAGAGCGTCAGCAGGTCGCCGGCGAGCGCGGTCGGATCGGGTGATTCCATACCGGCACGGTACTACTTCGACAGCACGACTTGCAAGGCAGCCTTGCGAGTTCCGGGCTCGCCCCTCCGGATCGGCTCAGCGCTCGAACACGATGCGGCGCTTCGTCACCACGAAGCCGGCCCGTTCGAACGCCCGGCGCATCGGGGTGTTCGCCGCGTCCGTCGTGCCGACCACCTTCGACTCCCCGGCCTCGGCGTGCACGCGCAGCCCCTCGGCGAGCAGCCCGTCGACCACACCGCGCCCACGGTGCTGCGGCAGCACGCCGATGAAGCTGATCGCCGCGTCGTACGCCGTCCGCGTCGCCAGGACGAACCCGACCACCAGGCCGTCGGCGTCGAGCGCGATCCGCCAGCCGTCGCGCGAGCCCGGCAGCGAGCGGTAGAACTCGAGGTCGTCGGCGGCGGCGCCCCGCGGGCCGAGTTCGTCCACCGACGCCACGGTGTGGGCGTCGAGGCTCCCCACCGCGACGCGGGCGAACAGGTCCACGAACTCGTCGTCGTCACCGGCGCGGAAGCGCAGCGAGGACGGCATCGGCAGCCCGCGGTCCGGCGTCCACGCCACACTCACCCGCTCCGTCGATCGTCCGAGCCCTGCCGCCCGGGCGGCCGCCGTGCGCCACGACACCGCGGCGACGGCGTCGGGGTCGTCGTGCCAGTCCACCGCGACGTCGACGATCCACTCCGGTCGCGCCCCGAACGCAGCGGTCGCCGCCGTGATCAGCCCGGCGGCGATCGCCACCCGCTCGTGCTCGGGAACGTCCGGAGCGACCAGCAGGTCGTCGAGGGTCGACGGCACCTCGGCGTCCGCGCCACCCCACCAGAGCGCCCGTGCCACCGGACGGCCGTCGCGCTCGGCCAGCCACGACCACCCCGGGCGGTAGTTGTGCGTGCCGGACTCGGCGCGGTACCGGTCCGGACCGATCCACGCGACCGGTTCCGACGTCGAGAACGCGAGCAGGGCCTCCCGGTCGTCCTCGGTGGTCGCGCGGAAGGTGACCGTCACCGCGGGTCGGTCATCGTCGTGATCAGGTGCTCCTGCACGTAGCCGAGCCAGTCGTAGACGTCGCGCAGGCCGACGCCCGCGTCGGCCTCGACCGAACGCTCCTCGTCGTCGGCGTCGACGATCCCGAGACGGTCGGCGATCGTCAGCCGCAGGTCGGTCAGGGTGCGGAGCCAGGCCTGCTCGTCCTCGGGGGCGAGGGCGCCGTCGCGGGTGCCCGTCAGCCACTCGTGCACGGTCGTCGCGTTCGTGGTCTTCTGCGCCAGCAGGTCGGACTGCGTGTACTTCCGGAACTCTGCGCTGGCATCGTCGTCGTCCGGGTAGGCGTCCGGGAACATCCGCTCGGTGACCGGGTCCGCCGACAGATCGCCGTCGAGCACCTGGCGCAGCTGCTCGGTCAGGGACGTGAGCAGCCCGCGCTCGCCGGAGGACATGCCGAGGTGGACGCCGTCGGCGCGGCGGACGAAGGGGATCACGCTTCGGGGGCCTTGTCGACGGTCGCCTGCAGGCCGTAGCCGTGCATCGACTGGACGTGGGCCTCCATCGCCTCGCGCGGCCCCGTCGCCACGATGGCCCGCCCCTCGGTGTCCACCTGGTGCATGAGCCGCTCCGCCTGCTCGCGTCCGAAGCCGAAGTGCCGCTGGAAGACGTAGGTGACGTAGGACATCAGGTTCACCGGGTCGTCCCACACGACGGTGACCCACGGGGTGTCCGCGCGGGCACTGGTGCGTTCGTCCGGGGTGGTCCGTTCGTCCACGTCGGGCGAGGTCAGCGTCATGCATCCAGGGTGACACAGGGCGGGCGGCTCGGTACGATCGTCACGTCGCGACTGGCGTTGGATGGGTCACCATCGGGGAGCGACACCTGACACGGTGCGCGGCCGTACGCCTGGGCTGCACCGACCGATCGTCCGTGCGCGACCCACCGGTCGTCGCCAACCCACGTAGGAGAACCGTGTCCATCACCGATCTGCCCGCCGTCGACGGCCCCGTCGACACCGACCGCGCAGCCTTCAACGCCCCGCTCACCGAGGTCGACCCTGAGATCGCCGCCGTCCTGCAGCAGGAGCTCGGCCGTCAGCGCGACACCCTCGAGATGATCGCGTCCGAGAACTTCGTGCCGCGTGCCGTGCTCGAGTCCCAGGGCTCCGTCCTCACCAACAAGTACGCCGAGGGCTACCCCGGCAAGCGCTACTACGGCGGCTGCGAGTACGTCGACGTCGCCGAGCAGCTCGCCATCGACCGTGCCAAGGCGCTCTTCGGTGCTGCCTACGCGAACGTCCAGCCGCACTCCGGTGCGACCGCGAACGCGGCCGTCCTGCACGCCATCGCCAGCGCCGGCGACACCATCCTCGGCCTCGAGCTCGCGCACGGCGGTCACCTGACCCACGGCATGAAGCTCAACTTCTCCGGCCGCATCTACAACGCCGTCGCGTACGGCGTCGACCCCGAGACGTTCGAGGTCGACTACGACGACATCCGCGCCAAGGCGATCGAGCACCAGCCGAAGGTCCTCATCGCCGGCTGGTCCGCGTACCCGCGCCAGCTCGACTTCGCGAAGTTCCGTGAGATCGCGGACGAGGTCGGCGCGAAGCTCTGGGTCGACATGGCGCACTTCGCCGGCCTCGTCGCCGCCGGTCTGCACCCGTCCCCGGTCCCGCACGCCCACGTCGTCTCGTCGACCGTGCACAAGACCCTCGGCGGCCCCCGCTCGGGCATCATCCTGTCCAACGACGAGACCCTGTTCAAGAAGCTGAACTCCGCGGTCTTCCCGGGCCAGCAGGGCGGCCCGCTCATGCACGTGATCGCCGCCAAGGCCACCGCGTTCCTGCTCGCCGGCACCCCCGAGTTCAAGGCCCGCCAGGAGCGCACCATCCGCGGTGCCCGCTTGCTCGCGGATCGGCTCACGCAGCCGGACGCCCGCGCGGCCGGCGTCGACGTCCTCACCGGCGGCACCGACGTGCACCTGGTGCTCGTCGACCTGCGCACCTCCGAGGTCGACGGCAAGCAGGCCGAAGACCTGCTGCACGAGGTCGGCATCACCGTGAACCGCAACTCCGTGCCGTTCGACCCGCGTCCGCCGATGGTCACCTCGGGTGTCCGCATCGGCACGTCGGCGCTCGCCACGCGTGGCTTCGGTGACGCCGAGTTCACCGAGGTCGCGGACATCATCGCGCTGACCCTCATGCCGAACCCGGACATCGCAGCGCTCTCGGCCCGGGTGAAGACCCTGACCGACGCGTTCCCCCTCTACGCGTGAGCGACGCCCTGAGCCCCCTGCCCGTCGAGCGATGGGCGGGGGAGGGCTCGGCGGTCCGCATCGACGGCACCGGCCTCGCTGCCCGGACCCTCGACGAACTGCGGGTCCGCATCGACCGCCTGCACGAGCACGGCAACCGTCCGGGGCTCGGCACGATCCTGGTCGGGGAGAACCCGGGTTCCCTGTCCTACGTCGCGGGCAAGCACCGCGACTCGGCGCAGATCGGGCTCGACTCGCACCGCATCGACCTGCCGGCGACGGCGTCCGCCGCAGACATCCGAGCGGCGATCCTGCAGATGAACGACGACCCCCGGGTCACCGCGTTCATCGTGCAGCTGCCGCTGCCGGAGGGCATCGACCCGACGCCGATGCTCGAGCTGATGGACCCGTCGAAGGACGCCGACGGCCTGCACCCGACGAACCTCGGTGAGCTCGTACTCGCCGTGCCCGGTGGTGCCGGCACCATCGACGCGCCCCTGCCCTGCACCCCGCGGGGCATCGTCGCGATGCTCGAGGCGTACGGCATCCCGATCCGGGGCGCGCACGTCACGATCATCGGGCAGGGCCTGACGGTCGGCCGGCCGCTCGGTCTGCTGCTCACCCGCCTCGAGGCCACTGCCACCCTGACCCACTCCCTGACGGCGGACGTCGCCGCGGAGTGCCGTCGCGCCGACATCGTCATCGCGGCGGCCGGGGTCGCCGGGCTCGTCAAGCCGGACTGGGTGCAGCCCGGTGCGGCCGTGATCGACGTGGGCATCACCCGCGTGGTGAACGAGGAGACGGGGAAGGCCAAGCTGCACGGGGACGTCGACCCCGCCGTCGCGTCCGTCGCTGGGTTCATGTCGCCGGTGCCCGGCGGCGTCGGCCCGATGACCCGCGCGATGCTCATGAAGAACGTGGTCGAGGCTGCGGAGCGCCACCTGAAGTAGGTGCGCGGCGGTCGGTGCCGCTGGCGCGCGTCCGTTCGTGCCGCGGTCCGTGCCGCGAAAGCGACAGATTCCCGCGAACAGTTCGCTGGAATCTGTCGCTTTGGCGGGGTGGTCGCGTCCACGGGCGGCCGGGAGGCGCGGCTCGCCCCCGCCCCGCGCGTTCGGGGGACGGGTGCGGAGCCGCCCCCAGTGCTACGGTCACCGCATGGGGGAGAACGTCCAGACCGCGCCCGTGATGGCGGCCACCGGCAGGAAGCTGCGTCCGCGTGCGTGGGGACTCGTACTCGTCGGGACCGTCGCACTGGTGCTGTCCCCGAACCTGGTGCTCTGGAGCACGTCGACGGGCTACGGCGGGGTCGACGCCGACGACAACTGGATCGACAACGGCGGCAAGGTCCTCGAGACCGCGCCCATCACGGTGCAGGTCGAAGCGCACGTCGCACCGGCCGCACTCGCACTGTTGCTGCTCGTGGTCGTCGTCGGGATCGTCCTGCCGCCGACGCTCGAACGGTACGGGCACCGCACTCTCGGCGACATCGTGCGGTACTCGGCGTACCTGGCGGTCCCGGTGTGCATCGTCGTCGGCGTGCTGGTCTACACGGTGTGGCAGGGCCACGTCGTGATGGACCAGCTCCAGCACGAGGTGCTGCACCCGCACGGGTTCCCGTGGGGCGGCGTCACCGTCACCACGGGTCACATGACCCACTGACGTCCGAGTCTCGCGCTGGATTGCGCCGAAGTTTCGCGGTCAGCGACACCTCACGGGCCGTGCGCCGCGTGACGTGTCGGTGAGCGCGAAACTCCGCCGGTCAGGCTCAGTCGCGGCGGGCGCCCTGCGCGGCGTGCACCGTGAAGACGTTCGGCTCGCGGTACCCGGCTGCGGCGAAGGCGGTGGTCACGGCCTCGGTGATCGCACCACGGGCCTCCCGGTCGACCAGCGCGATCGCCGCACCACCGAACCCACCGCCGGTCATCCGTGCACCGACCGCACCGTGCTCGACGGCGGTCGCGACGGCCAGGTCGAGTTCCGGAACGGAGATCTCGAAGTCGTCGCGCATCGACTCGTGCGACGCGACGAGCAGCGAACCGATCGCCCGCGGGCCCTGTTCGCGCAGCGTGCGGACGGTGTCGAGGACGCGCTGGTCCTCGGTCACCACGTGGCGCACGCGGCGGAAGGTCTCGTCGTCGAGCAACTCCTGCGCACGGGGCAGGTCGTCGACGCTCAGGTCACGCAGGGCCTCGACACCGAGCACCTGCGCACCCTTCTCGCACGAGGCCCGACGAGCCGCGTACCCACCGGTGGCGTGGGCGTGCTCGACCCGGGTGTCGATGACCAGGACCTCGAGCCCGTTCGCCTCGAGCGCCAGGTCGACCACGGCGGTGTCGAGCGTGCGGCAGTCCAGGAACACGACGGCGTCCTGCTCGCCGAGCAGTGACGCGGACTGATCCATGATCCCCGTGGGGGCACCGACGGCGTGGTTCTCGGAGTACTGGCCGACGCGCGCCAGGGTCTTGCGGTCGAGGCCGAGCTCCCACAGGTCGTTGAAGGCGAGCGCGACGCCGCACTCGATCGCGGCGCTGGACGACAGGCCGGCCCCGACGGGGACGTCGGACTCGATGAAGACGTCGAACCCGGTCTTGTCGGACAGGTCCGCGCTGGCCTGCTCGCGGAGCGCCCAGGCGATGCCGAGGACGTACGCCGACCAGCCGGTCATGTTCGACGGGTCGAGGTCGTCGAGCGACAGTTCGAGCACCGTGTCGGCGTCGAACGCGGACGAGACGCGCAGCAGACGGTCCGGCCGCGGGGCGATCGACGCGGTGGTGCGCCGGTCGATCGCGAACGGCAGGACGTACCCGTCGTTGTAGTCGGTGTGCTCACCGATCAGGTTGACCCGGCCGGGGGCGGAGTACCGCACCGCCGGCTCGTACCCGTAGACCTGCTGGAACGTCATGCTCGCTCGATTCCCTGTCGGATGAACTCGGCTGCCTTCTCGGGCACGAGGTCCCCGATCCAGGCACCCATGGCGGCTTCACTGCCGGCCAGGAACTTCAACTTGTCCGCCGCCCGACGTGGCGACGTGATCTGCAGCATGAGCCGCACGGTGTCCCGCCCGACGTGCACCGGCGCCTGGTGCCACGCGGCGATGTACGGGGTCGGGTCGCCGTAGAGTTCGTCGATACCCCGCGTCAAGCGCAGGTGCATGTGGGCCAGTTCGTCCTTCTCGGCTTCGGTCAGACCGGCGAAGTCGGGGACGTGGCGGTGCGGCAGCATGTGGATCTCGATGGGCCAGCGTGCGGCGAACGGCACGAACGCCGTGAAGTGCTCGCCCTGCAGCACGACCCGGTCCGAGGCCCGCTCGTTCGCCAGGTGCTGTTCGAACAGGTCCGGTCCGAAGCGCTCGATGGAGTCGAGCAGGCGCAGTGTGCGGGGCGTGACGTACGGGTACGAGTAGATCTGCCCGTGCGGGTGGTGCAGCGTGACGCCGATCGCTTCGCCGCGGTTCTCGAACGGGAACACCTGCTGGATGCCGGGCATGGCGGAGAGCGCGGCGGTGCGGTCCGCCCAGGCCTCGACCACGGTGCGGGCACGCGACTCGGAGATCGACGCGAAGGACCCCTCGGTCGCGGGCGAGAAGCACACGACCTCGCACCGGCCGACGCTGCGGAGCTGCCGGTTCAGGCCGACGTCGGACAAGGACTGGAGCGAGGACGGAGCGTCATCGGCCTCGAGCAGCGGACCGAACGACGGTGACCGGTTCTCGAACACGGCGACGTCGTAGGTGCTCGGGATCTCGGACGGGTTCTGCGGTGTCTGCGGCGCGAGCGGGTCCTGGTCGGCCGGCGGCAGGAACGCACGGTTCTGCCGGCTCGCGGCGATGGAGACCCACTCGCCGGTCAGGACGTCCTGGCGCATCCGCGCGGTCTCGGGCCGAGGGTCGAGCGCACGCTCGTCGATGGCACGCTCAGCGGGCAGGGTGCTGTCCGCATCGTCGAAGTAGAACAGGTCGCGGCCGTCCGCGAGCTTCGTCACGCGCTTGGTGATCACCGGAACAGCCTAGCGCCGATCCGAAGCGTTGCGAAAGACTTCGGAAGCAAGCGAAACTAGAGCCGTGACCGACGACGACCTCTCCTTCCTGGCCGGATCGCTGCCCGCGCCGCTGCGGCAGGACCGCATCGTCTCCATCGTCGAGGGCGCGCCCGGCATGGTCCGGACCGCCGCGCTGGCCGCGTCGCTCGGCACGAGTGAGGTGACGGTCCGGCAGGACCTCGCGGTCCTCGACCAGGAGGCCCGGATCCGCCGGGTGCACGGCGGAGCGGTCCGCCTCGGGGCCGGGTCCACCGAGCGCCCCTTCGAGGAGACCGCCGTCGAGCACCAGGTGGCCAAGGCCGCCATCGGCCGCGCGGCCGCAGCGCTCGTGCGGTCCGGCGAGTGCGTCGTGCTCGACGTCGGCACCACCCCGGCAGCGGTCGCCGAGGCGCTCGTCGCCCGCACGGAGCTGTCCGACCTCACCGTCGTCACGAACTCGCTGACGACCGCGCTGGCCCTCGAGCGCGCCGTGCCGCGGTTCACGGTGATCGTCACGGGCGGCACCCTCCGACCGCTCCAGCACTCGCTCGTCGCACCGTTCAACAACACCCTGTTGCCGGTGATCGCCGCTGACGTCGTGTTCCTCGGTGGCACCGGTGTCGACGTCGCGCACGGTCTGACCAACGTCAACCTGCCCGAGACCGAGGCGAAGCGGGTGCTCGCGGCCACGGCTCGGCGTACCGTCGTCGTCGCGGACGGGTCGAAGTTCGGCCGGGCCCACATCGGGGTCGTCCGCGCGCTCGAGGACATCGACGTCGTCGTCACCGCCGAGGCCGAAGCCGACGCGGTCGCCACGATCCGGGCGGCCGGCGTCGAGGTCGTCGTCGCGGACGGCGAGGACACAGCCGGAAGGAACCACACCCCATGACCGCAGCACCCACCGGTGGCCAGTACCGCCTGCACCACGCCGGACCGGACGGCGTCGTCGAGGCCGTCGTGACCGAGGTCGCCGCCGGCATCCGAGAACTCCGCGTCGCCGGCTTCGACCTGACCGAGCCGTTCCCCGTCACCGAGCAGCCGCCCGGCGCCAACGGCATCGTGCTCGTACCGTGGCCGAACCGCGTCGCCGGCGGGGTCTGGGAACTCGACGGCAAGCGGCAGCAGCTGGACGTCTCGGAGCCGAAGTACGGCAACGCGTCGCACGGCCTGCTCCGCTTCGCGCCGTACCGTGTGGTGTCGCAGACCGAGACGGGGATCGTGCAGGAAGCCACGATCCACCCGCAGCACGGCTGGCCGTTCACGCTCGAGACCCGAGTGCACCACGAGCTCGTCGACGACGGCATCCGGGTGACGCACGAGATCACGAACCGTTCCGGGGCCCGCGCACCCTTCGCGGTGGGGGCGCACCCGTACCTGCGCGCCGGTGACACCCCGGCCGACGACCTCGTCGTCACGCTCGACGCCGCCACCGCCTTCACCGTCGACGAGCAGAAGGTGCCGAACGGGTCCGTGTCGGTGGAGGGCACTTCGTTCGACCTGCGACGGGGACTGCGTGCCGGTGACGCGGATCTCGACACCGCGTACTCCGACATCACCCCGGATGCCGACGGGGTCCGTCACACGACGCTGCACGGCCCCGAGGGCGACGGCGTGCAGCTCTGGCAGGACGCGTCGTTCCCGTACGTGCAGGTGTTCACCTCTCGGGAGTACCCCCGCGGCGACGGGAAGAGTCTGGCCGTGGCGGTCGAGCCGATGACCGCTCCGGCCAACGCCCTGAACTCCGGCGAGGGCCTGCGGTGGCTCGAGCCCGACGAGACCTGGACGGGCACCTGGGGCATCCGCCGCGTCTGGTCCTGATCGTCGTCGTGCACTGAGAAGGCCCCGCCGGATGTCCGGCGGGGCCTTCTGTGTTCGTGGCGGGGAGCTGCTGGTCAGCCGCGGCGCATGCGGAGTGCCTCGACCGCGAGTGATTCGCTGGCGTAGCGCCCGACCTCGTGCGCCCAGGCCGGGTCGTCCCCGCGCAGGGCGATGAAGTCCTTGCGCTGTCGGCACACGTAGCCGAGCACCGCGGTGGCCGTCGCGACCTCGATGAAGTCCTTGCGGATGTGCCGGGTCGTGACCTGCGCGTTGCGACGGAGCGTGTCGAGCAGGAGCTCGTTGCTCATCGTCGTGTTGGTCGCTGCGGCGAGCTCGACGATGCGGCGCGCGTCCCCGGTGCTGCTGGTCTGCGTGGCTTCGATGGGCTCGGTCACGGTGTACCCCGTTCGTTCGTGGTGGTGCGGTGCTGCAGGATCCGGTGATCGGATCCGGGAACGACACTATCGGCGGCAGCCCAACAGTCGGCTGTGCGCAGGCTGTTGTGGGCAGGGGATCTGCCATGAGCCAGCTGGGGACGACTTGTACCCCGAACCCGAACCCGAGGTCAGGCGCAGCGTTCGTCGTCGGAGGCAGCGAGCGCGTCGAGGGAGTCCGAGACCCGGTCCGCCAGGTACTGGTAGCCGGCGTCGTTGAGGTGTCCGCCGTCGATCGCCGCGTAGCCCGGGCTGTTCGCCGCGGTGAACCACTGCCCGGCGAGCGCGTCGATGTACGGCACGCCCGCTGCCGCTGCCCCCGCGGAGACCGAGGCGGCGACCCCGACCGTCGACTTCGCCCACGGCAACGGCGCTGACGGCCCGAGCGCGACGATGACGGCGTCCGGCCAGGTCTGTTCGGCGTCGCGGAGGGTCTTCTCGACGCGGGCCTGCAGGACCGACGCGTCGACGAGCCAGTCGTTCTGGCTGCCCTGCACGATGACGAGCTCGGGATCGACGGTCGCGGCGTGCCGTTCGAGGCGGGGGCCGAACGTGTAGTGCGAGGACCCGGTGCGGCCGGTGTCGACGTAGCCCGTCCCCGGGTAGCCGTCGATCGTGGCCTTCCAGTCCCGGTCGGCCGCGAGGTCCTGCGCCCACCCGTCGATGCCGCTGGTCGAACCGCGGCCGGAGGTGTACGAGTCGCCGACGATCAACACGTGCGAGCCGGGGGCGATCGCGTCGGAGACCTCGGCGGAGGAGACGCTCGACGACAACGTGACGGGCTGGCAGGCACTCGACACGGTCGGCAGGATGACGAGCAGCCCGCTCACGCCGAGAGCCATAGCTCCGAGCGCGATGCCGGGGAGGAGTCGTCGTGCCATCCGCCACATCTTAGACAACGGACGCACGGACCAGGCTGATGGTGGGCCCCGTGGGGCTCGAACCCACGACCCTCGGATGAAAAGCCGGCGTTCAGGAGAGTGTGGGCCCCGTGGGGCTCGAACCCACGACCCTCGGATTAAAAGTCCGGTGCTCTACCAACTGAGCTAGAGGCCCTCACCCGCAAGGCTAGCGGGTGAGGGCCTCTGGGAAGAACCTGGTGTCGATGGTCAGCCGCGACGCCCGGTGAGCGTCCGCAGCAGCCACAGGACGACGGCCACGATGAGCAGCACGATGCCGACCCACAGCAGGAACTTGAGGCTCGCGGTGAAGCCACCGACGAACAGCAGGATGACCGCGATGACGGCCAGGATGATGAGCAACGGGTTCATGGGGGAGTCCTCTCCTTCACGTTCGGGAGGAGCGCCTCCCGACGAGACACCGTACCCGCGGCGCTGCCGTTGCGTTCTGGGCGAACGGAGGGCGGGCGTGTCACCGGCCGTGCCTACACTGACGCGGTGCCTCGCGATCACCACCGTCCTGTCCACTTCACCGATGCCGAGTTCGCTGCGATCCAGGGCGGCGAGGACCCCGCCGTCGTGAACCGTGTCGCGCACGAGACCGCGAACGCGCTGCTGCACCGGGTGCGTCAGGACCCGGACCCGGCGGTGGTGGAGCGGCTCGTCACCTACACGGACGTGCACGGCATCGACGCGATCGCCGAACTCTGGGCGCGGGTGGGTGCGCACACCCTGCCGGGCGCCCTGTGGCGGGTGTACCTCGTCCGCACGGTGATCCGGCAGAACCCGGAGGAGATCGCGTACTTCTTCCAGCGCGGCACCGAGCTCATCGGCACGATCGACCAGGCCGTCGCGGGGGCGGAGCAGCCGACCGGTCCTGCCGAGATCCTCACCCTGGCGGACCGCATCCTGCACGGGCTGTACACGGGCGACTTCGCCGTGGCGCTCGACCGTGGGGCGGCGTTCTGCCGGCTGACCGCGGCCGGTGCGACTGCGGTGGCGGACGAGTCCGACCTGACCTCGACCGGCCGCGCGAGCGAGCTGACGCGGCGGGCGCTCCGTCTCACGGAGCTGGCGGCCGACCTGACCGAGGCGGCGGCGCTCTGGCGTCGCGAGAGCCTGGACTAGCGAGCGAACGCGCCGGACCCGCACCGGGCCTCCCGGCTGGCTGCGCATGGTGAGCAGAAGATGTCGGGTCGCAACGATGCAAGCGACCATTTCTGCTCACGAAGCGAGACGGGACGAAGCAAGACGAGACGGAACGCCGCAGGGCAGAGAAAAACCGGGCCGCAGAAGCGCCTCTCGGCGCGAGGCCGCTCGAAGCGGCGAATTTTGGAGCCCGGGGCTTGCTGCGGCCCGGCGAGACCAACTCTACGACGCGTCGGCTGAGTCCGCTGGCCTGTTCACTCTCGGTGGACAGATCCGGACCCGGGCGTGCCCGGCAGACTGCCCGGACGCGGCGTCCCGACAACTTCTCGGCATCCGATCCAATCCACCACGGGCACCGCGCCGAATCATCAGCGTGACGGACTTGATGACCGTCACGAACGCGAGAGGCCCGGCGTGACCCGGACCGGTATCCGCCGGTCAATTCCCTGTGGGTCACGCTGGCCTCTCGTCTCGACCGCACGACGCGGCGGCTTCGTCCTACCCGGGGCGGGACCGCAGCACAGCACCAACCGCAGCACAGCACCACCAGCACCACCGCATCACGCAGCACCCCTGACAGAACGGCCACAACCGGTCGCCGACGCACCCGAGAGGAGCGAAACCTGCAATGCTTGCCCTCGTGGATAGCGACACCGAACGCTGGAGCTCGTCAGAGCCAGCCCAGGCATCGCCGGACGACCTCTTGGCGCGGGTTGCCTCCGGTGACCAAGCCGCCTTCGCGGACCTCTACGACGTCCTCTCCGGCCGGGTCCTCGGACTCGTGACGCGGCTCCTCCGGGACCGTGCCCAGTCCGAAGAGGTCACGCAAGAGGTGTTCCTCGAAGTCTGGCAACAGGCCACCCGGTTCGACCGGAAGCGCGGGACCGCCTCCAGCTGGGTCCTGACCATGGCGCACCGCCGAGCGGTGGACCGGGTCCGGGCATCGCAGGCCTCGCACGACCGGGACACGAAGATCGGTATCCGCGACCTCGAGTCCGGTTTCGACCAGGTCTCCGAGTCGGTCGAGATCCGCATCGAACACGAACGTGTCGGCAGGGCCCTGGCCAAGCTGACCGAGTTCCAGCGGCAGGCCGTGCAGCTCGCGTACTACGGAGGCTTCTCGCACAGCGAGATGGCCGAACAACTCGGTGTCCCCATCGGCACCGTCAAGACCCGTCTCCGTGACGGGATGATCCGACTCCGAGACGAGATGGGGGTGACCTCATGACCGAACGACACGACGACCCCGCCCTGCTGACGGGTTCCTACGCACTCGACGCGCTGTCCGACGATGAGCGCATGCTCCTCGACGACGTCCTCACGACGTCGCCCGAACTCCAGGCCGAGGCCGACTCGCTGCGCGAGACTGCGCTGCAGCTGGCCTTCGCCGCCGCTCCGATCGAGCCGCCGACGTCGCTCCGCGCGTCGCTGCTGGCCCAGATCGCGACGACCCCGCAGGCTGCACCACTGGCCGAGACGGCTCCTGCCGTCGACACGACCTCCGTCCAGGAGGCCCGTCCCGAGCCCGCCAGGCACGTCGCCTCGATCGCCGATGGCTCCACCACCGGTGGCCGGGCGACCTCCGAGGCCCGCCGCCGCTGGTTCCAGCGTCCGGCAGCCATGCTCACCAGTGCTGCTGCGGTCGCCGTGGTCTTCCTCGGTGTCGGCCTGGGGGTCGGCGTCGCGAACGGTCCGGCCGACGGACCGGGCACCGGCACCACGCAGGCATCGAGCGGCCTCGACCGCATCTACGCCGCGTCGGACTTCCAGCGCAGCACCACCAAGGTCGAGGGCGGCGGCACGGCCACGGTCGTGTGGTCGGGCGACCTCGGCAAGTCCGCGGTCATCCTCGACGGTGTCGCCCAGGCACCGAAGGGCAAGACGTACGAGCTCTGGTACATCGGCTCCGAGAACGAGGGCGGCACGATCAAGTCGGCTGGCTTGGTCGACGGTGTCGCCGACGGCGTGCACTCGGCCGTGCTGAAGGGCTCGATGTCCGACGGTGCGACGATCGGCATGACGGTCGAGCCGGCCGGTGGTTCGGAGCAGCCGACCACGACGCCGATCATGGCGGTCCCGACCACCTCGGCCTGACCCTCCCGGAAGGTGCTCACGCGATCGATGCGTGGGCACCTTTCGTCGTTCCACGAGGCGATCGACGCGTGGATTGTCGGAACATGCGCACGCACCGTGTGCGTGCGCATCGAGCGACGAACCACGAGACGATCGACGCGTGGATCGTCGGAACATGAGCACGCACGCACCCCGCACGGCCCCCGCGCCCAGCGCAACCACGAAGGCCCGGTGCGCGTCCGTGGCGGACGTGCACCGGGCCTCCCGGTCGTCCGTCAGCACGACGGACTGACAGCGATCAACCGAAGCGACCCGAGACGTAGTCCTCGGTGGCCTGGACGGACGGGTTCGAGAACATCGTGGCGGTGTCGTCGAACTCGATGAGCTTGCCCGGCGCACCGGTGCCGGCGATGTTGAAGAACGCCGTCTTGTCGCTGACGCGCGACGCCTGCTGCATGTTGTGCGTGACGATGACGATCGTGAACTCCTTCTTGAGCTCGCCGATCAGGTCCTCGATGGCCAGGGTGGAGATCGGGTCGAGCGCCGAGCAGGGCTCGTCCATCAGCAGCACGTCGGGCTGCACCGCGATGGCACGGGCGATGCAGAGACGCTGCTGCTGCCCACCGGACAGGCCCATGCCGGGCTTGTCGAGGCGGTCCTTGACCTCGTTCCACAGGTTCGCACCCTGCAGGGAGCGCTCGACGATGTCGTCGGCCTCGGACTTCGAGACGCGCTTGTTGTTGAGCTTCACGCCCGCGAGCACGTTGTCCTTGATGGACATCGTCGGGAACGGGTTCGGACGCTGGAAGACCATGCCGACCTGGCGACGCACGAGCACCGGGTCGACCCCGGGGCCGTACAGGTCGTCGCCGTCGATCTTGACCGAGCCCTCGACCCATGCGCCGGGGATGACCTCGTGCATGCGGTTCAGGGTGCGGAGGAAGGTGGACTTGCCGCAGCCGGACGGGCCGATGAAGGCGGTGACGGTGCGGGGCTCGATGGTGATGTCGACACCCTCGACCGCCTTGAACTTCGAGTAGTAGACGTTGAGGCCGTCGACCTCGATGCGCTTGGACACGTTGATCCTTCTGGTGGGTGGGGAATTGGGTTCGCTAGCGCGAGAGCTTGGGGGCGAAGAGTCGGGTGACGAACCGGGCGAGCAGGTTGAGCGCCATCACGATGAGGATGAGCACCAGCGCGGCGGTCCAGGCACGGTCGACGAACGGCTGCGGGTTGGCGCCCTGCTGCGAGTACTGCGTGTACGCGTACACCGGCAGGGTCATCATCGGGTCCTTGAACAGGTCGTAGTTCATGCTCGCGGTGAAGCCGGCGGTGACGAGCAGCGGAGCCGTCTCGCCGATGACGCGGGCGATGGAGAGCATGACGCCGGTGGTGATGCCGGCGAGCGACGTGGGCAGGACGACCTTGAGGATCGTGAGGTACTTCGGCACCCCGAGGGCGTAGGACGCTTCGCGGAGCTCCATCGGCACGATCTTCAGCACCTCTTCGGTGGAGCGCACGACGATCGGGATCATCAGCACCGACAGGGCGACGGAGCCGACCAAGCCGAAGCGGGCACCAGGGCCGAGGAACAGCGCGAACAGCGAGTACGCGAACAGACCGGCGACGATCGAGGGGATGCCCGTCATGACGTCGACGAAGAACGTGATGCCCTTCGCCAGTGCACCGCGGCCGTACTCGACCAGGTAGATCGAGGTGAGCAGCCCGATCGGCACCGAGATGAGCGCCGCGAACAGGGTGATCTCGAGCGTGCCGACCAACGCGTGGATCGCGCCGCCGCCCTCGGAGATCACGCCGCGCATCGAGTACGAGAAGAAGTTCGCGTCGAAGCGGGCCAGGCCGTCGGCGATCACGGTCCAGAGCAGCGACACCAGCGGCAGGACCGCGATGACGAAGGCGGTGATGACGAGCGACGTGACCAGTCGGTTGACGGCCTGACGACCGCCCTCGACGATGCGCGAGACGACCACGATCAGGACGTCGAACAGGACGGTGCCGAGGAACAGGGCGGCGACGACGTTGAAGTCCTTGACCGCACCGCCGGCGTTGAGCAGGGCGAACACGGCCACCAGGGCGACCCAGCTGCCGACCAGCAGCAGCCACGGCACCGAGCGGTGCAGCTTGCCGTTGGCGTAGACGTTGCCGGCGGTGCCGGTCTGACGGAGCGCGAGGGACATCGGGTGCGACCTCTCAGCTGACCCGCGTGCGGACGATGTACCGCGCGAGCATGTTGATGACCAGGGTGATGACGAACAGGATCAGGCCCGTCGCGATCAGGGCGTTCAGGGCGGTCCCCGATGCCTCGGCGAACTGCAGCGCGATGTTCGCGGCGATCGTCGAGGGGTTCTGCGAGGTCAGCATCTGGAAGGTGACGTTCGTCGAGACCGACAGCACCAGGGCGATCGCCATCGTCTCGCCCAGGGCACGTCCGAGCCCGAGCATGATCGCGGAGACGATGCCGGACTTCGCGAACGGCAGCACGGACAGGCGGATCATCTCCCAGCGCGTCGCACCGAGGGCCAGGGCGGCTTCCTCGTTGAGCGTGGGCGCCTGCAGGAAGATCTCGCGCATGACGGCCGTCATGATCGGGATCGCCATCACGGCGAGGACGATCGACGCGGTCAGGATGGTGCGGCCGGTGCCGGACACCTGGCCGGAGAAGAGCGGGAACCAGCCGAGGTACTCGTTCAGGAAGCCGTAGAACGGCTTCACGAACGGCGCCAGCACCACGATGCCCCAGAGGCCGTAGACGACCGACGGGACCGCGGCGAGCAGGTCGATGACGTAGCCGAGCACCGGCGCGAGGCGTCGCGGTGCGTAGTGCGAGATGAACAGGGCGATCCCGAGTGCGAGCGGGACCGCGATCACGAGCGCGATGAGCGCGGACCAGACGGTGCCGAAGACCAGGGGGCCGACGTAGTCCCAGAAGTTCGTGGCGTTGTTCGGCAGGTCGCCGACCTTGGCGGCGAACGCCGGGATGCTCTGCCAGACGAGGAACGCCGCGACGAGCACGAGCACGAAGAGGATGAGGCCGCCGGCGATCACCGAGGCAGCGGAGAACACCCGGTCACCGACGCGGACGACGGCCTTCGGCTTGGTCGGGGTGACGGTGGCCCCTGGCTGGGCCGGTGCGGTCGTCATGGGACTCCTGTCGGAGGAACGCCGGGGGAGGCGACGGGTTCGGGTGGTGGAGCGTGGAGCGTGGAACGGGGTGCTGGTCGGACGGGCGCTGGCGGTGGAGCCGGGCTGCTCGCGTCGCGACGAGCAAGGGCCCGGACGCCGGTCAGGTGGGTGGGACCGGCGTCCGGGCGCTTGAGGGTCTTACTTGATGGAGTCGACCGCGGCAGCGGCCTTGTCGGCCAGGTCGGACGACAGGGCGGCCGACTTGGCCTCCTTCGCCGCAGCGTCCTGGGCGTCGCCGGAGACGACGTAGTTCAGGAAGCCCTTGACCAGGTCGGCCTTGTCCGAGTCCTTGTACTCCTGGCACGCGATGGCGTAGGAGACGAGGACGAGCGGCCAGGCGCCGTCAGCGGTGTCCTTGCGGTCGATGTCGATCGCGAGGTCGTTGTCCTCGCGGCCGGTGGCGACCTTCGAGTCGGCGACGACCTGCGCGGCGCCGTCGGCCGAGATCTCGGTGGCCTTGTCGCCGACCATCAGCTTCGCCTTGTCGAGGTCACCCGCGCCGGAGTCGTCGATGTAGGTGATCGCGTTGGAGGCGCTGCCCATGGCGGAGGCGACACCGGAGGTGCCCTTCGCGCTGTCACCGACCGAGTACGGGAAGGTCTGGCTCGGCTCTTCGGTCCAGACGTCGCCGGCGTTCGCGGAGACGTACTCCGAGAAGTTCTGCGTGGTGCCCGAGTCGTCGGAGCGGTGCACGACCGTGATGTTCGCGTCCGGCAGGTCGACGCCGTCGTTCAGGTCGGCGATCTGCGAGTCGTTCCACTTGGTGATCTTGCCCGAGAAGATGCCCGCGATGGTCTTCGCGTCGAGGGTCAGGTCGCTGACGCCGTCGACCTTGTAGGCGATCGCGATCGGGGAGATGTAGACCGGGATGTCGATGGCCTTGGTGTCGGCCTTGCACAGGTCGAAGGAGCCCGAGAGCTCCTCGTCGTTCAGTGCTGCGTCGGAGCCGGCGAAGTCCGCGGCGCCCGAGATGAAGTTCTTGCGGCCGGCGCCCGAGCCGTCGGGCGAGTAGTTCACCGTGACGCCCTTGGCGACGTCCTGGAAACCGGCGGCCCAGGTGGCCTGCGCGGTCTGCTGGGCGGACGAGCCGGAGCCGGTCAGGGTGCCGGTGAGGCTCGAGGAGCCGGTGTTGCTCGAGGAGGACTCGGTGCTGCCCGCGTCCTCGTTCGCCGCGCACGAGGAGAGCACGACTGCGCCGGCGATCGCGATTGCTGCGATCGAACCGATTCGCTTGATGTTCACAGGGGTCCCTTCGGGGATGGGGTGCAGTGGGACCACTGCGGTCCCTGGGCCGGTGCCGACCCGGGAGCGACTGTAGGGACGCGAGGTGACGGGGATCACGCGCGTTGGTGAACGGAAGGTGAACGAGGGGTTGTGCCGACCGGGAGGCGCGGATCGCGTTCCGGGCGCGGCGGACGCCCGGCACGTGGCCGGGTGCAGGGCGTGCGGTCGCTACGCCGGGATCGTGTTGCGGTGCGTCTCGACGGCGACGAGGGTCTCGCCGGCGATGTGCATCACCGAGAAGTCGCCGACCGAGAGCATCGCGGCGCGGCGGAGGTCGAACCGGCCGGAGTCGTCGGCGGTCGCGGTGGCGATCCGGGCGATGATGTCCGGCAGCACCGGCCCGTGCGAGCACAGCACCGCGGTCTTGCCCTTGTCGAGCCGGCGGCGGACGATGCCCTTGACGTCGGCGGCGCCGCGGTCGTGGGCGTCCTGGCTGATGTCGGGGGTGCTCGAGACGCCGAGCTTCGTGGTGGCGGACAGCGGTTCGACGGTGGCGAGGCACCGGGCCGCCGTGCTGCTCACGATCTTCTTCGGGCCGAACGCGGCGACGGGCGACGCAGCGGCCTTGGCCTGGGAACGACCGACGGGCAGGAGCGGACGGGTGGCGTCCGGGCCGTTCCAATCGGAACCGGGCACGGTCTTCGCGTGTCGCAGCGCGATCAGGGCGAACGTGCGGTGGTGGCCCGCGGCGGCGCGCTCGGCGAACCGGTCGAGGATCGCCACGTCGCGCTCGTACGTCAGACGGTTGCGGGCGTCGTCGATCGTGACCCACTCGAGGGCCGCGACCTCGTGGTTCGGGGTGAAGTCACCCGCGCGGGCGTACTCCTTCGACGAGACGCGGGCGGCCCAGTAGTGCACGACCTTGTCGCGACCGTTCGGCAGCACGTACTCCGCAGTGCCGAGCGGGGCGCCGAGGTGCACGCGGTACCCGGTCTCCTCGTCGATCTCGCGCACGGCGGTCGTCGGGACGGCCTCGCCCGGGTCGACCTTGCCCTTGGGCAGGGAGACGTCCTTGTGGTGGTCGCGGTGGATGAGCAGCACGAGAGGCGTGCCGTCCTGTTCGCGCCAGACGACTGCGCCGGCGGCGAGGACGGGGCCCGAGGGACCGCCGCTCACCGAGTGGAGCGCTTCCGAGCCGAGATCTTCCGCATCGTCACATTCTGCACGTCTTCGAGCGGGCGACCGTCATCGTCGGTCGAGTGCCGCGTCCACTCACCGTCGGACTCGAGGTGCCACGAGCTCGCGGTGTCGGCCATCGCCAGGTCGAACATCGCGAGCACCTCGTCGATGTGGTCCGGAGCCGTCAGCCGGACGAGGGCCTCGACGCGGCGGTCGAGGTTGCGGTGCATCATGTCGGCGCTGCCGATGAACACCGCCGGGTCGCCGTCGTTGTGGAACGCGAACGCACGGGAGTGCTCGAGGTACCGCCCGACGATGCTCCGCACCCGGATGGTGTCGCTCACGCCCTCCATCCCCGGCTTGAGGGAGCAGATGCCGCGCACCCAGACGTCCACCGGCACGCCGGCCTGGCTGGCCAGGTACAGGGCGTCGATGATCTGCTCGTCGACCATCGAGTTGACCTTGATCCGGATGCCGGACGGCTTGCCGGCACGCGCGTTGTCGGACTCGGTCTGGATCCGCTTGAGCAGCCCCTTGCGCAGGTGCAACGGCGCGACCAGCAGCCGCTTGAACTTCTTCTCGATCGCGTAGCCGGACAGCTCGTTGAACAGGCGCGTCAGGTCCTTGCCCACGGTGTCGTCGGCGGTGAACAGGCCCATGTCCTCGTAGATGCGCGAGGTCTTCGGGTTGTAGTTGCCCGTGCCGATGTGGCTGTAGTGCTTGAGCGTGCCGCCCTCTTGCCGGATGACGAGCACGAGCTTCGAGTGCGTCTTCAGCCCGACCAGGCCGTAGACGACGTGCACGCCGGCCTTCTCGAGCTTGCGGGCCCACGTGATGTTGTTCTGCTCGTCGAAGCGCGCCTTGATCTCGACGAGCGCCAGGACCTGCTTGCCCGCGGCGGCCGCGTCGATCAGGGCCTCGACGATGGGGCTGTCACCCGAGGTGCGGTACAGCGTCTGCTTGATCGCGAGCACGTGCGGGTCGGCCGCGGCCTGCTCGAGGAACGCCTGCACGCTCGTCGCGAAGGACTCGTACGGGTGGTGCACGAGGACGTCGTTCGCCTTGATCGCACGGAACAGGTCGGGCTTCGTGTTCGGCTCACCGGGCTGGAACTGCACCGGGGTCGTCGGCACGTGCTTCGGGTAGTGCAGGTCCGGGCGGTTGATCTTCGAGAGCTCGAACAGGCCACCGAGGTCGAGCGGCGACGGCAGCCGGAAGACCTCCTGCTCGGTGATGTCGAGTTCGCGCACGAGCAGGTCGAGGGTCACCGGGTCCATGTCCTCGGTGATCTCGAGACGGATGGGCGGACCGAACCGGCGACGCAGCAGCTCGCGCTCGAGTGCCTGGATGAGGTTCTCGGCCTCGTCCTCCTCGATCTCGACGTCCTCGTTGCGGGTGACCCGGAACACGTGGTGCTCGAGCACCTCCATTCCCGGGAACAGGTCGTCGAGGTGGTTCGCGATGAGGTCTTCGAGGGGGATGAAGCGCATCCGGCCGGAGTTGTCGTCCGGCAGCTTGATGAAGCGGGAGAAGTTCTGCGGCACCTTGAGGCGCGCGAACTCCTGGCGCTGCGACTTCGGGTTGCGGACCCGGACCGCCAGGTTGAGCGAGAGCCCCGAGATGTAGGGGAACGGGTGCGCCGGGTCGACCGCCAGGGGCATGAGCACCGGGAAGATCTGCTCGTTGAAGTACTCGCGCATCCGGAGCCGGTCGGCCTCGTCCAGGTCGGACCAGTGCTCGACGTGGATGCCGGCGGCATCGAGGTCGGGCTTGAGCGACCCGATGAACGCCTGGGCGTGCCGGTCCTGCAGCTCGTGTGCCTTCTTCGCGATGTCGCGCAGGACGTCGCTCGGGGCGCGGCCGACGTTGGTGGGCACGGCGATGCCGGTGTCGATGCGGCGCTTCAGGCCCGCGACCCGGACCATGAAGAACTCGTCGAGGTTGGACGCGAAGATCGCCAGGAAGTTCGCCCGCTCGAGCAGGGGCTGCGTGCGGTCCTCGCCCAGCTCGAGCACGCGCTGGTTGAAGCGGAGCCAGCTCAGCTCGCGGTCGAAGTAGCGGTCCGACGGCAGCGACTCGTGCTCGATCTCGACGACCTCGTCGAAGTCGTCGAGGTCGGGTGCGACGGATTCGCCGTCGAGCTGCGGTTCGGTGTCCATGTCCACATCCTGCCACCCGGGCTCCGTGGCCGGAGGGCGTCCGGTGGACGCTGTGGAAACACGCGGTGAACGCGCTCAGCCGGACGTCGACGGTCGGCGCAGGAGCGGGACGTGGCCCCACCGCGTCACGACGCGCCACGAGCACTCGACCGGGCCGTACGTGAACCGGCGCAGCCAGAGCCGGCTCGCGATCGACTGCACCGTGATCGAGAGGACTCCGATCACGACGACCGGCCACGAATCGGCACTGTGCCGCAGGTCGAGGGCCGGTCCCGCGACCCAGGCGATCACGGCCGCGGCCACGAAGTTCGTCAGGGCCATCCGGCCGAGCGGCTCGAACACGGCTGCGAGCACGCGCTGCGCCGGAGTGTGCCAGAGCAGGGCGAACCCGGCCGTGTACGCGATCGCCATGACGACCCCGGCGATGCCGCCCGGTGTGGTGAAGCGCGGATCGCCGGGCGTGGTCGTCTGCCACAGCACTGCCGGGACCGCCGCGACGGCAGCGACGCCGAACACCACGCCGATCCACCTGGTGCCGCGCTCGGCGACCCACGGCAGCCCGAACGCGGCCGACCCGGCGCCGAGCAGCATGAGTCCGGGCAGGCTCAGCACACCGCCGCCGGTGGACACGTACGCGGCGACCGTCCCCACGGCCCCGAGCAGCAGCACGGGGAGCCGGGGCAGCAGCAGGACGAACGGCATCACCACGAGACCGACCACGCCGTACTCCGCCAGGATGTTCCCGGGGTAGATCAGCCAGAGCAGTGCACCGATGGCGAAGAGGGCGACCAACCGTCGGACGAGCACCGCCCAGACGGCCGCACCACGTCGGCGCGCGCCGTCCTGCACGAACCACAGGCCCATGCCGAACAGGAACGCGAACACCGGGACGAAGCGCGTCTGCAGGGTGAAGTCGAGCACGTCCCGCACGGGGTCGTCGTGCATCGGGTCGAGGGCTGCCCCGATCTCGGTGATGTCAGCGATGTTCACGGCGATGATGCCGGCGAGTGCGAACCCGCGGACGGCGTCGAGCAGGTGTGCGCGGTGGGGGAGCGGCGGCGAGGTGGTCATGCCTCCGATCCCAGCGGAGGGCGCACCGGTCTCGCGTCGTTCCGACGGATGATATTCCGTACATCACCAGAAGTACCGCGCTACGGCGAGGAGGAATGGTCACGATATACGAACGGTGACATCTGCGCCGGATTGTGGGTATGGTGGGTCCCGTCAGAGCCTCCGGGGGGATTCCACTGCGCGGGGGTGCAGCTACGAATGAAAGAGGTTCATCATGTCGCGTGTCCTTTCGACCGAGCAGGCCAAGACCGCCATCCGTCAGGTGCAGTCGATCATCAACGGTGGGTTCACCGACCAGATCTCGCAGCTCGACGCCCAGGGCCGGATCCTGTCCGACTCCAACGTCTGGGACGGCCCGCTCGCGGCGACGTTCCGTGGGTCGACCTGGCCGGAGACCAAGGCCGCCCTCGACAAGGCGAAGACCG
The DNA here is from genome assembly GCF_003751685.1 of Curtobacterium sp. PhB78. Lineage (NCBI taxonomy): Bacteria > Bacillati > Actinomycetota > Actinomycetes > Micrococcales > Microbacteriaceae > Curtobacterium > Curtobacterium sp. PhB78. The sequence continues at coordinate 466,265 of NZ_RKIA01000003.1, forward strand.
AGCTGGAGCAGCTCCGCACGCAGCTCGACAAGATCTCGCAGGACATCTTCACCGCGGGTGGCGGCGCGTAAGCAGCCACTCGTTCCGCCCGGACCGTCGCGCTCGCGGCGGTCCGGGCGTTCGCGGTCGGTGGGGCCGCGTGACCAGCACGACCAGTACGACTTCGGGGGATGAACCATGGCTGACCTGCACGGCAACGATCCGGTCAAGTTCGACAACGGTACGGCCGACGCACTCAGCACGGCGCTGAACGGCGCGGCCGAGTCGATCGAGGGGCAGGCCGGCTCACGGCAGTCCTACGTCACCACCGCGGCACAGGAGTTCCGCGGGCACTTCTCCGAACTCTTCGCGCAGAACGCGTCGACGGCAGCGTCCGACGGTTCGACGATCGCCGCGAACCTCCGCACCGTCGCGGGGTGGGTCGACAAGATGACGGCCGCTGCCGAGCGGGAGAACGCTCGCCGTAAGGAAGCCCGCGACTGGGAAGCGGAGTACGGCGACCGGAACTTCTTCGAGTGGGTGCACGACAAGGTCGCCGGGGCTCCCGTGCCGCCCACCGTCCACCACGAGGACGCACCGACCTTCGACCAGGCGACCGGACCGAGCACTCCGCGCCAGACGCCGAACCCCGGCTCCGGTGGCGGGGGCGGCGGTGGGACGTCGTCCGCCAAGCCCGCCGACCTCCGCTCGTTCGCCACCGGGTCGTCGACACTGAACCAGTCGCTCGACGGCAAGCCGGCCGGTCTGCGCGGCAAGCTCACCGACTTCGCGTCGAAGTGCTCCTGGGGGCACATCGACGCGACGAGCCTGGTGAACGCCTTCGAGCAGTGGATCACCGCCAACGGCCAGGACGTCACGTGGGCGAACACCATCGCCGACGCGTTCGCTGCTGCCGGCGGTGAAGGCGCCGTCTCCACGGTCTCGGACGCCGCGCTCGCCGCAGCCCTGGCTGCCGCGGGGGTCTCGCAGTCCCGCACCGACCTGCAGTTCGATCCGCCGTCGGCCTACGGGGCCCAGCCGACGACCGGCTACTCGATGGACCCGGTCAACACCACGACGGGCAACTTCCTCGAACCGGAGCTCGACCTCGGGTTCACCGGTGCATCTGCAGCGCTGCAGGTCACCCGCATGTACAACTCCCTCGACCAGCACGTCGGGCTCTTCGGTCCGGGGTGGGCGTCGATCTTCGAGACCCGCCTGCTCCTCGACGACGAAGGCGCGTCGTTCGTCGGAGCCGACGGTCGCCAGGTGCGCTTCCCGCGCGACGGCGAGGGGTGGGCCCGCGGCGTCGGCGAGAACCGCTGGCTCGCGGCCGAGGGTGACCGGCTCGTCGTCCGCGACAACCAGGGCGGGCGCATCGACTTCTCGCCGTCCGGGCTGTGGCTCGGACAGCGCGGTGGGGCCGGCACCGCGGTCCGCGTCGAGCGGGACGGCGCCGACGTCGTCGTGCGCCTGGTGCACGAGCGCGGTCGCTCGATCGACATCGACCACGTCGACGGCCGGGTGGCGGTGCTCCGCGCCTCCGACGGCCGCCGGGTCGAGTACGGGTACGACGATCGCGGCCGACTCGTCTCGGCGACCGATGCCGTCGGCACCCGGACCTACGGCTGGAACGACGACGACCTGATCACGACGGTCACGAGCGCGGCCGGTGTCGTCGAGGTCGACAACACCTACGACGACCAGCGTCGCGTCGTCGAGCAGGCCAGCCCGCACGGCCGCACGGTGCGGTTCGCGTACCTGCCCGGTCGTGTCACGGTGGTGTCCGACCACGACGGCTCGCGGTCGAACTCCTACATCGCCGACGCCAAGGGGCGTCTCGTCGGGGTCATCGACTCCGACGACCGCCGCCAGTCGATGAGCTACGACCGGCACGGCAACCTCGTGTCGGCGACCGAGCGCGACGGCTCGGTGACCGTCCACGCCTACGACGACCGCGGCCGGAAGACCCGCACCGTCACGCCGTCCGGCGGTGACCTGACCTACGGGTACGACGAGCAGGACCGCGTCACGACCGTCGTCACCGAGGCCGGCGCCGTCGTCGCGTACGAGTACGTGGGCGACGACCGCGACCCGTCGGTGATCACCGACCCGGTCGGGGGCCGGACGGAGCTGACCTGGCAGGACGGCGCCCTCACCCGCGTCGTCGACCCGGCCGGCGTGGTCCTGACGCTTTCCCACGACGCGTTCGGCGAGCTCGCCGCGACCACGAACGCTGTCGGCGACACCGCGCGGATCGAGCGCGATCCGGCCGGTCGCCCGGTCGCCGCGGTCAGCCCCTCCGGCGCACGGAGCGAGTACCGCTACGACGCAGCGGGGCTCCTCGTCGAACGACGTGACGCCGACGGAGCCGTCTGGCGCTTCGAGTACGGCGCCGGCTCACGCATCGCAGCGGTCGTGGACCCGCTCGGAGCACGCACCACGTTCGACTACGCCCCGAACGGCGAGCTCGCGACGACCACCGACCCGCTGGGTCGGCGTGTCTCGCGGACGTTCGACGACCAGGGCAACCTGGCGGAGCTCGTGTTGCCGGGCGACGCGGTCTGGACGCTCGCGCACGACGCCTTGTCGCGCCTCCAGGCCATCACCGACCCCGCCGGCGCCACCTGGCGTCGTGAGTACGACGTCGTCGGCGAGCTGACGGCGACCGTCGACCCGACGGGCGTCCGCCAGGAGTTCTCGGACGACGTCGCGACCGGCGTCGCGACCCTGCGTGACGCCTTCGACACCGCGACCGTCCGGTTCGACGAGTACGGCCGACCGGTCGAGTCGACCTCCGACGAGACCGGTTCCGAACTCGTCACCTACGACGCTGCCGGCCGACCCGTCGAACTCGTCGACGGCGAAGGCGGTTTGACCCGACTCGAGCGCGACCTCGCCGGCCGTGTCGTCGCCTTGGTCGCCCCCTCGGGGGCGCGCTCGACCTACGAGTACGACGCCTGCGGTCGACCCACCGCGGCGACTGACGCCGCCGGGGCGCGGACGACGCTCGCCCACGACGCGGACTCCCGCGTCGTGGCCCGGACCCTGCCCACCGGCGAGGTCGAGGAGGTCACGTACGACGCCGTCGGACGTGTGGTCACGCAGACGACTCCGGGTTCCGGCACCGCGCGGTTCCGGTACGACGAAGCCGGGAGGCTCGTCTCCAGCCACGACGCACGCTTCGGCCGTCGTCGGTTCCGCTACGACCCCGCGGGGCAGCTGATCCAGGTCGTCAACGGTCTCGACGGGGGCACCTCGTTCGAGTACGACGACCGGGGAAGGCTGGTGACGATCACCGACCCTGCCGGCGGGACCACGCGACGCGAGTACGACGCCGCCGACCGTGTGGTCGCCGTCACCGACGCGCTCGGCCGCACCACCACCGCGGCCTACGACCCGGCCGGGCGCCAGATCCGCCAGACCGATCCCGACGGCCGCACGACGGAGTGGACCCACGACGCGGCTGGCCGACAGCGGGCCGTGCTCGTCGACGGTGCGGTGCAGTCGGAGATCTCCCGCGACGCCGTCCACCGCACGGTCGTCGTGGCGGACCACACCCGTGGTGCCGGTCGGACGATCGAGCACGAGCTCCAGCACGACCGCCGTGGCCTGCTCGTCCGCCGTGCCCGAGGCGACCAGTCCGTCGCGTGGGAGTACGACGCCGACGGCAACCGCACGGCTCGGGTCGACCCGAACGGCACCCGCACCACCTACCGTCGCGATGCCGTCGGCCGGGTCGTCGGGGTGGAACGGGACGGCGCCCCTGCCGGCACGTTCTCGTACGACGCCTCGGGCCGGATCGTCCAGGCAGCCACTGGTGAACTGGTGCAGTCGTGGTCGTACGAGGGTGGCGCACTCGTCGCGCACACCTCGACGACGCTCGACGGTGCCACCACCACGCGCATCGAGCGCGATGCCGACGCGCGGATCACCGCGATCGACGGACCGTCCGGAGCGGTGTCGTTCGAGTACGACGCCGCCGAGCAGCTCGTCCGCGCCGGGGACTCGACGTGGACCTACGACGACGGTGGGCGACTCGTCGCCGAGACCGTCGGCGGTGTCGAGACGCGCCACGAGTACGACGCCGCCGGACAGATCATCGCGACGATCACCGAGGCCGGCCGGACCGAGTACGTCCACGACGGTCTCGGCCGACGCATCCGGCGGACCACCGCCGACGGTTCGACCACCGAGTACGCGTGGTCCGACCTGGGGTACCTCGCTGCCGTCGTCGACCGCGACGCCGCGTACGCCGAGACCGGTCGGCTCGACGTCTGGGTCGATGCCCTGGGTGAACTCGCCGAGGTGGCCGGGGTCGCGGCGTGGTGGGACTCCGCCGCGGTCGTGCCGTCACTCATCAGCATCGCCGACACGTCGCTGCTCGACCTGCCGGGGGGTGTCACCGCGATCGGCGATGTCGTCACGCGGCCCGCGTGGCGCAGTGCTCGCGCCACCGATGCTGCGGATCCGTGGGCCGCGCTCGCTGCCGTCACCGACGTCGGACTGCCCGCGGGGGTGGCACTGACCGGTTCCGGCGGGGTGTCCATCGCCGGGCTGGAGTGGCTCGGCGCCCGTGTGTACGACCCGGCGGCGCGGGGCTTCCTGTCGGTCGACCCGCTCGCGCCGATCCTGGGTGCGGCGTGGTCGGGGAACCCCTACTCGTACGCCGGCAACGATCCGTTGCAGGCCGTCGACCCGCTCGGGCTCCGGCCGGCGACGGACAAAGACCTGCAGGCGTACCGGGATGCGAACCAGGGGGCGATCGCTGCTGTCGGGAGCTGGTGGGACGACAACTGGGAGTACGTGGTCGCGGGGGTTGCGATCGCTGGCGGCATCGCGCTCATGTGCACCGGGGTCGGCGGCCCTGCTGGAATCGCGCTCATGGCTGCGTCTGGGGCGTTGCTCAGCGGGGGCGTCTCGGTGGCGTCGCAGAAAGCACAGACCGGAAAAGTAGATTGGGGCAGAGTCGGAGTCGACACTGCTGTGGGCGGCGTGCTCGGTGCAGCCGGTGGCGGAGCAATGATGTTCGGCAAGGCTGCCATGGCAGGCGCACCTGCAGGCCAAGCGGCGCGAGCCGTCGCGGTCAACATGGGTGTCAACGGAGGGGTCGGTGCTGTGAGTGGTGGTGTGACCAACCTTCAGAAGAACGGCTGGCAGATCCGCAACGGGTGGGAGTTTGCGGGGGACGTCGTCGGCGGTGGTGTGTCCGGTGCTGCCGGAGGAATGGCTGGTCCGGCCGGGGGCACGATCGCTAAGGAAATCGGGTACTCAGCGTCCGGAGCGCTCGCTCAGGGGACGTCCCTGGTGCTGAGCGGCGCATCAACGGCGGCCGGGACGGCAGTTAGTCAGGTGATCAGCGGGGACGGAGTGGATCTCGGCACTGTGGCGCAGAACGGAGCCACGGGTATGGCGGGCACGTACGTCAGTGGGAGGATCCTCCCGGGTCAGCACGGAGTGGATACCCTTGCGCAGATGCCCTACTTCCACCCGCGAACCCCCTCCGGCGCGTTCAACTTCTTGCAGAAGAACACGAGCACCTTGTGGGGATCGGCCGTCGGCGGTTCGGTCGTGGGAGGTCTTTTCGGATGACGAGTCGATCAAGCCGTCGAATGCGACCTTGGTTCGTCGATGCCGTTGCAGCCCTCGCTTGCCTGGCAATCGCCTGGTGGCGCTTGCGGAGTGGTCCCGAGGACATCAACGTCCCCGCGGCGATCATTGTCGGTGCCGTTGCTCTCGGCTACGGGAGCGCCGTCGGATGCTGGTCGAAGCTGAACGATCGTCGCCCGGTGGTACTGGCCGCGCTGATGGTGGTTGTGATCTTGGTCTTCATCGGCCTCGTCGGCGCTGCTCGGCCGATTGCGGGTCTTCAATGGTTGTGGCTTCTCACCGCCTTTGCCGGTCTGATCAGTGGCGCAGCGGTCGGCGATCGCGTGAGCGTACGGCTCCGGGGAACTGCGCAACCGAGGATCCAGCGCTGACCAATCCTGTGTGAGCTGCTTGGTACAGACAAGCGGTGTCCGTTGCGGAGTCGACGGGGCAGTGGGTCAGCGCGCACATTCTCGTAGCCAAGAATGCAGTCGCTCAACTTCGACCGCCGTGAGCGTGTGCGCGACGGCCTCGACGTTCGGCGTGATGACGAGAGCGATTGCGTCGCCCGGCACGTTTTGTCGCGCCGCATCGATGGGTGCTCCCGTGTCCTGTTCTCCGCCGAAGAACAGGAATGCGGTCGGAGTCGAATCAGACTCGATCTGTTGCACCCGACGGTTGACAAGGCTCGAGAGCTCTTCGCCACGAAAGACGGCGACGACGCTCGCAATCTCCATTGTCACGATGAGCTGGAGGCGACGGGTCAAGCCGCGGGGTTCGGCGGAAGCTGTGATCCGAAGACCGCCGGAATCCCACGTCGACGGTGACGGCATCTGGATCGCTCCCGCCCTGGAGGCACGCTTTTCGAACATGCCGAAATGCTACTGACGTGTGCTGGTGGGCGGGCCGCCCGCGAGCAGGAAGGCCCTCGCAGACCCCGATGAAACCGGTCAGATCGACGTCCAACGGAGACGGCTCCATCACCCTCGGCGCCGACGGCCGTCCCCTTGAAGCCGACGACGGCGCGGGCGGACTGACCCGCCTCAGACCTGATCTCGCAGGCCATCCTGGGACGGTGGACTGCCTGCCGGCTGGCCAGATTGTCGGCACGACGGGCGTCGGAGTCACGGTTGACTGACACCGGCGCTGAACGGCGCGTGCGGCGGGACAGGGTCGCGGCATCGATCGTCCTCGCTGTCGTTGTCCTCGTGCCCCTGCTGGGCTTCTTCGTCGGGCCGATCACGTTGAAGGTGTACGACGCAGGACACCGGGTGCATGCAGTCTGTACCGTCACCTCTGCCCACAGCAGCGCCGGATCGTCCCACTCGCTGAAGGGGATCGGTTCGTCGACGGCGCAGATCGTGTTCGAGACTTCGGACTGCGGAACACTCGTTCTGCAGCGGGGCGTCACCCGCGACAACGAGGACGACCTCGCCGAGAGCATCGTCCCGGGCGAGCGCTATGAGTTCGACGTCGGCGCGGCCTCCTTCGCCATGCGGAGCTTCCTCAACACGATTCGACAAGCCGTCTACGTCAACAGCTTCGAGCTGGCCTGAGGGCGGCTGAGGCGCTCGTCAGTGCCCGAAGACCCGGACGAATTCGTTCCACTGCGTCGGCGCACGCTGCTCGAGCCATGCGCACAGTTCCGGGTAGGCCGCATCGATGGAGACGACGCTGATGACGCCGCGCTGCCCGTTCACCTTGATGTCGAGTCCACCGAACCGGTTGGTGGTGGGCCGGATGTGCTTGATCGCCGCCGGGTCGACGGTCCGCGGGGCGCGGAACATCGGGGTGACCACCAGCTGCGAGTCGTACGCCTCGACGCGACGGCGCTTCTGCCCGACGCCGAGGTAGACGAACAACAGCCCGAACAGCACCATGCCGACGCCGGCAATGAGCATCCCGATCGCGTCGGGGTCGTCGAGCATGCTGAGCGTGGCCAGGAAGAAGAACCCGCCGACGACGATGAACACGATCCCGATGATCCGGAGCAGCAGGTAGTTCCACCGGCGTGCGCGGACGGTGAAGAGCACGCCGTAGGCCTCGTCGCCGACGACGGTGGACGGTGGTCGCTTGCGATCGCTGCGGCGGACGAGCGCGCTGACGGCGGCCGGGATCGCGATCATCGCGAGCAGCGCGATGAGGACCGGCGAGAGGTTGAGTGTCACCGATCTGCCCCCGGTCGTGCGTGCGGACGTCGTCGTTCGATGGGCCCGAAGCCCTGGTCCCCCTGGATCATGCGTGCAGAGTATCAGCGCGGTTGTGGAAGGCGAACGCGCAACTCGCCGGATGCGATACGTTGTATTCCAGTCGGGGCGTGTGGCCCGAACGGGGGCGGCCAGGGCGGCCGATCGACGCGGACCCGACGCCATCGAGCAACTAGCATCGATGTGCTCGACGATTCTCTTGGGGGGAAGACCGTGATCAACCAGCGTGCCGGGAACACCGGAGCACGAAGCACCACTCGCCGGCTCGTGGGGGCGGTCGCCGTCACCGGCATCGCCGCTCTGGTGCTCGCCGGGTGCACGTCCGACGACAAGCCGGTGGCTGACCCGTCACGGATCTTGCAGACGGTCGACACGCGTCTGGCCGCGGACGGCTCGATCACGTCGATCTCCGACACCGCGATCTCCGTCGCGGGCAAGGACTCCTCGTCAGCGACGACCGACCACGACCCCGCGAAGGCGGCTGGTGACCTCCCGCTCCGCATCACGACGCAGTACTCGACGTCGAAGAAGACCGGTACCGACCTTGCCGACCTCGACGGGTACTCGGGTCGTATCGCGATCGACCTGACGATCGAGAACCTCACGGTCACGTCGAAGAACCTGACCTACGACGTCGCCGGGACCTCCCGCTCGACGCCGGCGCTCGTGGGTGCACCGTTCAGCGTCGCGGCCTCGACCGTCCTCACCGGCACCGCGGCCGACCGCATCGTCACCGATGCCGCTGACTCCGGTTCGTCCACGGACGGCGTCGTCAGCACGAACGAGGACGGGGACGCGGTCGTCCAGTGGGGTCGCCTGCTGGCACCGCCGACATCCGGCGCGAGCAGCACGCTGCACCTCGTCGCCGACGTCAAGGACTTCACGGCACCGACGTTCGACGTCGCCGCGCAGCCCGGGCTGTCCACGGACCTGTCCTCGACCGGCGTGGTGAACGCGGCGTTCGGGTCCGACAGTGACTCCGAACTCGCGCTCCAGCGCCGCACCATCGACCTCATCTCGCAGGTGAACGAGGTGCTCGCACGAGCGGGCGGCACGATCACCGAGGTCCGGTCCAACCTCGAGACCACGTCGAAGACCCTCGGCGTCAGCACGGCCGAGCGGCTCAAGGAGAGCAGCTCGTCCTTGGCGGGCACCATGCGGTCCCTGTCCGGCGAGCTCGGTTCCCTGAACGGCGACCTCGGCGCGACCGTGAAGGCGACACAGTCCACCGTGCTGCAGCAGCTCCAGCAGACCACGACGAGTCTCGACAGCCTGCTCGGCGACACCTCGGCGACGGCACCGGCCACGGTGCTCGACGGCAACGGGTGCGCGGCGACGCCGAAGACCTCGGCCGCGGGCGGCAGCGTCTACGGCAACCTGCTCCGCGTCTCGTCGCAGCTCGAGGGCTACGCCGACGCGAGCGAGGCGTGCAAGCAGCAGGTCAGTGCGCAGTTGGCGGGATCCGTCGGCCCGGCGTCACCGGACGCAGCGACGTGCGCCCCTCAGGAGGCCCGTGGATCGTTGACCTGCGCGCTCTGGGAATCGTCGCGTGCGGTGAGCACCTCGTTGATCGGTCTGGTCAGCACCGGGCAGCAGCTCGCCGACCAGCTCGACCCCAAGCTCGCGGACACGGCGATCGAGCAGTCGAACGCCCTGCGCGCCAAGCTCGGCGAGATCGACACCGCGGTCCAGGCCCTCGGAAGCGACGGCACCGGCGAGGTTGCTCGCACCCTGCAGGCTTTGCAGGACCTGCGTGACCAGACCGCCGACGACCTCGGCCCCGTGCGCGACGCCGTCACGACGGTGAACCGGCAGGCAATCGCAGCGAGCGGGCTCGTGGGCAACGCCGGCGATGGTCTGTTCAGCACCTCGATGCAGGCGCAGAACCGTGAGGTCGCCGACCAGCTCTGCGCCCTCGCGGCAACCGACCAGCTCGACGCGGAACAGGCGGATGCGCTGCGGGGCTACCTGACCGCGACCCCCTGCCCCGGCGCCGAAGAGGGCACGACGCTGAAGCCCGGTGGACGGTTCAGCACCCCGATGGATGAACGCCTCACGGACCAGGCGAAGCAGTGGGACGCGGTGATCGCGGCAACCGATCTCCGTTCCGCGACCGGCATCGGTGCCGCGATCACGACGCTGTCCGACGACGTCGATGCACTCGACGACGGCATCGAGGAGGTGCGTCGAGCGGTGCGCAATGACGGGGGTTCGGTCGACGGCGCAGCCCGCCAGCTCGAGGAACTCGTCGAGCAGGCAACGAAGTCGAGCGATGTGGTCGGCACCCAGCTGACCGCGATCAGCGCCCAGCAGACCGAGCTGCAGGACGCCGTCCGCAAGGCCTTCGCAGACGCGTCCACGCAGTCCGAGAAGGACGTCCAGGAGATCATCGACCAGCAGGTGCGGCAGGTCAGCGAGACGGCGAAGGGCAGTCGTGACGCCGTCATCTCGGCCTTCGACAAGTCGATCGCCGGCCTCCGGTCCACCTCGGGCGAGGTCACGAAGGACTCGAAGGGCACGATCGACGAGCAGAAGAGCACGCTCGAGCAAGAGGGTTCGGAGCTCTCCTCCGCGGTCGACCGGCAGACGGCGTCCAGCCTCGAGCGGATCGCGGCCAGCACGAGCGCCTCGACGCGTGACGTCCAGGGTGCCTCGACGCTGCTGACCGGCGACCTCAACCGGGTGATGCTCGACCTGGGCGACCGCAAGGTCAACGGCTCCGGCATCCTCGGCGCCATGGCCACGAGCGCGGCGAAGTCCGACTCCGCCGACTACCAGCTCGCCCTGGCGTCGCAGAACGCCGCGGGGTACGCGAACGTCCGGGCCGAGGACGTCGCCGGCATCCTGCTCCAGCAAGAGCAGTTCCGTGCATCGCTCGATGCGGCGACGACGCTGCCGGCGTTCCAGCTGAAGGTCCCGGCCAGCGCGACGTCGACCACGCTGTACACCTTCCGGATCGGGGCGGACCGATGAGCGACCAGACGACCGAAGCCACGGCGACCGAGAGCGCCGACGGAACGCGTCCGCGCAGCCGCCGTCCGCTGCTCTTCGTCGGCATCGCGGTGCTCCTGGTGGCCGCGGTGGTCGCCGCCGTCCTGACGTTCCGGGCGTTCGGCAGCAGCACCCCGGCCGAAGCGGTCTCGGCGACCGTGCCGGTGAAGATCACGGTGGCGCACGTCCCGGCGCAGACGACGATCGGCGTCATCGTCACCCTCGGCGACGGCGAGGGATCCGAGTGGAACGAAGCGGCGCAGGGTGCGCTGGTGGCGGAGCGTCGGCTCGCACTCGGTGGCACCGACGTCGCGCTCGTCACGAAGAACGACGGCGGAACCGCTGCCGGGGGCAAGGCCGCGGTCGAGTCCCTCGCGAAGAGCGGGGTCGCGGGCATCGTCGTCGCCTCGTCGGGCAGCCACGTGTCCGGCGCCCTCACTGCTGCTGCGGCGAAGGGCATGCCGGTCGTCCTGCCCTACGCTCCGGCGGAGAAGGACTCCTGGTCGACGGCGCCGGCCGCTGACTCGATCAGCAAGGCGATGACGACGGCACTCGGTGACGCCGACGCTCCACTGCTGGTCGACCTGGGCGGCGGTGCTCCGGCGGGCCTGCGGGTGGCGCACGTCCTGGACGGTGACGACACCGCGGACACCGCAGCGCTCGCCACGACCGTCGCCGAGCGCACCGGCGCAACGAGCAACGAGCAAGACGCGGACGCAGATGCCGACGCCGACGCGAAGACCCCGACGCCTGACTCCGACGCCGTCGTCGTCAGCGGCTCCGCAGAACGCCAGGGTGCCTTCGTCGCCGCGCTCCAGGCGGAGAACGTCACGGTGCCGGTCGTCCTCACGCCGGATGCGACGAGCCCGGCGTTCGGCACCGCACTCGTCGAGGCCGGCGGCAGCCTGAGCGGTTCCTTCCGGACCGTGGGCGTCGCCACCGACGACGCTCGAGCGCTCGCCTCCGACGCCGGGGGCCGCGCGATGTCCGCCTTCCTCGGTGGTGTCCGGGTGCTCGCCGGCGATCAGGACGCCGAGAACCTGACCGGTGACCAGCCGTTCTCGGCGGTCGCGGGCGCAGCGGACTCGCGTAGCCACGACGCCGTCCTCGCCCTGGTCCGCGCCGTCGGCAACGCGCGGAGCGTCGAGCCGGCGGACGTCACCGACGCCCTCGCTGCGCTCGACCTCGACGCCGATGCGGGCATCGCCGGTCCGGCGCTCGACTTCACGAAGCAGCAGGCACTCGGCGCACACGCGACGGTGCTCGCGGCGTCGGCACAGCAGCTCGGTCTCCGTCCGGCCAGCACCGCGTCCGGCGACGGCACCGGGAGCGGAACCGACGCTGCCCGGACCGCGTCGCTCGTCTGGTTCGACGACTCCAGCACGGACTGACCCACCCACGCACCGACCCGGAAGAGGAACGCGAGCATGCGCCTGTTGATCGAGCTCGACGACCGACGTGAAGCGGTCGAGGTCGACGGGTGGTCCGGCGCATCCTCGCTCGGGGAACTCGTGTCCGCGGCCGTCGGCCTCACACTCGAACCCGGCACCACGCTGGCGGTCGACGGGCACCGCACCAGCGTCGACACCCCGCTCCGTGACCTCGTGCTGCTCGAGGGCTCCCGTATCGGCCGCACCCCCGAGGACCGTCCGCTCGGCACCGACGGCTGGACCGTCACGCTCGCCGGCGGGCTCGAAGCCGGGCTCGTGGCGCCGGTCCCGCGCGGGCGGAAGCTCGTGGTCGGACGGGCGCCGCAGGCCGACGTCGTGCTCCCCACCGAGAGCGCGTCGTGGGAGCACTGCACCGTCGAGCGCGAGGACGACGGCGTCCGGGTGCGTGATGCGGGATCGACGAACGGCACCGTCATCGCCGGGGAGCGCATCGACGCCGAGGGCGTCCTGCTCAGCGGGACGACGAGCGTCATCGTGGGCGGGGCCGTGCTGCTCGTCCGGCCGGCGCTCGACGAGGTGCCCGTGCCGGCGGCCGGCTCGATGGCGAACCTGACCCCGGCGGCGACGGCGCCGTTCAACCGTCCACCGCGCGCCGGACGGACCTCCGACGCCGAGACGGTCGTGCCGCCCGGACGCAAGGACGTGCCACCGGCGTCGAAGTTCAGCTGGATCACCGTCGCCGCGCCCCTGGTGCTCGCCGGGGCGATGGTGCTCCTGCTCGGCGACGCACGGTTCGCGCTCTTCGCCCTGCTCTCCCCGGTCACCGCGATCGGCATGTGGTTCGAGCAGAAGCACCGCCGCGCGAAGAACCTGAAGGAGGAGGACACCCGCTTCGCCGAGGCCGTGCAGTCCTTCCGCGGTGAGATCTCCGAAGCCGCGGCCGTCGAGGCCGCCCGCCGCCAGGAGCTCGTGCCCGATCCGGCGACCGTGGTGCGGCGAGCCGAGCTGCCGACCACCCTGCTGTGGCAGCGCCGCTCGGATGACGAGGACTTCCTGAGCCTGCACGCCGGCACCGGGGACGCTCCTTGGCGGCCCGAGGTCGACCAGCGTGCAGCGTCCGCGAAGCTCGAGGACGAGGCGAAGGCCGCCATCGCCGACAGCCGTCTGACGGCCGCGCCGGTGGTTGCCGACCTGTCCGACGCCGGCGTCGTCGGGATCGTCGGCGACCGTCAGGGCGCCCTCGCCCTGGCGCGCAGCCTGCTCACGCAGGCCACCGTGCACTGCGGTCCAGCGGACCTGACGGTGGGCGTCTTCTGCGACGCGGGCCGCGCGGAGGACTGGGGGTGGGCCTCCTGGCTGCCGCACGCGCGTGTGGCGGGGAGCAGCACCGGCGCCCGCTGGATGTCGGCACAACGCGACCAGAGCGCGGCGATGCTCCGTGGCCTGCGGGAGTCGCTCGACGAGCTGCCGACGCCGAACCTGCTCGTCGTGGTCGACTCCGAGGTGCTCACCGAGGGACGGGATGCCCCGGCCCGCAACCTGCTCGGCCAGGGCCGCTCGGTGCCCGGGCAATCCCTGCGCCCAGGGGAACGACCACACCGGGTGAGCGGGATCGTCATCGCGACGAACGAGCAGCAGCTCCCCGCCGCCTGCACGTCGATCATCACGGTCGGTGCCGATGCCGCCGCCACGGTCTACCGACCAGAGGACCGGACCCGTGTCGAGGACGTCGTGCTCGCCGGCCTCAGCGTCGAGACCGCTGAGCGCAGCGCGCGCAGCGTGGCGCACTTCGACGATCCTGAACTGCTGGTGCCGGGGGCGTCCTTGCCCTCGCTCGTCCGCCTGCCCGAGCTGTTGTCGAGCGAGGGGATCCGCGCGGCGTGGGACGCCCGCACGGGCTTCTCGACCCCGATCGGCTCGTCCGAGAGCGGTGTGCTCGAGATCGACCTGGTGCGCGACGGTCCGCACGGCCTGGTCGGCGGCACGACGGGTTCCGGCAAGAGCGAGTTCCTCCGGTCCCTCGTGGCCGGGCTCGCCGCCCGGAACGACCCCACCCGACTCAACTTCCTGCTCGTCGACTTCAAGGGTGGTGCGGCCTTCGCGGCGTGTGAGCGCCTCCCGCACACCATCGGCACGATCAGCAACCTCGACGAACAGCTCGCCGACCGTGCGATCCGGGCACTCGAAGCCGAACTCGAACGACGTCAGCGGGTGTTCGCGGCAGCCGGAGCCGACATCGACAACCTCGATGCCTACCTGGCGACGAAGCCGGTCGAGCCGATGCCGCGGCTGCTGCTGGTCGTCGACGAGTTCGCGATGCTCGCGAAGGACTTCCCGGACGTCCTGACGTCGCTCGTCAGCATCGCGGCCGTCGGCCGAACGCTCGGCGTCCACATGATCCTGGCGACTCAGCGGCCGGCCGGTGTGGTGAGCGAGGACATCCTCGCGAACACGAACATGCGGGTCGCCCTGCGGGTGCAGAGCCGCGAGGACTCGACGAACGTCATCGGTGTCCCCGCCGCAGCCGGGATCGGTCGACAGCAGACCGGCCGCGCCTACGTGAAGCTCGGGCAGGACGACATCACCCCGGTGCAGACCGCTCTGGTCACCGGCCGGGCCCGTGACGAGCGTGCCGAGCAGCCGGTCTCGGTCCGTCCGACGGATGTGTTCGGTGTCCCCGCGCCGATGCCGGCACCGGCTCCGACCGCGTCGGACGTCACCGACCTCGACCAGCTGATCGAGGCGATCGGGCAGGCGAACGAGGCTGCCGGGTACCTCCCGCCGCGTCCGATCTGGCCCGAGGCGCTCGGCGACCGCGTCGAGCTCGCCGCCCTGACCGACGGGCGACCCACGACGGTGCCCGTCGCGCTCGCCGACGACCCGGACCACCAGCGCCAGATCACCACCGGATGGGACCTCGACGAGGGCAACCTCATGCTCATGGGCATCCCCGGCAGCGGGACGAGCACCGCCCTCGCGACGATCGCCTTGCAGCTCGCCGCCGCGTCGAGCCCCGACGAGCTCGACCTCCTCGTGCTCGACATGGGTCCGGGGGACCTCGCTCCGCTCGCACAGCTACCGCACACGACGGCCTACGTCGGCTCCGGTGCGGGTGCGGGGGAGCTGCAGACGCGGTTCCTGCGGCACCTCCGCGTCGAGCTCGAGCGTCGCCGTGCGGCACCCGGTGGCCGCCGTGCCGTGGTGCTCATCGACGGCCTCGCCGCCCTGCGCGACGAGTACCAGGACTTCGAGGGGCAGCAGCTGCTCGACGCGCTCTATCGGGTGTACGCCGAGGGTCCGGCGCTCGGCATCTCGTTCGCGGTCTCCACGACGCGCGCGAAGGCGGTGCCGTCGGCGATGGACGAGGTCACCACGCAGAAGTGGATGTTCCGCCTCGCGGATCCCTACGACTACGCGTCCATCGGGGTCCGCCCCAAGGACGTCCCGCCGCCGGTGCCCGGCCGCTTCATCGACTCGACCAGGCGGCTACAGTCGCACGTCGCGACGCCGGACGTCCCGCTCGCGCAGGCGGTCGCACGGATCGCGGAGATCCGGTCGGACGGTACGAAGAAGGCCAGTGCGGTCGGCCGGCTGCCCGACGCTGTGCTCGTGGACGAGCTCGGTGCCGGAGCGGTGTTCGCGGGTGAGCCCTGGCGGATCCCGATCGGCATCGCCGAGGACGACCTGCAGCCGGCGTCCGTCGAGGTCTACGACGGCGAACACGTGCTCGTCGCCGGCCCGGCGCGGTCCGGCAAGTCGAGCGTGCTCCTCGCCGTCGCCGAGCTCGCACGGACAGCCGAGGGTGTCCGTCCAGCGGTCTGGGCGATCTGCGACCGCCGGTCGCCGCTCGCCTCGGGTTCGTTCGACCGCATCGCCGTCGGCCCGGACGAGGTCCCGGCCCTGTTGGCCGGGCTGCGGCTCGAGCGTGGACCGGTGCTGCTGTTGATCGACGACGCGGAGCGGTTCGAGGACGGCGACCAGGCCATCGCGACGCTGCTCACGACCGAGCGCCCCGGACTGTGCGTCGTGGCGGCCGGCCGGTCCGCGGACCTCCGGTCGCTGTACAGCCACTGGACCCGAGCGGTCCGGAAGTCCCGGTGTGGCGTCCTGCTGCAGCCGGACGTCGACTACGACGGCGAGCTCCTCGGTGTCACGCTCCCGCGTCGTGCACCGGTCGCGCTGACCGTCGGCCGCGGCTACGCCGCTTCAGGCGGGACCGTCCGTCTCGTGCAGACCGCGTCTGCTGTCAGCTGACGGAGACGCCGAGACCGTCGACCTGGAGGCCCGTGGCTGCGTCCGCCACGGACGGCAGGATCGACCCGCAGTCACGACCAGAGCGCGCTCAGTCGCGCGTCGTGATCCCGAAGGGCGAGCTCTCGAGGTTCGTGAAGTTCCCCACCGTCGCCCGCACCGTGCACGACGGCGCGACCGACAGCGCCGTGACGACCAGCCCGTCGGACGACACCGCCAACGCCCCCGAGCAGCCGTCGGCGAACCGCACGCCGGACTCCCCGCCGGCCACGTCGACGAGCATCTGCGACGGGCGTCCCGTGGCGGGACTGCGGTAGAGCGGGTTGAGCTCGTCGGCACCGTTCGGCCACACCGGCACCAGGGTGACCGGCAGGGCCGTCTGACTGACCGTGCGGTCGGGCGTGCGGACCTCGACGCCCTGCAGCCGCTGGACCGGGTAGGCGGTCCCGCGCACCGAGTCGTCGCTCACGGCAGCAGTGGTCGCCTCGCCGACACTGTCGAGCCACGTCTGCAGCGCCGCGCCGTCCGTGACGGAAGCGAGCGGCACCGAGGCCTCGACCGTGACGTCGCCGCCGGCGGGAACCTCGACCCCGGACAGGGCCCAGGCGCACGCGGTGTCGACACCAGTCAGCGAGGGCTGGTTGCGCTTCGCCGAGATGCCCTCGCCGGACCAGGTGACCGCGGGGCAGGACGCCCCCGAGCGGGAGCCCGGCACGACTTCGAGGAACGGACCGGTGAGGGCCGACGCCTGCGCCGCGTACGTGACGCGCAGGTCGACGGTGCCCTTCGCGGGGTCGATGGTCGCGCGGCGGGTGGTGGCGAGGCCCGTGGGCAGTGGGCGGTCCTGCTGGTAGGCGTTGGCGGCCTGTGCGGTCGCGGTGCCGGCGCCCGGCGTCTTCCGCAGCGCACCGGGCAGCCACACGACGCCACCGACGACCAGTGCGGCCACGAGCACGACGCCGATGCCGCCGAACAGGAGCGCACGGTTCGTCAGCCACTCGGGACGGGCGAACCGACGCGCCGGTGGGGGCTCGGCAGCGGGGGCGGCCGGCAGCGGCTGTCGGGCCATCGGCCGGATGACGGTCTGCGATCCGGCCGGGCCCAGTTCCGGAGCCGGCCCTGCCAGGGCTTCGTCCTCTAGTACCCCGGTGTCATCCCGATCAGCATCGCGCTCGGGACGGACCCCGCGGAGCACGGTGGCGGGCCGCTCGACCTCGTCGAACGCGTCCGGGTCGCTCGTCGCGGCCAGCGCAGGGGCCGAGGCGAGGGACCGGGCGAGCCGCCGCAGGGTCGCCGCCGCGTCCGCTGCTGCCGGACGGCTGTTCGGGTCCTTCGTCAGCAGGGCGGACATCGCGGACCACAGCGCATCGGGCACGTCGAGCGGCGGTGGGTTCGAGGTGACGTGCCGGTACGCCACGGCGAAGTCCGTGCCGGGCCCGGCGAAGGGCGTGCGGCCGGACAGCAGCTCGTAGAGCATGACCCCGGCGCCGTAGACGTCCGCAGCGGGACCGGCGCGGCCGTGGCTGATCGACTCGGGCGCCATGTACTGCGGCGTGCCGAGGAGCCCGGTGGTGGTGCGCTCACGCTCGGCGACGACCGACGCGATGCCGAAGTCGGTGACCCGGACGTCGCCCGTCGCACCGGCGGCCCAGGGGGTCTGGAGCAGCACGTTGTCGGGCTTGACGTCGCGGTGGGTCACGTCGCGTTCGTGTGCCGCGGCGAGGGCATCGAGGGTCTCGGCGGTGATCGTCAGAGCGTCCCGCGGGGTCAGCGGACCGTTCGATGCGAGCAGATCGCGCGCGGACCCACCGGGCACCAGGTCCATGACGATCGCGAGCCGGTCGCCCTCGACGACCAGGTCCCGCACCCGCACGATCGAGGGGTGCTGCAGCGCGAGGAGCACCGAGCGCTCGCGGACGAAGCGTTCGACGATCTGCGGGTCGGCGGCGAGCTCAGCGCGGAGCAGCTTCGCAGCGACGTGCTCGCCGGTCGCGGTGTGTTCTGTCCGCCAGACCTCGCCGGTGGCACCGGTCCCGAGCAGCTCGACCAACCGGTACGACGCACCGAGTGGCTCACCCTGACCGTACTGCGCCACTGCGTCCCCGACTTCCCGATTCCCCCGCTGGCCGACCCCTCGCCGACCACGCAATGTTACCGGCCGGTCGGCGCCTCTGCCTGCTCCGGCGCGGCGTACTGCACGTCGATCGCGTGCTGCTCGAACCCGGATCGCCGGTACAGCGCCAGCGCGGGTTCGTTGTCCCCCTCGACGTACAGTGCAGCGGCGGTCAGCCCACGCCCGGTCAACCGAGCAGTCCCCGCACGCATGAGCACCCCGCCGAGCCGCTGCCCCTGCAGGTCGGGTCGGACGGCGACGGCGTAGAACTCGCCGATGCCGTCCTCGACCTTGAGCCAGCACGAGCCGGCGAGCTGCCCCGAGGCGTCGCGGAGCAGCAACAGGTCCTCGCCCGAGAACCAGGCGTCCGATTCGCGGGCGTGCAGGTCGTCGAGCGTCATCCGGCCCTGCTCGGGGTGGTGTGCGAAGGCCGCGGCGTTCAGGGCGAGCCAGTCGGCCTCGTCCTCGGTGCCGGGTCGGAACGCGGACAGGCTGTACCCGGCCGGCACGTCGGCAGAAGCCGCGTCCGGAGAGGGCCCGGCTCCGTCGACCGGCGCCCGGAGCTGCAGCAGTGTCCGAACCGCGCGCCAGCCGAACCGATCGGCCAGGGCCCGCGCTGCGGGGTGGTCCCCGTGCGCCCACGCGAGCACGGGAGCGGCCCCGCCGCCCAGCGCGAGCGCCTGCGTGACGAGGGCGGTGCCGGTGCCGCGACCACGGGCCTCCCGGTCGACCACGAGTTCCAGCTCGCCGTCACGGACCACGGCGACCCCGTCGTCGACGGCGAGGACGGTCGCGCGCCCGGCGCGGACGTCGACCAGGGTCTGGTCCGAGAACGGCGGTGCCTCACCGGGCACGACGAACCGTGCGAGGTCCGGCACTACTGGCCCATCAGGCGCTCGGCCTCGTCGTCGTAGACGTTGAAGCGGTACCCGACGTTGCGGACCGTGCCGATGAGCGACTCGAGGTCGCCGAGCTTGGCGCGGAGACGTCGGACGTGCACGTCGACCGTGCGGGTGCCACCGAAGTAGTCGTAGCCCCAGACCTCGCTGAGCAGCTGCTCGCGCGTGAAGACGCGGGACGGGTGTGTGGCGAAGAAGCGCAGGAGCTCGAACTCCTTGAACGTCAGGTCGAGCGGCCGGCCGCGGACCTTCGCCGAGTAGCTGGCTTCGTCGATGACGACACCCGACGCCTGGATCTTCGAGCTGGACTGCCCCTTGGCCGCACGGCCCGCGGACAGCCGGATGCGGGCGTCGATCTCGGCCGGGCCCGCGCTCTCGAGCACCACGTCGTCGACGTTCCACTCGCTGTTGACAGCGGTCAGGCCACCCTCGGTCACGACGAGCACGATGGGCGTCGTCGAGCCGGATGAGGCGAGGATCTTGCACAGGGCCTTCGCGCTGACCAGGTCGGTGCGGGCGTCCACGAACATCAGGTCGCTCTGCGGCGCGTTGACCAGCTGTGCGGCCTCGGCCGGCACGTGACGGATCCTGTGGCTCAGGAGACCGAGGCTCGGCAGGACGTCGCCGGGCGCGGTCGAGGTGAGTACCAGGAGCTGTGCCACAGGACCTCCGCAGGTGGATGACGTCGTGGACACATCCTAGTGATGCTCGGGAAGTCCTCATCCGGCCGGACGGTTTGCGCGGCAACCCGCAAGCGCGCGCCGGGCGCGGAGCCGCTGCGCCTGCGCGCCGGGCGTGACCCCTGTCATGATGGAACGCGTGACCCAGCCAGTGCAGCCCACCGACCAGCGGCGCCTCAAGCTGACGTCCGTCCTGCCGGTCTGGATCCTGGCCGTCGTCGGGGCGGTGCTCGTCCTGACGCTCGCCGAGCGCGACGCCTTCGCCTGGCTGCTGCTCGTGTTCGTCGCCTGCGTGATGGTGAGCTTCGTGCTCCAGCTCATCACCGCGACGAAGGACGGGCTGGTCGAACGGATCAGCATCGCATCGTCCGGTGCCTTCGTCGTGGTGCTCGTCACAGCGGTGGTGCTCCTGGCGCGTTGAGCCGAGCCGCGTAGACTCCGGGGCATGGATTCGCTGCTTGCGCTCGAGCTGTTCTACGTGGGCCTCCTCGGCCTGGCGTCGCTCGCGATCGCGTTCATCTCGGTCGTCGTCGTCGTGAAGCTGTTCAAGGGTCAGCGTTGATCGAGCTCCCCGAGGGCCTGGCGCCCGAACTGGTCCCGTTGTCGTGGCTCGTCGGCGTCTGGGAGGGCACCGGCGTCGTGGAGTACCCCGTCGGTGACGAAGAGGCACCACGCACCTACGAGTTCGGCCAGCGCGTGAGCTTCAGTCACGACGGCCTGCCGTACCTCAACTACTCGTCCACGACGTGGCTGCTCGACGACGACCACACCCCGCTCGCCGCCGAGATGGGCTACTGGCGGATCGACCGTCCGACCGAGCCCGGCGACCGCGGCCCCGCGATGCTCCTGGGTGAGGGACCGACGCCGTTCACCACCGTCGAGAGCGTCGAGGCGCTGCGCAACACCACCGACGGCTTCGACGTCGAGGCCGCGATCGTGCACCCGACGGGCGTCAACGAGCTCTACGTCGGCCGCGTCCTCAAGGGCCGGATCGACCTGGCCACCGACGCCGTGATGCGCTCGCCGAACGCGAAGGACTACTCCGCCGCGACCCGCCTGTACGGCCTGGTCGAGGGCAAGTTGTTCTGGGCGTGGGACATCGCCGCCCTCGGTCGCGAACTCACCTCGCACGCCTCGGGGCAGCTCGCGAAGGTCGACTGATGTCGGCGTTCGCGGTGCGCGACGGCTTCGTCGCGGCATCTGGTGCGCCCGGCGCGCCCGCAGCCCACTTCGGCAACCCCCTGGGCGAGCAACGGCTGCTGGCCCGTGGCCGCGCGGTCGTCGAGCTCGGTCTCGGCATGGTCACCGTCTCCGGCCCGGACCGCCTGTCGTGGCTCAACTCGATCACCTCGCAGCAGCTGACCGGCCTGCCGACCGACGTCAGCACCGAGACCCTCGTCCTCGACCAGTCCGGCCGGGTCGAGCACGCCGCCCGCGTGGTCGACGACGGTGCGGTCGCGTGGCTCCTCACCGAGCCCCAGGACGCCGCACCGCTCGCCGCCTGGCTCGACTCGATGCGCTTCATGCTCCGGGTCGAGGTCGCCGACCGTTCGGCCGACTTCGCGACCCTCGGCTGGTTCGGCGAGGCCGCCCCGTTCGCGTCGACCGTCCTGCCGGACCCGCCCGTCGTCGAGTGGGTCGACCCGTGGGCGGCCGTCACGCCCGGTGGGTGGAGCTACGCCGCCCAGGAGGCCCATCCTGGCTCCGACTGGACCCTCCGCATCGCCGTGGTCACGCCCGGCACCTCGGCCGCGATCGCTGCGTCGGACGAACCCGTCGCGGGGCTGCTCGCGTACGAGGCGCTGCGGATCGCCGCCTGGCGTCCGACGCTGTCCGATGCCGACGAGCGCACCATCCCGCACGAGCTCGACTGGCTCCGCTCCGCCGTGCACCTGACGAAGGGCTGCTACCGCGGGCAGGAGACCGTCGCGAAGGTGCACAACCTCGGGCACCCGCCGCGTCGGATCGTGCAGCTGCACCTCGACGGCTCCGACGCCGTACTGCCGGCCCCGGGCACGCCGGTCATGCTCGGCGACAAGCAGGTCGGGCGACTGTCGGCCTCGGCGGTCCACCACGAGCTCGGCCCGATCGGGCTGGCCGTGGTCAAGCGTTCCCTCGACCCCACCGCGACGCTGACGCTCATCGCCGACGACGTCGTGGTGACGGCGGCGCAGGAGACCATCGTCCCGCCGGAGGCCGGCGCCACGGCGAACGTCCCGCGGCTGCCCCGGCTCGGAGCCGTCAGGCGCTCGTAGGCTCCGTCCGCCGGTCGTCGGTCGCCTGGTGTGTGCGCAGGTTTCCGACAGTCCACGAGTTGATCGACTGGTGTTCCGTCGGGTGATGCGCACGCATCGTGTGCGTGTGCATCTTCCGACAGTGCACGCGGTGATCGACTCGTGGATCGTCGCCAATTCGCCGCCGCCGCCGTGGCGCAGTCCCGCCGCCGCGCCGCCGCCGAGCCCGTCAGGCGGGCTCGACCACGTCCCACGGCACGCTGAGCTCGCCGAGCCGCCACCTCGTCGGCCCGTGCAGCACCGGCCACCCGCGGTCGCGCATGCCCCGCACCGTGGCGATCCACCGCTGCCGGGGCCCGTACGTGCCGAGCGGCGCCGCGACCGCCCACGACAGGTCGAGGTCGCGCAGGAACTCGTGCACCCGCTCACCCGGCACGTTCCGGTGGATGAGCGCCTTCGGCAGCCGTTCGGCGACGATCGACGGCACGTCGAGTCCGGCGAGCCGCAGCGACACCGTGAACGACACCGGTGCGTGCTCGTCGAGCGTCACCCACGAGGCCACCCGCCCGACCTCGTTGCACGTCCCCTCGACCAGCGCGCCGCCGGGCTGCAGCCGGTCCTGCATGATCCGCCACGACCCCACCACGGCGGACTCGTCGTACTGCCGCAGCACGTTGAACGCCCGGATCACGGCCGGTCGGCGCTGCCCGGGCGTGGGTGTCTCGAAGCCGCCGAGCCGGAACGTCACACCGTCGCGGGTGCCCGCGTTCGCGAACGCCACGCGTGCCGGTTCGATCTCGATGCCGGTGACCTCGACGTCCGGACGCACCAGGGCGAGACGGTCGCGCAGCTCGAGCGTCGTCGTCGGCGAGGCCCCGTACCCGACGTCGGCGACCAGCGGGTCGTCGGCCTTGCGGAGCGCCGGCAGCGACGCGATCCACCGGTCGACACGGCGGAGCCGGTTGTACCCGGTCGTCCCGCGCGTCACGTTCCCGATGGGCATGACGTCAAGGGTACGGGCCTGCCGACGCTCGGTAGACTCGGGAGCATGACCTCCACGCTCGTCCTGCTCCGTCACGGAAACAGTGACTGGAACCAGAAGAACCTGTTCACCGGTTGGGTCGACGTCCGGCTCAGCGAGCTGGGCGAGAAGGAGGCGAAGCGCGCCGGCGACCTCATCGCCGAATCGGGCATCGTCCCCGACGTCCTGTACACCTCGCTCCTCACCCGCGCGATCCAGACGGCCGACATCGCGCTGCTCCAGGCCGACCTCGCCTGGCTGCCGGTCAAGCGCGACTGGCGCCTCAACGAACGCCACTACGGCGACCTGCAGGGCAAGGACAAGGCCCAGACGCTGGCCGAGTACGGCGAGCAGCAGTTCATGGAGTGGCGCCGGTCGTTCGACGTCCCGCCGCCCCCCATCGCCGACGGCGCCGAGTGGTCGCAGGCCGGTGACCGCCGCTACGCCGACCTCGGCGACCAGCTGCCGCGCACCGAGTCGCTCAAGCTCGTGATCGACCGGCTGCTGCCCTACTGGGAGTCGGACATCACGAAGGACCTGGGCGAGGGCAAGACCGTGCTGGTCACCGCGCACGGCAACTCGCTCCGCGCGCTCGTCAAGCACCTCGACGACATCTCCGACGACGACATCGCCGGCCTGAACATCCCGACGGGCATCCCGCTGGTGTACGAGCTCGACGACGACTTCCGTCCGACGAAGCCGGCGTACTACCTCGACCCCGAGGCCGCTGCCGCCGGCGCTGCCGCCGTGGCCGCCCAGGGCGCCAAGAAGTAGCACCGCACACACGAACGCCCCGTCCGGTCTCCGGGCGGGGCGTTCGTCGTTCTGCCTGGTGGGTTCGCGAAAGCGACAGGGTGCCGCGAACGTTCCGCCGACTCCTGTCGCTCTGCCGGGAGGAACGGATCACCGCGCCGACGACGTGTCGCTTCGGCGGGGCGGTCGGCTCCTCGAGCCTCGGCTGGTCAGACGAAGTGCGACGCGATCTCCTGCACGAGGGCACCGACGTCGTAGGGCTTCGTCGTGTCGACGCGGACCACCGGGACGCTCGGCAGCCCGAGCGGCTGCGCGTCGTCGCCGTGCTCGTCCCAGAAGGCCAGCACGTCGGCCAGGTCGCCGTGCACCTCGTGCCGCACCGGGACGGTGCCCGGGTCGTACCGGTCGTGCAGCCGGTCCTCGGCGGTGGCGCGGTCCGTGTCGCACCACACCTCGACGGCGCGCGGTGATCCGGCGGACGCGAGCCCGGCCTCCAGGAGGTCGCGGTCACGTGACGGGAGCCAGACGGCGTCGAGGACGACCCCGTTCTCGACCGCGCCGGCCATCGCCCACACGGTGTCCATCGCGATGCCACCGAGCGGACGCGACGCGATCATCGGCCCGACGATGTCGGCGAGGGGCTCCTTGATCCGGTCCTTCGACAGGAACGGGCAGCCGAGCACCTCGGCCAGTGCAGCGCCGATCGTGCTCTTGCCGGAACCGGGCATGCCGTTGACGATGATCGCGACCTGAGCCATGCGTCGATCCTCGCAGACCGCGCAGGTGTGCTCAGACCGCGGCGGTCGAACTCGAGGCGCCGGTCCAGTCGCCGGTCGCCAGGTACTCGACCTTCTTGGCGATCGACACCGCGTGGTCGGCGAAGCGCTCGTGGTAGCGGGAGGCCAGGGTGGCGTCGACGGTGTCGATCGGTCCGCCCTTCCACGCCTCGCCGAGCACGAAGTCGAACACGCTCGCGTGCAGTTCGTCGACGGCGTCGTCCTCGTCGCGGATCTCCGCGGCCAGGGCGATGTCCTCGGTCGCGAGCAGCCGCGTGAGCTTCTGCGACATCGCGACGTCGTGCTTGCCCATCTCCTTGAAGGTGCCGCGGAGTCCCTTCGGCACGACCTTCTCGGGGAAGCGCTGGCGGGCGAGCTGCGCGATGTGCTCGGCCATGTCGCCCATGCGCTCGAGCGAGGAGCTCACGCGCAAGGCGGTGACGACGACGCGCAGGTCGCGGGCGACCGGTGCCTGGCGGGCCAGGATGTCGATGGCGATCTCGTCGAGGCTGTTGGCGGCCTCGTCGATCTTCTGGTCGTCCGCGATCACCTCCTCGGCGAGGGCGACGTCGGAGTCGCTGAAGGCCTGGGTGGCCCGGGTGATGGCGGACTCGACGAGTCCTGCGATCTCGGTCAGTCGCTCCTGGACGTCCTGGAGTTCCTGCTGGAAGACTTCGCGCATGGGGGAGTACCTCTCTCTGCGTACCGGACGAGTGTCGTCAGCCCAGGTGAACGAACGGTGACGTGGGGCTGAACGCTTCGCGATCCGGCCTTCCGAGGCGGGTGAACGGTACCGGAACCCCGCATGACCATCCCTACACTGGCGGCATGGACAACGCGTGGCTCGTGCCACTGTCGATGCTCCTCGGCGGGGTCTTCGGCGCGGGCGTCGTGGTGCTGATCATCACCGCCGAGCGCACGGCTCGTGCAGCAGACGTGGCGGAACGCACCCTGCCGGACGGCGTCGCAGCGGTGATCGCGACGATGCACAACCCGGCGGTGGTCATCGACCCGTCGAACACGGTCGTGGCCGCATCGCCCCAGGCACTGACCGTCGGGCTCGTCGTGCGGCGCCGGCTCGTGCACCAGGAGCTCCTCGACCTGGTCGACCGGGTGCGCAAGAGCGGCGAGATGGGAGCGGAGGACCTCGAGCTCCCGCGCGGACGGCACGGGGAGCTCATCGGCTACCTCAGCTTCCGGGCCGCGCAGCTCGGCAACCGGTACGTGCTCATCACGGCCGACGACCTGACCGAGAGCCGGCGCATCGACGAGGTCCGCCGTGACTTCGTCGCCAACATCTCGCACGAGCTGAAGACCCCGATCGGCGCCATCGGCCTGCTGTCCGAGACCCTCGTGATCGCGGCCGACGACCCGGAGCACGTCAAGAAGTTCGCGGCGCAGCTCATCACCGAGTCCGAGCGGCTCGGCGCCCTGACGAAGGACATCATCGAGCTGTCCCGGCTGCAGTCGGTCGACGCGTTGGAGAACAGTGAGGAGACCGGTGTCGACAAGATCGTGCAGGCCGCGGTCGACGCGAACGAGGTCGTCGCGCGCGCCCGCTCGATCGAGATCATCCGGGCGAAGAAGTCGAAGCTCCGGGTGATGGGCGACCCGGGCCTGCTGCAGGTCGCCGTCTCGAACCTCATCGCCAACGCGGTGAAGTACTCGCCCGACGGCACCCGCGTCGGCGTGGGCGTCCGGTCCGCGAAGGGCTTCGTCGAGATCGCGATCACCGACCAGGGCGTCGGCATCCCCGAGGCCGACCTGGACCGCGTGTTCGAGCGGTTCTACCGTGTCGACCCGGCACGGTCACGGGCCACCGGCGGCACCGGCCTGGGGCTCGCCATCGTCAAGCACGTCGTCGGCAACCACGGCGGCGACGTCCGTGTCTGGTCGCAGCCCGGCAAGGGCTCGACCTTCACCATCCGCCTGCCCGAGGCGGACACCGAACTGACCACCGCACTCGAAGAGCAACTGGAAGAGCAGCCATCGTGACCAAGATCCTCATCGTCGACGACGAGCCGGCCCTGAGCGAGCCCCTGGAGTTCCTGCTGCAGCGTGAGGGGTACGAGACCTCCGTCGCGGCCGACGGCGTGACCGCGCTGTCGAAGTTCGACTCGGAGAACCCGGACCTGGTGCTCCTCGACCTCATGCTGCCGGGGCTCTCCGGCACCGAGGTCTGCCGTCAGATCCGGACCCGGTCGAACGCGCCGATCATCATGCTGACGGCGAAGGACTCCGAGGTCGACATCGTCGTCGGGCTCGAGCTCGGCGCGGACGACTACGTGACGAAGCCGTACTCGACGCGTGAGCTGCTGGCCCGCATCCGTGCGGTCCTGCGCCGCCGCACCGAGGACGACCCGGCGGACAGCGGGATCCTGCAGGTCGGGGGCATCCGGATGGACGTCGAGCGGCACACGGTGTCGGTGGACGGGTCGGAGACGGCGATGCCGCTCAAGGAGTTCGAGCTGCTCGAGTTGCTGCTCCGGAACGCCGGCCGGGTGCTCACCCGTGGGCAGCTCATCGACCGGGTGTGGGGCTCCGACTACTTCGGCGACACCAAGACGCTCGACGTGCACATCAAGCGCATCCGCTCGAAGATCGAGCGCGTGCCGTCCACCCCGGAGATCCTGGTGACGGTCCGCGGTCTCGGGTACCGCATCGAGGCCTGAGACGGACGGACAGGAGGCCCGGTGCGAGTCCCTGGGACTCGCACCGGGCCTCCTGTCTGACGCGGTGGCGCTTGCGCGGTGCGGCTACTCGCCGTCCGTCGGCGTGGCCGACGGGGTCTCGACCGGCAGCGTGATCTGGCCGGACGGCTCGGGGGTCGAGGTCGGCGCGAGGGTGGCGTACTCCTCTTGCGAGGTGGTCAGCACCGGCACGTTGGCCGAGACGCCCTCGGCGTCGGGGTACGAGAAGTACACCTTGACGAGCGAACCGGGCTTCGCGTCCGCGCTGTCGAAGTCGAGGGTGTCGTGCTGCGAGTCGTTCGCCAGGTCGACGTGCGAGTTCGCCGGCACCAGCACGGTCTCGGTGTCGCCACCGATCTCGACCGACACGGTGATGCCGTCGGTGTCGGAGTTGTTCACCAGCGTGCCGATGAACCGCGCGCCCTCGCCGTCGTCCGAGATGAGGATGGCGTTCCGCACGTCGACCTTGCCGGTCGAGACGTTGACGCCGTCGGTGATCTGCTTGATGTCGACGGTGTGCGCGGGCGACATGAACTCGCACCCGGTGGCGCCCAGCGCGATGGTTGCCGCAACGGCGACGGACACGAGTACCCGAGCTCGCAAGAGATTCCTCCGTAAGTCGATGAGGACCAGACGGTCCCGCTCCATCTTAGCGATCACCGGGAAGGCCCAGTGCTGAGGGTCCCCTTACCCGAACACCCCTTGTGGTAAACTGGAAGTCTGGGAACGGAGCCTGATACATGCAATTCGAGGTCGGCGAGACCGTCGTCTACCCCCACCACGGGGCGGCAACCATCTCTGAAGTCAAGACGCGCGTCATCAAGGGCGAGGAAAAGGTCTACCTGAAACTGCGGGTCACGCAGGGTGACCTGACGATCGAGGTACCGGCGGACAACGTCGACCTGGTCGGAGTCCGCGACGTGATCGGCAAGGAAGGGCTCGACAAGGTGTTCGAGGTCCTCCGGGCGCCGTTCACCGAAGAGCCCACCAACTGGTCGCGCCGGTACAAGGCGAACCTCGAGAAGCTCGCTTCCGGGGACGTCATCAAGGTCTCCGAGGTCGTCCGCGACCTCTGGCGACGCGATCAGGACCGCGGCTTGTCCGCGGGCGAGAAGCGGATGCTGGCCAAGGCGCGGCAGATCCTGATCTCCGAGTTGGCCCTGGCCGAGAAGACCGACGAGGACAAGGCATCGACCGTCCTCGACGAAGTCCTCGCGTCCTGAGCGCACTGCACACCACGACGACCGCACGGTTCCCCGAAGGGGTGGACCGGGCGGTCGTCGTCGTTGCAGCCGGGTCCGGAACCCGGCTCGGCATCGGCACCGCGAAGGCGTTCGTGCCCGTCGCGGGGCAGCTCATGCTCGCGCGGGCGCTCGAGCCGCTGTTCACGTTGTCGGCCCCGACGCTGGTCGTCGTGGTCGCGCCGTCGGCCCTGCTCAAGGAGTGCCGTCAGGTGGTCGCCTCGGTCGCGGGCGCTGCGGTCGCGTACACGGCGGTGGTTCCGGGAGGCACGGATCGCCACGGCTCGGTCCAGGCCGGCCTGGGCGTGCTGCCGGACTCCGTCACCGCGGTGCTGGTGCACGACGCGGCGCGGTGCCTCACGCCGGCCGCGCAGTTCGACCGCGTGTTCGACGCGGTCGAGGGTTCGGTCGCGACCGGCACCGGTGACGGCGTCGTCCCCGCGCTCCCCGTCACCGACACGGTCAAGCGGGTGTCCGGCGACGTGGTCGTCGAGACCGTCGACCGGTCCGCGCTCGTCGGGGTCCAGACGCCGCAGGGCTTCCCACTCGACGCACTCCGACGGGCGTACGCGGTGTCGACGCAGTCCGAGACCGACGACGCCGGCGTGTTCCAGGCGGCCGGTGGCACGGTACGCTTCGTGCCGGGTGACGCCGATGCCTTCAAGATCACGACGCCGTGGGACCTCGGACGAGCAGAGTCGATCGTCCGGTCGCGCGCCACGGCCCCGGGTGACCCCGGTGGCTCGGCGGTCCGGCTCGGGCTCGGGATCGACGTGCACGCGTTCGACGTCGAGTCGCCGTGCCGCGTCGGCCTGCTCGACTTCCCCGGCGAACCCGGCCTCTCCGGGCACAGCGACGGTGACGCCGTGGCGCACGCGGTGTGCGATGCCCTGCTCTCCGCGGGTGGCCTCGGTGACATCGGTGGGACGTTCGGCACCGCGGACCCCGCCTACGCCGGAGCCGCCGGGGACGTCTTCATCCGCGGTGCAGTCGGGCTGCTCGCCGACGCCGGCCTCGTACCCGTGTCGGTCACGGTGCAGGTCATCGGGAACCGGCCGCGCATCGGGGCCCGTCGTGCGGAGATGCAGGACGCCCTGTCCGCCGTCGTCGGTGCCCCCGTCGCGGTGTCCGGCACGACGACCGACGGCCTCGGGTTCACCGGCCGGGGCGAGGGGCTCGCCGCGATCGCCACGGCCGTCACCCGACCGGCCTGACGTCCTAGGCTTGGGATCGTGACCGTTCGCCTCTACGACTCCCGCGCCGCAGCCGTCGTCGACCTCGTCCCCCTGGTCGACGGACAGGTCAGCGTCTACGTCTGCGGTCCGACGGTGCAGTCGTCGCCGCACATCGGACACCTGCGCTCGGCCCTGGTCTACGACATCTGGCGCCGCTGGCTGACGTACCGCGGTCTGCGCGTCACTCTCGTGCGGAACGTCACCGACATCGACGACAAGGTGCTCGACCTGGCCGCCGGCACCGACGAAGCGTGGTTCGCCCGCGCCTACCGCGTCGAGCTCGAGTTCACCGCCGCGTACAACGCCCTCGGCATCCTGCCCCCGACCTACGAGCCGCGGGCAACAGCGAGCGTGCCGCAGATGCACGACATCATCACGAAGCTCATCGACCGCGGTCACGCCTACGTCGCCGCCGACGACTCGGGCGACGTCTACTTCGACACCGGCAGCTGGGAGTCCTACGGGGCGCTCACCCGGCAGCGTCGCGAGGACATGGTCGAGGCCGCCGACGCCGACCCCCGTGGCAAGCGCGACGCCCGCGACTTCGCGCTCTGGAAGGGTGCGAAGCCCGGCGAGCCGTCGACCGCGTCGTGGGACTCCCCGTGGGGCCCCGGTCGTCCGGGCTGGCACATCGAGTGCTCCGCCATGTCGCGGCGGTACCTCGGTCCGGCGTTCGACATCCACGGCGGCGGGCTCGACCTGCGGTTCCCGCACCACGAGAACGAGCTCGCGCAGTCCACCGCGGCGGGCGACCCGTTCGCGTCGTACTGGTTGCACAACGGGCTCGTCACGGTCGAGGGCCAGAAGATGTCGAAGTCGCTCGGCAACTCGATCTTCGCCGCCGACTTCCTCGCCAATGCCCGTCCGGCCGTGGTGCGGTACTTCCTCGGCGCTGCGCACTACCGCTCCTCGATCGACCACCACGACGGCTCCTTGGCCGAGGCCGAGGCCGCGTACGACCGCATCGACGGGTTCCTGCAGCGGGCCGAGGTGCGGCTCGAAGGCGTGCACCTCGCCGATGCCCCCGCCGTGCCGGACGCCTTCGCCGCCGCGATGGACGACGACCTCGCAGTGCCCCAGGCGCTGGCCGTCCTGCACGAGACCGTGCGCACCGGCAACGCTGCCCTGGACGCCGACGATGCGGAAACGCTCGGGGTCGCGTACCATCAGGTGGCCGCCATGGTAGAGGTCCTCGGCATCGACCCGCGAGCCGCCCACTGGTCGGGGGGCGGTCAGGACACCTCGGCAGGCCCGCTCGCCGCTCTCGTCGAACGCCTCGTGCAGGAGCGCGCGGACGCCAGGGCAGCACGGGACTTCGCTGCGGCCGACCGCGTGCGCGACGACCTCGCCGCCGCGGGCATCACGATCGAGGACACGCCGTCCGGAACACGCTGGAGCATCGCCTGAACACGGCAGTGCCGAACAGGAGCTACGCATGAAGAACGTCTCGGGAAGCAAGAAGGGTCGGCCCGGCGCCGTCCGCACCGGTCGCAAGGGCAACAAGCAGGTCGGCTCCGGTGGTCAGGGTGCCCAGGCGCTCGAGGGTCGCAAGCCGACCCCGAAGGCCGAGGACCGGCCGTACCACCCCGCCGGCAAGCGCAAGGCGGCGAAGGACCGCTTCGAGGCAGCCAAGGGCCGTCACGGTTCCTCGAGCACCCCGCAGGGCCGCACCGGTCGCCCGCCGGCCCGGAAGACCGATGACTCCGAGCTCGTGACCGGACGCAACTCCGTGCTCGAGGCGCTGCGCACGAAGACCCCGTCGACGACGCTCTACATCGCGTCACGCATCGAGGTCGACGACCGCGTCAAGGAGATCCTGACGCTCGCGAACCACCGCAGCGTGCCGATCATCGAGCTCATGCGCCCCGAGCTCGACCGCATCACGGGCCACGACAGCGTGCACCAGGGCGTCGCGCTCAAGGTTCCGGCGTACGAGTACGCCGTGTCCGAGGACATCGTCGAGCAGGCCTTCTCGCGCGACCAGGTCCCGCTGCTCGTCGCGCTCGACGGCATCACCGACCCGCGCAACCTCGGTGCGATCATCCGCTCGACGGCCGCGTTCGGCGGACACGGCGTCATCGTGCCGCAGCGTCGTTCGGTCGGCGTCACCGCGTCGGCGTGGAAGACCTCGGCCGGCGCCGCGGCCCGCACGCCCGTCGCGATGGCCCCGAACCTCACCCAGACGCTGAAGTCCCTCAAGTCGATGGGCCTGTTCGTCCTCGGTCTGGACGGCGACGGCGACGTGGAGCTCGACGGCCTCGCGCTCGCCGACCGCCCGATCGTGATCGTCGTCGGTTCCGAGGGCAAGGGCCTGTCGCGCCTGGTCACCGAGACCTGCGACGCGATCGTGTCGATCCCGATCTCGAGTGCGACCGAATCCCTCAACGCCGGCATCGCCGCGAGCGTCACCCTGTGGGAGGTCGCCCGGCGCCGTCGCGCCGAGTAAGCCCCGACGCTTCGTCCGCAGGAACGGTCGCCTCCCCTCGTGGGAGGCGGCCGTTCCTGCGTGCGGTGCCGACCGGGTCAGGCCGGACGGGTCAGGACACGTCGGATGATGCCCGCCGTGTGGTCACGAGTCGTCGCTGCGCGACGCCGCAGGCGACCGTCCGTGACCGGCCGACGTGCACCTGGCGGGGTGTCGGGCGACCGCTCGACGTCCAACGGCACCACCGGCGGTGCGGGCGTGACGGTCTGGAGGGCCGGCGCCGGTCTCCGGGACGCGCGCCGGGCCTCCAGGCGGTCGCGTTCACGGACCCCGAACGGTCACGACATGTCGGCCGGTGTCCTCCGGGTGGTCACGTGTCGTCGCTGCGCGACGCCGCAGGCGACGGTCTGTGACCAGTCGGCACCCACCCGGCGGAGTGTCGTGACCGACCGGGGACCGCGTCAGACGGTGGTGCGCCAGTCCTGGACGTCGGCGTCGTCGTCTGCGGGCTCGGCGTCGTCGACCACGGGGATCGGCAGCGTCATCGACGACGTCGGCGGGTTGATGAGCAGGCGCTCGTCGCGGCGGTGGCGCAGCACGTCGTTGATGTACGCCGTGGTGGCCTCGGGCAGCGAGACCGACCGCTCCTCTTCCTGCGACATGAACCAGCGGTGCTCGAGCAGTTCGTGGAAGACCTCCGCGGGTTCGAGGCGACCGCGCAGGTCACGGGGGATCGAGCGGACGACGGGCTCGAAGACCCGCGAGACCCACTCGTGCGCCACCATCTCCTCGTCGAGTTCGTCGCGGCCGTTGCGTGCCCGGTACGAGTCGAGGTCGTTGAGCAGGCGTCGGGCCTGGTTCTCGCCGGCGTCCAGGCCGGTCAGCCGCAGCAGGCGTCGCTGGTGGTGTCCGGCGTCGACGACCTTCGGCTGGATCCGCACCTGCGAACCGCCCTCGGTCGTGTGGATCGAGAGCTCCTCGATGTCGAAGCCGAGCTCGTTGAGCCGCTCGACGCGGTCGTTGATGCGCCAGCGTTCCTTGATGTCGAACTGCTCGGTGCCCGTGAGCTCGGTCCAGAGTGTCCGGTACTGCGCCACGATCCGGTTGGAGACGTCCACGGGGTCGGCGTTCTCGTCGAGCCGGCCGCCGGCCTCGAGGTCGAGGAGCTCGCCGGCGATGTTCACGCGCGCGACCTCGAGGTCGTTCTCGCGCTGCCCGTTCGACAGCCCGCCGGGGTAGAGCTTGCCGGTCTCGGCGTCGACCAGGTACGCGGCGAACGAGCCCGCGTCGCGACGGAACAGCGTGTTCGAGAGCGACACGTCGCCCCAGTAGAAGCCGATGACGTGCAGCCGCACGAGCAGCAGCGCGAGGGCGTCGACGAGACGGGTCGCGGTCTCCGGGCGCAGGGTCTGCGAGTACAGCGCGCGGTACGGCAGTGAGAAGCGCAGGTGCCGCGTCACGAGCACGGGGTGCAGCTGCTCGCCGTCCGCGTCGACCCGACCGGTGATGACGGCGACGGGGTCGACGCACGGCACGTCCATGCGCTGCAGCGTGCGGAGCATCTCGTACTCGGAGCGCGCGATCTCCTCGCCCGTCTCCTTCACGGCGGCGACGTACCCACTCAGGTGCACGAAGCGCACGAGGTGCCGTGAGATGCCCTTCGGCAGGGCCACGATGGTCTCGTCCGGCCAGTCCGCCAGCGGCAGGTCCCACGGCAGGTCGAGCAGGCCGGGGTCGACGGTGGCTGCGGTGATGGACATCGAGTCGGGCACGGTGGATCCTTCGGTGTCGTGGGGGACAGCCGAGAGCCCGCGACCCGCCCTTGTGAGGCGGCGCGGGCTCTCGGGGAGTGCGCTTCGGTTACGCGCTGACGACGGCCTTGTCGTCCAGGCGCTCGCCCGACTCGGTGTCGAAGGCGTGCACGTGGCCCGACTTCGGCGTCACCACGATGGTGTCACCGATCGACGGGTGCGAACGGCCGTCCACGCGGGCGACGATGTCGACGCGCGTGCCCTTGACGTCGGCGTGACCGTAGAGGTAGCCGTCGGCGCCGAGTTCCTCGACCACGTCGACCGTGACCGGCAGGCCCTCGCCCGACTGCGCCACGACGACGTCCTCGGGGCGGATGCCCACGGTGATCTGGGCGGAACGCGCGTTGGAGAGCGTGTCGCGGTCGATCGCGTGGTTGAGCGTGCCGAACTTGATGCCGCCCTCGACGACGTCAGCCGGCAGCAGGTTCATCGCCGGCGAGCCGATGAAGCCCGCGACGAAGACGTTGTTCGGCTTCTCGTACAGGTCGCGCGGCGTGCCGACCTGCTGCAGGATGCCGTCCTTGAGCACCGCGATGCGGTCACCCATGGTCAGTGCCTCGGTCTGGTCGTGCGTGACGTAGACCGTGGTGACGCCGAGACGGCGCTGGAGCGACGCGATCTGCGTACGGGTCTGGACGCGGAGCTTGGCGTCGAGGTTCGACAGCGGCTCGTCCATGAGGAACACCTGCGGCTGACGGACGATCGCACGGCCCATCGCGACGCGCTGACGCTGACCACCGGAGAGCGCCTTCGGCTTGCGGCCGAGGTAGTCCTCGAGGTCGAGGAGCTTCGCGGCTTCCTGCACGCGGGTGGCGCGCTCGTCCTTGCCGACACCGGCGATCTTGAGCGCGAAGCCCATGTTCTCGGCGACGGTCATGTGCGGGTACAGCGCGTAGTTCTGGAACACCATCGCGATGTCGCGGTCCTTCGGCGGGACGTCCGTGACGTCGCGGTCGCCGATGCGGATCTGACCGGAGTTGACCTCTTCGAGGCCGGCCAGCATGCGGAGCGAGGTGGACTTGCCACAACCCGAGGGGCCGACGAGGACGAGGAACTCGCCGTCGGCGACGTCCAGGTCGAGGGAGTCGACCGCGGGACGGTTGCCTCCGGGGTAGAGACGGGTTGCCTTGTCATAGGTGACGGACGCCATGAGCGTTCGGTCCTTTCTTCACCGGCAGGTACGTGCCGGACGATCCGAGTGAAGCGGTCAGCCCGCGAGGGCCCCGGATGGTCGTCGTCGACCATCGAGGTTCATACAACACGAGTTCTCGCGGGTGCGCCAGTGTTTTCCCCCTGGCCGGTCGGTTCCCAGAGCGTGGTTGGGTGGTTCCCAGAGCGGCCCACTACAATCGCCGGGTCCGTCCGCCGAGCGGGGGTAGGTCGTGCGGACGCCGATCAGGAGGACGACGCACCGATGACCAACCGCCCCGAGGGTGACGCCCGCGCCGCGCGGAACGAGCGCCGCGAAGCCGCCCGACAGCGAGCGCAGCGCCACAGGACACAGCAGAAGCGCCGCCAGCGCGGCACCCGGCTCGGACTCCAGATCGGACTCGGTGTCGTGCTGCTCGCAGCGGCCGCCGTCGTCACGCTCGTCCTGGTCGACTCCGTGAAGCCAGCAGGCCCCGGGCCCTCGACCATGTCGCAGGGCGGCATCACCCTCGGCGAGGGGCTCAAGCCCGTGACCGCGTCGCGCAGTGCGTCGCCGAGCGCCTCGGCGACCGCTGGTGCGGGCACGGTGCGCATCACGCTGTACGTCGACTACCTCTGCCCGACCTGCGGCGAGTTCGAACAGGCCAACGGCGACTACATCGAGAGCCTCGTCGACTCCGGCGCCGCCACCGTCGACATCCACCCGCTCGCGGTCCTGTCGAACCGGTCGCAGGGCACCAAGTACTCACTGCGCGCCGCGAACGCCGCGGCCTGCGTCGCCGAGCACTCGCCGGACCAGTTCTACGCGGTCAACAAGGCGCTCTACGCCGAGCAGCCGGAAGAAGGCACACCCGGGCTCACCGACGCGCAGCTCACCAAGGTCGTCACCGGGGTCTCCGGCCTGCAGGACCGCCGGGCCGTCACGAGCTGCATCGCCGACCAGGACTACAGCAAGTGGGTCGACGAGCAGACGACCGCGGTGTCCGGCGGCGACATCCCCGGGTCGACCCTGAGCGACTTCCCCGGCACGCCGCTGGTGCTCGTCAACGGGCAGCAGTACGAGCTCACGTCGCCGATCACGAACGACGACTTCCGCACCTTCGTGGTCACCGCGGCCGGTGCCACCGAGGCGACGCCAACCCCGACCCCCACGCCGAGCGCGACGCCGTCCCGCACGCGGAGCGCGACACCGACGCCCACGCCGACGAAGGGCTGATCGCTACAGCGACGAACCAGGGACGCTGAACGTGTCGCAGCTCGTCGCGCCCTGCTGGTAGCCGCGGACGAACCACTTCTGGCGCTGCTCACTCGAGCCGTGCGTGAACGAGTCCGGATCGACCCGGCCGCTCGAGCGCTCCTGGATGCTGTCGTCGCCCACGGCGCTCGCGGCGGACAGGGCATCGGCGATCTCGGACCGGCTGATCGGCTCGAAGAAGGTCTCGCCGTTCGCGTCCTCGGTGTTCGCCGCGTCGCCGACCCAGGCGCCGGCGTAGCAGTCGGCCTGCAGCTCGACGCGGACACTGCCGGACGACGCCCCGGTGCCCGATCGGTCCGTGCTCGCGAAGGCACCCTGCAGCTGCTGGATGTGGTGGCCCCACTCGTGCGCGACGACGTACATCTGCGCGAGCGGCCCGCCCGACGACCCGTACTTCGACTGCAGGTCGTCGTAGAACGCGGTGTCGAGGTAGATCGCGCGGTCCGGCGGGCAGTAGAAGGGCCCGGTTGCAGCGGACGCCTGACCGCACGACGTGTCGGTCGAGCCGTCGAACAGGAAGAAGTCCGGCGCCGTGTACGAGATCCCGAGCTTCCGGGCCTCGGCCGTCCAGTAGCCATCGAGTGACTCCGCGGCGCCCTCCATCCGGCACTCGACCTTGAGGTTGGCGTCACGCCCGGTGCGGCACTCCGGGGCGGCGTCGACCGGCTGGTCCTGCTGCTGGATCTGCGTCGTGCCGCTGCCGCCGCCGACGAACCCGCTGAGGTCGAAGCCCGTGAACTGCGCGATCAGGAAGACGACGATCGCCGTGACGCCGACGGCACCGCCGCCGACCGCGGCCGTCCGACCCCGGCGCTTCACCCTGCCGCCCTTGAGCTGCGAATCGTCGTTGAACGTCATGACCCCGAATGTACGGCCCACGGGACTCGCACGCCGCACGCATGCCCCGCGCGTACCGTCTGGGACGTCGGCGACCCCGACACGTGTCGTACAACCGGAAGGAACCGCAACCATGGCCACTCCCATCAGCACCGTGATGAGCCCCGCCCGCTACGTGCAGGGCAAGGACGCGATCACCCGCGTCGGCGAGTTCGTCGCCCCCATCGGCAAGCGCCCCCTGATCGTCGCCGACGACGTCGTGTGGGGCATCGTCGAGGCCGCGGTGACGACGAGCTTCCAGGCGGCCGACCTGCGGGTCGAGCGGGTCGGCTTCGGTCGCTTCGCGACGCCGAAGGCGGTCGACGACCTCGTCGAGCAGATCCGGTCGACCGACGCGGACGTCATCGTCGGGCTCGGCGGCGGTTCGGCGATCGACGCGGCCAAGGCCTCCGGGCACCTGGCCGGCATCCGCTGGGCGAGTGTCCCGACGGCGGCGAGCACCGACGCCCCGACCTCGGCGCTCGCGGTGATCTACTCCGAGGAGGGGGAGTTCATCGAGTACCGGTTCTTCCCGCACAACCCCGACCTCGTCCTCATCGACACGAAGCTCGTCGCGAACGCTCCCGTCCAGTTCCTGGTCGCGGGCATCGGCGACGCCCTGGCCACCTGGGTCGAGGCCCGTGCCGCCAAGCGTGCGAACGCCGACACCATGGCCGGCGGGCTGCAGACCGAGACCGGCGTCGCGCTCGCCGAGCTGTCCTGGAAGCTGCTGCACGAGAACGCCCTGCAGGCCAT
The DNA here is from genome assembly GCF_003751685.1 of Curtobacterium sp. PhB78. Lineage (NCBI taxonomy): Bacteria > Bacillati > Actinomycetota > Actinomycetes > Micrococcales > Microbacteriaceae > Curtobacterium > Curtobacterium sp. PhB78. The sequence goes on from NZ_RKIA01000003.1 coordinate 504,587, forward strand.
CGAGGCCGTGAAGGCCGGGGTCGTCACGCCCGCGCTCGAGAAGGTCGTCGAGGCGAACACCCTGCTGTCGGGCCTGGGGTTCGAGTCCGGCGGACTGGCGGCAGCGCACGCGATCCACAACGGACTGACCGCCGCTCCGCAGGCGCACGGCTTGGCGCACGGGCAGAAGGTCAACATCGGCACGATCGCGCAGCTCGTGCTCGAGGGTGCACCGGCCGAGGAGATCGAGGACTTCGTCGTCTTCACCACGAAGGTCGGCCTGCCGAACACCCTGACCGAGATCGGCCTGACCGTCGACGACACGACGGAGCTCCGCGCCGTGGCCGAGGCCGCGACCGTCGAGGGCGAGACCATCCACAACATGCCGTTCCCGGTCACGCCGGAGCTCGTGGTGGACGCGCTCATCGCCGTCGAGGGCATCGCGCGGAGCATCCGCGCCGAGCACGGACTGCCGGAGCCGGTCCTGTACCAGCACCACTGAGGGACGGCTGCGCTGACGGGTCGGGGTCAGGTGCGGACCAGCGGCTCCATCGTCGCCAGGTCCGCACCGATCCCGACGTCCACCAGCTCGATCCGTCCCGCGAGGGTCGCGGCCGGCCCCGTCAGCAACCCGGCCTTCACCCCGCCGAACGTGACCGTGACGTCGGCGTGCAGGACGTGGTCGTCCGCGATCCCACCGGTGTCGACGTCGATGCCGCTCGGCACGTCGACGGCGACGACGAACGGTGCGCGCTGGTCGCGGGCGAGTTCACGGATGGCGTCGACGACCTCGCGGGCGGGGGAGCGGAGGGCCGCAGGCCCCTGCACCCCGATCCCGAGGATCGCGTCGAGCGCCAGGTCGGCGTCGAGTGCCGCGTCCGTCACCGCAGCCTCCGGTCCGGCAGGATCATCGAGGAGGCGCGCCCCGGCGTCCAGCGCCGCTGCCAGGCCCGCCTCGTGCACGCGTGAGCCGACGCGCAAGACTGCCACGTGCCTCCCGGCCGCCGCCAGCCGCGCACCCGCGAACAGGGCGTCACCACCGTTGTCGCCGCTGCCCACCAGCAGTAGGACGGACCCCGGTCCGTCGCCCGGCCGGACGGCCGGATCGTCGAGCAGGTCGCCGACGATGCGGGCCAGCCCGTCGGCCGCTCGTTGCATGAGGGGCTCACCCGCATCGAGGTGCGGCCGCTCTGCCGCCCGGATCTGGTCACCGCCGTAGCCGTCCATGGCGACCACAGTGCCCCGGTACCCTGGAGGGGACATGTCACTCGTCCCCGAAGCGCCCCGTCCCCGCATCGTGATGTCGCCCGACGGCCTCCGGATCGCGACCTACGACTTCGGCGATCCCGACGCCCCTGCGGTCGTCGCGGTGCACGGGTTCGCCTCCGGTGCGGTGCTGAACTGGCACGCCTCCGGCTGGACCCGCGACCTCGTCCGCGCCGGGTACCGCGTGCTGGCGTTCGACCAGCGCGGGCACGGCGCGAGCGCGAAGCCGCGCGACCCCGGTGCGTACTCGATGGACCTGCTCGTGGCGGACGTCACCACCGTGATCGACACGTACCTGCTCGACGAGGTCGCGTTCCTCGGGTACTCGCTCGGTGCACGCGTCGGGTGGCACACCGCCGAACGGCTGCCGGACCGCATCACCCGCGCGGTGTTCGGCGGCATCCCCGACGCCGACCCGATGCGCCGCGTGCGGGTCGACCAGGCGAAGGCGTACCTGGCGGACGGCACCCCGATCGAGGACCGCGTGACCAACGGCTACCTGACCATGGCGGGGAACGTCGAGGGGAACGACCTCGCGGCGCTCGTGGCGATGGTCGAGGGGATGCGGAACAGCATCGAGCCGACGCCCGACAACGCCCCCGCGCAGCCGATCCTGATGGCCGCTGGCAGCGAGGACGGCATCCGCGACAGCGCCGTGCGGTTGGCGCAGGCGGCCCCGGACGCGTCGTTCTTCGAGATCCCGGGGCGCAACCACTTCAACGCACCGACGTCACGGGCGTTCCGCGAGGCGGCGCTGGCGTTCCTGCGTTCCTGACCGCGGCGCGTTGTCCGCCCCGCGCTGAGGGGTACTCGTAGGTCCTCGCTGTCGCCGGACACCGCGCGTACCGTCCCCGCCATGGACTACAGACTCCTCGGCAACAGCGGGACATCGGTGTCGACGCTGACCCTCGGCACCATGACGTTCGGCAGCGAAGCCGACGAACCCACCTCCCACACCATCATCGACACGTTCGTCGCGGCCGGCGGCACCCTGATCGACACGGCCGACGTCTACTCGGGCAACGAGTCCGAGCGGATCATCGGCCGCTGGCTGGCGGCGCACCCCACCGAGGCGCAGCAGGTCGTCCTCGCCACCAAGGGCCGCTTCCCGCAGGGTGACGGACCGAACGACGTCGGCCTGTCGCGCCGGCACCTTCGAGTCGCCCTCGACGCCTCGCTCGAGCGCCTGGGCGTCGAGCACATCGACCTGTACCAGATGCACGCCTGGGACGCCCTGACGCCGATCGAGGAGACGCTCCGGTTCCTCGACGACGCGGTCTCCGCCGGCAAGATCGGGTCCTACGGGTTCTCGAACTACCTCGGCTACCAGATCACGAAGGCCGTGTACGAGGCGAAGGCGCACGGTTGGGCGCCGCCGGTCACCCTGCAGCCGCAGTACAACCTGCTCGTCCGCGACATCGAGCACGAGATCGTGCCCGCCAGCCTCGACGCCGGGATCGGCCTGCTGCCCTGGTCGCCCCTGGCCGGAGGCTGGCTGTCCGGCAAGTACCAGCGCGACGAAGCCCCGACCGGCTCCACCCGCCTCGGCGAGAACCCGGCACGCGGCATGGAGGCCTGGGAAGCGCGGAACGGTGACGAGCGCACCTGGGCCGTCCTCGACGCGGTGTCCGCGGTCGCCGACGCGCACGGCGCCTCGCGGTCGCAGGTCGCCCTCGCCTGGCTGCTCGCCCGGCCGGCGGTGACGAGCGTGATCCTCGGCGCCCGGACCGTGTCCCAGCTCGAGGACAACCTCGGTGCGGCCGACCTCGTGCTGACCGACGCGGAGCTCACGCAGCTCACCGACGCCAGCGCACCGCGCATCGACGACTACCCGTACGGCACCGCCGGCGTCGCTCAGCGGGAGCGCAAGATCACCGGCGGACGCTGAAGATCCGTGCACGTTCGTGCGGATTCGCGCTGATGTGGGGTCCGGCTGTGGACGCACGGTTCGGTGAGGTGTCATCCTCTTCGCACGACCGGCTGGTTACCGCGTCCAGCGCCCGGAACACTCCCTGATCCGTGTTCCACACGCGCCGATGCCCCGGGTGAGTGATCACCCGGGGCATCGCTTCGTGCTCGGCAGTGCGTCGCGATCCCCGCCGCGCATCGTGTACGGCAGTATTCCAGCGTGCTGCTCTGTTTCGTCGACGAATCGTTCAAACCGGACCTCTACGGGTTCGCCGCCGTGATGGCGGATGCCTCGCAGACCCGTTGGCTCACGCAACGCATGCACGAGATCGTCGCCGCGCTCCAGGAGTACGGCGTCGAGCCGCAGACGGAGCTCCACGCCCATCCGATCTTCCACGGAAAGGGAGCATGGAGCGGGGTGCCTCCGCGCGTGCGCGTGAAGGTGTTCCTCGACGTCGTCGAAGCCGTTGTTGCCGCCGGCGCGACCGTGTTGCTCCGCGGCGCTCGGCCGGAGCAACTCCGCCGTTACCAGGACACGCGTGGGTTCCGCGATCGGCACACTCCGGAGCAGGTTGCGTTCCAGCACCTGCTGCAACGGGTGGACAGGAGGGCCGGCGACCTGGAGATGCACGCCCTGGTCATCGCGGACGAACGGTCGGATCGGGACCGTCATCGTGAGCGCTTCGCGGTGTACCAGGCCTACGGGACCCCGGGAACGTACATGCAAACCCGGCTTGAACGGCTTCTCGACACGGTGCACTTCGCGCCGAGCCACTAGTCCAGGATGCTGCAGGTCGCTGATCTCGTCGCGTTCGTCTGGGTGCGGTCCCAGACCGTCGACGAACGGGATCATCGTCAGGCGCGGGTCCTCTCTGCACTCGTCTCGGACATCGAGAGCTGCGCGTACAGCGCGGGGGTCTGGCCCTGACGAGTGCGGAGTGGGAGAAGCCCCGGACGCACGACAGCCCCGCTCGCGGCGGGGCTGAAGGCGGTGCGGGCGGCGAAGAGGTCGCGGCCTGCGAATCCAGTATATGGGGCCGGCAGCGGGACTTGAACCCGCAACCCCCGTATTACAAGTACGGTGCGCTACCAATTGCGCCATGCCGGCTGACGCCGCTCATCTTACCGGTGAGGGCGTCGGGGTCTCACTCGGCCGGCTTCTCCGCGAAGTTCAGCGAGATCGAGTTCATGCAGTACCGGTCGCCGGTGGGGGTGCCGAAGCCGTCGGGGAACACGTGGCCCAGGTGCGAACCGCAGTTCGCGCAACGGACCTCGGTGCGCACCATGCCCAGCGACTTGTCGTCGATCAGCTGCACGGCGTCGGGGTTCACCGACTCGTAGAACGACGGCCAGCCGCAGCCGGAGTCGAACTTCGTGCCGCTCTTGAACAGTTCTGCGTTGCAGGCCGCACAGGTGTAGACGCCGGCACGCTCCTCGTCGAGGAGTTCACCGGTCCACGGCCGTTCGGTCCCCGCCTGACGCAGGACGGCGTACTGGTCCGGGGAGAGGTCCTCGCGCCACTGGGCGTCGGACTTGTCGACGTTGTATGCCATTGTTTCCTCCTGCTTCCGGTCGGGTTCTTCCGGGCACTCCCGACCACTTCAGTAAACTCGCGACGATGTCCGAGCATTCCGTGCACCACGCCCGCTGGACCCGTCTGACGACGGACGAACTGTACGGCATCGTGGTGCTCCGGAACCGCGTCTTCGCACTCGAACAACGGGTGACGGCCGAGGACTTCGACGGCCGTGACCGCGAGCCCGAGACCGAGCACTGGTGGTTCGGTACGGACACCGAAGCGGTTGGGTACCTGCGCCTGATCCGACCGGCTGCGGACGAGGAGCACCCGGCGGACGCACCGCCGCCGTCCTGGGTGATCGGCCGGGTCGCGACGCACCCCGACCACCGTGGGCAGGGCATCGCTGGTCGGCTCGTCGCCGCCGTGCTCGCGGCCCACGGGCACGAACCCGTCGTCCTGCACGCCCAGGAGTACGTCGCTGCGCTCTACGAACGCCACGGCTTCGTCCGGTTCGGGACGCCCTACGACGAAGCCGGCATCCGGCACGTCGGCATGCACCGCCCGGGGCGCTGATGGACACCCTCGGCCGGTACGCCGCCTACGCCGACCGCATCGAGGCCGTGTCCCCGTCCTACGCCGCCTGGGCGCGGTCGCTCGACCCTGCGTTGGTCGCGCTCCTCGACGAGGTCGCCGAGCAGCAGCGGCAGCCGGAACTCTTCTTCGCGGTCGCGCGGCGGCTCGGCGCGGATCCGTCGGACCCCGGTGCGCTGCGCGCGATCGGTCGGGAGGCCCGCCCCGCCCTGGTCACGGCCCTCGCCTCCGCCACGGTGCAGGCCAACGACCCGCGGCGGCTCGGTCCCGTCGTCCCGCTGTTCGCGGCGCTCGCCGAGCGGGCCTCGCGGCCGCTCGGGTTGGTGGACGCAGGGGGCGCCGCCGGGCTCTGTTCGATCCCGGACCGGGTCACGCTCGACCACCGGACGTCGGAGTCCCGGGTGCCGGCGGATCGCGCCCCGGTGCTGTCGTCGCGCCCCGACTCCTCGGGGCGCGACGACCACGGCGGGGTGCGCACCGAGCTCGTCCGGATGCACACGGCGGTCGACGACCCGTCGATCCGGCTCGTCGTCGAGGCCTCGGGGACGGTGCCGGCTCCGGCCCGCGCGCCGATCCGCGTCGGTGCGCGGGTGCTGCTCGACCCGAACCCGATCGACCTCGCCGCACCGGGCGCGTTCGACCGTCTGGTCGAAGCGGTCCCACCAGAGGCCCTGGACCGGACCGCCCTGATGCGCGAGGCGGCGCGCGCGACGCTCGCCGTGCCTCCCGTGCGGATCCGGGGCACGCTGCCCGGCGACCTCGACCGTGCACTGGACGCCCTGCCGGACGACGTGGAGCCGGTCGTGCTGACCACCGGCACCCTGGTCTACGTGCCGGGTGCCGAGCGCCAGCGGTTCGTGGACCGCGTCCGCGAACGCGGCGTGCACTGGATCGCGCTCGAACGCACCGGGATCCTGCGCGGTGTGGCGGCGACGCTGCCCGACGACGTCGACGTGGCGGATCCGGACGCCTTCGCCACCGCCTCGATCGACGGCACCGCGGTCGCCGTCTCGGACCCGTTCGGCACGCGTGTGCGCTGGTTCCGCGACCTGAACCTGTGACCGGTGTTCGCGACAGTCCAGCGCCGTGCCAGGGTCCGGATGCTCTCCGCCCCTACGATGTGCGAGACCCGTTACCCGACCGTGATCGGAACCGCCGTGACCAGCTCCACCGACGAGCACCGTGCTGACGAGCACCGCGCTGACCAGCACCGCGCTGACCAGCTCAGTGAGCTCGCGCAGCGTGTGCTGTCGTTCGAGCACGACCGGGCACGGCACGACCGCACGAAGGAAGCGGAGATCCGGGTCGAGTTCGAGATGTCGGCGGCGCGCTACTACCAGGTGCTGAACCGCGTGATCGACTCGCCCGCGGCACTCGCGTACGACCCGCAGCTCGTCACCAGGCTGCAGCGGCTCCGGCACGCGCGCACCAGCGCCCGGGCGACGCGCAGCTTCGTCGCGCCCGGTGCTGCTCCCGAAGGACGTGAAGAGGAACGATGAGCACCAGATTCCCCCGTGACCGGTTCGACGACGTCGCCGACGGCCCTCGGGTCGGCGCACACCGCGGTGCCCAGCGCCGCGGCCGTGGCTGGATCGCGTTCGCCTGGGCGGCACTCGCCACCGGTGTGCTCGTCGGCATCGGCGTGCTCGTCCTCGCGCTCCTGAACGGCAGCTACTCGTTCAGCGGCTCGGACTCGCCCTCGGCGTCGACGAGCTCGTCGGCCACGTCGAAGCCGTCCGCGTCCGCCACCTCGAAGCCCTCGGCATCGTCGTCGGCCGGGTCGGGTGCCGACTCCGGAGCCGCTGCCGCGACGCCGGCACAGCAGGGCACGACCACCGTCGTCGTCCTGAACGGCACGACGACCACCGGTCTCGCCGCCCGCGCCAGCGCCACGCTGACCGGTGCCGGCTGGCAGGTCGCCTCGACCGGGGACGCCGGCACGACCGGGTCGACCTCGACCGTCGTGTACTACCAGCAGGCCGCACAGGCGGCGGTCGCGCAGGGCATCGCGAAGCAGCTCGGGGTCGCCGCCGTGCAGCAGTCGGCAGCGTTCCCGAACGCCGACGTGAGCGTCGTGCTCGGGGCCGACTACACCGGCTGATCCGCATTCCGCGGGCGCTCCCCACCCGCATTTGTGACGGTCGTGTTTCGGGCACGTTGATTTCTGACGGAATCGACGTGAAACAACGTCACACCTCTTGCCTGATCGGCGCGCTTCGAGCAGAGTCCCTTGCAGACGACGAACACGTCGTTCGCACAGCAGTACCAGGGAGCAAGAGATCATGGCCAACGGAACCGTGAAGTGGTTCAACGCTGAAAAGGGCTTCGGCTTCATCACCGTCGATGGAGGAGGCCAGGACGTGTTCGTGCACTACTCGGCCATCGACATGTCGGGTTACAAGGTCCTCGAGGAGGGCCAGGCAGTGGTGTTCGACGTCGGCACCGGGTCGAAGGGCCCGCAGGCGGAGGCAGTCCGACCGGCCTGAACGCACGACACTCATCGCGAACGCGCCGTCCCGTCAGGGGCGGCGCGTTCGTCGTGCGTGGCCCGCGCTGCATGACGTGCGTGGCGGGCGGTCCGCAGCAGTGGTCGGGGTGCGCTGTTGGCGGGGCGTGTCCTGGGAAGACGTGACGAGCCTCCCGATCGTGTTGCACTCGCACCGGGCGAGTGCCAGAATCGGCGTTGGCACTCGCTCGCGTTGAGTGCCAGCACGACCCCACGACGTCCGGGAGGGACGAGAACTCACATGGCTAAGATCATTGCTTTCGACGAGGAGGCCCGCCGTGGCCTCGAGCGCGGCCTGAACCAGCTGGCCGACGCCGTGAAGGTGACGCTCGGCCCGCGCGGCCGCAACGTCGTCCTCGAGAAGAAGTGGGGCGCCCCCACGATCACGAACGACGGTGTCTCCATCGCCAAGGAGATCGAGCTCGACGACCCGTACGAGAAGATCGGTGCGGAGCTCGTCAAGGAGGTCGCCAAGAAGACCGACGACGTCGCCGGTGACGGTACGACCACCGCGACCGTCCTCGCCCAGGCACTCGTCCGCGAGGGCCTGCGCAACGTCGCCGCCGGCGCCGACCCCGTGTCGCTCAAGCGCGGCATCGAGAAGGCCGTCTCCGCCGTCTCCGACCAGCTCCTCGCCAACGCGAAGGACATCGAGACCAAGGACCAGATCGCCGCGACCGCGTCGATCTCGGCTGCAGACCCGACCATCGGCGCGCTCATCGCCGAGGCCATCGACAAGGTCGGCAAGGAAGGTGTCGTCACCGTCGAGGAGTCGAACACCTTCGGCACCGAGCTCGAGCTGACCGAGGGCATGCGCTTCGACAAGGGCTACCTGTCGCAGTACTTCGTCACCGACCCCGAGCGTCAGGAAGCCGTCTTCGAGGACGCCTACATCCTGATCGTCAACTCGAAGATCTCGAACATCAAGGACCTCCTGCCGGTCGTCGACAAGGTGATCCAGGCGGGCAAGCAGCTCCTGATCATCGCCGAGGACGTCGACGGCGAGGCCCTGGCCACGCTCGTCGTGAACAAGATCCGCGGCATCTTCAAGTCCGTCGCCGTCAAGGCCCCGGGCTTCGGTGACCGCCGCAAGGCCATGCTGCAGGACATCGCGATCCTGACCGGTGGCCAGGTCATCTCCGAAGAGGTCGGCCTCAAGCTCGAGAACGCGACGCTCGACCTGCTCGGTCGTGCCCGCAAGGTCGTCATCACCAAGGACGAGACCACGATCGTCGAGGGTGCCGGCGACGCCGAGCAGATCGCCGGCCGTGTCCGTCAGATCCGCGCCGAGATCGACGCGACCGACTCCGACTACGACCGCGAGAAGCTCCAGGAGCGCCTCGCGAAGCTCGCCGGTGGCGTCGCCGTCATCAAGGCAGGTGCCGCGACCGAGGTCGAGCTCAAGGAGCGCAAGCACCGCATCGAGGACGCCGTCCGCAACGCGAAGGCTGCCGTCGAAGAGGGCATCGTCGCCGGTGGTGGCGTCGCCCTCATCCAGGCGGGCAAGGTCGCGCTCGACGCACTCACCCTCGAGGGTGACGAGGCGACCGGTGCGAACATCGTCCGCGTCGCCATCGACGCACCGCTCAAGCAGATCGCGCTGAACGCCGGTCTCGAGCCGGGTGTCGTGGCCGCCAAGGTCCGCGAGCTCGAAGCAGGTTGGGGCCTCAACGCCGCGACCGGCGAGTACGTCGACCTCATCGCCGCGGGCATCATCGACCCGGCCAAGGTCACGCGTTCGGCGCTGCAGAACGCTGCGTCGATCGCTGGTCTGTTCCTGACGACCGAGGTCGTCGTCGCCGACAAGCCCGAGCGTGCCGCGGCCGCTCCGGCCGGCGACCCGACGGGTGGCATGGACTTTTAAGCAGTCCTGTCCGAAGGGCCCCGTACGCTGCGCGTGCGGGGCCCTTCCGCGTGCGGGGGGGGGGGGGGGCGGGGTGGGTCGGGAGGTCACAACACCCCGCTCAGGTCCTCCGAGCGGTCACGAACCGTCGGTTGTGCCCGTCCCAGTCGACGCATCGTGACCGTTGGCCGGCGCAGGAGCGGGGAGTAGTGGCCGGCTCGTGTGTGCGGCTTGCGCGTGTCTGGGGTCTTCTCTCCCGCACAGGAGGCCCGGCTCACCTCGTTCTCCACAGGTCTCGAGCGCACATGGTCGGCTCCCGTGCCCCGCAACGACCATGACGGCATGCCAGCTGCCCGTCGCCTCCCTGCTCCGTTCGACCGATCCACCTTCCGTGTGGCCGATGCGGTGGGGCACGGCATCGATCCGGAACGACTCAGACGAGCCGACCTGGCAGCCCCGGTCCACGGTGTCCGTGCCCCGATCGGCTCGGTGGACTTCGTCGACGCCGTCGCCCTGGTCATGCGTCCCGATCAGTTCTTCAGCCACACGACCGCCGCCGCGATCTGGGGTGCGCCACTGCCGCTGTCGGTGCGCTCGGTCGGGCCGGTGCACGTCTCGACCACGAGGGACGGGAGCCGGATGCGTCGGCCCGGCGTGGTCGCACACCGCCTGGACCGGCCGAGGACGGTCGAACACCGCGGGTTCCTGGTCAGTGTCCCAGCGCAGATGTGGTTCGAGTGTGCCGGCGTGCTCGGACAAGACGCGCTGGTCGCGATCGGAGATCATCTCGTCGGATCAGCCGGGTTGGCGACGGCGGATGACCTCCGTGCGTCGATCCGCCCCGGCACACGCTTCGCGCTCGCTGCTCGGCGCGCGCAGGACCTCGTCCGCGCCGGGGCGGAGTCGCCGCAGGAGACCTGGCTCCGCCTGGCCGTGGTCGAAGCGGGGTTCCCTGAGCCGGAGCTGAACGTCGACGTGCACGACGGTGCGGGGCGGTTCCTCGGGCGCGTCGACATGGCGTGGTCGGAGTTCGGCATCGCGTTGGAGTACGACGGCGATCACCACCGGGAGCGCGACACCTTCCGACACGATCAACGACGGGACAACGGGTTCGTGGTGAACGACTGGCTCGTGATCCACGCGACGGCATCGGACGCACACCGACCCGCGGTGTTGTTCGAGCGACTCCGCCAGGCGTTCGAAGTCCGAGCGGTCGGAAGTCGTCGGCGGTCAGCGTGACCGCCGTGACCGCCACGCTGAAGATCTCTTCGCCGGGCGGTCACGACATGCCGTCGGTTGTGCGCCGACCGGTCACGAACTGTCGGTCAGCGGTGGCGCAGACGACGGCCCGTGACCACTCGGCTGCGTCGGACGGGGTGTTGCGACCGCACGGGCCGCGCCCGGGCCCGCGCGACCGCGTCAGGCGGCGTAGTCGCGGGGGAGCAAGGGCAGCCAGACGCGGAAGGTCGCGCCGCCGCCCTCGGTGTCGAAGACCTCGACCGAGCCGTGGTGCGCCGCGACGATGCCCGACACGATCGCGAGACCGAGGCCCGAACCACCGGTGTCCCGCGCACGCGAGGTGTCGGCACGCCAGAACCGCTGGAAGATCTTGTCGCGCAGCTGCGCCGGGATCCCCTCACCGTGGTCGATGACGTCGATGTGGGCCATGCCGCGGTCGTCGTCCACCCCGACGCCGATCTCGATCGGGTCGTCGTGCTCGGTGAACCGCATGGCGTTGCCCATCAGGTTCGTGACGATCTGGCGGATCTTGTTCTCCTCCGCCAGCACGATCGGGGGACGCTGGGGCATGACGACCGTCGGCAGCGGCGTCGTCTCGTCGGTGGGGGCGGCACCGGCTTCGATGTCCATCGCCCGGTTCCGCCGAGCACGCAGTCGCGCGATCGTCTGCCGCGAGAACGCGATGGGACCCGTGGTGTTCGCCGACGTGGGCGATGCCGGGGGGACCTCGCCCGTGTCGGACGAGGAGCCCGACGAGTCCGACGACCCTGACGAGAGCGAGGACGACGACGCGGGCGGTCGCACGGCCTGCGGCACGCTCTCGCCCGTCATGGCGTCCTCGACCAGGACCTGGATCTCGCGGTCCGGGTTGGACGCCATGGTGTCGAGCGCCGAGTCACGGGCGATCGCGACGAGGTCGACCGGGCCGAGCTCGAGCGGCTTGGACTCGTCGATGCGGGCGAGCTGGAGCAGGTCCTGCACGAGCAGGCCCATCCGCTTCGCCTCTTTCTCGATGCGTTCCATCGCCTGGGCGACGTCTTCTTCCTTGCGCAGGGCGCCCATCCGGTACAGCTCGGCGTACCCGCGCAGGGAAACCAGCGGGGTGCGGAGTTCGTGCGAGGCGTCGCCGACGAACCGGCGCATCTGGTCGATGGTGCGCTGGCGGTCCTCGAACGCGGTGTCGATGCGCTCGAGCATGACGTTCAGGGAACGGTTGAGGCGCCCGACCTCGGTGTTCGGGGTGTCGGCCTCGAGGCGCTGGTTGAAGTCTCCTGCGGCGAACCGTGCGGCGGTGTCCTCCACGTCACGCAGTGGGTCGAACGTGGCCGTGACGAGCAGCCGTGTGAGCATGGCACCGAGCAGGATCACCGAGATGCCGAAGCCCAGGAAGATGACGGTGAACCGGGCGATGGTCTGGTCGGTGTCGGCACTCGACACCGCGACGAGCACGAAGCCGGTCTCGGTGGAACCGCTCGTCTGGTTCTGCAGTGAGGCCGGGATGACCTGGGCACGCCACTCGTGGTTGTGCTGGCTGTCGTAGAGCGAGAAGCGCGCACCGTTCTGCGCCGCTGCGGAGAAGTCCAGTTCGCGGATGTCCGGGCGGCTCGATGCCTTCGTCTGGCAGATCTGGTCGCCGTCGGCGTCGTACGCGGCCACGTAGGCGCTCTGCGACAGCACGACCGACAGCTTGCAGTACTGCTCGCCGTCGCTGATGTTCTGGCCCTCGAGCTGCTCCGTGGTGCCCTTGACGTTGTTGTCGAGCTGCGCCATCAGGTACGTCGACAGGACGGTCATGGTGCCGAGCCCGGCGACGAGCAGGCCGAGCGCCACCAGGAGCACCGTGATCCCGGTGATCTTGGTGCGCAGGGAGATCCCGTCCCACCAGCGGCTCATTCGCGTGTGCATGCTGCCCCAACGATAGACAGCGGCCGCCCGGTGAAACCGGACGACCGCCGTGAAGAACGGAGGTGCTACGAGGCCTTGGACGCCTTGAGCATGTACCCGAAGCCGCGCTTGGTCTGGATGATCGGCTCGGCCGAGTACTGGTCGAGCTTGCGACGCAGGTACGAGATGTAGCTCTCCACGATGCCGGCGTCGCCGTTGAAGTCGTACTCCCAGACGTGGTCGAGGATCTGCGCCTTCGACAGCACGCGGTTCGGGTTGAGCATCAGGTAGCGGAGCAGCTTGAACTCGGTGGGGGAGAGCTCGATCTGCGCGTCGCCGATCGTGACCTCGTGCGTGTCCTGGTCCATGGTGAGCTCGCCAGCGCGGATGATCGCGTCTTCCTCGTCGTTCATGGTGCGACGGAGGATGGCCTTGATGCGGGCGACGATCTCGTCGAGGGAGAACGGCTTGGTGACGTAGTCGTCGCCGCCGACGGTGAGGCCGGTGATCTTGTCCTCGGTGTCGTCCTTCGCGGTGAGGAACAGGATCGGCGAGGTGTACCCGGACGACCGCAGGCGCTTGGTGACGCCGAAGCCGTTCATGTCGGGGAGCATCACGTCGAGGATGATCAGGTCGGGTTCTTCCTCGAGCACGGCCGAGATCGCCTGTGCGCCGTTGCCGACGGCACGCACGGCGAACCCGGCGAAGCGCAACGAGGTCGTCAGGAGGTCGCGGATGTTCGGCTCGTCGTCGACGATCAGGATCTTGGGGCCATCGCTCATGGTCCTATCTTCTGACCGTTCCCTAATGGTTTCCTGAGAGCGGTGCGTACGTCAGCCCACGGGCGCCTGGACCTGGTCGGCATCCAGGATCGTGTAGGAGTACCCCTGCTCGGCGAGGAACCGCTGCCGGTTCTGCGCGAAGTCCTGGTCGACGGTGTCCCGCGCCACGAGCGTGTAGAACGACGCGGGCAGGCCGTCCTTGTTCGGGCGGAGCAGTCGACCGAGGCGCTGCGCTTCTTCTTGCCGTGACCCGAACGACCCGGAGACCTGGATCGCGACGGTGGCGTCGGGCAGGTCGATGGAGAAGTTCGCGACCTTCGACACGACGAGCACGTCCACCTCGCCGGCTCGGAACGCGTCGTACAGCCGCTCGCGCTCGTCGACGGGCGTCGCACCCGTGATCTCGGCGGCGTCGAGGGACGAGGCCAGTGCGTCGAGCTGGTCGATGTACTGCCCGATCACCAGGATCTGCTCGCCCCGGTGCTTCTCGATGAGTTCGCGGACGACCGGGGTCTTCGCGGGTGAGGTGGCGGCGAGCCGGTAGCGTTCGTCGTCGCTGGAGGCCGCGTACTCCAGGCGTTCCTGGTGCGGCAGGTCGATGCGCACCTCGTAGCACTCGGCCGGGGAGATGTAGCCCTGGGCCTCGATCTCCTTCCACGGAGCGTCGTAGCGCTTCGGACCGATGAGCGAGAACACGTCGCCCTCCCGGCCGTCCTCGCGCACGAGCGTCGCGGTCAGGCCCAGGCGGCGGCGTGCCTGCAGGTCGGCGGTGAGCTTGAACACCGGCGCCGGCAACAGGTGCACCTCGTCGTACACGATGAGGCCCCAGTCGAGGGCGTCGAGCAGGGACAGGTGCGTGTACTCGCCCTTCCGTCGGGCGGTGAGGATCTGGTAGGTCGCGATTGTGACCGGCCGGATCTCCTTGACGCTGCCCGAGTACTCGCCGATGTCCTCGGCCTTCAGGGTCGTGCGCTTGAGGAGCTCGCTGCGCCACTGCCGTGCGGACACGGTGTTCGTCACGAGGATGAGCGTGGTCGCCTTGACGGTCGCCATCGCCCCGGCGCCGACCAGGGTCTTGCCGGCGCCACAGGGCAGCACCACGACACCGGACCCCTGCGCGAAGAAGGTGTCGACGGCCTGCTCCTGGTACGGGCGCATGTGCCACTCGGCCGTGTCGAGGTCGATCGGGTGCGGCTGCCCGGGGGTGTAGCCCGCCAGGTCCTCGGCCGGCCAGCCGAGCTTCACGAGTTCCTGCTTGATCTGGCCGCGTGCCCACGGCTGCAGCTCGACCTCCGAGGGGGTCCGCATGTCGCCGAGCAGTGGCTTGATCCGCTTCGACCGGATGACCTCGGCCAGTACGGACGGGTCCTCGGCGGTCAGGAGCAGGACGGGCAGGCGCTCCAGTTCTTCGGCGGGGGAGTTCGCGATGACCGGGGCGTCCTCGCGTTCCTCACGCCGGATGACGAGTCGGCCGTAGCGGGACACCGTGTCGCGGATGTCCACGGTGACGCTCTGCGGTACCGGGAACTTCGCGAAGCGCTCGAGGGTGGCGATCATCGCCTCGGCGTCGTGTCCGGCGGCCCGTGCGTTCCACAGGCCGAGGCGGGTGATGCGGTAGGTGTGCACGTGCTCGGGGGCGCGTTCGAGTTCGGCGAAGGCCGCGAGCTCGTGGCGTGCGTCCTCGGCGTCGGGGTGTGCGACCTCGAGGAGCACGGTGCGGTCGCTCTGCACGATCAGCGGTCCGTTCATGACCTGCCAGCCTAGCCGTCGTCACCTGCGTCCGGGTGACCGTGCACCTCAGGCGTCGCTCTCGACCGCCACGACGAGCGACAGCGGCAGCGTGCGCTCGACGTCGACGCTGGTGTCGCGTCCTCGGACGCGTCCGGCGGCGACCGAGGTCGGGATGATCGAGAACGGCCGTTCGGAGCCGTCCGGCATCCGCACCGTCAGCCGGATCGGTGTGCGACCGCGCACGGCCAGGTCGATCTGCCGCCCGAGCCACTCCTGCTCCGGTTCGGCGTCGCCGCGCTGGGTGGTCAGGCGGAGCCGTTCCACGAGTGCGTGCGCCGCCTGCTCCGGCGAGCGTCCGGTGGGGCTGCGCCGACCGGGAGGCCCGTGGTGCGTCTCAGGGCGGGCGCCGGTCGCGAGCACGGCCGGGTAGCGCTGGTCCTCGAGCGCGGTGTGCACGACGTGCGCCGGGTAGCGGGTGGTGAGCGTCGTCAGGTCGCTGCGCTCCCACGCCATCTGCCGGAGTTCGGCGTCCACACCGATCAGGTCGAGCTGGTCCGCGGTGCCGCGGACGACGGTGCCGACCCCGCCCTCGCCGCGGTCGACGACGATGCTGCCGTCGCGTCCGGCGACCTGGTCGACCAGGTAGGCGAGGGGCTGCGGGACGCCGGTCGACGACAGCCGGGTGAGCAGCGCCAGGACGTCGTCACGGGAGTGCCCGGCACGGAACGCCGTGCGCAGGGTGTCCTCGGAGATGCGGTAGCGGGCGGCCAGACCGGGGGCCTCGAGCACGGCGACCGTGCGCAGGGCGGCGTCGTCGACCGGGGCGAGGGGCCCGGGGGCGATCACCGTCAGGTCGTGCTGCAGGTACACCTGGCTGACGGTGCCGGGCAGGTCGTCCGCTGCAGGCCTGGCGTCACCGTCCAGCAGTGCTCGGCCGGTGCTCGTGACGATGCCGTCGACCGCGAGTCCGAGCGACGCGGCGGTGCCGGCCGCGTCGAGCAGCACGGCGTCGAGCCAGCGGGAGCCCGCCGGGTACGCCCAGCGGCCGAGTGCCACGAGGTCGCGCAGGTCGTCGTCGGCGAGTGTGAGGACCTCGTGCACCGCGGGGCCGAGGGTGTCCGCCCAGGCCGACACGAGGGTCGCCCAGCGGTCCGGCCAGTCGGCGACGAGCCAGTCCTGTCCGGCGTCGGTGACCGTCCACCGGCCGGAGCCCGGGTCGGCGAACCCGACCCGGTCGAGCAGTGCGAGGCGGCCGGGCACGACGTCGGCGTCGGTACCGATGCGCTCGGCCAGTGTCTTGGCGAGCGGCGTGCCGATGCCGCCCTTGACGAGTTCGCGGACGGTGCCGGCGTCCACCGCACGCAGCAGCTCGGCGAGCACGGTCATGCTCGAGAACGCCTGCTCCGCGCCGGTGGTGCGCGCGCGGTCCTGGCCGGCCACGTCGTCGGCGTGGGCGGCGCGGTCGGGGCGATCCGGGCCTCCCGTCGATCGCAGTGCCACGAGGTCGGGGTGGGCGGCCACGCGTGCGGCGACCGCGTCGTCGACGGCGCCGTCCTCGTCGGCCAGGCCGAGCGTGATCGCCGGACCGAGGCGGTCGGCGTCCCCGCCGTCGCGGAGCGCCAGGATCGTGGCGCGGGGCAGGTGCTCGACGGCGGCGTCGACCGCGTCGTCGGTGCGGAGCGCCTCGGCCAGGTCGAAGAAGTCGGTGATCCGTTGCGGACCGGTCTCGCCGAGGGCGGCCGGGGGCAGGCTCCGCGCAGCGACGAGTCGTTCGAGGGAGTCGTCCGGCAACGCCCGGAGTCGGGCGGCCAGGTCGGCGGTGGTCGTCATCGTCCGGTGCCAGCGTCCGGGGCGGACGTCAGCGAGCCGTCCGGTTGGCTCGTGCGCGGCGCGTCCAGGTGATGCCGAGGAGGGCGAAGACCAGGACCATGGCGATCGGGAAGCCGTAGAGCGGTATGGCCATGACCACCGGCCACGGCATCGTGCCCCGGGCGGCCGGAGCGGTGAGCCACATGATGATCATCGCGACGAAGCAGAGCAGGCCGAGGATGATGATCCCACCGATCATGAACGCCAGAGCGCGTTCGGTACGATTGAACGTCACCGGGGGTTCTGCGGAATCCTGCGGGTTCCCGGTTGATCGGGTCGGATTGGCCATCGACCCAGGATATCCGACGCACCACGGCCGTACCACGACCTCGAGGAGTCCACGCATGCCCACCGGCAAGGTCAAGTTCTACGACGACGACAAGGGCTTCGGCTTCATCACCGGAGACGACGGCGACCAGGTGTTCCTGCACGCGTCCTCGCTGCCCGACGGCGTCGTGACCGTGAAGGCGGGATCCCGGCTCGAGTACGGCGTCGTGCAGGGGAAGAAGGGGTCGCAGGCACTGTCCGTGCGGCTCCTCGACCCGCAGCCGTCGTTGTCCCGGATGACCCGTCGCTCCGCAGACGACATGGCCGTGATCGTCGAGGACCTGGTGAAGGAACTCGACCGGATCAGCGGAGACCTCCGCCACGGCCGCTACCCGAAGAACGGCGATCGACTCGCCGCCATCCTGCGGCACGTCGCAGACCAGTTGGAGGCGTGACGCCATGACAGACAGCGACGCAGTACCTGTGGACGCAGTACCCGTTGACTACACAGACCTGGCGCGGACCGCGCTGCTCGAGGTGACCCCCGAGTCGAGCATCGGCGCGCCCGTCGGCACCGTGGACGAGGGCGACGGCGTCGTCTCCGTCCTGTTCGCGAACCGCATGCCGGGTTACCCCGGCTGGCGCTGGACCGTCAGCGTCGCGAAGGTCGGCGACGAGGACCCCACCGTGCTCGAGGTCGAGCTGATGCCCGGCGACGGCTCGCTCGTCGCGCCGGAGTGGGTGCCGTGGTCCGAGCGACTGGCCGAGTACCGGGCGGCACAGGACCACGAGTCGGACGAGGAGTCCGACGACGAGGGCGACGACGACGAGTCGGACGACGAGGACGACGAGGACGACGACGACGAGTCGGACGACGAGGACGACGACGACGAGGACGCCGACTACGACGACTCGGACGACGACGAAGCCGACGACGAGTCGGATGACGACGAGGACGACGAGGACTCCGAGTTCGAAGCGGACGAGGACGACCTCGACGAACCGGACGACGACGACATCGATGGTGTGGACGTCGACGCGCTCGCCGACACCGCTGATGCGGACGACGAGGACGTCGACGACGCCCCGCAGCCCCCTCGCCGTCGTCGCGCGCAGCGCGTGCAGCCCGTCGACCCGGACGCCGACCTCGACGGCGCCCAGCTCGATGCCGGTGAGGTCGACCCGGACTTCCACCGCTCCTGACACGCACCCGAACAACGACGAAGCACCACGGGATCCCGTGGTGCTTCGTCGTTTCCGTGGTGTTCGTCGCCGGCGCTGGCCCGCGCGACGGACGGGTCAGCGCAGGGCGTCGACCGTGAAGTCGATCGCCTGCACGAGCTTCGCGACGTCGTCCGGGTCGATCGCGGTGAACGTCGCGACGCGCAGCTGGTTGCGCCCGAGCTTCCGGTACGGCTCGGTGTCGACGATGCCGTTCGCGCGCAGGGTCGCGGCGACGGCCTTGGCGTCGATCGAGTCGTCGAGGTCGATCGTGGCGACGACCTGCGAGCGGGCTGCGGGGTCGGTCACGAACGGCGTCGCGTAGTCGACCGACTCGGCCCAGTCGTACAGCGTCGACGACGAGGTCTTCGTGCGGGTGTCCGCCCAGGCCAGGCCGCCGGACTCGTTGATCCACCGGACCTGGTCGTCGAGCAGCAGCAGGGTCGAGATCGCCGGGGTGTTCAGCGTCTGGTTCAGGCGCGAGTTGTCGACGGCGTTCTTGAGCGACAGGAACTCGGGGATGTACCGACCGCTCGCCGCGATGCGCTCGACGCGCTCGATCGCGGCGGGGGAGAACAGCGCGAGCCACAGGCCGCCGTCGGAGGCGAAGTTCTTCTGCGGGGCGAAGTAGTAGACGTCGGTGGCGTCCACGTCGAACGCGGCCCCACCGGCGGCGCTCGTGGCGTCGACGACGGTCAGTGCTCCGGCGTCACCGGGGGCGCGGACGACCGGGGCCATGACACCGGTCGAGGTCTCGTTGTGCGGGTACGCGTAGACGTCGACGCCGTCGACGGGCTCGAGCGCGGCGAGCGATCCGCCGGGGGCCTCGACGACGTGCGGTGCCTCGAGCCACGGGGCGCCGGCGGCCTTGGCGAACTTCGACCCGAACTCGCCGAAGGACAGGTTCTCTGCGCGACGCTCGATGAGGCCGAACGCGGCGGCGTCCCAGAACGCGGTCGAGCCGCCGTTGCCGAGGACGACCTCGTAGCCCTCGGGGACCTGGAACAGGTCGGCGAGCCCGGAGCGGACGCTGCCGACCAGGTCCTTCACGGGCTTCTGGCGGTGGGACGTGCCGAGGATCGTGGCCCCGCGCGTCACGAGGGACTCGAGCTGCGCGCCGCGGATCTTGGACGGTCCGCAGCCGAAGCGGCCGTCGGTGGGGAGGAGTTCGGCGGGGATGACGATGTCTGCCATGCACCGATCCTACCGAGCGCGATCCCAGTGCTGGTGCGCCTGTACCGGCCGGACGGGGAGGCCTGGAGCGCTGTGGCCACGGCCCTCTTCTTGCCCCGTGCAAGTGTCGGTCGGAGTTCGTCGGTCCGAACAAGTAGGGTGGTGGCCGCTGGGCCCAGACATGAGAGGCGGACCGTGACCGATCTCGTCGACACCACGGAGATGTACCTTCGCACCATCCTCGACTTGGAGGAGGAGGCGATTGTTCCGCTGCGCGCTCGCATCTCGGAGCGCCTCGGCCACTCGGGCCCGACGGTCTCGCAGACCATCGCCCGCATGGAGCGCGACGGCCTGGTCGTCGTCTCCGGCGACCGCCACCTCGAGCTCACCGACGAAGGGCGCTCCCGGGCCACCCACGTCATGCGCAAGCACCGTCTGGCGGAGCGCCTGCTGGCCGACGTCATCGGACTCGACTGGGCGTTCGTCCACGACGAGGCCTGCCGGTGGGAACACGTCATGAGCGAGCAGGTCGAGGTCCGCCTGCTCGAGATGCTCGGCAACCCGACCGAGTCGCCCTACGGCAACCCGATCCCCGGCCTGGCCGAGATCGGTGGCCCCGCAGCCGCCGGGTTCCTCGACGGCGTGCAGAACATCGTCGCCGCGACCGAGGGCACCGACGCCGTCGCGACCGGTGTGATCCGTCGTCTGGGCGAGCCCGTGCAGTTCGAGCCCGAGCTCCTGCACCAGCTCCGCACGGCCGGCGTCATGCCCGGTCGTCTGGCGAGCGTGCAGCGCGCCGGGGCCTACGTCGCCGTCCGCGTCGAGGGTGAGGACTCGGGCATCGAGCTCCCCGTCGAGGTCGCGCAGCACGTGTACATCGAGCGGGACTGATTTCAGGGCCCTGACCAGGGCTTCTTTACCGTTTCGTTACAAACGGCCCGTTTCATCTCGACAAGGTAACGACGGCCCCGTACACTCGTCGAGTCCCCGCGCTGCGCCTGAGCCGGAGACCCGTGGCAGGACGTCTCGAACCCGTCTCCTGCCTCGATCGGAAACGATGACGAACGGATGGGGTTGCACGTCGCCGGACACCCACGGCAGCGTGATGACGAGACGCCGGAGACCACACCCTTGACGCAGACCGGTTCCGCCGCGGACGACCAGACGCCCGCCAACCCGACGAACACCGAGAACGCCACCGACGCACCGCTCACCCGGCGGTCCGTCCGCCAGGCCGACGCGCGCCCGACCCGCAAGGTAGTCCCGGTCCGCTCCGCCCCGCTCCCCGGTGGCCGTCGTGCCGCACAGGCCGCAGCCACCGCGACCGCTGCCAAGGCGAGCTCATCGTCGCGCAAGCGCAAGTTCCTCGCCCCCATCGTCCTGACGGTCGCCGCCGGCATGTTCGGCACCGTGGCGGTCGCGCCGGCCTTCGCCGCGCAGACCTCCACCGGCACCGAGGCGGCGAACGCGCAGCGCCAGGTCCGTGCGACGGAGAGCCAGGAGTTCTCGGTGTCCGACGCCGTCGCGCTGGCCGGCACGAGCCGTGACGGCTACGGCGCCACGTCGACCGCGACGCTCGACGCACGCGCAGCGGCCAAGCAGGCTGCAGCCGACCAGGCCGAAGCGACCGAGGCAGCCGCTGAGCAGGCCGAGCAGGCAGCATCGGCCACGCAGGCGGCGCGTGCCCAGACCGCCGAGCAGTACGCCTCGTACACCGGCCCGTCCGCCGCGGATTACGTGGCCAGCTCCAGCGCCGCAGACACCCCGTTCTCGCTGCCGGCCGTGGTCGCCACCGCCAAGCAGTACATCGGCACCCCGTACGTCTTCGGCGGCGCTGACCCGTCCGGCTTCGACTGCTCGGGCTACGTCATGTTCGTCTACGCCCAGTACGGCATCAACCTCGCGCACTCGGTGCCGCTGCAGGACCAGGCCGGCACCACGATCCCCGAGTCCGAGGCGCAGCCCGGCGACGTCGTCATCTTCAACAACGAGGCGCACGACGGCTTCTACATGGGCAACGGCATGATCATGGACGCCCCGAAGCCCGGTGGCTCCGTGTCGATCCGTCCGATCTGGACCAGCGACTACCACATCGTCCGCTTCGGCATCTGAGGCATCAGACCCGACCGCGGGGCATCGAACCCGTGAACATCGCCGAAACCGGCCCGTGCACCCTCGTGCCGGGCCGGTTTCTGACGTAGCCTGGCGCTGCACCGGTCCGCAAGGCCCCGAGCAGGGAGACCCCATGTCGTTGTTCCGCACGACCCGCACCATGGGTCGGCGCGCGCGCATCGACATACGGTCGACCACCGCCTGCGTGCACGAGCACGCCCCTGCATGACCAGAGCACTGCCCATCCGGGTGGTGCTCTTCGTGGTTCAGGGGACGTACGCGCGAGCGACGGTCACCTGCGAAGGACCCCGGTCCGACGCACCCGCAGCGCCTGGAAGCCGTCCAGGCACGTCGGAAGGGAACCAATGCGCACTCTCGTCCTCAACGCCGGTTACGAGCCCCTCGCGGTGATCTCGTTCCGACGAGCCCTCGTGCTGGTCATGAACCAGAAGGCCTCCGTCGTCGCAGCCGACCTCGAACACCCGGTCACCGGGTCGACCTCGAGCTTCGATCGGCCGTCCGTCATCATCCTCACCCGGTACGTGCGCATCCCGCACTCGAGACTCGTGCCGGTGTCGCGCCGCGGAGTCCTGCGCCGCGACGCCAACCGGTGCGCGTACTGCGACCGGCACGCGACGACCATCGACCACGTCCAGCCGAAGTCGCGCGGTGGGCAGGACTCGTGGGAGAACCTCGTGGCCTGCTGCCTGGCGTGCAACAACGAGAAGGGTGACCGCACCCCGCAGGAGATGGGGTGGCGGCTGCGTTTCCGTCCGAAGATCCCGCACGGCTCGTCGTGGGTCGTCCGCGGCATCGAGCGTCCGCAGGCCGAGTGGGACGAGTACCTCGTGGCCGCGTAGCGGCCTGCGCTGCAGGCGCTGAGCGAGCAGAAGGCGACGGGTCGCGGGTGGCGACCCGTCGTCTTGTGCTCACGCGATGACGGACTGGAGGCACGTGGCGGGCCCGCCACGTGCCTCCAGTCCGTCAGGTGGGTGCGTTCAGAGCGCGCGCTTGCGGCCCGGCAGGAGGAAGACCGCAACGATCCCGAAGGCGATGTAGACGAAGTTGAACAGCGACGCGAAGGTGACCAGTGCGTGCGATCCGCCGGTCACGACGGCGTGCGCATCGTTGAGCCCGCCTGCCGCCATCAGGGTGGTGGGGTCGGTGAGGGCGTGCAGGAGCATCGGGACGATCAGCCATCGGCTCACCCGGAGCGCGAGGAACATCATCGCGCCGAAGCCCATCGCGTAGCCGACCGTCGCGAACACGAGCAGCGGGTTGCCGCCGCCGAGCAGGTTCTGCAGGTGGATCAACCCGAAGACGACCGACGACAGCACGTAGACCGCACGCTCGCTGTACCCGTGGTGTTCGAGCAGCTCGACCGTGAGACCACGGGTGAGGAGTTCTTCGGCGAACCCGACGCAGAGGCCGAAGAACAGGATCGCGAGGACGAGCGTAGGGGTGAAGCGGGACCAATCGGTGCCGGCGAGCTTCATCACCGGCGGGACGACGGTGATGACGACCGCGATCCACATCCACCGCGGGGCGCGTGCGGTACGGCGGCGGAACAGGTGTGGCAGCCACCCGAGTGAGCGCGCGAACAGCAGCAGGAGCAATCCCATCAGGCCGATCGGCAGGATCGAGGCCAAGAGCACGCTCGCGGGGTCGCCGTACAGGTCGTCGAGGTCGATGAACGGCCGCACGAACAGGCCGATCAGCTGACTGATGCCGAGGTACACGAGCAGGTAGACGGCGGCGAGCAGGACGGAACGCCACCACCCGCCGCGTGCCCAGAAGCGTTGCCACGCGTTCGCGGTCGTCTGATCCGTCATGTGGTTTCCCCTGAGGTGTCTGTCGTGTGCAGTGCCTGGTGGGTGGCAGAGGGTCCCAGCCTGCCGTATCCCGGGTCCGCCTGCCGGGGTAGGGCACTCGATGCGTCAGCGTGTGCTGTATGGTCAGCGAATGCTGACCATAGCCCCGCGGCTCGACGTCATGCACCGGCTCGGCCGGGCGATGGCGGACAGGACGCGCTCCCGGATCCTGCTCGAGATGCTCGAAGCGCCGGTCTACCCGGGCCGGCTCGCGGCCGAGCTCGGGCTGACCCGGTCGAACGTCTCGAACCACCTCGCCTGCCTGCGCGGATGCGGCATCGTCGTCGCGGTGCCCGAGGGGCGCTCCACCCGGTACGAGATCGCCGACCCGCACCTCGGGGCCGCGATCCGCTCGCTCCTCGAGGTCGTGCTCGCCGTCGACGACGGCGAAGCGTGCACCGACGAGGACTGCGACGTCCCGCTCTGCTGCGGACCCGGCGCATGACCGACGCGACCGTCCGGGCGGTTCCTGATCGCCGACGGGTGCTGCAGCGACGGATCCGGTGGATCGTCGCCGCGACGATCACGTACAACGTCATCGAGGCGGTCATCGCGATCGCAGCCGGTTCGGTGGCGTCCTCGACCGCCCTGATCGGCTTCGGACTCGACTCCGTCGTCGAGGTCCTGTCCGCTGCTGCCGTCGCGTGGCAGTTCGCCGGGCCGGACCCCGAGGCGCGGGAGCGCGTCGCGCTCAAGGTCATCGCGGTGTCGTTCTTCGCCCTGGCGCTGTACGTCAGTGTCGACGCGGTGTTGACCCTGACCGGGGTGCGCGAGCCGGAGCACAGCACCGTCGGGATCGTGCTGGCGGCGGTCAGCCTGGCCGTGATGCCGTTCCTCAGCCTGCTCGAACGGCGGACCGGCAAGGAACTCGGTTCGGCGTCGGCGATCGCGGACTCCAAGCAGACCCTGGTGTGCAGCTACCTGTCCGCCGCGGTGCTGGTCGGGCTGCTCCTGAACACACTGTTCGGGTGGTCGTGGGCTGATCCGGTGGCTGGCCTGGTGGTCGTCGTGTTCGCGGTCCGCGAGGGGCTCGAGGCCTGGCGCGGCGACGCGTGCAAGCAGCCAGTCGCCGCCCTGACCGGCGAGCGCGCGGCCGACGCCTGCGACTGCTGCTGACGCGGGCTCGGGTGCGGTGACCGCCGCCCGGGTGTCGGTCCCGCTGAGTAGCGTCGCGGGCATGGGCGAGACACCGCAGATCGACGACGCGACCATCGAGGACCTCCGCGCGCGACTGCGGGCCACGCGCTGGCCGGACGCACCCGCCGACGCCGGATGGTCGCTCGGGGCGGACGTCGACGAGCTCCGGTCGCTCATCGAGTACTGGGCCGACGGCTTCGACTTCGACGCGCACCGGGCGGCGCTCGCCGCACTGCCCAGCCGACGGCTGACGATCGACGGCACCGGGATCCACGTGCTGCACGCCCGAGCGGGCACGCCCGACGGGTTGCCGCTCCTGCTCGCGCACGGCTGGCCGGACTCCGGGTGGCGGTACCGCAAGGTCCTGCCGATGCTCGTCGAGGCCGGCTTCGACGTGATCGTGCCGGACATGCCCGGGTACGGGTTCTCCGACGCCCCGCCGCAGCCCATCGACGCCCGCGCAGTCGCCGGCATGTGGGCCGAGCTGATGACGGAGCTGGGATACGAGCGGTTCGCCGTCGCCGGCGGGGACATCGGCACCCACGTCGCCCGCTACCTCGCGCTCGACCACGCCGACCGGGTGGTCGCCGTGCACCGCATCGACGGCGGGCTGGCCTGGCCCGGCATCGACCTCGACACGTTGTCGCCGGAGGAACGCGGGTTCGTCGCGGCGACCGCCCGGTGGCGCGACGCCGAGGGTGCCTACGCGATGATGCACCGCGCCAAGCCGCAGACCGTCGCGGTCGGCCTGAACGACTCACCCGCCGGGCTCGCAGCGTGGATCGTCGAGAAGCTGCGGTCGTGGAGCGACTGCGACGGTGACCTGTGGTCCGTCTACACGCCGGACGAGGTGCTCGCGCTCCTGACCGAGTACTGGGCCACCGGCACGATCGGCTCGGCGATGCGGATGTACCACGCAAACGCCGCGATCCCGGCCGACCAGCTCGCCCGCCGGGTCGAGGTACCTTCCGGGTTCTCGCTGTTCCCCGGCGACCTCGTGGAGCCGCCGCGCGCATGGCTCGAGCGGACGACGAACCTGGTGTCCTACCGGATGATGCCGCGCGGCGGGCACTTCGCGCCGTTCGAGCAACCGGCGCTGTACGTCGAGGAGCTCACGACCTTCCTGGAGCCGTTCCGCCGCTAGAGTGGACGGGCCAGCCTCTGTAGCTCAATGGAAGAGCAGTTCCGTCCTAAGGAAACGGTTGGGGGTTCGAGTCCCTCCAGGGGCACCGAAGCCGGGCGCCGCGGATCACCCCGCGGCCGGCGGGTCCTCCGGGATCGGGTGCTCGCCCTGCCAAATAGTGTCGACCCGCTCGAACTCGCGCGGTGCGCACTGCGTGTCGAGGACGTCGACGGCTTCGGTCGGCGTCGACCAGATGTACCACGGGCCGGCGCCGGGGCCCGTGCTCGACCACAAGCCGTCGGCATACCACGACGGCGCCACGTCGCCGATCGGGTGCCCTGCCTGCGCCATGCAGGCCGCGAGCCGGTCGAAGGCGGCGGTGTACTCGGCCAGGGTGATGGTCCCGTCGGCGATCGCAGCCTGCTGCTGGGGCGAGGGCTGCGCGATCCGTGCCGACCGGGCCCACGACGCCCACACGGCGTAGCGGGCACCGCCGCCACCGGAGACCGACACGGCGGCCGCTCCGGATCCGGTCAGCGGGGAGAGGCTCCATCGCGGCATGGAACCCGGCGTGCACGCGACGGCGTCGGCGACGGTCGTCCCGCCGACCTCGACCGTGAAGGTGCCGGGGTCGAGACACTCCCACGTGAGCGTCACCCGGTCGGCTCCCTCCGGCCGAGCGCCGAGGGAGAACGAGGCGTCGCCGTGGGTGACGGTGAACGCGGGGGAGCCGAGCATCGATGCGTGGTTGACCTCGACCGTCCCGTAGCGGGTCGTCGTCGCGAGCAGATCCTCGCGTGCGGCGTCTGCGGTGGCGCCGGGGAGCGCCGCAGCCGTGATCCCTCCGGTGAGTCCGGCGCCGACGGCGAAGGCCGTCACGACCGCGGCGACCGTGCCGCGAGTGGGTCGTCGTCGCCGCGGACGCGCGGGGTGGGCCGTTGCGTCGACGTCGGCGACGAGGGCGTCGCGCATCGCGGCGAGACGAGGGGAGATGTGGTCGTTCACAGTGTGCCTCCGAGGGGTTCCGCTGACGTCGAGTACTGCTGCTGGAGTCGTGCCTTCGCCCGGTGGAGCCGGGACTTCACGGTGCCCGGTGCGACCCCGAGGGCTGCGGCCGCTTCGCGTTCGCCGAGGCCTTCGAGCACGCAGAGAGTGAGGACCCGCTGGTCTGCGATCGGGAGCCCGCGCAATGCTGCGACCGCTTCGGCGTCGGTGAACGACTCTGCGGGGTCGGGAGCGGGGTCGTCGACCGGGAACCTCCCGAGGAAGAGCCGGTGACGGCGGGTGGCGCGGGTCAGGTTGTGCGCGGTGTTCGTCGCCGTGACGAGCAGCCAGGGCAGCATGGAGTCGTCGACGAAGCGGACGCGTTCGCGCTTCCGCCAGGCCTCGAGGAACGCGATGGCCACGACGTCGTCGGCGTCGGCCGGTGTGGGGACGAGGCCGACGGCGTGCCGGCGCAGGCGTGGGGCGTGGCGGTCGAAGACGCGTCCGACCGCTCGGCCGTCGCCGGCGATGCCCAGCGCCCAGTCCGCTCGGTCCCCCGTGATCTGGTTCATGCCCTGTATTGTCCGGGCGCAGCGGATCGGTTCCCGGTTCGCGGGACGAGTTCTCCACAACCGTCGCGCTGGACGGTAGTGTGCCCCGGTCTCCCCGTACGATTGACCCCGTGTCCAAGGTCCTGAGCAGTCTCCCCGTCGGCGAACGAGTCGGCATCGCGTTCTCAGGGGGTCTCGACACCTCCTGCGCCGTTGCCTGGATGCGCGAGAAGGGGGCGATCCCCTGCACGTACACGGCTGACATCGGTCAGTACGACGAGCCGGACATCGATGCCGTCCCGAGCCGCGCGCACGAGTACGGCGCCGAGATCGCCCGCCTGGTCGACGCGAAGAGCGCCCTGGTGGAGGAGGGCCTCGTCGCCCTGCAGACCGGCGCGTTCCACATCCGCTCCGGCGGCAAGACCTACTTCAACACGACGCCCCTCGGTCGTGCGGTGACGGGCACGATGCTCGTCCGTGCGATGAAGGAGGACGGCGTCGACATCTGGGGCGACGGCTCCACCTACAAGGGCAACGACATCGAGCGGTTCTACCGCTACGGCCTGATGGCGAACCCGCGTCTGCGCGTCTACAAGCCGTGGCTGGACTCCGAGTTCGTCGAGGAGCTCGGCGGTCGCAAGGAGATGAGCGAGTGGCTCGTCGCCCGCGGCTTCCCGTACCGCGACTCCACCGAGAAGGCGTACTCGACCGACGCCAACATCTGGGGTGCCACGCACGAGGCGAAGAGCCTCGAAGAGCTCTCCAGCGGCCTGGACATCGTCGAGCCGATCATGGGCGTCGCCGCTTGGCGTGACGACGTCGAGGTCGCCACCGAGGTCGTCAGCATCCGCTTCGAGGCCGGACGCCCCGTCGCGATCAACGGCGAGGAGTACACGGACGCCGTCGCACTCGTCTACGAGGCGAACGCGATCGGCGGTCGTCACGGCCTCGGCGCGTCCGACCAGATCGAGAACCGCATCATCGAGGCGAAGAGCCGCGGCATCTACGAGGCACCGGGCATGGCCCTGCTGCACATCGCCTACGAGCGGCTGCTCAACGCGATCCACAACGAGGACACGGTCGCGTCGTACCACAACGAGGGCCGTCGCCTCGGGCGCCTGATGTACGAGGGCCGCTGGCTCGACCCGCAGTCGCTCATGCTCCGCGAGTCCCTGCAGCGCTGGGTCGCCTCGGCCGTCACCGGCGAGGTCACGTTGCGCCTGCGTCGCGGCGACGACTACACGATCCTCGACACCACGGGTCCGGCGCTGTCGTACCACCCTGACAAGCTCTCGATGGAGCGGGTCGGCGACGCCGCCTTCGGTCCGGACGACCGCATCGGTCAGCTGACGATGCGCAACCTCGACATCGCGGACTCCCGCTCAAGGCTCGAGCAGTACGCGGCCGCCGGCCTCATCGGCGGTGCGACGGCCGAGCTCGTCGGTGAGCTCGAGGCGGGCGAGTCCGAGGAGATCCTCGGTGGCGCCGTCATCGCCTCGGATGCCGAGGATGCGCTCGGACGCCGGACGGACCTCGCCTCCGAGGGCGCAGCCTTCGACTCCGGCACCGACTGACCGGAGCGAGACCACGCGACCGGTCACGTGCCGTGAACGCGCGAACATCCTGACGGGAGGCGCGGTGCCAGCTGGCATCGCGCCTCCCGTCCGTCGTCCTCCCGCCGACTCAGGCCGTGGCACCTCCGAGCAGCAGCTCGAGCTGCTCGACGACCAGGTCGGGCCGCGTGATGAACGGGTGGTGCCCGGTCGGCACGTCGACGCTCCGCGTCGCCCGCGCCGCGTGCGCGCGCTGCAGCCCCACGGTGGTGCTGCGGTCCTCGGTGCAGACGAGGTATGTCGAGTCGACGTCCTGCCACCCTGCTGTCGTCGTCGGTGTCACGAACGCCCCCGCCGACTGGGCGGTCACCCGGTCCCAGGCGGCCTGCTGGGTGCTCGTGTCGGCGTCCTGCAGGAAGCGGCTACCGAATGACCCAGCGTCGTACCCGGCGACGGCGAGGACACCGTCACCGGCCGGGCCGATCGACACGGGATCGGGCTCGTCGGCCATGATGCCGGCCTGCGCGGAGCCGACGTCGGGCAGGTACGAGGACACGTACAGCAGGTGTGCGACGGCGTCGTGCCGTCCGGCCTCGGCGATGACGGTGCCGCCGTACGAGTGTCCGACGACGATCGCCCCGTCGCTGTCGTCGAGGGCGGCGCGCAGGGCGGCTGCGTCCTCGGCGAGCCCACCGTCGGGGTGTCCCGACGGCCCCTCGCCGCAGGACGGCAACGAGACCGCTCGACTGCGGATGCCGGTGCGGCCGCGGGTTCCGGTGCGACTGTGCAGCAGGTCGGCGGTGGGCTGCCACCACCAGGCACCGTCGCGGACCAGGGCGCCGTGGACGAACAGGATCTCCATGCCCCGACGCTACGGCGATCCGGGCGGCGGCGTGCGATCGGCCGAGAAGCGCACCGCGCTCGACGGCGTCGGACGCAACCCCTACCTTGGAGGAACTGGATCGGTCATCAGGGACCCGTCGTCACGATGCTCCTCACAGATGTGGGGTCTGGCACAGCGGGTCGATCCGGACGAATCCGAGATGCGCATCATCTCGACGAAGGGCTGGTCGTCATGACCGCCAGGATGCAGCACGATTGGCACCGCCACGGCCTCCGGTCGCCGGAGGACCTCGAAGCCCTCGTGGCCGAGCGCCTCGAAGGAACCGGTCACGCTTCCACCAGCACGGGTGACGCACGGCGCGAGCCGTCCTACGCCGACTTCCTCGGCGAGCAGATCTGATCCGTCCCGGTCCGCTGCTCTACGGCTTGTAGAGTCTGTGCATGCGGACAGGACGAACGACGGCAGCTTCCCTCGCGATCGTCGTCGGAGGGCTCCTGGCGCTCGTCGGGGTCCAGCCGGCCTCGGCGCACTCGGCCCTCACCAGCAGCACGCCCGCTGACGGCGCGGTCATCACCGAACCGCTCGACCGGGTCGACCTGACGTTCAGCGAGGCACCGCTCGCCGGTCTCGACGCCGGACTGCGGATCCAGGTTACCGACGCCGACGGCACCGACGTGTCGACGGGCGAGGTGACCGTCTCCGGGATGACGATGGGCAAGGCCGTCGACCTCGAGAACGGCGCGTACACGGTGCTCTGGCGGTACGTGTCGCCGGACGGGCACCCGATCGACGGCTCGTACGGGTTCGAGTACCGGGCCGCCATCACGACGCCGTCCGCGACGACGCCGGCGACGACGGAGCCCACGTCGGGCCCCGTCACGCCCACTCCGACGTCGACCGCGACGGCCACCGGGGCATCCGACGGTGCGCCCGACTCGGCGCCGGGCATCGCCCCGGGAGTCTGGGTCGCGCTCGGCGCCGGCACGGTGCTCGCCGCCGGTGCCGTCGTCGTGCTCCTCCTGCGCCGCACCCGACGCACTTCGTGAGCAGGAATGGTCGGGTGACCGAGCGACACGCGACCATTCCTGCTCACCATGCGCCGCGCCTGCAACCCGGCCACGCGCCGGACGGGAGGCCCGCCATCCGGCCGCCACGGGCCTCCCGTCCGACGCTGGCCACGTTCACCCCCGCTTCGTGAGCAGAAGAGGTCGGGTCCTGGAACGGGACCCGACCTCTTCTGCTCACCATGCGAGCGCGCCGCGCGCCGCGCGCCGCGCTACGCGGCGGCGGGCGCCTCCTCGAGCGCGGCGTCCGCCCGCTCCTCGCTGCCGGCGGCCAGGCCGCGCGCGATCTTCCCGCGCGACGCCAGCCACAGCACCACCGCGGCGGCGAACACGATGACCTCGGTGACGGTCAGCGCCCAGATGATCCCGGCGAGTCCGAACCACAGGTTGCCGACGATGACGATCGGGATGAACAGCACGCCCTGCGCCAGCGACAGCACCATCGCGGGCAGCACCATGCCGGTCGCCTGGAACAGCGAGGTGAGCAACCCCGTGAACCCGTTCACGATGGCGGCGACGAGCTGCGCCGTCAGGATCGTCAGGCCGATCGCGAGGACCGAGTGGTCGCCGGAGAAGATCGTGAACACCTGCTCGCGGAAGGTGAAGACCGCGCCGGAGAACACGAGGACGATCGCGCCGACCGTGAAGGCGGCTCCGCGCAGGGCGGCCCGGAGACGTGCGGCGTCGCCCTTGCCGAACGCGTAGGCGAGCAGGGGCAGTACGCCGATCGTCACGCCCATCACCAGGAACTCCGGCACCTGCGCGATGCGGACCGCGACGCCCATGGCGGCGAGCGGGTCGTCGCCGTAGGCGGCGGCGAGGTTGTTGAGCACGAGCGTCGTGACGATCAGGAAGGCGGACTGCAGCAGTTCGCCGACGCCGATGCCGAAGACGGGCTTCAGGATGTCGGCACGGAGCGTGAACCACTTCGGCGCGAAGCTGACGTTCTCGCTGTTCCGCTGCAGCCAGGTCACCCAGTAGGCGATCGACACGACGTTCGCGAGTCCGACCGCCAGCGCTGCACCGCCGACCCCCCAGTGCAGCACGAGGATGAAGAGCACGTCGAACACCAGGTTCCCGATGGTCGACAGGACCAGGCCGATCATCGCCTGGCGTGCAGCACCCTCGGAGCGGACGATCTGCTCGAGGGCGAACGACGAGGCGAGCACCGGGACGAACGCGAGCATCACGGCGACGTACTCGCTCGTGGCGGGGACAGCTGCTGCGTCGGCACCGAGGACGGCGACCAGGGGGCGGAGGAACACGAGCCCGACGACGGCGAGGACCGCACCGGTGACGACGGCTCCCCACAGCGCGAACGAGGCGACGTGCTTGATGTCCTGCGCCTTGGCGGGGTCGTGCTCCGAGGCGCCGAGCAGGCGGGACATCAGGGCACTGCCGCCGACGCCGAACACGCCGCCGACGGCCATGACGATGCCGAGCAGCGGGGTGCCGAAGGTGATCGCGGCGAGCAGCGACGTGTCGTGCTGCGAGCCGATGAAGCCGGCGTTGATGACGTTGTACAGGGCGCTGACGACCATCGCAGCGGCCATCGGCACACACAGGTGCACGAGGGCCCGGGCGATCGGGGCGGCGGAGAGGTACCAGCGGTTGGTGGCCGCGGCGGTGTTCTCGGGGGTGGTGGTGGTCATGACTGCCTCCTCGTGGGCAGGGCTGAGGGCGCGACGGGATGCCGTCGCGTGCGGGGGTGGGGCCGTGAGGCCCGTGGCGCGTCGAGCGCGCCGGTGACGTCGGTGCCGGGGCGGTGCTACCGCGTCGGCGGTGCGAGCTCCGCGGTCACCTTCTGCAGCAGGTGCCGCAGGGTGGCGCGTTCGTCCGAGTCGAGTGGTGCGAGCAGGGTGTCGTCGAGGGCGACCATCGCGTCGGTGAAGCCGGCGATGAGGTCGATGCCCGCCGGGGTGGCGTGCACCGTCTTCGTCCGACCGTTCGTGGCGTCGGGTCGTCGTTCGACGAGGCCGCGCCGCTCGAGGCCCTGCAGGAGGCTCGAGACGCTGGCCGCGCTGGTCCGGGTGATCTCGGCGATGTCGCGTTGGATCGCTCCGGGGTTCTGCTGCAGGTACCCGAGCACGAAGCTCTGCTCGCGGGTGAGGTCCCGATCACGGACCCACTCGTCAGCCGCCTTGCGCTGTGCCCATCCGATCCACCGCATGAGTTCGAGCGGGGTGGTGAGATCCGGTGCCTGCATGATCAGAACTCTAACTGTTTGATCTCTAACTGTCAACGAGGGTCCGACCCGTGGTTCGGCCCCGGAACGGGGGTATGGCCTCGGGGTGTGGCGCTGGTAGCTTGCACAGGAAGACGGCCTCACCAGCCGTCGTCCTCGGTCCGGTGCCGGACCGTTCGGGTCTCCCGTCGAACCGCCGGGGGACGGATCAGCAGCGGCGGACCTCCGCCCGGGAAAGGGACCCATGACTCGCACTGCGCTCCGAGCGCGACGCCGCCGGCGTCCATGAACTCCGACGCGCGCCGGCGGGTACCGGCGTGCGTCTCCACGGGGCCGCGGCGTTCGGGTCGCCTCGGGCCCTCCGGTGCGGTGGCGGTTCGGACCACCACCGCACCGGACATCCGCACCACCACGAGTCAGTGAGGACCACCGTGCACGATCACGACACCCACCCGCTCGACCGTCGAGTCGGCCCGCCGCACGTCGAGCGGTTCCGGCTGACGCAGAGCGCCGAGACGCTCGGCGTCGTCTGCACCTGCGCGATCGGCGTCGACCACGACAACACGATCCGGCCGGTGCACGCAGAACCCGTCCGCTGAACGCTGTGCACACCGGCGGGTGCAGCGGGATACTGGGGTGGTGCGTGAACTCCAAGCCGCCATCGCCGCGGACCTCAACGTCCAGCCGACCATCGAGCCGGAGCAGGAGATCGCCCGCCGTGTCGGGTTCCTCCGTGACTACCTGCTCACGACCGGCGCGAAGGGGTTCCTGCTCGCGATCAGCGGCGGCCAGGACTCCACGCTCGCCGGGCGTCTGACCCAGCTCGCGGTCGAGTCCCTCCGCGCCGAGGGCCACCCCGCCGAGTTCACGACCGTCCGCATGCCGTACCGCGTGCAGGCCGACGAGGACGACGCCCAGCTCGCCCTGCAGTTCATCGCAGCCGACCCGGGCATCACCGTCAACATCGAGCACGGCGTCGACGGCGTCATGCTCGACACCGCTGCCTCGGGCGTCGAGCTGAGCGACTTCGTGAAGGGCAACGTCAAGGCCCGGATGCGCATGGTCGCCCAGTACGCCGTCGCCGGCCAGCGCGGGCTGCTCGTCGTCGGGACCGACCACGCGGCCGAGGCGGTCACCGGCTTCTTCACGAAGTACGGCGACGGCGGCGTCGACCTGACGCCGCTCACCGGCCTGTCGAAGAGCCAGGGGCGGCAGCTGCTCGAGCACCTCGGTGCGCCCGCCCGCCTGTACGAGAAGGCCCCCACCGCGGACCTGCTCGACGAGACGCCCGGCCAGACCGACGAAGCGAACCTCGGGTTGTCCTACGCCGAGATCGACGCCTACCTGCAGGGGCACGACGTGCCGCTCGAGGTCGCCGAGGCGATCGAGTCGCGGTACCGCGCGACCGAGCACAAGCGCCAGGTGCCGGCGACGCCGTTCGACGACTGGTGGCGTGCGGGCGCGTAGGCGCTGACGCGACCATCGACCGGAGGCGCGCTGCAGGTGATCCTGCACCGCGCCTCCTGTCCGTCCGCGCGGTCTCCTAGGATGGGAGCCGACGGAACAACAGATGCGGAATCCAGGCTGGCGCCTGGTCCGGAGGGGGAGTCATGGAAGTCCTGTTCGCGCTCGGAGCCATCCCGCTGATCATCGTGGGGATCATCGTCCTCGCCGTGATCGCGCTGATCTACGCGAAGGTCGTGTACCGCAACGCCGGCGCCGACGAAGCGCTCATCATCACCGGCAAGCGCTCGCGCAAGGTCAAGAACGACGACGGCACCGAGACCGTCGAGTCCGGCATCAAGGTCGTGCTCGGCGCCGGCGTCCTCGTCCGACCGTTCTTCGAGAAGGTCGCGAAGCTCTCGCTCAGTTCCCGGGCGATCGACATCAACGTCAACGCGCAGGACTCCCGCGGCGTGACGATCGACGTCGAAGCGGTCGCGCTCGTCAAGGTCGGCGAGACCGACGCCTCGATCCGGGCGGCCGCGCAGCGGTTCCTCGGGCAGGAGAAGAAGATCGACGACTTCGCGCGCGAGGTCCTGTCGGGATCGCTCCGTGCGTCGATCGGCGCGACCGACGTGTCCACGATCATCCGCAACCGCGACCAGCTCACCGTCGCGGTGCTCGACGTGGCGAAGGAGGCCCTGCACAGCCAGGGGCTCGACGTCGACTCCTTCGAGATCAAGGGCATCTCGGACCGCAACGAGTACATCAGCGACCTCGGTCGTGCCGAGCGCGCCCGCGTCCGGCTCGAGGCGGAGAACGCCGAGGCGCAGGCCGACCGCGAAGCGCGAGAAGCCCGTGCCACCGCCGACCAGGCCATCGCCGAAGCCGAGAACACCTTGGCGATCCGACGTGCCGCACTGCAGCTCGACGCCGACCGGGCATCGGCCGAGGCCGCAGCCGCCGGTCCGCTCGCCCAGGCCCGTGCGGCGCAGGGCGTCGTCGAGCAGGAGCAGATCACCGCGCAGAAGCGTGCCGAGCTGCGCCGTGCCGAGCTCGAGTCCGAGGTCTCCGCCGTCGCCGAGGCGCAGGCGCGCAAGACCCGCGTCGAGGCCGAGGCGGCCGCCGGCGCCCAGGTCGAGACGGCCCGCGCCCAGGCCGAGGCCCGTCGGATCTCCGCCGAAGCGATCGCCGCCGAGGCGAAGGCCGAGTCCGAGGCGCGCAAGCTCGCCGCCGACGCCTCCCGTGCCGAAGGTGAGGCAGCGGCCGACGCGATCCGCGCCAAGGGTCAGGCCGAGGCGGACGCCACGAAGGCCCAGGCCGACGCACTCGCACAGCACTCCGAGGCCGTCCTGCGCGTCAAGGCCATCGAGACCCTGCCGAGCATCGCCCGCGAGCTCGCGGCGCCGATGGGCAACATCGACAAGCTGACCGTGGTGTCCTCCGACGGTGCCGGCGCCCTGTCGAAGAGCATCGTGAGCCAGTTCAGCGAGGTCGACGCCCTGCTCGGGACGACCGCCGGGTTCACCCTGAGCGACATCGTCAAGAGCTCGACGACGGGGCAGGCCGCCGCACGGGCCGTCGTCCGCGAGCAGTCCACCGGTGTCGTGGAGCCGACCGAGTAGTCCTCAGCGGTCCCCGGGGCGGGCGTGGCGAGGATCAGTCCTCGTCGCGCCCGTTCTCGTCGCGGCGCTCGCGCTGCTGGCCGCCGGCGTCCTCGCGCTGGTCGGCGAGCCGCTGCTGCCACACGACGCTGCGGGCCGCGCCCTCGAGGATGTCGTCGACGCTCCGTCCGGTCTGCGCCGCGAGCGCACCGCTGAGTCCGGCGGTGAGGGTCCCGCCGGCGGATGCCAGACGTTCGATCACCTGCTCCTGGCGTGGGGTCAGGGGCTCGTCGATCATCTCGTCGATGGTGTCGCGGATGTTCTGTTCGCTCGCGTCCAGTGCCGCCTCGTCACCGGAGTGCAGCGCTGCTGCCTCTCCGACGACGACGAGACCGAGGCGCGCGGCGTCGTCTTCGGGACGCGGAGTGCGGTGCTCATCAGTCATGCGGGGGACCGTACGCTCCGTGGCGCCGCGCTTGCTGGACAGACGGGGTACCCGACGCCTGTCGTCCGTCGTCAGTGCGGTGTCGTGTCCCACCGGCGGAGCAACCACTCCGCAGCGGCCAGGCCCTCGCGCCGTTGGAAGTCGCGGATGGTCGGCATGTTCGGCGGTGCCGGCGGCAGCGC
The DNA here is from genome assembly GCF_003751685.1 of Curtobacterium sp. PhB78. NCBI lineage: Bacteria > Bacillati > Actinomycetota > Actinomycetes > Micrococcales > Microbacteriaceae > Curtobacterium > Curtobacterium sp. PhB78. The sequence goes on from NZ_RKIA01000003.1 coordinate 541,463, forward strand.
GTGCTCGAAGAACAGACCGGCGAGACCGGCGAGCACGGCGTCGACCGTGGCGGTAGGCACGGCGGCGAACACCGGGTGGGTGGCGAGGTGGTGCTCGACGTCGCTGTCCTCGCCGCGGACGAGTGTGTCGATCAGGTAGGTCAGCGGGTCGAGCCAGTGCGCGCCGGTGCTCGCCCACGGCCAGTCCACGACCCAGACGACCCCGGAACCGTCGACGAGCAGGTTGTCGGCACGGCAGTCGGCGTGCACGAGGTGCTCGCCGTCGACGAGTGCCGCTGCTCGGTCGGCGGTGCGGGCGATCGCGGGTCCGGCGGTGAGGACGTGTGCCGGCACGACCTCGGCCACCCGGTCGGCCAGGGTCGGGTCGCCGAGCATCCGGTCCCAGGCGCCGAACTCGTGGCGCAGGTCGTCGGCGATCCGGGGGAGCGTGCCGAGGTCGCCGGCTGCCGGCGGCAGGGTGTCCAGCGCATCGAGCACCGCCGCGGTGTCGCTGCCGTCGAGTGCTGCCCCGGGGTGCTTGCCCTCGATGTCGTCGAGGACCAGGACGACCCACTCGTCGCCGTCCACGGTGGCGTCGAAGGCGTCCAGCAGGGGTGGTGCCTGCACCGTCGACGGCAGCTGCGCCACCACGCGGGCTTCCCGGCGGTGCAGGGCGAAGGCATCGGCGTTCCGCGATCGCGAGACCGTCTTGACGAACGCCCGTCGCCCCGTCGCCGTGACCACGCGGTCGGCACTGCCCGGCGACCACCCGGCCGTCTGGGACTCAGTGGACGTCACCGCTCCGCCGAGGATCTGTTCCACCCGGTCGCGCAGGATCGCCGGCACGTCCGTCCACGCAGTTCGCCCCATGGCCGACGACGCTACCTGAGAAGCCGTTCACGAACGTGCACGGACAGCAAGTTTGCGTTGGCAGCAAACGTGCTGATGATGTAAAGTTGCAGCGTCTGCAAGGTTGACCCGCCGTTCGACGGCCCGCCACACACGCTCCGGCGTCCCTTGCCCGCACGACGACCACCACGCACCCCTGAAGGACCCCCATGTCTACTGCCACCGCACCCGTCGAGGTGTCGCGCGGACGACACGACTCCCCGGCCAGCACGCCGGGCAAGCCGATCATGTCGCACCGTCAGATCCTGCTCGTCATCTACGGCCTCATGGCCGGCATGTTCCTGTCGTCGCTCGACCAGACGATCGTCGGCACCGCGATCCGCACCATCGGCGACGACCTGCACGGCCTCGACCAGCAGGCGTGGGTCACGACCGCGTACCTGATCGCGTCGACCATCACGACGCCGATCTACGGCAAGCTCTCCGACGTCTTCGGGCGCCGCCCGCTCTACATCTTCGGCATCGCGGTCTTCATCCTCGGCTCGCTGCTCTCGACGATGTCGACCTCGATGATCATGCTCGCCGCGTTCCGTGCCTTCCAGGGCATCGGTGCCGGTGCGCTGATGTCGCTGCCGCTCGCGATCATGGGTGACATCCTCGCCCCGCGTGAGCGCGCCAAGTACCAGGGCTACTTCCTCGCGGTCTTCGGCATCTCGTCCGTCATCGGCCCGCTCATCGGTGGCCTGTTCGCCGGCGCGAGCACGATCCTCGGCGTCACCGGCTGGCGCTGGGTCTTCCTGATCAACGTGCCGATCGGCGTCGCGGCGCTCCTGATGGTCATCGCCTTCCTGCACCTGCCGAAGTTCGGTGACGCCAAGGCGAAGCCGCGCATCGACTGGTGGGGTGCCACCTCGGTGATCGCGACGCTCGTCCCGCTCCTGCTCGTGGCCGAACAGGGCCGCACCTGGGGGTGGGGTTCGGCCGGCGCCATCGCCTGCTACGTGATCGGTGCGCTCGGGCTCGTCGCCTTCCTGGTGATCGAGACCCTGATGAAGGACGACGCGATCATCCCGCTCAAGCTCTTCCGCTCGGGCACCTTCTCGATGGCCACGATCCTCGGGTTCCTGGTCGGCTTCGCGATGTTCGGCGCCATGCTGACCATCCCGCTGTACCTGCAGATCGTCACGGGGCTCACCCCGACGGAGTCCGGCTTCGCGACCCTGCCGATGATCGGTGGTCTGATGATCGCCTCGATCGCCTCGGGGCAGATCGTCGCCCGCACCGGTCGCTACCGGATCTTCCCGGTGATCGGCACGGCCCTGGTCTCGGTCGGCTACGTCGTCCTGACGTTCATGACGATCGACAAGCCGCTCTGGTTCCTGATGATCGGCATGTTCCTGATCGGCCTCGGCCTCGGGCAGCTCATGCAGAGCATCACCCTCGCCTCGCAGAACTCCGTGCAGCCGCGGGACATGGGTGTGGCGACGTCGTCCGCCACGTTCTTCCGCCAGATCGGTGGAACGCTCGGTACGGCGGTGCTGCTCAGCATCCTGTTCTCGATCATGCCGGCGAACATCCTGCACGCCACCGCGGACCAGAAGAACCTGTCCGGTGCGCTCGACGCCGCTCTGAACCCGACCGTCGCCACGGCGAAGGCGAACGCGGGCGTCATGGAGCAGATCTGGAACCCGATCGTCACCCCGGTGAAGTCGCAGGTGCAGTCCGGCCTCGACCAGGCCACCGCGCAGGTCACCGCTGCGACGACCGGCGCTCCGGAGGCCGTGCAGCAGCAGGCCCTCACCGCCGCAGCCGACAAGGCGCACGCCAGCGTGCAGGACGGCAAGCTCGTGGTCGACTGGTCCGACGCCTCGCAGCGCTCGTACTGGGTCGGTGAGCTCGCCCCCGAACTGTCGAAGCAGATCGACAAGGGAGCCGGCGACGGCAGCAGCTCGAGCAGCGAGACGAGCGACACGTCCTACCTCAACGGTGCGACCCCGGCGCTGACCAAGCCGTTTATGACCGGCTTCAACGCGTCGGCCGTGACCGTCTACTGGGTCGGCTTCGCCGTGATCCTGCTGGCGTTCATCCTCAGCTGGTTCTTCAAGGCGCCGCCGCTCCGCAAGAGCTCGGCCCTGCAGGAGCAGGCCGACCAGGCCGGCACCGCCGACGACCTCGAGGTGCAGGCCGTCAAGGCCGCCGACACGATGGGGTCGCCCACGGCACCCGTCACCGGTTCGATCCCCGTGCAGCGGGACCGCGCGTAGGACCGGCCACCGGGGCCTCTCGTCACCAGACGGGAGGCGCCGACCCGCACCAGGAGCAGCAGTGAGCACGATCGAATCGCACCCGGCAGGCGACAGCGGCCTGCGGGAACGCAAGAAGCAGCAGACCCGGCACGCGATCCACCAGGCCGCGCTGGCCCTGGTCTCCGACCGGGGCCTGGCCGGCGTGACGGTCGAGGAGATCTGCGCCGACGCTGGCGTCTCGCCCCGCACCTTCTTCAACTACTTCCCGTCGAAGGGCGACGCTGCACTCGGGCTCCCCGAGAGCTCGGTGCCCGAGGCGGCACGGCAGGCGTTCCTGACCGCGGAGGGCCCGCTCGTGTCGGACCTCTGCGACCTCGTCGCCCGCACGGTGACACTGCCGGCGGACCGCCGTCGCATGAAGGAACTCGTGCAGGCGCGACCGGAGATGGTGCCCGCGATGCTGCAGTGGATGGCGCGTGCCCGGCTCGCCGTGTTCACGGTCGCTGCCGAGCGCACCGACGTGGACTCCGCACGGACCGCGGTGACGCTCGTCATGGCGGCGCTCATCGAGTCGGCACACCGCTTCGCCGACGGCTCGCGCGACGAGCTGGCGGACCGCCTCCGCGGCGTGGTGGCCGAGATGGGCCGGCTCGCCTCCGCCTGAGACGCGACCACGGACGGGAGGCGCGGCGCGGGTCCGACCCGCACCGCGCCTCCCGTCCGTGGTCCGGTCGCAAGCCCCGCAGAAGCGACAGATGCGCGCGCTCCACTGTCGACAGTGCCGCGAGAGCGACAGATCTCCGCGAACAGTTGGCGGGGATCTGTCGCTTTCGCGGATCGGCCACGCCGCCGCAATCCACGCCGACGCGACGCGCAGCCATCCGACGACTCGGCCCCGTTCGAGACCAGAACGTGACGAAGAGTTCTCTTGACGCACGAGACATCCGATGTTTTGATTGCCTCGTTCGGTCGACGGAGACCGGACGGCAGGAGACACGAATGAGCCGCATCACCGGTCTGCACGTGCGCGACATCCGCTTCCCGACCTCTCGGGAGCACGACGGATCCGACGCCATGAACCCCGCGCCCGACTACTCCGCCGCGTACGTCGAGATCACGACCGACGCCCTGGACGGACACGTCGGCACCGGCTTCGTCTTCACGATCGGCCGCGGCAACGAGGTGCAGGAAGCCGCGATCGCCGCCCTGCGCGGGCACGTCGTCGGTGCCGACGCCGAAGCGGTCCTCGCCGACATGGGCGGCACCTGGCGCGCGATGGTCCACGACTCGCAGCTGCGCTGGCTCGGCCCGGAGAAGGGCGTCATGCACATGGCGATCGGCGCCGTGGTGAACGCGCTCTGGGACCTCCGAGCGAAGCGCGCGGGACAGCCGCTGTGGGCGCTGCTGGCGGACCTGAGCCCCGAGGAACTCGTCGACCTGGTGGACTTCCGGTACCTCACCGACGCGATCACCCCGGACGAGGCGCTCGAGCTGTTCCGGGCCGCCGAACCGCACCGCGCGACCCGTCGGGCCCGGCTCGAAGCGCAGGGCTACCAGGCGTACACGACCACCCCGGGCTGGCTCGGCTACGACGACGAGAAGCTCGCCCGGCTCTGCCGCGAGGCCGTCGACGAGGGCTTCGAGCAGATCAAGCTCAAGGTCGGCGGCGACCTCGACGAGGACGTCCGCCGGATGGGCATCGCCCGCGCCACGGTCGGCCCCGACATCCGCATCGCGGTCGACGCCAACCAGCGGTGGGACGTCGACGAGGCCGTCACCTGGATCGAACGGCTGAGCCCGTTCGACCTCGCCTGGGTCGAGGAACCCACGAGCCCCGACGACGTCCTCGGGCACGCCGAGATCGCCCGGCGCATCGCCCCGATCCCGGTCGCGACCGGCGAGCACATGGCCAACCGGGTGATCGCGAAGCAGCTCATCCAGGCCGGGTCGATGTCGGTGCTGCAGATCGACGCCACCCGGGTCGCGGGGGTCAACGAGAACCTCGCGATCCTGCTGCTCGCCGCGAAGCACGGCGTCCGGGTGTGCCCGCACGCCGGCGGGGTCGGCCTGTGCGAGGCGGTGCAGCACCTGTCGATGTTCGACGCCGTCGCGCTGACCGGCGACCTCGACACCCGCTGCATCGAGTTCGTCGACCACCTGCACGAGCACTTCGTGACCCCGGTGGACGTCCACGACGGCCGCTACTGGCCGCCGACCGCTCCGGGAGCCGGCACCGAGATGCTCGCCGACTCCCTCGACGCCTACGCGTTCCCGGACGGCCCGGCCTGGGCCGTGGTCGACACCGAGACGGTCCCCGACGCGGTCCGCGTCGCCTGATCCCACCCCACACACCCCATCACCACGACGAAGTGGAGACTCCGATGCAACGACGACGCATCATCACCGGGCTCGCGGCAGCAGCTGCCGCGGCCCTCGTGCTCACCGGCTGTTCCTCCGGCAGCAGTGCCGGTGGAAGCCAGTCGAAGGACGCCCTGACCTGGTCCATGTGGATCGCCGGGAAGGAGGACAAGGCCGCCTGGCAGAAGGTCGCCGACACCGTGAAGACCGAGGACGACATCACCCTGACGATCCAGGGCGCGCCGTTCGAGAACTACTTCACGAAGCTCAGCACGCAGTTGAGCGCGGGCGGCGCCCAGTGCGTCGTGAGCATGCAGTCGCTCCGCACCGCGAACTACACGTCGTCGCTGCTGCCGCTCGACGACCTCGCGAAGCAGGACGGCACCGACCTGTCCGCGTTCGACAGCACCGCGCTCGACGGCATGAAGGTCGACGGGAAGCTCTACGGCCTGCCCTACGACACCGGGCCCATCATGATGTTCTACAACAAGGACGTCTTCACGAAGGCGGGCGTGGCCGAGCCGAAGCCGGGGTGGACCGTCGACGACTTCGAGGCGGCGGGCGCCGCGCTCAAGGCGAAGGGCGTCACCATGTTCGGTTCGACGGTGGGCGACCTCAACCTCGAGTCGATGGTCTACGGCTACAACGGTGGCCGGGTGATCACGTCCGACGGCGAGCTCGACGCGTCGAACGCGAAGTTCGCGGACGGCCTCGACTGGCTCTCGACACTGGTGGAGAAGGGCTACGCGACGCAGGCGTCGTCGGACGCGTCGACGCCGGGCAACGACTTCGCCGCCGGCAAGGTCGCGATGTACACCGACGGTCCGTGGTCGCTCATCAGCCAGAAGGCCAAGGTGAAGTTCGACCTCGGGGTCACGACGCTCCCCGCGGGGACGTCCGGTCCGTCGACCTTCGCCGCTGGCTCCGGCTTCGGTGTCTCGAAGCAGTGCAAGTACCCGGAGCAGGCGTTCAAGGCCGTCCAGACGATGACCAGTGAGAAGGTCCTGACGTCGCTCGCCGAAGCGGGACGAGCCTTCCCCGGCCGCACCGCTGCCCAGTCGGCGTGGTACTCGAGCGCCGGCATCGACGGCGCCGAGGCCGCGCTCAAGGCGGGACTCGCGAAGTCCTCGCCGCTCCTCGGGAACAAGCAGAGCGACCAGCTCTCCCAGCTGTTCACGCAGTACGCGCTGCAGGCGGTGAACGGGCAGACCTCCGGCAAGGAGACGATGTCCTCCATCGCCGGCCAGCTCGGCACGCAGTGACCAGCTGAACCAGTGATCGGACGGGAGGCCCGTTGCGGCCCCGCCACGGGCCTCCCGTCCGATCCATCCCCTGTTCAGGACCGCGCGAACGACGAGGAGGTCGTCGCATGACCACCATCCAGGACCCACCGGCCGAAGCGGCCGTCCCCGCGGTCGCGACCGCGGTCGCGGTCGGAGCCGCCACCCCGCGGCGGAAGGACGGCGAGGACACGAGCGCACTCGGGCGCCGCTCCTGGTGGGGTGCCGCGTTCGCGGCACCGCACTCGATCGGACTCGTCGTCTTCACGGCGTTCCCGATCGTCGCCTCACTCGTCGTCAGCTTCATGAACTGGCCCATGCTCGGCGAGCGCAGCTGGGCCGGCATCGAGAACTACGCCCGGCTCTTCGCCGACCCGGTCTTCCGCACCGTCGCCCTCAACACGGCGCTGTTCGTGGTGCTCTACGTGCCCCTCAACCTCGTCGTGTCGCTCGGGCTCGCCGCCTGGCTGACGCCGCGGATCGCCGGCCGGCACGTCTTCCGCGTCCTGTTCTTCATCCCGACCATCACGCCGATCGTCGCGAACGTCGTGGTGTGGCGGATGCTGTACCAGCCCGGGGGAGCGATCGACGCGTCACTGCAGTCCACCGTGGGCGTGCACGCGCCGAACTTCCTCGCCGACGAGCACTGGGCGATGCTCGCCATCGTCGCGATGAGCGTCTGGCAGGGCTTCGGCTACAACATGCTGATCTTCTCGGCGGCGCTCGACGCCGTGCCGGAGAACCAGATCGAGGCCTCGCAGCTCGACGGCGCGAACGCCTGGCAGACCTTCTGGGCCATCAAGTTCCCGCTCATCTCGCCGTCCGTGTTCTTCGCGACGATGATGACGCTGATCACCTCGTTCCAGGTGTTCGTGCAGCCGTTCGTCCTCACCAAGGGCGGGCCGGGCACCGCGACGGAGACCCTCGTGCAGTACATCTACAACACCGGCTTCCAGAACCAGCAGCTCGGTCTGGCCTCGGCCGGCGCCTGGGTGCTGTTCGTCATCATCCTCGGGATCACGGCCGTCCAGTTCCTCGGGCAGAAGCGGTGGGTGCACTATGAGTGAAGCGGTCCGCGGGCGCGTCGGTGCCACCACGTCGAACCGGACGGTCAACCCCCGTGCCGTCGCCAGGACGAAGTCCGCGCCACGGCCGGGGCGGGTCCGGCACGCGATCGGGTACGCCCTGCTCTGCCTCGTCACGCTCCTGTTCGTCTCGCCGCTCATCTACATGGTCGCGACGAGCCTCAAGCCCGCCGACCAGGTGTTCACCACCCCGCCGACGCTCTGGGGTCGCTCGCTCGAGTGGGACAACTACGTGCAGGCGTTCACCTACCTGCCGTTCGCCCGCTTCATCCTCAACGGCGTGTTCGTCGCGGCGGTCGGGACGGCGATCAACGTCGCCGTGGCCGTGCTCTCCGGGTACGCGTTCTCACGGTTGCGCTGGCGCGGCCGGAACACGGTGTTCCTGCTGTTCCTCGTCACGCTGATGATCCCGCAGGACGTCCTCGTCATCCCGATGTACGTGATGATGCAGGGCTTCGGCTGGGTCGACACGTTCCGGGCACTCATCATCCCGTGGGCGTTCACGGCCCTCGGCGCGTTCCTGGTCCGGCAGTTCTTCCTGACCGTGCCGCAGGAACTCGACGACGCCGCCCGGGTCGACGGGGCTGGCGCGATCCGGACCTTCTTCTCGGTGATGATGCCGCTCGCCCGACCGACCATGGCCGTCCTCGCGGTGTTCTCGTTCATCTCGTACTGGAACTCGTTCCTCTGGCCCCTCGTCATCGTCAACGACGTCGAGGCCCGGGGCACCATCCCACTCGGCCTGCAGCAGTTCTTCGGCCAGCAGGGCTCCGAGTGGAACCTCGTGATGGCGGCGTCGGTGATCTCGATGCTGCCCACCGTGATCCTGCTCGTCCTGCTGCAGAAGCACCTCGTCAAGGGCATCGTCACCAGCGGCCTCGGCGGCCGGTGACACCCCTCCCCCCTCTGAAAGGAACACTGGCCTCATGACCATCACCGCACCTGCAGAGCCGCAGACCGCGACCGACGCGAGCGGCCTGCCCGCCTGGTTCACCCACGACCGGTTCGGCATGTTCATCCACTGGGGGCTGTACGCCCTGCCGGCACGGCACGAGTGGGTGAAGAACCGCGAACGGATCACCGACGCCGACTACCAGAAGTACTTCGACCACTTCGACCCCGACCTGTTCGACGCCGCCGACTGGGCCCGCCGTGCTCGCGAAGCCGGCATGAAGTACGTCGTGCTCACCACGAAGCACCACGAGGGCTTCTGCCTCTGGGACAGCAAGCTCACCGACTACAAGTCCACGAACACTCCGTTCGGCCGCGACATCGTGCGCGAGTTCGTCGACGCCGTCCGGGCCGAGGGGCTGCGGGTCGGCTTCTACCACTCGCTCATCGACTGGCACCACCCGGACTTCACCGTCGACGGCGTGCACCCGAGGCGCGACGACTCGCCCGAGGAGATCGAGGCGTTCAACCGGGGCCGCGACATGTCGCGCTACCGGGAGTACCTGCACGGGCAGGTCGAGGAGCTGCTCACCGACTACGGGCAGGTCGACTACCTGTTCTACGACTTCTCGTACCGCGACAACGACCACGAGGACATCTGGGGCGGCAAGGGTCGCGACGACTGGGGATCCTCGGAGCTGCTCGAACTGACCAGACGGCTCCAGCCCGGCATCATCGTTAACGACCGGCTCGACCTGCCGGGCGACATCGTCACCCCGGAGCAGTACCAGCCGGACAAGCCGATGGAGGTCGACGGCGCCCAGGTGCCGTGGGAGGCCTGCCAGACGCTCAACGGATCGTGGGGCTACGACCGCGACAACGTGAACCTCAAGCCCGTCGACCTGCTCGTCCGCATGCTCGTCGACGGCGTCTCGAACAACGGGAACATGCTGCTCAACATCGGCCCCACCGGCCGTGGCGAGTTCGACGGGGTCTCGCGCCAGACCCTCGACGGCATCGGGACGTGGATGCACCAGCATGCCCGGTCCGTCTACGGCGCCGGACCGTCGTCGTTCGTCGCGCCGCGCAACACCGTGTACACGCAGAACGGCAACCGCCTGTACCTGCACCTGTTCGCGTGGCCGTTCGAGCACGTGCACCTGCCCGACCTGGCCGGACGCGTCGCCTACGCCCAGCTGCTCAACGACGCGTCGGAGCTGCACTTCCGCGAGATCCCGCCCGGGACCCGCGCGCAGAACACCGGGCTCGGCGGGCAGCCGGCGGGGACGCTGACGCTCACGCTGCCGATCGTGCGACCCGACGTCGCCGTGCCGGTGGTCGAGCTGTTCCTGCGCGACTGATGCAGCGCATCCTGTCGAGGACCCGACTGCGCAGCGGGACGGAGGCGGAGTACGAGCGCGTGCACGCCGCCGTCCCGCCCGCGCTCGTCGACCGACTCCGGGCAGCCGGGGTGTCGAACTGGAGCATCTGGCGCGACGGCCAGGACCTGGTCCACCTCATCGAGGTGTCCGACTACCGGGCGATGCGACGCTCACTGGCGGACGACCCGGTCAACGCCGAGTGGCAGGAGACCATCAACCCGCTGCTCGAAGCCGACGACGACTACTCGGGGAACGACGACGGGATCCCGCTCGTCTGGACCCTGGAAGGACAGGGATGACCGATCTCGACCGCGGTCCGTTCTGGTTCGGCGGCGCCGGCATCGGCAACCTGCTGCGGCCGGTGTCCGACGACGACGCCCGTGCCACGGTCGACGCCGCGTGGGACGCCGGCGTGCGCGGGTTCGACACCGCGCCGCACTACGGCCTGGGGCTGTCGGAGCGGCGGCTCGGGGCGGCGCTCGCCGACCGTCCGCGCGACTCGTTCCTGGTGTCGACGAAGGTCGGGCGGCTGCTCGTCCCCGGGCGTGGTGACGGGGACGACCTGGCCTCCGGCGGGTTCGCGGTGCCGAACGACACCGTGCGGCAGTGGGACCCGTCGCCGTCGGGTGTTCGGCGGTCGTTGGACGAGTCGCTCGGACGGCTCGGGCTCGACCACGTCGACGTCGCGTACCTGCACGACCCCGACGTCTACTCGCTCGAGGACGGCCTGACGCAGGCGCTGCCGACGCTCGCCGAGCTGCGGGACGAAGGCGTGGTCCGGGCCGTCGGCGTCGGGTCGAACTCGGTCGAGGCCCTCGACGCCGCGGTGTCCACCGGGCTGTGCGACGTGGTCATGCTCGCGGGCCGGTACACGCTCCTGGAGCAGCCGGCTGCGGAGCTCGTCGCACGGTGCGCCTCGCTCGGTGTCGCGGTCGTCGCGGTCGGGGTCTACAACTCGGGACTGCTCGGGCAGGACCGGCCGGACGCCACCGCGACGTACGACTACGCCACGGCACCGGCGGCACTCGTCGCGCGGGCGAACGCGATCGCCGACGTCTGCGAGCGGCACGGGGTCACGCTGCCCGAGGCGGCGCTGGCGTTCCCGCGGCGTGCGGCTGCTGTCGCCGCGATCGCCCTCGGCGTGCAGTGCGCCGAGCAGGTGCGCTCGAACGTCGAGCGGGCGGCGGCCGTGGTGCCGGAGGCTCTGTGGGACGACCTCCGCGCGGCCGGCCTGCTCACCGCCTGAGCCCCGCACAACCAAAGTCACCCCGAACCGCACGGATGCGCGGTTCGGGGTGACTTTGGTTGTGCAGCGAGTCGTGCCCGCCGAGACCTGCCTAGCGGGTCTTGGCGCTGCGACCCGAGAAGCGGATGTAGATGATCAGCACGATGATGGCGCCGATGATCGAACCGATGATGCCGGCCGGCTGGAAGAAGCCGTCCATCAGGTCGTGGCGGAAGATCAGGAACCCGAGGAACCCGCCCACGAACGAGCCGATGATGCCCAGCAGGATGGTCATGGGGATCGAGATGTGCTGCTTGCCAGGGACGACGAGCCGGGCGATGGCGCCGGCGATCAGGCCGACGACGATAAGACCGATGATGGTGCCAAGGACGCCCATGGTGTTTCCTCCGTGTTCTGCGGCCGGTCCGAGCGCGACGGATGTCGTGCTCAGGGCCGACGACCGACACAACACCCACCCGGCTGCACGCGTTCTCGGTTTCAGTCGAGGGAACGCCGCAGCCAGCGCTCGACACCCTCGACGTGCGACACCACGAGTGCCTGCACGAGCTGCGGATCCCGGCGTCGGATGGCGTCCACGATGGCGGCGTGCTCGTCGAGGGTGCGCTGCACGGACCCGTTCTGCGTCAGGCCGCGCCACACCCGCACCCGCACGGTCTTGCTCGACAGCGCGTCGAGCAGCCCGGACAGGTACTGGTTGCCGCCGATGCCCGCGATGGTCGAGTGGAACAGCAGGTCGTGCGCGACGAGGTCCTCGACGCCGGTGTCCTCACCGACGGACTGCATCAGCGTGGCGAGCTCGTCGATCTGCTGCTCCGAGGCCCGCGCGGTCGCCAGGACGGCGGACGCGGGCTCGAGGATGCGGCGGACCTCGAGCAGGTCGACGAGGGACCGGTCGTGGTGCATGTCGACGACGAACGACACGGCCTCGAGCAGGACACCGGGTTCGAGCGACGTCACGTAGGTTCCGTCGCCGCGGCGGACGTCGAGCACGCGGATGAGTTCGAGGGCCTTCACCGCCTCGCGCAGGCTGTTCCGCGACAGGCCGAGCGACTCGCTCAGTTCCTTCTCGGGCGGGAGGCGCTGCCCGGGTTGGAGCTCACCGCTCACGATCATCTGCTGGATGCGTGCGATCGCATCGTCGGTCAGCGACGCCACGTCACCACCTCCTGATCCCGGCCCGCTCGCGGACGCGAGCCGACAGGTCGACGATAGCCGGGCCTCCCGGTCGTCACGGCCGGACCATCAGGCGGGCCGCAGCCGGAGGGCCTGCATCCCGCCGTCGACGGCCAGGTCGACGCCCGTCGTGGACCGGGCGAGCGGGCTCGTCAGGTAGGCGACCGCCTCGGCGACCTCCTCCGCCTGGACGAGCCGACCGTGCGGCTGCCGGGCCTCGAGGGCAGCGCGTTCGGCGGCCGGGTCGCCCGCCGTGGACAGCAACCGCGCGACCCACGGGGTGTCAGCCGTACCGGGGTTGACGGCGTTGACGCGGACGCCCTCGCGGATGTGATCGGCGGCCATCGCGCGGGTCAGGGCGGCGATCGCACCCTTGGTCGCCGAGTAGAGCGCCCGCTGGGGCAGCCCTGCGGTGGCGGCGATCGAGCAGGTGTTCACGATGCTCGCGTTGCCCGACGCCCGCAGGTGGGGGAGCGCAGCGCGCGACAGCCGGACGGCGCCGAGGACGTTGACCTCGTACACGCGGCGCCACTCGTCGTCGTCGTTGTCCTCGACCGTGCCCTGGGCGCCGATGCCGGCGTTGTTGACCAGGACGTCGAGGCCGCCGAGCTGCTCGACGGCGGTGGCGACGGCGGCGCGGACCGAGGCGTCGTCGCTGACGTCGCACGTGACCGAGAGGAACCCCTCGGCGGTCGACGGCTGGAGGTCGAGCACGGCGACCGTGGCACCGCGGTCCTGCAGGGCGGCGGCGATCGCCGCGCCGATGCCGGACGCGCCCCCGGTGACGATGGCCCGGACGCCGTCGTGGCTGGCAGCGCTGCGAGCGCCGCCGGCGCTGCCGGTTGCGTCCGCCATCAGGCTGCTCCGACCGTCTGGCGCTGCGAGCCGAGCCCGTCGGCGGTGAGCTCGACGACGTCGCCGGGCTGCAGGTAGGGCGCGTGTCCGGCCAGCGCGACGCCGGCCGGGGTCCCCGTGCTGATGACGTCGCCGGGGTACAGCACCATGAACTGCGACAGGTACCGGACGATCTCCACAGGACGGAAGATCATGTCGGCGGTGGTGCCGTCCTGCCGGACCTCGCCATTGACGGTCAGCCGGAGCGCGAGTGCCGCGGGGTCGAGGCCGGCGGCGGTGAGCGACCCGGGCGTCACGAGCCACGGTCCGAGCGGGTTGAAGGTCTCGCAGGACTTCCCCTTGTCCCACTGCCCGCCGCGCTCGAGTTGGAACTCGCGCTCGGACACGTCGTTCGCGATCGCGTAGCCGGCGATGGAGGCCTCGGCGTCCGCATCGGTCTCGCAGTACCGAGCCGTGCGGCCGATGACGATCGCGAGCTCGATCTCCCAGTCGGTCTTCGTGCTGTTCCGGGGGATCAGGACCTCGTCGTCGGGGCCGATCACCGTCATCGGGTCCTTCATGAACACGATCGGTTCGGTGGGGATGTCGGCGCCGGTCTCGGCGGCGTGGTCGCGGTAGTTCAGGCCGATGCAGACGACCTTGCCGGGGCGGGCGATCGGTGCCCCGCGCCGCATGCCGTCGGCCCGGTCCCGGCCGATGATCGTCAGGTCGCCGGCGCTGCGGGCGTGGTCGACGCGGCCGACCGGGTCCGAGGCCAGGAAGGACCCGCTGATGTCACTGGTGATCGAGCGGAGGTCGAAGACCTCGCCGTCGGTGTCGATGGCCACGGGGATCTCGCTCCCCGCCGGGCCGAGTCGTGCGAACTGCATCGTTCCTCGCTCTCCGGCTGCGCCAGTGCAGCCAGAAACATCCTATGTCTGCGTGCTCCTCGGGACAAGGTAGATGCGCTCCGCGGTTCCGCCGAAGACGGCGTCGTGCTCGGTCGTCGACAGGTCGGCGAGTGCGTCCGTCGTCCGCTGCACGACCGCCGCGTACTCGGTCGCCAGGGTCGACACCGGCCAGTCCGAGCCGAACAACGACCGCTCGGGGCCGAACTGTTCCACGACCTCGCGGACGTACCGGTCGACCGGGCGGTCGCGCCAGTCCGGTCCGGCCTCGGTGAGCAGGCCGGAGACCTTGCACGTGACGTTCGGGCGTGCAGCGAAGTCGGCCATCCGTCCGGGCCAGGCCGGGTCACCCGTGTCGATCGATGGTTTGCCGGCGTGGTCCAGCACGAACGATGCGTCGGGGACGGCGTCGACCAGGGCCAGCGCAGCGGCGTGCTCCCGCGCTCGGACGAGGACGTCGAACACCAGGCCGGCACCGGCGAGGGCTCGCACTCCGCGGGCGACGTCCGGGCGGCCGAGCCAGTCCGCGTCCGGTTCGTCCTGCGCCAGGTGCCGGATGCCGACCAGGCGATCGCCGCCCGGGAGCGCACGGACGGCGGCGATCCGGTCTGCCACGTCCGGCGCGGTCAGGTCCACCCAGCCGATGACGCCCGCGACGGGGGCGGGCTGCTCGAGGAGCCAGGCGGTCTCACCCGGATCGTGCACGGCCTGCACCACGATGGTCCGTGTCACGCCGGTGTCCTGCGTCGCTGCGCGGAGGTCGTCCACGTCGAACCGGCGGCGGATCGGGGCGACGGAGTTGTCCATCCAGGGGTACGGCCGGTCGGCGGGGTCCCAGAGGTGGTGGTGAGCGTCGATGATCACGCCCTCATGATGCCCGATTCATCCGATGTCCGCCCGGTGCCCCGGCCGGCGACTTTTCGCGCTGAGCGACACGTCACGTGCGCCTGTCGGCGTGACGTGTCGCTGGGCGCGAAAGTCCGCGGCTCAGACGGCGCCGGAGGCCTCGAGCTCGGCGCGCAGCTCGGCGTCGGACGGCTCGACGAAGTGCTTGCCGTTCGGCAGCACCACGACGGGGATGTTCTTCCGCCCGCTGATCGCCTCGGCACGGTCGGCCGCCGACAGGTCCTGCTCGACATCGACGTACTCGTAGTCGACGCCGAGGGTGTCGAGCAGCGCCTTGGACCGGCGGCAGTCGCGGCACCAGTCCGCACCGAACATCGTCACCCTGTCGAACACTTCGGTCGTGGATGCATCGCTCATGCCCAGAGAGTACGTCGGCGGGGCCCCGCGCATTCCCTACGATTGGGGCATGCCGCCAGGACCCGACCCCGAGACGCGATCCTGGGCGTCGGCGGCCGTCCGACGCTTCGCCGCGGTCACGAACCTGCTCGTCGCAGCCCGTCGGTTCCGCATCGTCGGTGGCGACCCCCGCGACGCGTCGGCGCTGCACGGCCTGCTTACCGGCCTCGGTGCACGCCCGGCCGCGGACCACGAGCCGATCGACCAGCTCTGGTGCCTTGGTTCCCCCGAGGACTCAACCCCCGTCATCGAACGCGAGGCGGACCGCCCCCGCGGCGCTACGCTCATCGTGATCGACGCCGGCCGGCACCTGCCCGCGGTCGACGAGGACGCCTTCGGCCCCGTCGTCACCGCGCGCCCCGGCGTGCTCGGCGTCCCGATGCTCTCCGACGACGTCTTCCTCGTCTCCACCGGCCGCGACCCCGAGGACGACCCGGCCGCCGACGACCGCCTGCGCTGGGCACGACGCTCCATGCCCGTCTCGCGCGCGGTCGCCGCGGAACTCCGCGACGGTGGACTGCTCCGCGGCACCCGCATCGGCGTCGCGATGTTCCTCGAGCCGAAGACGGCGGTGCTGAGCCTGCTCCTCCGCGACGCCGGTGCCGAGGTCGTCGTCTACGCGCACGCCGACGAGACCGACGACGCCGTGGCCGCGTCCCTCCGAGCAGCGGGCCTGACGGTGCACGCGAGCAGCACCGCGACGCTGGCGGAGCAGAAGGCACTCGCCCTCGCGATGCTCGACACCCGGCCGCACATCGTGCTCGACGACGGCTCCCACGTCATCCGGCTCGCCCACCAGGAACGACCGGACCTGCTGCCGACGATGCTCGGTGCGGCGGAGGAGACCACGAGCGGCCTCCGGCCCCTGCGCGTGATGGCATCGCGGGGCCAGCTCGGCATCCCCGTGGTCGCCGTCAACGACGCCCGCACCAAGACGTTCTTCGACAACCGGTACGGCACCGGGCAGTCGACGGTGTTCGCGGTGCTTGACCTGGTCGACGGGCTCCCGTCCGGCATGCACCGAGTGCGGTCGGGAGGCGCGGCGGTCGTCGCCGGGTTCGGGCACGTCGGCGAGGGGGTCGCCCTGGTGCTCACCGCCCTCGGTTTCCGGGTGACGGTCGCCGAGACGGATCCGGTGCGCGCCCTGCAGGCGCTGTTCGCCGGCCACGCCGTCGCGCCGCTCGCCGAGGCCGTGCAGGACGCCGACCTCGTGGTGAGTGCCACCGGGGTCGCCGACACGATCGACCTGCGGGTGCTGCGCTCGTGCGCTGACGGTGCGGTCGTCGCCGTCGCGGGCGGGGTCGACCACGAGGTCGCGCTCACCGAGGTCCGCGCCGCCGGAGCCGAACTGCGGCCAGTGGGTCCGAAGGCCGAGCGCCTCGTGTTCCCGGGCGCCGAGAGCGGACCGATCGTGCTCGACCGCGGCGGATGCATCAACATCACCGCGGCCGAGGGCAACCCGATCGAGATCATGGACCTGTCCTTCGCCGCGCAGCTCGGGGCCGTCCGCATGCTGCTGGAGCGCGGCGACGAACTGGAGCGCGCCGTCGTACCCATCGACCCCGCGGTCGACGACGCGACCGCCCGCACGGCGCTCGCCGCGTTCGGAGCGCGCCCCGTTCCTCCCGTCCACCTCGCCGAACACCCGGCGGACCGCGAGCCGGACGTCCGGACGCGTCGTTTCGGAGACCCGGCATGAGCGCCGCGCACCCGAGCGACGTGCACCCGATCGCCGCGCACCCGCGTGCCGACCACCCCGTCGTCGTGCACTCGGCGCGCGTCGTCGTGCCGATGACCGCGCCCCCGATCGCCGACGGCGCCGTCGCTGTGCAGGACGGCCGCATCCTGCACGTCGGCGACCGGTCCTGGGTCGTCGACCAGCTCGCCGGCTCGGGTGCGACGTTCACCGAACGACAGTGGCGCGGAGCCCTCCTGCCGGGCCTCGTCAACGCGCACTCGCACCTGCAATACACCGGCATGGCCAGTGTCGGTCGAGGCCAGTACGACGGTTTCGAGGACTGGGCGTCCGCGTTCAACCAGGACTACGCCGAACCGCACGACTGGCGGGCCGAAGCAGCCGCTGGCGCCGCAGCCTCGATCCGCGCGGGCGTGACGAGCATCGCGGACATCGTCACCGACATCGAGGCCTCCACCGCGCTCGAGGACGCCGGGCTCGGCGGCATCGCCTACTGGGAGGTGATGGACTGGGAGAACGATGCCTGGCAGTCGCACGGCCGCGACCAGGTGCTCGACGAACTCGCCCGGATCCCGACCACCCCCGGCGCTGGCCTCTCGCCGCATGCGCCGTACTCGCTCGAGGTCGCGCCCCTCCTCGAACTCCCCGACATCGTCCGGCAGCGTGGTCTCCGCCTGCACCTGCACCTCGGCGAGGCCGCCTTCGAAGGTGAGCGCATCGCCCTCGGACCGGTCCCCGGACTCGACGGCGTCGACGGCGTCGGCCACGGCAACGACTGGCACCTGGCGAACGTGCCCTCGTTCCGGGCGCTCCGGGCACTCGGGTTCGGGGCGAGCGCCACCGCGTTCGTCGACCGGCTCGGGGTGCTCGGCCCGGACTGCCACATCGCGCACGGCGTCTACATGACCGCTGTCGACCGGGCGCTCCTGCGCGCTCGCGGCACCGCAGTCGCACTGTGCCCGCGGTCGAACGCCGTCATCGGCCTCGACCCGCCTCCCGTCGCCGACTACCTGCGCGAGGGCAGCCCGATCGCCATCGGCACCGACTCGCTGTCGTCGGCACCGTCCCTCGACCTGATGGCGGACGTCACGGCGTTGCACCGGATCGCCCGCGCCCAGGGCTACGGCCACCGCGACCTGCACGAGCGGCTCCTGTCGGCGGCGACCCTCGGTGGTGCGCACGCCATGGGGCTCGCCGTCGGCCCGGACCGCATCGGCCACCTCGCCGTGGGCGCCCGCGCCGACCTGGCCGTCTTCGACGTCGACGCCCGGACCGTGCCCGACGCACTCGCCGAGCTCGTCGAGGACGGTGCCGGGCGTGCGTCCGCCACCGTCATCCGCGGGGTCGTCCGCGCCGTCGACGGAGCACTGACCGGCGTGCCCACGTCGTCGCCCGACCGCCCCGCTCGCCCTGTCATCCCTGTGGAGGAATCATGACCGACACCGCACCCCGCCCCGGCATGGCCGCCCGTCGCACCGTCGACGGCGAACTGATCGAGTGGCTCGACGTGCCGAAGCGTGCCATCGCCCTCGGTATGGAGCCGCACCCCGAGGGCGGTTGGTACGTCCGCACCTGGACCTCGCCGGCCACGGTGACGACGCCCGCGGGGGACCGCCCCGCCGCGACCCTGATCCACTTCCTGCTGCCCCCGGGCGAGGCCTCGGCCTGGCACCGGGTGACGAGCGACGAGATCTGGATGTGGCACGGTCCGGACACCGTCGAGCTCGAACTCGGCGGCTCCGGCGATGCTCCCGAGCCCGGTGCGCGGATCACCCTCGGGCCCGACGCCGGTCGCGACCGGGTGAACGACGCACAGGCGTTCGTGCGTGGTGGCGTGTGGCAGCGGACGATCCCGAACGACGGCGAGGTGCTGCTGAGCTGCCTGGTTTCGCCGGGCTTCTCGTTCGAGGACTTCACGATGGCCGACTGACGTACCGGCAAGCCGATCATCCTCGTGCACGACGCGGGCGACGACGCGACGGTCCGCGCGATCCACCGGCGCTTCCGGCGGCACAGCTTCGCACCAGGGGGTTCTCGTGTCAGCGCGCCGCTGCTCGTCGAGGATCCGGTCCCTCGTGACTCGGCGTCGTCCTACTTCGTCCAGGCGGCCGACCTGGTCGCGTACGCGGGGTTCCGGCGGTTCCAGTCGCCTGGCCCGAAGAGCGGCAGCGTCTGCGACGAGACGATGTGGGACGAGCTGCGGCCCGTCTGGCGCACCGAGGTGACGAACGCTCGGCGCGACGCCATCGTCGTCTGGCCGTGATCGCGTTCGGGAGCGTTCCGAGAACAGAAAGGGGGCGCCCCGTGCTGGGACGCCCCTTGATCTCAGACCTCAGCCGAGCATGCGCTCGGTTCAGCCCGCGTCGCCAGATTACCAGCCAGACGTCGACCCGTCGACTGGTGTGTGACACGAGACCGGGTCACGAGGAGCGCCCGGAGTCGCGTTGGTATCCCACCGCGAAGTACACTTCGACCTGCCCCCACCCCCCTCCCACGAAGGCCCGACCGTGACCCGATCCCTCCGCCTCACCCTCGCCGTCGCAACAGCCGCGGTCGCCGCCCTCGCCCTGACGTCGTGCGCCGCCGGCAGCGGCAGCAACGAAGACGGCACCGTCACGGACGGCAAGCTGACGGTCGCCACCGGTGAGCCGGCGTACTCGCCGTGGATCGAGGACAACAAGCCGGAGTCCGGCAAGGGCTTCGAGTCCGCCGTCGCGTACGCGGTCGCGAAGGAGATGGGCTACGCCAAGTCCGACGTCGTGTGGAAGCGCAGCACCTTCGACAGCGCGATCGCACCGGGCCCGAAGGACTGGGACCTCAACGTCCAGCAGTTCTCGATCGACGCCAAGCGCAAGAAGGCCGTCGACATGTCGAGCGCGTACTACACGACCACGCAGGCCGTGGTGACGACCAGCACCTCGAAGGCCGTCGACGACACGAGCATCGCCGCGCTCAAGAAGGACGCGATCGGCGTCGCCACCGGGTCCACGTCGATCGCCAGCGTGAAGAGCGTGCTGGGGATCACCCCGCAGGTCTTCAACTCGAACGACGACGCCGTCCTCGCACTGAAGTCGGGCCAGATCGACGCGATCGTCACCGATCTGCCGACGGCGTTCTACATGGCCGCAGCGCAGCTCGACGACGGCACGGTGTCGGCGCAGTTCCCGTCCGACGGCAAGGGCGACCAGTTCGGCTTCGTCCTGCCGAAGGGCTCGGAGCTCACGAGCAAGGTCGACAAGGCGCTCAAGTCGCTGACGGACGACGGCACGCTCGAGGACCTGCAGACCAAGTGGCTCTCCTCGGAGACCAACACCCCGGTCCTGAAGTAACCGCATGACCGTGCCAGCAGGCGCCGGTACCCCGGTCGCCGCAGCCGCGCCGAGCCAGGTCGAGGCCGAGCGGCGGCTCTACCGCCGGCAGCGCGGACGCCGGTCGATCGTGGTGTCGGTGGTGTCGACGCTCGTGGTGATCGCGATCGCCTACTTCGGCGTCGTGAACACCCCCGGCTGGGCAGCGGTCCAGCAGTCGTTCTTCGACCCGCAGACCGCGATCGACACGTTCCCGGACATCCTGCTGGGCCTCTGGCTGAACGTCCGGATCCTGTTCTTCAGCGCCATCGGCGTCGCCGTGTTCGGCACCCTGCTCGCAGTGGTGCGGGGGCTGCGGAACCCGGTCTTCTTCCCGCTGCGGATGCTCGCGACCGGGTACACGGACCTGTTCCGCGGCCTGCCGCTCATCATCGTGCTGTACCTGGTCGGCTACGGGATCCCGGGCCTCGGGGTGTTCCCGCGGTTGCCCGCCGAGGTCTGGGGCACGATCGCGATCGTCCTGACGTACTCGTCGTACATCGCCGAGGTCCTGCGTGCCGGCATGGAGGCAGTGCACCCCTCGCAACGTCTGGCCGCGCGGTCGCTCGGGCTCTCGCACGCCAAGACGCTGCGGCTCGTGGTGCTGCCGCAGGCGATCCGCAAGGTCACGCCGGCACTGATGAACGACTTCGTCTCGATGCAGAAGGACGTCGGCCTGGTGTCGATCCTCGGCGCGGTCGACGCGGTCCGGTCGGCGCAGATCGCGCAGGCGGAGACCTACAACTTCACGCCGTACTTCGTCGCGGGGCTGCTGTTCGTGGTGATCAGCCTGCCGCTGATCCGCGTCACGGACGCGATCGCGCGCCGCCAGCAGCGGCGCGAGCAGATCGGAGGGACCGTATGAGCGAGGTCGGCCAGGAGGCCCGTGGTGCGTCGGGTGCGGACGCTGCGGTCCTCGAGCTGCGCGGGTTGCGCAAGGCCTTCGGCGAGCAGGAGGTCCTGCGCGGCATCGACCTGACGCTGCACCGCCACGAGGTCATCTGCGTCATCGGGGCGTCCGGCTCGGGCAAGTCGACCCTGCTCAAGACGGTGAACCTGCTCGAGGGCATCGACGACGGCGAGATCCTGCTGCAGGGCACCGACATCGCCGATCCCCGCGTCGCGGTCGACGGCGTCCGGGCGCGGATCGGCGTGGTCTTCCAGCAGTTCAACCTGTTCCCGCACATGCGCGTGCTCGACAACGTGACGCTCGCCTCGCGGCAGGTGCACGGCGTCGGCCGGGCCGAGGCCGAGGCGACCGCGCGTCGGCTGCTCGAACGGATCGGGCTCGCGGAGTTCGCCGACGCCTACCCGGACCGGCTCTCCGGCGGCCAGCAGCAGCGTGTGGCCATCGTCCGGGCGATCGCGTCCGACCCCGAGCTCCTGCTGCTCGACGAGGTCACGAGCGCCCTCGACCCCCAGCTCGTCGGCGAGGTGCTCGACCTGGTCACCGAGCTGAAGCGGCAGGGGTCGACGATCCTGATGACCACGCACGAGATGCACTTCGCGCGGAACGTGGCCGACCGGATCGTGTTCCTGCACCGGGGAGAGGTCGTCGAGCAGGGCGTTCCCGCCCAGGTCCTCGACGCCCCGCAGCACCCGGCGCTGGTCGAGTTCCTCTCCCGCGTCCACGCCTAGGACCAGACCGGGCGACTACGCGACGGGAGCCGGGACGGCGGGCGTGGGCCGGGCCTCTCCCCACCGTCACGGCCGGCTCGCCGCTGGCGCGTCGACCCGGAACCGGCGGCGTGGGCCCAGGTCGTCATCGGCGACCACCTCGGGGACGTGGGATCCGCGACCTGCCGGCAGGAACACGGCGACGAGTGCCGAAGCCGCGACGACGGCCGCTCCGACCAACACGGCGGGCTGTGCCGCGTCGACGTAACCGGTGGGCGTGAGCTGGCCGCCGGCACCGGTGAACACGGCGGTGAGCACCGCGATGCCGAGTGCGACGCCGATCTCGCGCAGGGTGGAGTTCGCGCCGGAGGCCTTCGCGTGGTCGTCCTGCGGCATCCGCGCGAGCACGGCGGTCGAGATCGGCCCGAACACGGCGCCCATGCCGATGCCGGCGAGCAGGAAGCCGGGCAGGAGGCCGGTGAAGGTGACGTCGGCGGACATCGTGGCGGCGATCCAGAACAGTCCGGCGGACAGGAACGCCATGCCGCCGGCGATGAGCACCCGGGTGCCGACCCGTGGTGCGATGATCCCGGCGAGCGGCGCGACGACCATCGGTGCGAGCGTCCACGGCATCGTCCAGACGCCGGCCTCGAGCGGTGACCGGCCCTGCACCACCTGCAGGAACTGGATCAGGATGAAGACCGACCCGAACGCGCCGAACGAGAAGGTCATGGCGACGAGGTTGGCGAGGGTGAAGCTGCGGTCGCGGAAGAACCGGAGCGGCAGGAGCGGTGCGGCCGTCGTGGCCTGGCGGACGACGAACGCGACGAGCAGTGCGCCGCCACCGATGAGGCCGACCAGCACCTCGGTGCTCGTCCAGCCCGCGTCGTTGCCGCGGACGATGCCGAACACGACGCCGAGCACCCCGAGACCCGCGAACACGACGCCGAGGACGTCGGTCCGGACCCGGGCGCCACGGGTGTTCGGCAGGGCGAACAGGGCGAGCGGGATCGCGATCACGCCGACGGGGACGTTGAGCCAGAAGATCGCCTCCCAGCTCCAGCTCTCGACGACGGCTCCGCCGATGAGCGGGCCGAGCGCGACGCCGAGGCCGGAGATGCCGCCCCAGACGCCGATGCCCACGGTCCGCAGGCGGTCCGGGACGCTGCCGACGAGCAGCGTCAGCGACAGGGGCATGATCGCCGCGGCGCCGGCCCCCTCCACCGCGCGCCAGACGATGAGGGCGGTCGGGTCGGTGCTCATCGCGGCGAAGGCCGACGAGAGGGTGAAGACGCCGATGCCGGCGATGAACAGGTGGCGGCGGCCGATGCGGTCGCCGAGGCCGACGGCCAGCAGCATCAGGGCGGCGAAGGCGAGCGTGTAGGCGTTGGTGATCCACTGCAGCTCCTCGACCGAGGCGCCGAGGTCGGCGTGCACGGCGGGGAGTGCGCTGGTGACGACGAGGTTGTCGAGCGTCGCCATGAACATCGGGAGGGACGCGGCGGCGATCGCGAGCCACACGGGGATGCGTCGGGACATGGTGTCTCCAGTCGTTGGTAATCCGATGATTACTTGTCTCGACGGACTGTAGTAATCGACTGATAACATGTCAACCATGAGCACGGAGACAGCCGTCCGGATGCCGGCAGCGCAGCGTCGCGCGATGATCCTCGAAGCCGCACGCGGGGTGTTCGGCCGCCAGGGGTACCACGGCACCACCACCGACCAGATCGCCTCGGCGGCGGGCATCAGCCAGCCGTACGTCGTCCGGATGTTCGGGTCGAAGGAAGCGCTGTTCCTCGAGGTCTTCCGCGACACCCTCGGCATCCTGCTCGACGCCTGGCGCGAGACCCTGACGACCCTCGGCCCGGACGACGTGCCGGCGCACGTCATCGGTGAGCAGTTCGTCGACCTCGCTGCCGAGCAGGGCCTGCACACCGTGCTGCTGCAGGGGTTCGTCTCCGGTGCCGAGCCCGCGATCGGTGCGGCCGCACGCGACGGCTTCCTCGAGATCTACCGGTTCCTGCGGGACGAGGCGGGGATCCCGGACGACCAGGTGCAGGGCTTCCTGGGCAGCGGGATGATCTTCGCGATCATGCTCGCGATCGACATGCCGGCGCGGTTCGACGAGGACCGCGACGCGGCGGACCTGCTCCGCGCGACGTTCGGCGCGAAGTGCGGGCAGGTGCTCGACCTGGTGCGGCCGAGCGCGGCAGACCCGGGCGCAGCGCACCCGGGCGCAGGGCACCCGGGCGCAGCGCACCCGGGCGCAGCGCACCCGGGCGCAGCCCGCCCACGCGCCTAGAGCGTCAGCAGCACCTTCCCAACGACCTCGCCGTCGCGGACCTTCCGGTGCGCCTCTTCGACCTCGGCGAGCGGAAGGACAGTGTCGATGACCGGGCGGACGCTGCCGTCGGCGACGAAGGGCCAGACGTGCTCCCGGACGGCGGCGACGATCGCGGCCTTCTCGGCGAGCGGCCGGGCGCGCAGGGTCGTCCCGCTGATCGACGCCCGCTTCCGCATCAGCGCACCGAGGTCGAGCTCGGCGGTGCTGCCGCTGCCCGAGGCGATGACGGCGATGTGCCCGTTGGGTGCGAGGGCCTGCAGGTTCCGCGCCAGGTACGACGGTCCGACGACGTCGAGCACCACGTCGACCCCGACGCCGTCCGTGAACGCGAGGACGCGCTCGACGAAGTCCTCGGTGCGGTGGTCGACCACCAGATCGGCACCCAGGTCACGCGACGCCTGGACCTTGCGGTCGCCACCGCTCGTCGCGATCACCGTGGCACCGAGGGCTTTCGCCCACAGGACGGCGTGCGAGCCCATGCCGCCGGTGCCACCGTGCACGAGCAGCGTCTGCCCGGGGCGGAGTCCGGCGAGCATGCCGATGTTCGAGTACACGGTGCAGGCGGCTTCGGGCAGGCCGGCAGCCTCGACCAGGTCGACCGCGTCGGGGACCGGCAGCACCTGCGTCGCCGGTGCCACGACGAGCGAGGCGTAGCCGCCGCCGGACAGCAGGGCGCACACGCGGTCGCCGACGGCCACCGAGGTCACGCCGTCGCCGAGTGCCCGGACGGTGCCGGAGACCTCGAGCCCGAGGATCTCCGAGGCTCCGGGCGGCGGCGGGTAGTTCCCCGCGCGCTGCTGCAGGTCGGCGTTGTTCACCCCGGCGGCGGCGACCTCGATGAGCACCTCGCCCGCGGCGGGCACCGGGTCGGGCAGGTCGGTCACGGACATGGTGGTGTCGTCGAACGTGATGGCGCGCATGCCCTCGACGGTACGCCGGGCAGCCGGTCATCCTGTGAGTGCCCCATGTACGCTCGATGACGGATCTGCACCTCATCCGGGGGAGTGCGGACCGATCGAGGGGGACTCTCCACCATGCCGAAGAACAAGCTCATCGCGCTCGCCACCGCCGGCCTCGCGCTCACCCTGCTCGCCGGTTGCTCGACCGGGCCGTCGAAGGCCGACCAGTGCACCCAGTTCGAGAAGACGGTCAAGTCCGCCGCCGAGGGCGTGCAGTCCGAAGCCGCGAACCTCCAGTCCGACCCGGACGCCGCCGTCACGAAGCTCAAGGAGCTCGACGAGAAGATCTCCGACGGCGTCGACGACCTGTCCGACGACGCCCTGCAGGACAAGGGCGAGGCCTTCGAGGACGCCTACGGCGACCTCGTCGACCAGATCGAGGACATCGCGAAGGACCCGCAGTCGGCCGACGTCTCGGCGCTCACGAAGTCCAGCACCAAGGTGCAGGACGCCGGCAACGCCTTCCAGAAGGAGTGCAACTCCTGATGCGCCGCACCCTCACCGCGGTGACCACGGCGCTCGTCGCCGCGGCGCTGCTGGCGGGCTGCTCCGGCGGCTCGTCCAGCGACGGCGGCTCGTCCGACGACGGCGCCTCGACGGAGACGTCGAAGACGTCCGCCCCGTCGAAGACGTCGGCCGCCGCCGCGCAGACCAAGACCGAGGCGTGCGCCCTGGTCGAGAACGAGCTCAAGTCGTTCATCGCCGAGCAGACGTCGTCCTCGGCGCCGGCGGACCCCGCCGCGCGGGCGAAGCTGGTCGGCGAGTTCACCGACCGTCTCGACGCGGCGCTGCCGAAGGTCACCAACGACGACGTCCACGACGCCTTCGAGGACTTCACCGAGGACGCGAAGGAGTACGCCTCGGCGCTCACCTCCAGCGGCTCGAGCGACTCCGCCGAGGCGAAGGACGCCCAGACCGACGTGCAGTCCTCGCTGAACGAGGTCTCGGCGGTCTGCCCGAGCAACTAGTCGCCGCACCCGGCCCCGACACCGCGACGCCCCGCAGCTCCGACCGGAACTGCGGGGCGTCGCCATGCGCCGTGGAGCGGCAGGACGACGCCGCCTCAGACGGCCGCCGGCTGCGACGCGTCCAGACGGGCGACGTCCTCCGGCCGCAGCTTCACGGTCGGTGCGGTCAGCGAGTTGAGGATCGACTGCGGCCGCGAGGCCCCGGGGATCGGGATGACCACGTCGCTCTTCTGCAGCTCCCACGCGAGCGCGATGACCTGCGGGGTGACGCCACGGTCGCGTGCGATGTACGCGAAGTCCTCGTAGGCGGTGCCGAGGTCGGCGGCGTTCGCGATGCCACCGAGCGGGCTCCACGGCAGGAACGCGATCCCGAGCTCGTCGCAGAGCTCGAGTTCCGGCTCGCTCGACCGGAACTTCGGCGAGAACTGGTTCTGCACCGAGGCGAGTCGTCCGTCGAGGACCTCGTTCGCCGTCCGGATCTGGTCGGGGTCCGCGTTCGAGATGCCGGCCATCCGGATGACGCCCTCGTCGAGCAGCTCGCCGAGCGCGCCGACCGACTCGGCGTACGGGACCGCGGGGTCCGGACGGTGGAACTGGTACAGGCCGATCGCCTCGACGCCGAGGCGCTTCGCCGATGCCTTCGCCGCCTGCTTCAGGTACTCCGGGTGGCCGTTCTGCGCCCAGGCGCCAGCCTCCGGTCGCAGGTGGCCGCCCTTCGTGGCGATGAGGATCGACTCGGTGTCGCCGTGGAACTCGCGGACCGCCCGGGCGATGAGCTCCTCGTTGTGCCCCACCTCGTCATGGGCGGCCAGGTGGTACGCGTCGGCGGTGTCGATGAGCGTGACACCGTTCTCGAGCGCGGCGTGGATGGTCGCGATGGACTGTCGTTCGTCGGGGCGCCCCTCGATCGACATGGGCATCCCGCCCAGACCGATGGCGCTGACCGACACGTCTCCGATGACTCGTTGCTTCATGGCCCCAGCATGCGCCGGGGGTGCGCAGTCGCGCACAGGGTGCGTCGCGCAGTGGTGGTGACCACCCGCCGACCGGGAGGCCCGTGGCGGCCCCGCCCCGCGCCTCCCGTCCGCCGTCCGGTCCCGTCCACCGCGCCCGCTCCGTTCAGCGCCGCGCCCAGCTCGGCGCGTGCTCCGGAAGCGGCCCGAACGCGATGCCCCGGGCGTAGAGACCCCGCGACGGCGGCACGTACCGGGCGAGCAGCACGGGCAGCAGTGGTGGCCCGTCCTGCAGCTGTCCGGCGAACGCCCGCTCGAACACGACGCGGTGCAGTACGGCCTGCGCCGACTGGACGATGACTGCCGGCGGCCTCCGGCGGCGTTGCACCGCGGCCAGCGCACCGTCCAGCCCCGCACCACGGAGCCCACGCTGCAACGACGGAACCAGGATCGCCGCCGTCGCCACGGCGTCCTGCACCGCCAGGTTGATCCCCACCCCACCCGCGGGCGACATCGCGTGCGCCGCGTCGCCGATGCACAGCAGCCCCGGCCGCCACCACCTTCGCAACCGGTCCATCCGGACGT
Organism: Curtobacterium sp. PhB78; assembly: GCF_003751685.1. Taxonomy (NCBI): domain Bacteria; kingdom Bacillati; phylum Actinomycetota; class Actinomycetes; order Micrococcales; family Microbacteriaceae; genus Curtobacterium; species Curtobacterium sp. PhB78. The sequence goes on from NZ_RKIA01000003.1 coordinate 569,468, forward strand.
CGAGCACGTGCACGTCGTCCATCGACCCGATCGCGTCGACCCGGTCGGCGAAGTCCGGACGGAGCCGCGCCACCCGCTCCCGGAAGGCGTCGATCCCCCCGGCCCGAAGCGAGGCGTCCGAGCCCTTCGGGGCGAAGTACGCGACCTGGTGGTAGTCGGGCCGCGGGAAGCTCAGCAGCACGTCGTTGCCCGAGAACGCGGGGGTCAGGGCGCTCGCCGCGTCGCCCGACCGACGGGGGAGCCGGAACCACCAGGTGTCGAACGGCACCGGGAACGCCCGTGGCACGAACCCTGCTGCCCGGCGCAGGACCGAGTTCCGTCCGTCGCACGCGATCACGACGTCGGCGCGGAGCTCCTCGGGTTCGCCGCTGCCGTCGCGCGAGCGGAGGTGGACCCCGGTGACCACCCCGTTCTCCTCGATGAGCCCGGTTGCCGCGCGGCCCATCGCGATCTCGAACGACGGTTCCTGCCGGGCAGCGGTCACGAGCAGGTCGAGCAGGTCCCACTGCGGCACCATCGCCACGTGGTCGTACGGGGGATCGAGCCGTGAGAAGTCGCCGAGCAGCAGCCGTGACCCGTCGGGCATGGGCAGGGAGAAGTCGTCGAGCCGTGACTGCGGCAGGGCCCGGAAGCGCTCGCCGAGGCCGAGCTCGTCGAGCAGCCGGATAGTCGAGGCGTGCACGGTGTCGCCCCGGAAGTCCCGGTTGAAGTCGTCGTGCTGCTCGATGACGCGCACGTCGATGCCGGCCCGGGCGAGCAGCAGCCCGAGGACGACCCCGGCGGGGCCACCACCGACCACCACGACCGTCGTCCGCGACACCGTCACCATGCCGTGGACGCTACGCCCCGTCGGACCCGCGCACTGTGCGCACGCACAACGCGACAGGACACGAGGTGATCACCTCGTGTCCTGTCGGGGAAGTGGTGCGCGACGGCGCTAGGCGCTCGCGGACACCGAGGACGACGCGGTCTCGTCGTCGGCGGCGTTCGCGAAGACGACCCCGCCCCACGTGATCACGGCGATCGCGAGCACGAAGCCGACCGCGGCGATCCACCACGACGACTTCCGGCGGATCCACGCGCCGATCGCCAGCACGATCGTGGCGACGCCGATCACGAACGCGCCGCCGACGGCGATGGCCGTGCCGCCGATGTACCCGCCGGGTGAGCACCCGGCGGAGGCATCGCAGGTCGCGGTCGCCGAGATGACCGCGATGATGCCGACGACGGCGGTGACGATCGTCATCACGGCGCCGAAGGCCAGCAGCAGCACGGTCGAGATCCGGTCGGCGAGCTTCGCCGGCGGGAACAACGTGGTGCCGCTGCGCTCCCAGGCCGCGCGCTGCGGGTCCTGGGGGCCGGGCGAGGACTGCGGCGGACCGCCGGGGACGTTGGACCAGGTCATGGGAGCAGTCCTACCGCGCTTCCACGCCGAACGCCTGTGCGAGTCGCTGGATCTTCTGCGCCCGACCCAGGCGGGGCAGGTCGGAACCGTCGCGGATGACCTTGCCGCGGGCCTCGAAGTCGTCGAGGAAGTCCTGCGCCCAGGCGACGTCGGTCGGCGTGGGGGAGATGACCTCGTTGATGACGGGCAGCTGCTCGGTGTCCAGGCAGAGCTTGCCGGTCAGGCCGAGTGACACCGCGACCTGGGACTGCTCGCGCAGGATCGGGTGCGACGACCCCACCGTCGGGCCGTCGATCGGGCCGGGCAGGTCGCCGACGCGCGAGGCGACGACGAGCTTCGACCGCGGGTACGCCATCGCCAGGGTGTCGGCGCTCGTGCCGGTGTCGCGGCGGTAGTCGCCGGAGCCGAACGCGAGCCGGAACGCGCCCTGGGCCCGCGCGATCGAGACGGACTCCTCGATGCCGAGCGCCGACTCGACCAGGGCGATCACCGGGGTCTGGCCGCCGAGCCGGTGCCACGTGTCGGTGACCTGGGCAGGGGACTCGGTCTTCGCGAGCATCACGCCCTGCAGTCCGGGCCGGCCGCGGAGCTCCTCGACGTCGTCGGCCCAGAAGTCGGTCGTGACGTCGTTGATCCGGACCCAGGCCTCGCCGCCTCCGGCCAGCCACGCGGCGACGCCCTGCCGTGCCGAGGGCTTGGCGGCGGGGTCGACGGCGTCCTCGATGTCCAGGATGATCTGGTCGGCGCGGGACCGCTGGGACTTCTCGAACCGGTCGGTCGCGGTGCCGGAGACGAGCAGCCACGAGCGGGAGATCTCGGCGGGGACCGATCGACGCCGGTTCGGCGTGGGGGCGGACGGGGTGGTGCGGTCGTCGATGGCCATGCCCCGTTGGTACCACATCGGACGCGTCGGGCGCGGACCGGAGTGCTTCACCGTGTACCGGAAACCCCGAAACCTCGGTTCATTGCCAGAGAGGGCGCTCGTTCCCGCCTACAGTGTCGGATGTGTGGCGAGCGGACAGGGTGACCGACGGTGAGGACGACGTGAACGACGACGTCCCCGTCGAGGGTGCCCACGAGCGCCCGGATGACGAGCGAGACGACCGCGGTCAGCGCGACCACCGCGACGAGCGAGACGACCGAGACGAGCAGCAGGACGTGGACGAGGACCGGACCGACGACGAACCGGACCGCACGCTCCGCCCGGAACTGCAGCTGACCAGCCCGCAGGCGATCAGCCTCGGCGATCCCCGGCTGCAGGCGGGCAACGCGGCCGAACCGACGTGGGACGGCTGGCGCGGCCAGCTCACCGGCGTCGGCGGCACGAGCCCGCTCACCCACTTCAGCGACCACCCCCGCGCGCGCATCGAACTGTCGACGACGCACCCGGGCGGCCTCGCCCAGTTCATCACCGGCAAGACCACCCTGCTGTCCAGCCTGATCCGCGACGAGGTGGCGCTCCGTGCCGCCCGCGTCGCCGCCGGCCAGGTCGAGGCGAAGGGCACCGAGCTCGCCACCGTGCGCGGGATCGACGCCGTGAAGCTCGGCATCGGCATGGCCGACTGGAAGCACGGCGACGAGCAGTTCCGCGGCCCGGTGCTCCTGCGCCCGCTGGCGATCCGCCGCCACGGCCGTGACTTCGAGGTCCGGCTCCTCGGCGAACCGGTGCTCAACCCGGGTCTCGCCGACGCCCTGCACGAGCAGTTCGGCGTCATCCTCGACGCGCAGTCCTTCGTGGCGCTCGCGCAGCAGGACGGCTCGTTCACCCCGAACCCCGTCATCGACCGCCTGCGTGGCCTGACCGCGCACATCCCCGGCTTCTCCGTGCACGCCCGGCTCGTGGTCTCCACGTTCGCCGAGGTCGCGACCGGTCTGGTCGAGGACACCGGCGACCTGTCCCACCCCGTGCTCGACGCCCTGGCCGGCAACCCGAGCGCCAAGTGGCAGGTCGAGCAGTCGTACCACCCGGTCGAGCAGACCCCGTCGGACGAACGCAGCCCGGAGACCGACACGCTGCTGCTCGACGCCGACGACGAGCAGGAGAACGTGATCGCGCAGATCGCGGCCGGCAACTCCATCGTCGTCAAGACCCTGCCCGGCACCGGTGGCACCCAGACGATCGTGAACGCCCTGGGCGGTCTGGTCGCCGCGAACAAGCGCGTCCTCGTGGTGAGCCCGCGCCGTGCGACCCTGCGGGGCATCGCGGCGCGCTTCGGCGAGGTCCAGCTGCCCGGCGTCGCGGTCACACCGTCGACCCTGCGCCGTGACGTCGTCCGTGCCATCGCCCGGAACGAGAAGGCGGCCCGTCCGAACCTGCGCGAGGTCGACGACGCCCTGGTCCGGCTCCGCAAGGTCCTGAAGGACTACCGCGGTTCGCTCACCCGCAAGGACGCCGACTTCGGCGTCTCGGTGCTCGACTGCCTGGTCGAGCTCTCGCGCCTGTCGCTCCTGCCGGTCCCGCCGTCGACGACCGCGCGGCTGTCGAAGCAGTCCGTGGCGTCGATGGTCGAGGGGCGTTCGCGCGTCGCCGAGACGATGGTCAGCGCGGCCAACCTCGGTGAGTTCCGCTACGGCCCCGACGACTCGCCCTGGTACGGCGCGAAGTTCTCCACCAGCGACGGCGCCCAGCGCGCCCACCGCATCGCGAAGGACCTCGACTCCGACGGGCTGCCGACGCTGCTCCGCCGCGCGCACGACCTCGTGAGCTCGACGCACATGCGCCAGTTCACGACGATCAACGAGCTCGGCATCTACCTGCGCCTGCTCACCGAGATCCGTGACACCCTCGACCGCTTCCTGCCGGTGGTCTTCGACCGTTCGGTGTCCGAGCTCGTCGCCGCCACCGCCCCTCGTGGCGAGGGCGCTCCGATGTCGTCGACGAACCGCCGTCGCCTGAAGAAGCTCGCTCGCGAGTACGTCCGCCCCGGCGTGCACGTCTCCGACCTGCACGAGGCCCTGACCCGGGTGCAGCAGCAGCGCGTGCTGTGGCAGCGCTACGTCGCCGCCGGCGTGAACCCCGAGGTGCCCACGGGCATCGCGGACGTGCAGGTGCTGTTCTCGAACGTCGCCGAGGACCTCGCGCGTCTCGACGAGCCGCTCGGCCGGTCCGAGCGCGACCGTCAGCTCGCGAACACCCCGGTCGACCAGCTCGTCCCCACCATCGCCGAGCTCGCGGCCGAGTCCGACGTCCTGCACAACCTGCAGGAGCGCACCGAGCTCATGCAGACCCTGCGCGACCTGCAGCTCGAGCCGCTCATCACCGACCTGGCGAACCGGCACGTGCCGGACCTGCAGGTGCCGGCCGAGCTCGAACTGGCCTGGTGGCAGTCCGCGCTCGAGACCATGCTCGAGTCCGACCGGGCGCTGCTCGGCGCGAACACCGACATGCTCGACCGGGTGGAGGCCGACTTCCGCCTCGTCGACGACGCCCACGCGGCCGGGGTCTCCCAGGGCCTGGCGTGGCAGCTCGCCGAGAACTGGAAGGTCGGACTCGTCGACTGGCCGGAAGAGGCCACGGCGCTGAAGACCCAGCTGCGCGAGGGTGCGATCACCTCGCGGCTGCTCCAGGACTCCGCACCGCACCTGTCCCGGTCGATCGCACCCGTGTGGCTCGCGAGCCCGTACGAGGTGTCGCAGATCGCCGACACGATGCCGTTCGACACCGTGATCCTGGTCGACGCCGGCGCCGTGACCATCGCCGAGACCGTCGGAGCCGTCCGTCGTGCGCGCCAGACCGTCGTCTTCGGTGACCCGGTCACGCAGACGCCGTCGCCGTTCCGCATCGCCGTCGACCCCGAGCACCGTGCGCTGCAGGTCGACGAGGGCACCCTCGACGCCTTCCACGCCGACTCCGCCCTGGCGAAGCTCTCCACGCTGCTGCCGACCCTGTCGCTCTCGCGGTCGTACCGCGCCGGCGGCGAGGACCTGGCCGAGCTCGTGAACCGTCGCTTCTACGGCGGCAAGATCGAGTCGCTGCCGTGGGCCGGCTCGTTCCTCGGGCACGGCTCGATCGCGCTCGACTACGTCAGCGACGGCAAGGCCGTGCCGGACCCCGAGTCCGGTGCCGTCGAGAGCGTCGACGCCGAGGTGGACCGCGTCGTCCGCCTCGTCATCGACCACGCCCGCACCCGCCCGTCCGAGTCGCTCATGGTCATCACCGCCTCGGCGAAGCACGCCGTGCGCGTCGAGCAGGCCGTGCTGACCGCGGCGCAGGGCCACAAGGACCTGACCGAGTTCGTCATCGGCGACCGCGCCGAGCCGTTCATCGTGGCGACGCTCGAGCAGTCGGTCGCGCAGAGCCGCGACCGCGTCGTGTTCTCCATCGGCTACGGCCGCACCCCGCACGGCCGCGTCCTGCGCGACTTCGGTCCGCTCGGCAAGCCCGGCGGCGAGCGGTTGCTCGCGGTCGCGATGACCCGTGCGCGCCGCTCGATGGTGATCGTGACGTGCTTCCAGCCCTCCGACATCGAAGCCGAGCGCATGGGCCACGGCACCGTCGCCCTCGCCGAGATCCTGGCCGAGGTGCGTGCGCGCACCACCGCCGAGTACGTGCCGGACGACTCCGACCCGCTGCTCGTCGACCTGGCCCGCCGACTCGAGATGCGCGGCATCCCGGTCGCGCTCGGGCACCGCGGCAAGCTCGGCCTGGTGGCCGCGCACGGCGGGGTCTGCGTCACGATCGAGACCGACGCGTCGCTGGTCAAGGGGTCGCTGCGCGAGTCACTCCGCCTCCGCCCCGAGGTCCTGCGCCGACTCGGATGGCACTACGTCCGCGTGCACGCGTTCCAGCTGTTCTCCGACCCGGACCGCGTCGCGAACACCGTCGCCGCTGTGCTCGGTGTCGACCGTGGCGCCACGCAGGAGATCTCGATCCCCCCGATCCCCGCCCGCCGATGACCGACCGGCCGAGTCGGCGGGCCTCCCGGCCCGCCGGTCCGGTGACGCCGGAGACGGACCAGCTGGTGGGCACGTGGACGCGAGCCGACGACGCGTCGTCAGCCGCGCCTCCCGTCCGGTCAGCGTCTCCGGAACGCGACACGGACGACCTGTCGGGAGGCCCGGTGCGGCGCCGCAGACGCGTCACCACCCAGCCGGTGCCGGGTTCAGACCCCACCCCCGCGCCGGAGCCGGCGCGGCACGGATCCGGCGAGAACGATGTCCGTCTCCGGGCGGACGTCCCGCCCCACTGGTAGCAGGTAGCCTGGCCTGCGATGACTGACACCGTGCGGCAGCGCCCCGACTGGCAGACCTGGCCGAACCTGATCTCGCTGTTCCGGCTGCTGCTGATCCCGGTCTTCGTGTGGCTCGTCGTCGCCGGACACCCGGGCTGGGCGTTGGTCGCACTCGTCGTCATCGGCGTGAGCGACTGGGCGGACGGCTTCATCGCGCGCAAGTTCGACCAGGGCTCGAAGCTCGGCAAGGCGATCGACCCCGTCGCCGACCGACTCGCCATCATCGCGATCGTGCTGTCGCTCGTGCTGACCGGCCTGCTGCCGTGGTGGGTCGTCGCCGTCGTCGTGCTCGTCGACCTGGTGCTCGTGGTGCTGTCGAGCGTGCTGTTCCACGGCAACCCGGACCTCGACGTCACGTGGACCGGCAAGATCCGCTCCGCGCTGCTCTTCGTGGGCCTGCCGGTGCTGCTGTTCTCGGCCGTGCACGCCGTCGACGAGAACGCGCCGTGGGTGCGGGTCGTCGCACTGGTCTTCGTCTACCTCGGCACCGTGGGCCACGTCCTCGCCGGCATCCAGTACGCGACGGCGATGTTCGCCAAGCGCCGCCGCGTCCCCGTCGCCTGACGTTCCCCCCCCCGAACGAGACCAGGTTCCGGACACAGCACCGCGGATCGCTGTGGTGTCGTGTCCGGAACCTGGTTCCGGTGCGCTGCTAGAGCTTCGTCGAGCCGCCGATGCCGGGTCCCTCGGGAGCGGTGTTCGGGGCGATGTGCGCGCCGGTTCCCGTGCTCGTGGAGACGCCGTTCTGGGAGCGGAGCAGGTCGCGGATCTCGAGCAGCACCTCGACGTCCGTCGGGGGCACGTCCTGCGGGGTCTGCTCCTCGTCGTTCTTGACGCGCTCGAACGCCACCTTCTTCAGGTGGTTCACGGGCACGACGAGGGCGAAGTACACGACCGCGGCGACGATCACGAAGTTGATGACCGCGCCGATGATCGCGCCGAACAGGATCTTCGCGCTTCCGCCGGACACCGTCGGGATGGACCAGACGAGCGCCTTGTCGAGGCTCGACGCGTTGAAGACCGCGCCGATCAGGGGGTTGATGAGGCTGGTGACGATCGCGGTGACGATCGCGGTGAACGCAGCACCGATGACGACTGCGACGGCCAGGTCGATGACGTTGCCGCGGAGCAGGAACTCCTTGAAGCCCTTCACGGGACTCCTTCCGGTCGAGGACAGCCGCCGGACGGCGACCCCATCAACCTATCGGCGAGGAGCGCTCGTGGTCAGGAGGCGCTGGGCTTCGGCGTGCTCGGCTTCGACTCGGTCTTGGCTGGGGTGGACTTCGTCTCCGACTTGGCCGGCGTGCTCGACGAGCCCTCGGACTTCGGCGCCGGGCGCGAGTCGGTGCGGTAGAAGCCGCCGCCGTTGAACGTCACGCCGACCGGGGAGAACACCTTGCGCAGGACACCGCCGCACACCGGGCACTCGGTCAGGGTGGCGTCGGAGAACGACTGCTTGATGTCGAACGCGTTGTCGCACTCGGTGCAACGGTACGAGTAAGTGGGCACGTCAGCTCCGGAACGTGATGATGCGCGACGGCGTGATGATGCCGTCGACGGGTTCGTCGTGGGGTTCGCGCGGGACCTCGTCGAGGTACTCCGCGTCGAAGATCACAGCATAGACGGGCGGGCGCTTCGCCATGGACCCGAGGGTCTTGTCGTAGTAGCCGCGGCCCCAGCCCATCCGGACGCCGTCGTGTCCGACCGCCGCCGCGGGGGCCAGGATCGCGTCGACGTCGTTGATGGCGATCGGGGACAGGACCTCGCCGACGACCTCGGGCATGCCGAAGATCCCCTCGGTCTCGCTCTCACCGTCGCCGACCGCCCAGTCGAGCAGGCCGTCCTCGCGCGTGACCGGCAGGAGCACCCGGATGTCGTGCGCGAACGCCCAGTTCAGGAACGGCCGGACGTTCGGCTCGTCCGACGCCGACAGGTAGAGCGCCAGCGAGGTGACCTGGCGCTCCTCGGCGAAGCGCTGCAGGGTCGCGGTGAGCGCCGCACTGTCCGCGTCGCGTTCCGTCGTGGTCCGGGTGCGCCGCCGCTGCCGGAGTTCGGCTCGCAGGGCGCGCTTCTCGTTCCCGAGATCAGCGATCATGCGCAGGAGTCTACCGAGCGCATCCGTTGCGGCTTCCCGCCGGGAAACGCGCTGATGCCGTGTCCCCAGTAGCGATGACATGCCCCGGAAACCCGGATCGGATACGGTCTGGGGCATGGGCTTCCAGATTTCCAAGGCGGTGATCCCAGCGGCAGGGCTGGGCACTCGCTTCCTCCCCGCGACCAAGGCGATGCCGAAGGAGATGCTCCCCGTCGTCGACAAGCCAGCCATCCAGTACGTGGTGGAAGAGGCTGTCGACGCAGGACTCACCGACGTCCTGATGATCACGGGCCGCAACAAGAACGCACTCGAGAACCACTTCGACCACGTGTCGGAGCTCGAGGAGACCCTGAAGAAGAAGGGTGACCACGAGAAGCTGCAGAAGGTCAACCAGTCGACGGACCTCGCCGACATGCACTACGTGCGTCAGGGCGACCCGCTCGGCCTCGGCCACGCGGTGCTCCGCGCGAAGATGCACGTCGGCCGCGAGCCGTTCGCCGTGCTCCTCGGCGACGACATCATCGACGCCCGCGACCCGCTGCTCAAGCGCATGATCGAGGTCCAGGGCGAGAAGAACGCCACGATCGTGGCGCTGCTCGAGGTCCCCGAGTCGCAGACCCACCTGTACGGCATCGCCACGGTCGAGCCGACCGACACCGACGACGTCGTCAAGATCACCGGGCTCGTCGAGAAGCCCCCGCAGGGCGAGGCGCCCTCGAACCTGGCCATCATCGGCCGCTACGTCATCCGCCCCGAGGTCTTCGACGTCCTCGAGAAGCAGGAGCCCGGCAAGGGCGGCGAGATCCAGCTCACCGACGCGCTCATGAAAATGGCGAGCGCCGAGGAGTGGACCGGCGGCGTGTACGGCGTCGTGTTCCGTGGACGCCGGTACGACACCGGTGACAAACTCGACTACATCAAGGCGATCGTGCAGCTCGCCTCGGACCGCGAAGACCTCGGCCCCGACCTCAAGTCGTGGCTGAAGGAGTTCAACGCGGGCGAATGAGTCGGCCATCCCGCCCGGGACCGTGCACACGGACCCGGGCGGGACACCCCGTCCCGCACAGCGGCGGGATCCCGGAGGAACCAAGCGATGACGACGATCCCGACCCTGTCCCACGGGCGGGTCACCATCCGGCCCCTCCGGCTCCGTGACACGCGCGACCTCGACCTCGCGCTCGCGTCGAACCGTTCGTGGCTCCGCACCTGGGAGGCCACGAACCCCTCAGGACACGTCTCCACCGACGTCCGCGGCAGCATCCGCGCGCTCCAGGCCAACGCCCGCGCGGGACTCGGACTGCCGTTCGCGATGGAACTCGACGGCCGGTTCGTCGGGCAGCTGAACGTCTCCGGCATCACCTACGGATCCCTGGCCAGCGCCTCGATCGGCTACTGGGTCGTCGAGGACGCCGCCGGACACAACGTGACCCCGATCTCGGTCGCCCTGGCCGTCGACCACTGCTTCCGCGCGGTCGGCGTGCACCGCATCGAGATCTGCATCCGGCCCGAGAACGCCCCGTCGCTGCGCGTCGTCGAGAAGCTGGGCTTCCGGTACGAAGGGCTGCGCCGCCGGTACATCCACATCAACGGAGACTGGCGCGACCACTTCTGCTTCGCGCTCGTCGCCGAAGAGGTCCGCGAGGGCGTCCTCGAGCGCTGGGTCCGCGGGCAGGTGCCACCCGGCCTCGGGGCCGTGCCGCTCGCGGCCCGCGACGAAGCGGCGCTGCCGATCACCACCACGCCGCGTCTCTGACGGGAGGCCCGTGGCACGTCCCACGGATTCCGCCGCGACACGCGCAACACACGTTCCGCAATCACGCGACGGGGATACCCCCGCCCCTACCGTGTCCCCATGGCAGGAATCGGCTCGTGGGGTGGCGGCATCGTCCTGCTCGTCGCGGCCGTCCTCTGGCTCGTCTACCTGATGCCGTCGTGGGCTGCCCGACGCCAGTACCTGGCCACCGAACGCAACGCGATCCGACTGCAGCAGACCCTGCGGATCCTGGCGCAGACCGCTGAACTGCCCGACGAGGTCCGTGTCGAGATGAACGCGAAGTCCCTGGCCGAGGCGCAGCGCGTCGCCCGGTCCGAAGAGGCCAAGCGCACCGCCATCGTCCGCGCCCACGAGGCCGCGCGCCAGCGCGAGATCACTCGTCGGCTCGCCGAGCAGGCCCCCGTCCTCGAGCGTGCGTCGTCGGTGCCCGCACTGACCGCGATGCGCATGCGACGCTCCCGGCTCGGAGCCACCCTGTTCGGCACGCTCGGCGTCATCGTCGCGCTCGTCGTCTTCGTCGCAGCACCCGCCCTGTGGCTCGTCGGTGTCGCGGGGCTCCTCGCCGCGGGTGGGTCCGCAGCGGTCCTCGCCCAGCTGCACCAGGTGGCGACGGCACGGAAGACCCGTGTCGCGGCGGCCGAGGCGGGCGCGACCCGTGCCTCCCGGCCCGCGAGCACGTGGACGGACCCGGCGCCGCCGCTGACGACCGAACAGTCCGCAGAACCCGCGCAGGACCGCAGCTGGACCCCGAACCGGGTGCCGAAGCCGCTGTACGTGGAGCGACCGACAGCGCCCGCTGCGTCGCCGGAGTCGTCCGCCGAGCTCGCCGCGCGACTCAAGGAGCGCGTCGCCGAGGCCAAGGCCGAGGCGGACGCCGAAGCCGCAGCCATCCGTGCGGGCGAGGCCGACCCGTCGCTCGCCCGGGTGTCACGCATGCGGCCCGAGCTCGAGGACGCTGCCGCGTCGCTGTCCGCCCACGATCAGGGGCGTCTCGCCGAGCGGCTGGGGCTGCGTGCTCCCGCAGTACCGGAGCTCGTCGCGGAGACGCCGGACGAGCCGACCACGCCGACGGGTCCGCCGAGCAAGTGGGCCGGCATGGGTGTCCTGGACGACGACGCGTACCAGCAGGCCGACCTCGACGCGATCATGCGTCGGCGCCGCGCGGTCTGAGTCGCGGCTCGCCCGACCGGCTGTCCACGATTTCGGATCGGCCGAACGGTGGTGCTAGTGTGGTCGAGCACTTGGGGCTATGGCGCAGTTGGTAGCGCGTCTCGTTCGCAATGAGAAGGTCAGGGGTTCGAATCCCCTTAGCTCCACCAAGGCAATGCAGAACGGCCCGGAACCGACAGGTTCCGGGCCGTTCTGCGTTCGGTGAGTTCCACAGGGTCGCGTGACTGTGTCGTCGTGCACAGTTCGCGAACAGGGGTGGTGTGTTGCTGAGCGCATCGTTCTAGACTCCCGGTGCGCCAAGGGGGCGCGGGGAACGGGGGAACACGTTGCGCTTCAGGACTGCCATCGCATCGATCGGGACGGTGCTCGCCGTCACTGCCGGGCTGCTCGTGGTCGCCCCGGTGGCACCGGCATCGGCCGCAGCGCCGACCACCGGCCGGTTCACGCCCGTGGCACCCGCGCGAGCCTGGTCCGGCACCGCGACGAGCAAGCTGACGACCGTCACGCTCGGCGGCCGCAACGGCATCCCGTCGAACGCGACTGCGGTCGTGCTGACCGCGACCGTGACCTCCCCGAGCGCGGCGGCGTACGTGAGCGTCGCCCCGTTCGGCAGCACCGCCAGCCCCGCCATCCAGAACTTCGCCAGGGCGCAACCGATCTCCGGCACCACCACGGTCGGACTCACCAGCGGCAAGGCCCAGGTGAAGGTCTCGGCCGGCAAGGCGACCGTCGCCCTCGACGTCGCCGGTTGGTACGGCACCAGCGCCACCGGATCGACGTACACGCCGCTCGCGCCGACGAACGTGCTGAACGGCACCGTCACCACCGGCGCCAAGCGCATCGTCGTCGCGGGCAAGGCGGGCGTGCCGTCGAACGCCACCGCCGTCGTGCTGCAGGCCGACGTGTCCCGTCCCGCGACGAGCGGCCGACTGCGCCTCACCCCGTACGGCAACAACGCGGGCGTCGTCTCGCTCATGTACTCCAAGGGCACCACCGTCGCGAACACGACGACGGTCCGGCTGTCCGGCGGTGCCGTCCAGGCCAAGGTCTCCTCCGGGTCCGCGCGCGTGCTCGCCGACGTCGTCGGGTACTACGCACCGAACGCCGACGGATCCGTGTTCGTGTCGGCGCACCCGGTCCGCGCCGCGACCGTCGCCGCGGGCACCACCGCGACGAAGGTCACCGTCGCCGGCACCGCAGGCGTCCCGCGCAACGCAACCGCGGCCGTCATCAACGCCAAGGTCGGTGGCGGCAGCGTCGGGGGATCGCTCCGCGTCGTCGGCGCCGGGCTCGCCTCGAGCGTGCCGACGCAGATCTACGCCAAGGGGCAGACGATCGGCAACGCGCTCATCGCGCCGCTCGCGTCCGGCGGGCAGGTGCAGGCGAAGGTGTCGGCGGGCAGGGCGACCGTGTACGTCGACGTCGTGGGGTACTTCCTCAACGGCAACAGCGGGTCGGGGACGGGCGTGGACGTCTCGTACCCGCAGTGCGGCAAGAGCGTGCCGACCGACCAGTCCTTCGGCATCGTCGGGGTGAACTCGAGCCTCGGCAACACCACGAACCCGTGCCTGCAGCAGCAGCTGTCCTGGGCGGCGTCGTCAGCCGGCGGCACCGCGCAGCCGAAGACGCAGGTCTACGCGCTGTTCGCCAACCCCGGGGCGGCGGCAGCATCGGTCTGGCCGACGTCCAACGCCGCGCCGAACGGGCAGTCCGTGACGAACCCGTACGGCACGTGCACGGCACAGTCCGGCGCGAAGCCGACCTGGAAGACGACGTCGGCGTGCTCGTACATGTACGGCTACGCCAGGGCCTACGAAGCAGCGAACACCCGGGGCGTCGCCAACCCGGGGCAGTACCGCTGGTGGCTCGACGTCGAGACCGGCCTGTCCCATCTGAGCGACACCGGTCAGAACCGGGTGGCGCTCGAGGGCATGGTCGCGGCGCTGAAGAGCAGCGGTGTCACGCAGATCGGCGTGTACTCGACCTCGTACCAGTTCCGCACGATCATGGGCACCGTCCCGACCGCGAGCCCGCTCCGGCCGCTGCCGAGCTGGATCGCGATCGGCGACGGCCGTCTCGACCAGGCGCAGGCAGCATGCTCCGGTGCGCGGCTGCTCGGTGGCCCGATCGCGATGACGCAGTACAAGACGCCGTTCGGCTCGACGGAGATCGATCGCAACTGGTCCTGCTCCTGACGAGGCCGCACGCGGTTCGCGACGATCCACGAGTCGTTCGTCGGGTGTTCTGTCGGAAAACGCGTGCCAGCGCCCGCGGAGACCGCGCGCCGGCGGCGACCGCGTCAGCTCGCGAAGCTGTCCGTCAGGACGCCCGCCTGCGCGAATGACGTGTGGATCGCGTTCGCGGCCTGCTCGAACGCGCGGTTGCCGCGCGAGATCCCGATCGCCCCGCCCTTGATCGCGGACTTGCCGGAGCCGCGCAGCAGTCGAGCGACGGTGCGGCCGTCCGCGGTGACCATGATCTGCACGTCGAGCCGAGTGTGGAAGGTGCGGTCGTTCGCGAGACCGCCGATGAGCAGCGTCAGGCCCATGCTGCCGCGGGTGGCCCGGAGCGCTCCCTGTTCGGCGTCGTCCACCGTGTAGCCCTCGCGGCTGAGGGCGAGTCGGACCTGACCGCGAGCGGTCTCGGGGTCGGTGGCGACGAAGAAGTCGTGGCTCTCGGGCATGGTCTGCTGATCCTCTCGAACGCGTCCGTGCGGACGCGGAGGACGCTCGCCCCCCGGAGACGATCATGCCGTGTCGGAACGTCAGGTGCGTCGCTTACGCTGGCTGTGTCATGACTGCCTCGATGAACCGCCGCGCACTCCTGTCCCTCGCCGGTGTCGCCGGGATCGGGCTCGCGGTCGCCGCGTGCTCGTCCGGCAGCGACGATGCCGGCAAGAAGAGTGGCAGCAGCGGCAAGGACGACAACGCCGAGGGCGGCACGAGCACGACCACCCCCAAGCCCGCCGCGAAGTCCCTGACCCCGGCGCAGGTCCCGCTCGTCGGCGGCGTCACGGTCACCGTCGCGGGCACCGGTCTCGCCGCGGTCAAGGGCGTCACCGTCGGCGGGGTCGCCGCCCGCGACGTCACGGCGACGGCGTCGAAGGTCACCTTCACGGCTCCACACCAGGCGATGTACACCGCCGGTGACGCCGCCGTCGCGCTCTTCACCGAGTCGATCGAGCCGACCCCGTCCGCCAACCAGTCGTCCGACGGCAACGGCAGCGCCGCGAACGACGGGCAGACCGGCGCGACGCAGGACTCGGCCACTGCGACGCCGACCCCCACGGCAGCGCCGGTGCCCGATGCGTCCACCGCGGTGGCGACGTCGACGGTGGCATACGCAGCGCTGACCGACGTCGACCGGCAGCTCGAGTACGCGATGGCGCACTGGAAGGACTACAACCTGTCCGAGTACGGCACCATGAACCCGATCGGTGGCGACTGCGCGAACTACGTCAGCCAGACGCTCATCGCCCGCGGTTGGGAGCAGCGCTCCGACTGGTACAACCGGGCCGCCGGTGCCGAGCACAGCGCCACGTGGACGTACTGCCCGACGATGGACCCGTGGCTCGAGACGAACGCTGCGGAGTTCGGGCTCACCCGGCGCTCCTCGGACGAGCGTGACAAGGTCAAGGTCGGTGACATCGTGTTCTACGACTGGAACGCGAACGGTTCGCCGGACCACACCACCATCGTGTCCGAGGTCTTCACCGAGTCCGACGGCACCATCCGCATCAAGTCGGCGAGCCACAACCAGGACGGCCCGTACCGCGACCTCGACGAGATGATCACGGTGCAGCACCCGGGCGGAAGCGCCTGGTTCCACACCTTCGACGCGTAGCCCGACGGGCCCGCGCCGCGCTCAGGAGCACCGCGAGCAGCTCAGGAACACCCCGAGCACCTCAGGGGTACCCGAGGAACCAGAGCAGCACGATCGCGACGGGCTGCAGGCACACCCCGACCACGAGCCACGTCACCGCTCGCCGCCGCGTCCGCACGAACACGTCCGACGCGAGCAACGGCGCCATCGGCATGAGCAGCCGCGGCAACGACTGCTGCGGCAGGAAGACCGCGACCAGGTACAGCCCGTACGACGCCGTGAACGCGAGCACGTCCGGTCCGAGGGCCCGGGTGCTCCTGCGAGAGAAGAACCACACCGCGCCGACGAGCACCGCGACGACGAGCACGATGCCGAGCGGTCCGAGCCACGTCGAGGCCATCGTGAACCACGGCGTCAGCGGGGCGAAGTGCTGTCGCCCGACGAACCCCACCCACCACGACAATTCGGTGTCCAGGTAGGCGTTCGGCCGCCCGGTCACCGCCGAGGCGATCACCGGCCAGGCCAGGCCCGCCGCCGCGACGACGAGCCCGGACGCCACGATCGTGATGCGGTCACGCCACGGGAACACCTCGGCAGGTCGAGCAGACCGGCGGGACCCGACCCACCGGACGACCAGGTGCACGGCCAGTGCCACGGCCAACGCGAGGACCCCGGGTTTCGTGAACGCCGCGACCACCCCGAGCGGCGCGATCAGCCAGTACCGCCGTCGGACCAGCGCCAGCAGCGCTCCGAACAGCAGCACGAGCAGCAGGCTCTCGGCGTAGGCGACCTGCAGCAGGAACCCGGTCGGCGCGAACGCGAACAGTGCCGTGGCCCAGCGAGCCCGGTGCGAGCAGCCCACCGCGAGCACGAGCCGGTACAGCAGCACGCAGGCACCGGCACCCGCGATCGTCGCGACGAGCACGCCCGCGACCCAGAACGACGCCCCCGTCAGGGCCATGACGGCGCGCACGATGGCCGGGAACACCGGCAGGAACGCCCAGGCGTTCGGCGCGACGTGACCCGCATCGTCGAGGGGGAGCGTGGCCGGGTACCCGTGCTCCGCGATCGTCCGGTAGAACGAGGCGTCCCACGATCCGGAGAACGTGAAGAACGACGGGTCCTGCCGGTACGACGCGAACGGCCAGTCGTTCGCGGTCGCCAGCACGTACATGGTGGCGAGCAGCAGCGTGCTCACCAGGCGCGAGGCCGCCCAGATGAGCAGGGGCGCGGTCCACGCACTGCGGGCTCCGGTCAGCAGGCTTCGCACCCCCGACCGGGAGGCCCGGCTCGTCTCCGCCACGCTCGTCACCCGCCCGATCCTCGCAGACCAGGGCCCGTGCCCGCGTCAGCGGGCGGCCACGCGTTGGGCTGCGCGCCGACCTGCCCTCATGGTGAGCAGCGGTGGTCGGGTCCGTCTGCCGGACCCGACCATTGCTGCTCACGAAGTGTGGGCCTCCCGGCTAGCGACCGGTGACCGCGCGACGGATCTGCTCGATCGGGACCTTCGGGGAGCGGTCGGCGTTGAGCAGGCCGTTCGTCTCCTGCATGGTGTCGGTCAGCTGCGTGTAGCAGGAGCCGGCCAGGAACGAGCTCGCCCGGATCGCGTCGTACAGTGCCGTGATGCGGGTGACCCAGTCGTCGCCGTCGGTGGCCGAGGTGTAGCCCCAGCCGTCCTCGCGCTGTGCACCCGGCTGGTAGTTCACGCCACCGAACTCGGTGAGCATCACCGGCTGGCCGAGGTCCTGCGCGCCACCCACGAGCACCCAGCGGTCCGACGGGCCGAAGTGGGTGAACAGCGCCGTGCGTGCTGCGTCGTCGGCGTAGGTGCGGGCGAGTGCGTCGCCGGCACCCTCGTAGTCGTGGATCGTGACGATGTCGGAGTTGGTGTGCTCCCACCCGTCGTTCGAGATCACCGGACGCGTCGGGTCGATCGCCCGCGTGACGTCGGCCAGGGACCGGGCGTAGGCCTGCTGCGCCGGGTCGGTGGCGATGTGCTGCACGCCCCAGCTCTCGTTCGCCGGCACCCACGTGACGATCGACGGGTGCGAGGCATCACGCTCGACGGCGTCCATCCACTCGCGCATCAGGCGCTGGACGGCTCGCGGTGAGAAGGCGTAGGCGCCGGGGGCCTCGCCCCAGACCAGGATGCCGAGCCGGTCCGCCCAGTACAGGAACCGGGGGTCCTCGATCTTCTGGTGGTTGCGGGCCGCGTTGAAGCCGAGTTCCTTGATGAGCTCGACCTCGCGGCGCAGTGCTCCGCGCGACGGCGCGGCGATGTGCGAGTCCGGCCAGTAGCCCTGGTTCAGGACACTGCGGACGTCGTAGCTGCGGCCGTTCAGCAGGAAGGTGCCGCCGTCGACGCCGACGGTGCGGAGCCCGAAGTAGGACGCGACGGAGTCGATCGGCGTCGTGCCGGTACGGGGGAGGAGCGAGACCGTGGCGTCGACCAGGCGCGGGGCGTCCGGGGTCCAGTGCAGTTCGTCCTCGGCCTGCCCGTTCGTCTGGCGCGCGATCGGCACGACCACGTCGAACTCGTCCGAGGTGTCGCCGAGCGTGGCCTCGACGGTGGCGAGGTGCTCGTCACGCTCGTCCCACCGGGCGACGACGCGCAGGCGCTCGCCGCCGGTGCGGCCGCCAGCGATCCGGACCGTCAGGCGGACGGTGGCGTGGTCGACGTTCGTCCAGCGCAGGTACCCGATCGAGGCGGTCGGCACGGCCTCGAGCCAGACTGTCTGCCAGATGCCCGTGGTGCGGCGGTACCAGATGGCGTGCGGGTCCTCGTGCCAGTCCTGCTTGCCGCGGGGCTGGGTCAGGTCGTGCGGGTCGTCCTCGGCGCGGACGACCAGGGTGTGGACGGCGTCGGGGTCGGTGGCGAGGGCGTCGGTCACGTCGAAGGAGAACGGCGTGTGGCCGCCCTCGTGCTCGCCGACGAACTGGCCGTCGATCCAGACGCGGGCGCGGTAGTCGACGGCGCCGAAGTGCAGGACGAGTCGGGGTGAGGCGGTGCCGTGACCGGCGGCCTCGAGGTCGGCGCGGGTGATCGCACGGGAGTACCAGACCACCGGGTGGAAGCCGGGCTCGTCGATGCCCGAGGCGACGGACTCGGGCGGGAACGGCACGACGATGTCGCGGGCGTCGGGGAACCCGGTGCGCCAGGCGGTGTCGTCGCCGTCGTTCCGGAAGGACCACCTGCCGTCGAGGTCAGCCCACGCGGTGCGGAGCATCTGCGGCCGGGGGTAGGTGCCGTCCTGCCGCGAGGCGAGGGGGAGTGCGGGAGCGGATGCGGTGTCAGGTGCGGCCACGGTGCCGTCGAGCGTGCTCATGCGTCCATGCTCCCGCGCCGGTACATCGTTGTAAAGAGCGTCGCAACGATTGCCATCCGGAGAACCCGGCGGGTGCTCGGGGCGACGTCAGGCGATCGCGGCGTCGCGCGTCAGGACCATCACGTCCATGCGTCCCTGCTGCACGACGTCGCCGCGCTGGTTCCGCAGTGAGACCGTCCGCTCGACGATGCCGGTCGTGCCGGAGCTCGTCAGGCGCGTCGACAGGATCTCGACCTCGCAGGTCACGGTGTCCCCGATGAACACCGGCGCGGTGAACCGCCACTGGTCGATCCCGAGCAGTGCCACGGCCGACCCCTCGAACACCCCGGTCCGTGCGATCAGCCCCAGGCAGAGCGAGGTGCCGAGCAGCCCGTGCACGACCCGCTGGCCGTACCGGGTCTTGCCGGCGAACTCGACGTCGGTGTGCACCTGGTTGTTGTCGTTCGTCCACGAGGCGAAGGACACGACGTCCGCCTCGGTGATCGTGCGACCCGGGGTCGTGAAGGTCTGTCCGGCGGCGAGGTCCTCGAGGTAGTGGGGCACGTCCGCGATTCTCGCAGAGGAGCGCGACGAGCCTCACGCCCGGCCGCGCTCACAGTCGGGCGAGCACCTTCCGCGAACGTCGCAGCCCCCGCTCGAGCACCGCGTGCTCGGCCGTCGCCAGCGCCCCGTACCCGAAGGTGTCGGCCCCGTCCCGGGCCGCGGACCCGGAGAGCCGCCGGTAGGCATCTGCTGCGTGGGCCGCGTCGAGGGCGTCACCGAGCGTCTCCTGCACCCGCCGCAGCCGACCGAGCCGCCGCTTCCCGAGGTCGGCGACGTCACCGGCTGCCTGCAGTGCGTACCGCAGGCGTCGTGCCGCCTTCCGGATCTCGTGCAGGACGTCGAGACCCGCCGCCCCACCGTCGACCAGTCGTCGGACCCGAGTGCGCTCGCGGTCGATGCGCTGCGCCACGAAGGCAGCGGCGTCGTCGTCGGCGTGCGGTCCGGCGGGCGCGCGGAGCAGCAGCTGGTCGACCGCGTCGAGGGTGCGGAACCAGTCGTCCGAGCGCAGCGCCTGGCGGAGTTCCGCTGCGGCCGCACTGCGGAGTGCCGCCGCCTGCTCGCCGATCCGGTCCAGCGTCGGCGCGTCGACGAAGCCGTCGGGGGCCCGTGCCGCCGACCGGAACAGCCCGCCGTGCAGGACCTCGGCATCGCGGACGACACCGGCGACCCGTCCGGCTTCGGCGAGGGCGGCGCGCAGTGGCTCGGTTGCCTCGCGGTCGAGGGCTCCGCGGTACGCCGCGAGCACGCTCCGCAGCCGACGGACCACCTTCCGGAAGTCGTGCACCGACTCGTGGTCGTCGGCGCGGACTCGGGGGTCGACCGCGACGAGGTCGGCGCGCAGGGACTCGAGGACCCGCAGCACGAACGCCGCAGCGGTGCCCGAACGTGGTCGCTTCGCCCGGTTGCCGCGCCGCTCCGGTGCGAGCACGGGAGCGGGCGCAACCACGACCGCCGAGGTCGACGGCGGCTCGGTGGCCGCGTCGTCCAGTGCTCGCTCCGCGGCCCGTGCAGTGGTGCCGTCCCGCCCGTCGTCCGACAGCGCCCACCACCGTGCGGACCGCAGCACGGAGGTGTCCGGGTCGCCTTCGTCCACCCGGACGTCGGCGATCTCGGCTCGGACCCGACCGTCCTTGCCGCGCAGGGTCACGAGCGTCGTCGTGGTGTCCCGGAGGCGGACCGTCGCCACCGCCCGCCCGCGCAGGAACACCTCGACCCCGTCACGCGGGGGCTGCTCGCCGCCGGGTCGATCGAGGTCCGCACCGACCGGTTCCGGGCCATCGCCGTGGTCGAGGCTCCAGGACCCGTCCTGGGCGCGGGTGAGCGTCACCCCTTCGGCCGCGAGCACGCGCTCGTCGGAGTCCCACACGGTCTCGCGGAGCGACACGGGCTCGTGCCGTTCGACGGCGGATGCGAGAGGCTCGAGTGCCGGCAACCGGCGGTCGTCGGGGATCCGCCAGCTCCGGCGGGGATCGGTGCGGGCGGTGTCGGGGGCGGGGTGCTGGCTCGGCATGTCCGCAAGTGTCGTCCGCCAGCACCCGTGCGGTCCGAGCGCAGGCGCGTTCTGTGGACGGGCGGCCCAGAACCGCGAGCTGTGCAGGGATGAGTGACGGACTCGGCACCTCGCCAGCACTCGGCGCGTACGGTCCGCTGCATGAGCGACGGAGCCCGCCACCCCAGCGACACCGCACCCGACACCCGCGACACCGCACCCACGAGCGCCACCGCACCCCCGAGCAGTACTGCCCCGACCGACACCGCCCCGAGCGACCACGACCTCGAGTCCTGGATCGCCGACCGCCGGTGGTACGCCTCGAAGGGGTCCGTGCCGCGCCTCCGCACCCTCTCCACCGCCGACGGCACCCGGCTCGTCCTCGACGAAGCCCCCGCAGCACCAGCGGCTCCGGTCCTCTACCAGTCACCGGTGACCAGCGGCCCCGACGGCACCATCGCCGACGCCACCGCCGACCACGCGTGGATCACGGCGCTCGCCGCACGCATCGACGCGGACCCGCAGAGCCTCCGCCCCATCGGCACCGTCACGGCCGCCCGCGTCCTGACCGGCGAGCAGTCCAACACCTCGGTCATCTGCGACACCGAGTCCGGTGCCCGCGTCATCATCAAGGTGTTCCGCGTCCTGCACCACGGCGACAACCCCGACGTCACGACGCAGCTCGCGTTGTCCGCAGCTGGCAGCGCACGCGTCCCCCAGGTCTACGGCGCACTGCGGGGCAGCTGGCCCGACGTCGGGCAGGGCAGCGGCACGGCGACCGGTCACCTCGCGTTCGCGCAGGAGTTCCTGCCGGGCCTCGAGGACGCCTGGCGCGTGGCCCTCGAGGAAGCGCACGCCGGCACGCCCTTCGGCGATCGGGCCGAGCAGCTCGGGGCGGCGCTCGCCGAAGTCCACCGCACCCTCGCCGAGGCACTACCGTCCGAGCCCGCCGACGAGGCGCGACGACGGACCGCCGTCGCGACGATGCACGAGCGGCTCGACACCGCCGCGCGCGAGGCCCCGGCGGTCGCCGAGCACGCAGACGCGATCCGAGCGGTGTACGCGGCGGCGACGGCGACGCCCTGGCCGGACCTGCAGCGCATCCACGGCGACCTGCACCTCGGGCAGGTGCTCGCTGCCCCCGAGCCGCGCGGGTGGGTCTTCCTCGACTTCGAGGGGGAGCCGCTCCGTCCCCTGGCCGAACGCTCGTTGCCGGACGTCACGCTCCGTGACGTGGCCGGCATGCTCCGGTCGTTCGACTACGTCGCCGGAGCCCTGGCGCACGACGCGGAACCGGTCGACGCAGCGGGCTGGGCGGACGAGGCACGCGTGCGGTTCCTCGACGGGTACCAGCGGGGGACCGGCACCGACCTCGGCGCACACCGGGAGCTCCTGGATGCGTTCGAGCTCGACAAGGCCGTCTACGAGGTCGTCTACGAGACCCGGAACCGACCCGACTGGGTCGGCATCCCGCTCACGGCCGTCACGCGCCTGGTCGGCCGCAGCGGGTCCTGACCGCGCACCCGGAGGCGGACGGGAGGCCCGTGGCGATCCCGCCACGGGCCTCCCGTCGAACGCCGTGACGGACAGTGCCCGTCGTGCGTCAGCTGCCAGCCGCCAGCCGTCAGTTGACGGGGCCGGTGTACTTCTCGCCCGGTCCGGCGCCCGGTGCGTCCGGGATCGCCGACGCCTCGCGGAACGCGAGCTGCACCGAGCGCAGCCCGTCGCGCAGCGGACGGGCGTGGTGGTCGCCGATCTCGGTCGCCGCAGCGGTGACCAGTCCGGCCAGTGCGGTGATGAGCTTGCGCGCTTCGTCGAGGTCGGTCTGCTCCTGGGGGTCGTCGGCCAGGCCGACCTTCACGGCGGCGGCACTGAGCAGGTGCACGGCCACGGTGTTGATGAGTTCGACGGCCGGCACCTCCGAGATGTCCCTGGCGGCGTCGATGCCGCTGCCGTCGTCGTCGATCGGGGTGTCGGTCACGGTGCTCCTCTGCTAGACTCGCTCGCGGCAGATGCTGTCCGTGTGCCATCAGGTTCTCCTGAAGCGCTCGGACGGTGTCACGAAAGAGGAGTCTCTCCCACCCGCGGCCGCGTTCCACCAGGCTACCGGGTCACCACCGCTCCGCGAGTGCACAGCAACTGGGTGCACGCGTCGGTCGGGTCCACGGATCCGACGCAGGGCGGCTGCCGAACGGATTCCGATCCGTGCGTCAGATCTCCTCTCTCGTGCTGTCGTCCAGGGCAAATGTCCCGGACGACCACCACCTGATTGAAGGAGCTCCGCATCACCGATCCCCGTACCAACGACCGAATCCGCGTTCCCGAAGTCCGACTCGTCGGCCCGCAGGGTGAGCAGGTCGGCGTTGTCCCGATCGCCATGGCACTGCGCCTCGCGCAGGAAGCCGAACTGGATCTGGTCGAGGTCGCGCCGAACTCGAAGCCGCCCGTGGCCAAGATCATGGACTACGGCAAGTTCAAGTACGAAGCCGCTCAGAAGGCCAAGGAAGCCCGTCGCAACCAGGTGAACACGGACCTGAAAGAGGTCCGTTTCCGCCTGAAGATCGACGTGCACGACTACGAGACGAAGCGCAAGCGCGCCGAGGGGTTCCTCCTCGGTGGCGACAAGGTGAAGGCGATGATCCTCTTCCGTGGCCGCGAGCAGTCGCGTCCGGAGCAGGGTGTCCGTCTCCTCCACAAGTTCGCGGAGGAGATCGCCGAGTTCGGCGTCGTCGAGTCCCGTCCCACCCAGGACGGCCGCAACATGACGATGATCATCGCCCCCCTGAAGAACAAGTCCGACGTCAAGGGCGAGCAGAACGCGAAGCGCGCTGCACAGAAGGCCGAGCGTCGTGCCACCGAGCACGCTGCGAAGGACCACTCGGACGCCGAGACGGAGACCGAGGCCCCGGCCGAGGCTCCCGCGCAGGACACGGCACCGGCCAAGAGCGACGCTCCCGCCGAGTAGGTCACCCAGACCGACCCCGCAACGACGCGGCTCCCATCCATCCCACGGAAAGGCACCACCATGCCCAAGCAGAAGACCCACTCCGGGTCGAAGAAGCGCTTCAAGATCACCGGTACCGGCAAGGTCATGAAGCAGCAGGCCGGTATGCGTCACAACCTCGAGGTCAAGAGCTCCAAGCGCAAGGCCCGCCTGAACGAGGACCAGGTCCTCTCCAAGGCAGACGCGAAGAACGTCAAGAAGCTCCTCGGCCACTGAGCCCCCGGATCGTAAAGGAATAGTGCAATGGCACGAGTAAAGAGAGCGGTCAACGCCGCCAAGAAGCGCCGCGTCATCCTCGAGCGCGCCGAGGGTTACCGCGGCCAGCGTTCGCGTCTGTACCGCAAGGCCAAGGAGCAGGTCACCCACTCCCTGGTCTACGCGTACCGCGACCGTCACGCGAAGAAGGGCGAGTTCCGTCGCCTGTGGATCCAGCGCATCAACGCTGCGTCCCGTGCGAACGGCCTGACCTACAACCGTCTGATCCAGGGTCTGGGTCTCGCCGGTGTCGAGGTCGACCGTCGCATCCTCGCCGACCTCGCGGTGAACAACCCCGAGACCTTCACCGCGCTCGTCGAGACCGCGAAGAAGGCCCTCCCGGCCGACACCTCGGCCCCGAAGGCTGCGTAGTCAGTTCTTCTGCTCGCGAAACCCCCGCCGCACGGCGGGGGTTTCGTCGTTCCTAGACTTGGGTCGTGAGCGAACTCCTCGAGAACCCCCGTGCCGGACGCGTGAAGGCCGTCGCGGCCCTGTCGAAGAAGGACGTCCGTGCCGAAACGGGCCTCTTCCTGCTGGAGGGGCCGCAGGCGGTGCGTGAAGCACTCGAGTACGCCCCGGAGCTGCTGCGCGAGCTCTACGTGACGCCGACGGCCGCAGCCCGCTACGGCCTCGACGACGCGCCGGTCGACACCTGGTTCGTGACGGAGCAGGTCCTCGACGCGATGGCCGACACCGTGACGCCGCAGGGCGTCGTCGCCGTCTGCCAGCAGTTCCCGACGTCGGTCAAGGACGTCTTCCCGGACCGTCGCGTCGGTGATGCTGCTGCTGCCGTCGACCTGGAGGCCCGTGGGGACGCCGACGAGCCGGCCGCGTTGCCGGGGCTGGTCGCCATCCTCGAAGAGGTACGGGACCCGGGGAACGCCGGCACGATCATCCGCGCCGCCGACTCCGCCGGCGCCGACGCGGTGGTCCTCACCGGGCGGTCGGTGGACCCGTACAACCCGAAGGTCGTCCGGTCGACCACGGGCTCGCTCTTCCACGTGCCGGTGTCGGTCGGCGTGACCCTGGCCGACACGATCGCGCGGGCGAAGGCACTCGGGTACACCGTGCTCGCGGCCGACGTCTCGGGTGACGACCTGCCGGTGGTCCGGGCCGAGGGCATGCTCGACGGTCCGACCGCGTGGGTGTTCGGCAACGAGGCCCGTGGGCTCACGACCGAGGACCTCGCGCTCGTCGACCGTGCGGTGAAGGTGCCGATCTACGGCCAGGCGGAGTCGATGAACTTGGCGACGGCGGCCTCGGTCTGCCTGTACGAGTCGGCGTTCGCACTCCGGAGCTGACCCCCCTCCACAGTTCGGTCGTCGGCATCGGCCATCCACAGTCCGACCGGTGCAGGCGGGTGGTATCCCGTCGGCCGGTAGGCTTGGGTCTCGTGTCAGAACCTCTCGAGATCAGCGAATCGGCCGTCGCCGACGCCGTGG
Source organism: Curtobacterium sp. PhB78 (assembly GCF_003751685.1). Classification (NCBI taxonomy): domain Bacteria; kingdom Bacillati; phylum Actinomycetota; class Actinomycetes; order Micrococcales; family Microbacteriaceae; genus Curtobacterium; species Curtobacterium sp. PhB78. Next base: position 595,024 of record NZ_RKIA01000003.1, read on the forward strand.
ACGCAGCACTCGCCGCCGTCCGCGCCACGACGACGGTCGCCGAACTGAAGCAGGCCAGGGCCGAGCACACCGGTGAGCAGTCGCCGCTGGCTCGGATGAACGCGTCGATGCGCAGCGTCCCGCCGGAGCAGAAGGCCGCGGCCGGCAAGCTCGTCGGTCAGGCCCGCGGGCGGCTGAACGCGGCGATCGCGGAGCAGGAGTCGGTCCTCGCCGTGGCCGAAGAGCGCGCGCGGCTCGAAGCCGAGCGCGTCGACGTCACCGCGTTGCCGACCCACCGCCCGACCGGCTCGCGCCACCCGCTCTCGCTGCTCAACGAAGCCGTCGCGGACATCTTCGTCGGCATGGGGTGGGAAGTGGCAGAGGGCCCCGAGCTCGAGCACGAGTGGTTCAACTTCGACGCCCTGAACTTCGACCAGGACCACCCGGCCCGGGCCATGGCGGACACGATCTTCGTCGAGCCGGTCGACCGGCACCTGGTCATGCGCACCCACACGTCGCCCGTGCAGGTGCGGTCCCTGCTGTCCCGCGACCTCCCGCTCTACGTCATCGCTCCGGGCCGCGTGTACCGCGCCGACGAGCTCGACGCCACGCACCTGCCGGTCTTCACCCAGGTCGAGGGCATCGCGATCGACAAGGGCCTGACGATGGCACACCTGCGTGGCACGCTCGAGCACTTCGCCCGCCAGGTCTTCGGTGCCGAGGCGCAGATCCGCCTGCGCCCGAACTACTTCCCGTTCACCGAGCCCAGCGCCGAGATGGACGTCTGGCAGCCGAACGCCAAGGGTGGCGCCCGGTGGGTCGAGTGGGGTGGCTGCGGCATGGTCAACCCGAACGTCCTGCGTGCCGCCGGCATCGACCCGGACGAGTACCAGGGCTTCGCCTTCGGCATGGGCATCGAGCGGACGCTGCAGTTCCGCAACGGCCTGAACGACATGCGTGACTTCCTCGAGGGCGACATCCGCTTCTCGCAGCAGTTCGGAACGGTGGTCTGATGCGCGTCCCACTCCGCTGGCTCGGCGAGTCCGTCGACCTCCCCGAGGACGTCACCCTCGAGCACGTCCACGCGGCGCTCGTGTCGGTCGGCTTCGAGGAAGAGGACGTCCACACCTTCGACCTGACCGGCCCCGTCGTGGTCGGCCGGGTGCTCGAGCGCGTCCCGGAACCGCAGAAGAACGGCAAGACGATCAACTGGTGCCAGGTGGACGTCGGCGAGCCCGAACCCCGCGGCATCGTCTGCGGTGCGCACAACTTCGACGTGGGCGACCTCGTCGTCGTGACGCTGCCCGGCGCCGTGCTGCCCGGACCGTTCCCGATCGCGGCCCGCAAGACCTACGGCCACGTCTCCGACGGCATGATCGCCTCGGCACGCGAGCTCGGCCTCGGCGACGAGCACGAGGGCATCCTCCGCTTCGCAGACCTCGACATGGAGCCCGACGTCGGCCAGGACGCCATCGCGCTCCTCGGCCTCGACGACGCGGCGGTCGAGATCAACGTCACGCCGGACCGCGGGTACGTGCTGAGCATGCGCGGTGTCGCACGTGAGTACGCCCACGCCACCGGCGCGAGCTTCCACGACCCCGTCGACCGCGTCGCACCCCGCACGGCCGAGGGCTTCTCGGTCACGATCGACGACCAGGCCCCGATCCGCGGTCGCGTCGGCGCGAGCACCTTCGTCACCCGCGTCGTCCGAGGCATCGACCCCACCGCGAAGACACCGGCTTGGATGGTGTCGCGTCTCGCCCTGGCAGGCGTCCGTTCGATCTCGCTGCCCGTCGACATCACGAACTACGTCATGTTCGAGCTCGGCCAGCCGCTGCACGGCTACGACCTGTCGACCGTCCGCGGTGGCCTGGGCGTCCGTCGTGCCGCTGTTGGCGAGACGCTCGAGACCCTCGACGGCGCCGTGCGGAAGCTCGACCCCGAGGACCTCGTCATCACCGACCACGACGGCCCCGTCGGGCTCGCCGGAGTGATGGGCGGTGCCCGGACGGAGATCTCGGCGAGCACGACCGACGTCCTGATCGAGGCAGCTGGCTTCGACCAGGTCTCGATCGCGCGGACCGCTCGCCGCCACAAGCTGCCGAGCGAGGCCTCCCGTCGGTTCGAGCGCGGCGTCGACCCGCTCGTGGCCGAGGCTGCTGCGAACCGTGCCGTCGACCTCCTCGTCGAGCTGGCCGGCGGCACGGCCGATGCTCTCGGTTCCACGCTCGTCGACACCGAGCCCCGTGCAACGGTCGCCATGCGGACCTCGCGTCCGGCCGAGCTCATCGGCGTGGACTACAGCGACGCCGAGGTCGTGGACACCCTCCGTGCGATCGGCGCGACGGTGCAGGTCGACGGTGCGCAGCTCGCCGTCACCCCGCCGACCTGGCGTCCGGACCTGACCGACGACACCACGTTGGTCGAAGAGGTCGCGCGGATCGTCGGGTACGACCGCATCCCGAGCGTGCTCCCCGTGGCCCCGCCCGGACGCGGACTCACCCCGCACCAGCAGGCGCGCCGTCGGGTCTCCGCGGCCCTCGCCGCCGCGGGTCTGGTCGAAGCGGTGACGGCGCCGTTCGTCTCCGCCGCGACGCAGGACGCCTACCCGGGGATCGACCCGGAGGGCGGCCCGAGCGTCGTCCTCGCCAACGCCCTCGACAGCGAGCAGAACCTGCTCCGCCGCAGTGGTGTGCCCGCCCTCGTCGACGCCGCTCGCCGGAACGTCTCGCGCGGCCTGCTCGACGTCGCGCTCTACGAGACCTCGCGGGTGTTCCTGCCGGTGACGGGCGTGACGCTCGGCACCGACGAGGTCCCGGCCGGTGCCGCGCTGCCCGACCGCGCGACGCTCGAGGCGCTCGACGCGTCCCTGCCCGCACAGCCGTTCCACGTGTCCGCCCTGCTCACCGGCAACCGCGTCGGCAAGCAGGCGGGCGTCGCGGCGGAGCCGTACGGCATCGCCGACGCGATCGACGCAGCCCGCCAGGTGGCGTGGGCCGTCGGCGTGGAACTGCGCGTCGCGCAGACCACCCACCCGTCCCTGCACCCGGGCCGCGCGGCGTCGCTGCTCGTTGGCGACACCGTCGTGGGCGTCGCCGGCGAACTCCTGCCGGAACTGTCCGCCGCTGCGGTGCTGCCCCGCGTGGTGGCCGTGGTCGAGCTCGACCTCGACGCCATGGTGGCCGCGGCCCCCGACCTCGTCGCGGTCGCGCCGATCGTGTCGTACCCGGCAGCGACGCAGGACCTGTCCCTGGTCGTCGACGCCGAGGTGCCGGCCGGTGACGTGTTGGATGCGGTCCGCTCTGGTGCCGGAGACCTGTTGGAGTATGCTCGGCTCGTGGATGACTACCGGGGCTCCGGCGTGGACGAGGGACAGAAGTCCCTGACGTTCGCCCTGCGCTTCCGTGCCACGGACCGCACGCTGACCGCTGCCGAGGCCACCGAGGCCCGTGACGGCGCAGTCCGACGTGCCGGCGAGCGATTCGGGGCGACCCTGCGCGACTGACCCACGACGGGATCAGCACCGCCCGGGGTCGCCGCCTCCGACTCTCTCGACGACCAGTCCGACCAAAGGTGGAATCCCATGTCCGTATCCGTCGCCGTGGCGGGAGCCTCCGGCTACGCGGGTGGTGAGCTCCTGCGCGTGCTCTCCGCCCATCCCGAGTTCGACGTCAGGACGGTGACGGCGTTCTCGAACGCCGGACAGCCGTTGATCGCGACCCAGCCGCACCTCCGGTCGCTGTCGCACCTGACCCTCGAGAAGACGACGGCCGAGACGCTCCGCGGGCACGACGTCGTGTTCCTGGCGCTGCCGCACGGTCAGTCGGGGGCGATCACCGAGGAGCTCGGCGACGACGCCCTCGTGGTGGACTGCGGCGCGGACCACCGTCTGACGGATCCCGCGGCCTGGGAGCAGTTCTACGGCGGCGACTACCACGGCGCCTGGACCTACGGCCTGCCGGAGCTCCTGCTCGCCGCCCCGACCCCGGGGTCGGCCGACGAGTGGCGCGAGGTCGAGGACATCGCGTCGCAGGGCAAGCAGCGTTCGGCCCTGGTCGGCACCAAGCGGATCGCGGTCCCCGGGTGCAACGTCACCGCGGTGACGCTCGGCATCCAGCCGGGCATCCAGGCCGGGCTCGTCGAGTCGGACGACATCGTCGCTGTGCTGAGCGTCGGCCCGAGCGGTGCCGGCAAGAAGCTCGCCAACACCTACCTGGCGTCCGAGATCATGGGCTCCGCCAGCGCCTACGCGGTGGGCGGCACGCACCGGCACGTCCCGGAGATCCAGCAGAACCTGGTCGTCGCGGGTGCTGCCGACGTGACGATCTCGTTCACGCCCGTGCTCGTCCCGATGTCGCGGGGCATCCTCGCGACGACGACGGCCAAGCTCACCCCGGGTGTCAGCGCCCGCGACGTGCGGCTCGCCTGGGAGCAGGCCTACGCCGACGAGCCGTTCGTGCACCTGTTGCCCGAGGGCGAGTTCCCCCGGGTCGCGGACACCATCGGTGCGAACACCGCACTCGTCGGCATCGCGGTGGACGAGGCCGCAGGCCGCGTCGTCGCCGTCACGGCTCTCGACAACCTCGCGAAGGGCACGGCGGGTGCCGCCGTCCAGTCGACCAACATCGCCCTGGGTCTGCCGGAAACCCTGGGCCTCAGCGTGGACGGAGTCGCACCGTGACCGACCTCACCGACGTGAGCGAGCCCACCCAGGGCGAACCGGGCCTCCAGGGCGTCACCGCGGCAGCGGGTTTCCGCGCTGCCGGCGTGACCGCCGGCCTGAAGACCAGCGGCAAGCCGGACGTGGCCCTCGTCGTCAACGACGGCCCCGACGCGGCCGTGGCCGCGGTCTTCACCAGCAACCGCGCGCAGGCGCACCCGGTGATCTGGTCCCGCCAGGTCGTCGGTGACGGCGTCGCGCGCGCCGTCGTCCTGAACTCCGGCGGCGCCAACTGCTTCACGGGCCCCTTCGGCTTCCAGACCACGCACCTGACCGCCGAAGCCGTCGGCGACGCCCTCGGCATCGGTGCGGGCGACGTCGTCGTCTGCTCCACCGGCCTCATCGGGGTGGGCGACCAGACGTTCCGCGACAACGTGCTCCGGGGCGTCGACCTCGCGGGCGCTGCGCTCACCGCTGATGGCGGCCCGGACGCGGCCACGGCCATCATGACGACCGACACCAGGGCGAAGCAGTCCGTGGTGACCGAGGACGGCTGGACCGTCGGCGGCATGGCGAAGGGTGCGGGCATGCTCGCACCCGGACTCGCGACCATGCTCGTCGTGATCACGACCGACGCCGTGCAGACCCCGGACCAGCTCGACCAGGCGCTCCGCGCGGCCACCCGCATCACCTTCGACCGCGTCGACTCGGACGGCTGCATGTCGACGAACGACACCGTCGTGCTGCTGTCGTCGGGTGCGAGCGGGGTGACGCCCGAGGTCGGCGACTTCCAGGAAGCCCTGACCGCGGTCTGCGCCGACCTGGCCCGCCAGCTGCAGCAGGACGCCGAAGGCGCCAGCCACGACATCGCGATCGAGGTCGTGCACGCCGCGACCGAGGACGACGCCGTCACCGTCGGCCGGAGTGTCGCGCGCAACAACCTGTTCAAGGCGGCCGTCTTCGGCAACGACCCGAACTGGGGCCGGGTCCTCGCGGCCATCGGCACCACGGACGCCGACTTCGACCCGTACGCGGTCGACGTCAGCATGAACGGTGTCCGGGTCTGCCACGCCGGCGCCCCGGACCAGCCGAGCGACACCGTCGACCTGACGCCGCGGGACACCCACGTGCGCATCGACCTCGGCGTCGGGACGCACTCGGCGACGATCCTGACCAACGACCTCACGCACGACTACGTGCACGAGAACAGCGCGTACTCCAGCTGATGGCGAACGACACCGAAGGGGCCGGGACGCCCCTCACGAAGGAAGAAGAGCACGAGTTCGCCGCCGTCAAGGCCGCGACCCTGATCGAGTCCCTGCCGTGGCTCAAGCGGTTCTCCGGCAAGGTCGTCGTCGTCAAGTTCGGCGGCAACGCGATGGTGAACGAGGACCTCAAGCGTGCGTTCGCCGAGGACATGGTCTACCTCCGCTACGCCGGGTTGCACCCCGTCGTCGTGCACGGCGGGGGTCCGCAGATCTCGGCCGCGCTCAAGGAACAGGGCATCGAGTCCGAGTTCCGTGGCGGCTACCGCGTCACCACGACCGAGGCGATCTCGGTCGTCCGCGACGTCCTGGCTGGCGAGGTCAACCGCGAGATCGTCGACCTGATGAACGAGCACGGCGAGGGCCTGGCCGTCGGCGTGTTCGGTGACGGCGGGTCCCTGTTCACCGGCGAGCAGAAGGGCGTGGTCGTCGACGGGCAGGAGTACGACCTCGGGCACGTCGGCGACATCACCCACGTCGACCCGTCAGGGGTGCTCGCCGCGATCGAGGCCGGCCGGATCCCGGTGGTCTCGAGCATCGCGATCGACGACGCCCACCCGGACCAGGCGCTCAACGTGAACGCCGATGCGGCCGCGGGTGCCCTGGCGATCGCGCTGCGTGCGTCGAAGCTCATCATGCTCACCGACGTCCCCGGCCTGTACCGCAACTGGCCGGACCGCGACTCGCTCGTCGACCTCATCGCGGTCGAGGAGCTCCGCGCGCTCCTGCCGTCGCTCGAGTCGGGCATGATCCCGAAGATGACCGCGTGCCTCGACGCCGTGGTCGGCGGGGTCGGCGGGGCGACGATCATCGACGGCCGGATCCCGCACTCGATCCTGCTCGAGGTCTTCACCCTGCGCGGTGCGGGCACCGAGGTGATCCCGGACCCGAGCCGACGCACCGAGAACCAGATGACCCACGCCGAGATCGGCCGACGCGTCGCAGCACCGTCGACGAGCACCAGCACCGGCCAACACGTGGCCAGCACGACCGAGAAGGGGCAGCAGCCGTGAGCAGCGAGACGCAGACCGAGACCTGGAACGACCGGTTCGGGGCGTCGCTGATGCGATCCCTGACCCCGCCGAAGATCATGCTCGAGCGCGGACAGGGCTGCCGTGTCTGGGACGTGGAGGGCAACGAGTACCTCGACTTCCTGGCGGGCATCGCCGTGAACTCGCTCGGCCACGCGCACCCCGTCCTGGTCGAGGCGATCGCCGACCAGGCCGCGAAGCTCGTGCACGTGTCGAACTACTTCGCGACGCCGCCCCAGCTCGAGCTGGCGGAGCGCCTCAAGCGCATCACCGGTGCGGGCGACGCCGGGCGGGTGTACTTCGGCAACTCCGGTGCCGAGGCGAACGAGGCCGCGTTCAAGCTCGCGCGCCTGAACAAGGGCGCCGACGGGCAGAAGACCCGCATCCTCGCGCTGAAGCAGGGCTTCCACGGCCGGACGATGGGTGCGCTCGCGCTCACCGGCAAGCCCGCGCTGCAGCAGGACTTCCTGCCGATGATCCCGGGCGTCGAGCACATCGACTCCACCGTCGCTGCGCTCGAGGAGTCCATCGACGACACGGTCGCGGCGATCGTCATCGAGCCGATCAAGGGCGAGGCCGGCGTCGTCGACCTGCCCGAGGGCTTCCTGCTCGCCGCGCGCCGGCTGACCGAGGAGCACGGTGCGCTGCTGATCCTCGACGAGATCCAGACCGGTGTCGGCCGGACGGGCAACTGGTTCACCTACCAGGGCCACGGCTTCACCCCCGACGCCGTCACGGTGGCCAAGGGCATCGCCGGCGGCTTCCCGATCGGTGCGCTCGTGACCTTCGGGTGGGCGTCCGACCTGTTCTCGGCCGGCCAGCACGGTTCGACCTTCGGCGGCAACCCGCTCGGCACCCGCGTGGCGAACGCGGTGCTCGAGGAGATCGAACGCGCGGACCTCGTCGCTGCCGCCGTGGTCAAGGGCGAGCGGATCCGGACCGGCATCGCCGGCATCGGCTCACCGCTCGTCGAAGAGGTCCGCGGCACCGGTCTGCTCATCGGCGTCGGGCTCACCGGCCCGATCGCGGCCGCGGTCAACGCCGCCGCCCTCGAGCGTGGCCTCATCATCAACGCCCCGAACGAGTCGAGCCTGCGCCTCGCGCCGCCGCTCATCGTGTCCGACGCCGAGATCGACGAGTTCGTGTCGATCCTCGCCCAGAGCCTCGCGGCCGTCGCTGCCGCCCAGGAGACCTCCGCATGACCCGCCACTTCCTCCGGGACGACGACCTCAGCCAGGCCGAGCAGTCCGCGATCCTCGACATCGCCGACCAGATGAAGGCCGACCGTTGGGGTGCGAAGCCCCTCGCCGGCCCGCAGAGCGTCGCGGTCATCTTCGACAAGTCGTCGACCCGCACCCGGGTGTCGTTCCACGTCGGCATCTCCGACCTGGGCGGCAGCCCGCTCATCATCTCGACGGCGAACAGCCAGCTCGGCGGCAAGGAGACCCCGTCGGACACCGCCCGCGTGCTCGAGCGCATGGTGTCGGCGATCGTCTGGCGCACCTACGGGCAGGCCGGTCTCGAGGAGATGGCCGCCGGCACGACCGTCCCCGTCGTCAACGCACTGTCCGACGACTTCCACCCCTGCCAGCTGCTCGCCGACCTGCTCACCATCCGCGAGCACCGCGGCACGCTGGCGGGCCAGACCGTGGCGTTCATCGGCGACGGCGCGAGCAACATGGCGCAGTCGTACCTGCTCGCCGGCGCGACCGCGGGCATGCACGTCCGCGTCGCGGCTCCCGCTGAGTTCTCGCCGTCCCCGCAGGTCGTCACCGACGCCGAGCACCGTTCGGCCGAGACCGGCGGTTCCGTCCTCGTCGTCACCGACCCGGTAGCAGCGGTCGCCGGTGCCGACGTCGTGGTCACCGACACCTGGGTGTCGATGGGAAAGGAGTCCGAGAAGCAGTCGCGCCTCGACACCTTCTCCGGGTACCGCGTGGACGATGCCCTGATGGCGCACGCCGCCGACGACGCGGTGTTCATGCACTGCCTGCCCGCCGACCGTGGCTACGAGGTGACCGCCGACGTCATCGACGGGCCGCGCAGCATCATCTGGGACGAGGCGGAGAACCGTCTGCACGCCCAGAAGGCGCTGCTGGCCTGGCTCCTCGCCGCGAACGTCGCGACGACGGCAACGGCGAACGCCGTGGCGACCGCGTAGGCGCACCGCATGGCTGACCGCGTCGTCCTCGCCTACTCCGGCGGCCTCGACACCTCCGTCGGGATCGGCTGGCTGCGTGACGCCACCGGCAAAGAGGTGGTCGCACTCGCGGTCGACGTCGGCCAGGGCGGCGAGGACCTCGACGCGATCCGACAGCGCGCGCTCGACTGCGGGGCCGTGGAGTCGATCGTGGTCGACGCCAAGGACGAGTACGCCGACGAGTACATCGTGCCGGCCCTCAAGGCCAACGCGCTGTACCAGAAGCGCTACCCGCTGGTGTCGGCGCTGAGCCGCCCGCTCATCGCGAAGCACCTCGCGCTGACGGCGAAGCAGCTCGGCGCCGACAGCGTCGCGCACGGCTGCACCGGCAAGGGCAACGACCAGGTCCGGTTCGAGGCAGCGGTCGCGGCGATCGCCCCGGACCTGCGGAGCGTGGCACCGGTGCGTGACCTCGCCCTGACCCGGGACAAGGCGATCGCGTACGCCGAGCAGCACGCCCTGCCGATCCAGCAGTCGCAGCGGTCGCCGTACTCGATCGACCAGAACGTGTGGGGCCGTGCGGTCGAGACGGGTTTCCTCGAGGACCCGTGGAACGCCCCGACCGAGGACCTCTACGCCTACACGCAGGACCCCGCCGTCCCGCGCGACCCGGACGAGGTGACCATCACGTTCGAGCGCGGCGTCCCGGTGGCGCTCGACGGGCAGCGCTTCAGCGTGCTGCGGATCGTGCAGGAGCTGAACGCCGTGGCCGGCAAGCACGGCGTCGGTCGGATCGACGTCGTCGAGGACCGCCTCGTCGGCATCAAGTCGCGCGAGGTGTACGAGGCCCCTGCGGCGATCGCGCTCATCACGGCGCACGAGGAGCTCGAGCGCCTCACCCTCGAGCGCGACGTGAACCGCTACAAGCGCGGTGTCGAGTCGGAGTGGGCCGACCTGGTCTACGACGGCCTGTGGTTCGGCGGGCTGAAGCGCAGCCTCGACGCCTTCGTCGACCACACCCAGCAGCACGTCTCCGGCGACGTCCGCCTCCAGCTGCACGGTGGTCGAGCGACGGTGACCGGCCGTCGCTCGGAGCAGAGCCTCTACGACTTCGACCTCGCCACGTACGACACCGGCGACACGTTCGACCAGTCCCTCTCGAAGGGCTTCATCGAACTCTGGTCGCTCCCCAGCAAGATCTCCGCCCGCCGCGACGCGGCGAACTGACACCCGCCGCCACCCGGCCCGACGACAACGACGCAGGACGACATGACCGACGAGAAGACCGACGCCACCAACACCGGAGCCCTCTGGGGCGCCCGCTTCGCCGACGGCCCGAGTGCGGCCCTGGCAGCGCTCTCGAAGTCGACGCACTTCGACTGGCAGCTCGCCCCGTACGACATCGCCGGCTCCCGCGCGCACGCCCGGGCCCTGCACACGGCCGGGTACCTGACGGCGGACGAGCTCGAGCGCATGCTCGCCGGACTCGACCGGCTCGAGGCCGCGCACGCCGACGGCACGCTGCAGCCCGACGAGTCCGACGAGGACGTCCACGGCGCCCTCGAGCGCCTCCTCATCGCCGACCTCGGTCCGGAACTCGGCGGCAAGCTCCGCGCCGGCCGCAGCCGCAACGACCAGATCGCGACGCTCGGCCGCATGCACATGCTCGACCACGGGCGCCGGATCGGTCGGCTCGTGATCGACCTGGTCGACGCGATCACCCAGCAGGCGAACGAGCACCCGTCGGCGATCATGCCGGGTCGCACGCACCTGCAGCACGCGCAGCCCGTCCTCCTCGCGCACCACCTGCTGGCGCACGCGTGGCCGTTGGTCCGCGACCTCGAGCGCCTCCGCGACTGGGCGGGCCGCGCGAGCGTGAGCCCGTACGGCGCCGGTGCCCTCGCCGGCAGTTCGCTCGGCCTCGACCCCGCCGCGATCGCCGCGGAGCTCGGGTTCGACCGCCCGGCCGACAACTCGATCGACGCCACGGCCGCTCGCGACGTCGTCGCCGAGTTCGCGTTCGTCCTCGCGCAGATCGGCATCGACGTCTCGCGTCTGTCGGAAGAGGTCATCCTCTGGAACACGAAGGAGTTCGGCTTCGTCCGGCTCCACGACGCCTTCTCGACCGGCTCGAGCATCATGCCGCAGAAGAAGAACCCCGACATCGCCGAGCTCGCGCGCGGCAAGTCCGGTCGTCTGATCGGCAACCTGACGGGCCTGCTCGCGACCTTGAAGGGACTGCCGCTCGCCTACAACCGCGACCTGCAGGAGGACAAGGAGCCCGTCTTCGACTCGGTCGCCACGCTCGAGGTCCTGCTGCCGGCCTTCACCGGCATGATCGCGACGCTCACGTTCGACACGGACCGGATGGCCGAGCTCGCGCCGCAGGGCTTCTCGCTCGCGACCGACGTGGCCGAGTGGCTGGTCCGCCAGGGTGTCCCGTTCCGCGATGCGCACGAAGTGTCCGGTGCGCTGGTCCGGTACTGCGAACAGCGCGGCATCGAGCTCGACGACCCGACCGACGACGAGTACCGGTCGGTCTCCGAGCACCTGACCCCCGGGGTCCGTGCCGTGCTCACGATCGAGGGCAGTGTCGCGTCCCGATCGGGTGTCGGCGGAACCGCTCCGGACCGTGTGGCCGAGCAGCTGGCGTCCGTCACGCGTCGCGTCCACGACCTGGCCGAGGGCGCACCCTTCACGCGATGACCGAGGGGCTGCTCGCGTTGCTCGCCGAGCCGGCGCCGCGCATCGCCCCGGCGCTGCTCGGCGCGACGATCGCGGGCCGTGGCGTGACCCTGCGCATCACCGAGGTCGAGGCTTACTTCGGCCCCACCGACCCCGGCTCGCACGGGCACCGCGGTCCGACCGAGCGCAACCGCCACCTGTTCGGGTCGCCGGGCACCCTGTACGCGTACCGCTCGTACGGCATCCACACCTGCGTCAACGTCGTGAGTGCACCGGCCGGCACCTCCTCCGGTTCCCTGCTCCGCGGTGCGCAGGTGATCGAGGGCGTCGACACCGCACGCGGACGACGTGGCCCGTCGGTTGCCGACGTCGCGTTGGCGCGTGGCCCCGGCAACCTCGGTGGCGCCCTCGGCGCGGTGCTCGGACAGGACGACGGCACCTCGCTGCTCGACGGGTCCGGTCCGTTCGTGCTCACGTTGGCACCCGGCCTGGAGGCGCGGCTCGCCTCCGCCTCTCCGGCTCGCGTGGTCGAGGAACTCCTGACCGAGACCGCACCCGGCCCCGGCGGGACGGGTCCGGTCCCGCGCATCTCGCGCGGACCGCGCACCGGCGTCGGCGGCATCGCCGGCGGTGCGCAGTACCCCTGGCGCTTCTGGTTGACGGGCGACCCGACGGTCTCGACGTACCGACGGCACAAGGGTGCCCTCGACTGATCCCCACCGGCACGGCCGGCCCGCCGCTGGCGCGTCGCGCCGGAACCGGCGGCGTGGGCCCAGACGCACCACGGGCCTCCCGGTCGACGGCGCGCTGTCGGTGGTGCGCCGCCGCTACGATGGCGGGGTGTCCAGTGATACCGCTCAAGACGTCCTGACGCGCCAGCAGAACGACCCCACCTTCGCCTCGGTGTGGGACGAACTGCGCTGGCGCGGTCTGGTGCAGGTCTCGACCGACGAGACCGCACTCCAAGAGGCCCTCGACGGTGATCCGATCACGTACTACTGCGGCTTCGACCCCACGGCACCGTCGCTGCACTGCGGCAACCTGCTGCAGCTCCTGACCATGCGTCGGTTGCAGCTCGCCGGGCACAAGCCGCTGGCGCTCGTCGGGGGATCGACGGGGCTCATCGGCGACCCGCGTCCGACGGCGGAGCGCACGTTGAACACCCGCGAGACCGTCGCCGAGTGGGTGGCGCGTCTGCAGGGGCAGGTGTCGCGGTTCCTCAGTCCGAATGGTGACAACGGCGTCCGGCTGGTGAACAACCTCGACTGGACGTCACCGATGTCCGCCATCGACTTCCTGCGCGACGTCGGCAAGTACTTCCGGGTGAACTCGATGCTCAAGAAGGACGCCGTCGCCGCGCGGCTGAACTCCGACGCTGGGATCAGCTACACCGAGTTCAGCTACCAGATCCTGCAGGGCCTCGACTACCGCGAGCTCTTCCGGCAGTACGGCTGCACGCTGCAGACGGGTGGTTCGGACCAGTGGGGCAACCTGACCTCGGGGACGGAGCTCATCCGTCGTGCCGAGGGCGCGACGGTGCACGCGCTCGGGACACCCTTGATCACGAACTCGGACGGCACGAAGTTCGGCAAGAGCGAGGGCAACGCCATCTGGCTCGACGCCGAGATGACGTCGCCGTACGCGCTGTACCAGTTCTGGCTGAACACGGCGGATGCCGACGTGATCGCCCGGTTGCGGGAGTTCACGTTCCTGTCCCGTGCCGAGATCGAGCGACTCGAGCAGGCGGTCGCCGACGAACCGTTCCGACGCGAAGCGCAGCGGACCCTCGCGTTCGAGGTCACCTCGCTCGTGCACGGGGTCGACGCCACCCAGGCCGCGATCGACGCCGCGGCTGCGCTGTTCGGCAACGGGGACCTCGGTGCCCTCGACCCGGACACCCTGCGGTCGGCGATCGCGGAGCTGCCGGGGTCGGTCACCATCGAGGCCGGCGCCGACGTGGCCCGGGCCCTCGTCGAGACCGAGCTCGTGAAGTCCCTCGGCGAAGCCCGGCGGGCGATCGACCAGGGCGGCGTGTACGTGAACAACGTCCGAGCCGAGGACGCCACCGCACCGCTGTCGGACCTCGCCCTGCCCGGGGGAGTCCTCGTGCTCCGCCGCGGCAAGAAGACCCTCGCCGGTGTGACGCTGGCCTGACCGCGCCGGTACCCGGGCGACGCGTGTTGCACAACGCGACACGCCCGGGATCAGGCCTGGCTTGGCACACTCGCCCAGGCCTGCGTAAAGTTCCTACTCGTCACCCCAAAGGTGCGGCGGAGCGGCTGGAGCGAAAGCCCAGAGCACGTCGGCCCTCAAGCGGGACCATCCTCCACTGAAGATCAGATCTGGCCTTGTGCTCGATCGCTTCGACGCCTAGGATGACAAGCCCACCGGTTCTCTCCCCTCGGGGATGAGCCACAGGACCTCCGGGTCCGACGACACACCGGTGGCAAGCCAAGTACACAAGCCTCGTGGCTGGAGCTCGAACCTGAGCCGAAGAGCGAGTGCGTCTGGTCCTTGAGAACTCAACAGCGTGCACATTGTCAATGCCAATTTATTGATTGACCTCGTGCCTGGGCAGCTTTGGTTGTTCAGGTCATGATGCAATTCCTTTTGGATTGAAGATTGTCAGTAGACAGTCAACAGTCAGAATCAACTCGGTCTGATGCCCTTTGGGGTGTTGGGTCTGTATTTTTTTACGGAGAGTTTGATCCTGGCTCAGGACGAACGCTGGCGGCGTGCTTAACACATGCAAGTCGAACGATGATGC